>JABABL010000010.1:0-1718 GCA_014238225.1 Mycoplasmatales bacterium
GTAGTCCACGCTGTAAACGATGATTACTAGGTGTTGGGGGACCAAGGTCCTTCGGTGCCGTCGCAAACGCATTAAGTAATCCACCTGGGGAGTACGTTCGCAAGAATGAAACTCAAAGGAATTGACGGGGACCCGCACAAGCGGTGGAGCATGTGGTTTAATTCGAAGCAACGCGAAGAACCTTACCTGGTCTTGACATCGTCGGCAAAGCTATAGAAATATAGTGGAGGTTAACCGAATGACAGGTGGTGCATGGTTGTCGTCAGCTCGTGTCGTGAGATGTTGGGTTAAGTCCCGCAACGAGCGCAACCCTCGCATTTTGTTGCCGTCTCAAAAACGGAACTCTAAATGGACTGCTATCGTAAGATAGAGGAAGGCGGGGATGACGTCAAATCATCATGCCCCTTATGCCCTGGGCTACACACGTGCTACAATGGTAGATACAACGAGCAGCGAACTCGTGAGAGTAAGCAAATCTTTTAAAGTCTATCTCAGTCCGGATTGAAGTCTGCAATTCGACTTCATGAAGTCGGAATCGCTAGTAATCGCAAATCAGCAATGTTGTGGTGAATACGTTCTCGGGTCTTGTACACACCGCCCGTCACACCATGAGAATTGGTAATACCCAAAGTCAATATTCTAACCGCAAGGAGGAAGTTGCCTAAGGTAGGACTAGTAATTGGGGTGAAGTCGTAACAAGGTATCCCTACCGGAAGGTGGGGATGGATCACCTCCTTTCTAAGGAAACACATTTGTACAATTTTTAGGAAGCAAAGAAATCGTGTACATCAAATTCAAGGCTTACATTTAGTCAAAGGTATAAAAAACCACCATGAAAATGGTGGTTTTTTGTTTGTTTATTTAACTATGTAAACATTTTTATATATAATTTATATATAAATGAGTGATCTTCAAAAACGAATCAAAGTATTTTTAATTATTAATATTATTTTTTCCGCATTTCTAGTGTGGCTTATTATTCCAATAATTTGGTTAGTTTTTTCAGCTATTAATTTAAAGAGATTAAATAATTCCACTACTGAACAATTTTTGAAATTAAAAAAAGAATTATGCATTGCCCTAGCAATTATGTTGCTATCAGGTGATTTTGTTGCCTTGGTGGGTCTATGATTTGTCATTGACATTCCCAACAGTTCCAGTTCCAATAAAGGAAAAACTAAAACAACATAAATGAAGTCTTTAATAAGTAAAAGTCAAATTTTTCTTGACAAAAAGTTTTCTACACAGGAAGAGATTTTTCATTTTTTGGCAAAAAAATCTGTCGAACTCGGCATTGCTAATAATGAAAAACAAGTATTTGATTCCTTTGTAGAACGAGAAAAACTCGACACAACTGGATTTGAAAATGGAATTGCTATTCCGCACGCAAAGTCAAAAGCAATTAAAAATTCACAAATCATTTATATAAGAAACCAAAACAGCAAATTACGATGAGAAAGTTTAGATGGAAAACCTATAACAGACTTAATAGTTTTATTTATTCCTGAAGAGGCAGCCGGAACCGATCATTTAAAAATCTTAAGCGCTGTTGCTACAAAACTTACTGAAAAGGAATTTGTTGATAAAATAAAAAGTTCTAATTCTTTAAATGAAATTACCGAGTTATTAAATATTTCCTTGGAAGAAAAAAAATCAAAAAAAACAGAAAGTTCTGATAATGACTCTTCTACAAAACAAAAAAAGAAAATTCTTGTTGG
>JABABL010000010.1:1728-13248 GCA_014238225.1 Mycoplasmatales bacterium
AGACAGACAGCGTGTATGGCGGGCATTGCTCATACATACATGGCAAAACAAAAACTTGAAAATGCTGCAAAAGAACTAGGTTATGAGGTTCATATTGAAACACAAGGTTCCGTGGGTGTCGAAAACGAACTAGATCCGCAAACCATTCTAGATGCAGATCTTGTAATCCTAGCAGCAGATATAAAAATTAATCCCTTTCGTTTTAATGGAAAAAAACTTTATTCCTGTACAACAAATAAAATGATTAAAGACCCCATTAAAACCGTAAAGGAAGCAGAAAAAACTGCCCAGATACAAGGCGGAGCAGGTCAAAAAGTAGGAGCGTTACGAATCGGGAGCACAAGAAATTCCGGCGACTTTTTCAGAGCAATAAGTTCTGGTATTTCTTATTTAATACCCTTTGCTGTTATGGCAGGATTGTTTATTGGAGTTGCAAATATTTTTGTTGTTACAGGATCAACTCCTACAGGTGCTACATTCTTCTTTTGACCTAACAATGCGTGGGGAACCGTTTTACGAGCCTTATCACAAACAGGGAGTTTAGGTTTTTTGCTAATGATTCCGGTTTTCGGAGGATTTATTGCTTTTGCTATAGGAGACAAAGCAGCGATTGTGCCCGCCATGATTGGTTCTTTTCTCTTGAACAACCCTCCCATTGGAGTTACTACTAATTCTTCTGGTGAACCCGTACAGCAATTTTTCTTAGAAGTCTTTGCGCCAGGTGCGTCAAGCCTCTCTTTCAGTGGATCAGCTATCGCAGGAGGTTTCGTAGGGGCTATTTTAATGGGATTTTTGGTTGGTTACATAGTTAAAATGATAAATCAATTAAAATGACCCAGAGTTATGAAGCCTATTTTGCCTTTTATAATTATTCCCTTCTTCGTTGGTTTTATGGCGTTTGCGCTTGCAACATTTGTTTTCGGATTACCAATTTTATACTTAGTTGTGGGAATAAATCAGTTGTTGAATGCATTAGCCACTCCTGCCCTCGCCATTCTCGCCGGCATAATTTTTGCCGCCTTTATTGCGTTAGACCTGGGTGGTCCTTTTAATAAGACTGCTCTGGTGGTTGCCACAGTTATATTTCTAAGTAGCCTTCAAACTGGAGGTGTGGATGGTGTTATTGCGGGACCTCAGACAGCTGTTCAATCCGCTATAAGTGTTCCTCCATTAGCTATGTTTGTAGCCACTATCATTAGTCCTTCAAAATTTTCGAAGGAAGAGAAAGTGGCAGGCAAAGCGGCACTTGGTATGGGTCTTTTTGGAGTTTCCGAAGGTGCTATTCCTTTTGCAGCTGCAGACCCACTACGAGTTATTCCTGCAAATGTTATAGGTGCCAGTGTTGCAGGATTCCTAACGACACTTTTGGGTGTTGAATTTTTTGCTGGATTAGGTAGTCCGCTAGGCGCATTTATAGGGTCGTTAAATCCAGGAGAAGCGTTCGGACCGTTTCAATTTTTCTGAATACTATCTATATTGGTTGGAATAACCGTTACAGCTTCAATAGTTCTTGTGTTAAAACCAGTTAATAAGGAGTATATTGCTGAGCACCAAATTTCCGTTGACAAAAAAAGAGAAATGTTTAGCGAAATGGGTGTAGTCACAAAAACACAATATTTTAAGTATTACTTACATCAATTTGTCACTTATCCTTTTGCATCTGTTTACAGTTCTATTAAGCTTTTCAATAAACTAGATTCTAAAAAATACGAAGAGTATAAGAAAATTAATTTTGAAACCAAAGTTGCAGATCAAAAAACAAAAAAAGAATGAAGAAAAAGTATTACCTCGCTTAAAAAACAATACAGAGAACTAATCCTTAAGAACCGAAAAGAAAACAATAAGTATAATTCTGAAATAAGAAAATACAAAACCAGTAACAAAGAAGAACTTTTTGCTATGAAAAAGGAACTGAAAAATAAAATTCATGATTTAAAGTTAAATTCTACAAAAATAAAAATTGCCCAAAAAAAGAAAGAAATGTCTGTAGTGCTACGTGAAAGACTTGATTTAAGGAAGGCAAAAATTACTTCCCTAAATTCTGAAATGAAAACTATCAAAAAAGCTCATAAAAAAGGCTCCATACGCAATAAAATGATTGAAAAGATAAAATTAGAGATTGAAAAATACAAATCTAACGACAAAAAGGAAATTTTTGGGATACTAGAGGAAACGAAAAAGCAAATTCGCGTTTTAAATCTAAACTATCCAAAAATGAATACTGTCATTCAAAGACATCAATTATTTTCAAAATTTTACAAAAAACATGACTTAAGAGAATCAAGGGTCGCTACTCTTAAATCAGAACTTTACCGAAACATTCAAACAATTAAATCTCATCAGGAAGCTGAACTTATCAAGATTAAAGAACAAATAATAAATTGTAAAAATAATTTTAAAAGATTATCAGAAAGCGAAGATGCAAAGGAAAGAACCCTTGCTAACAACGATTACAAGTTAATTAAGAGATTAGAGGCTGAGATTAAAACCACCAAAAAAACTCAGAAAAAAGATTCCATAATTAAAGACACAATTAAAAAAACAAAACTAGAGATTAAATTTATAAATCAACCCCAACATTCTAATATTCTAGACAACCTTGAAGAACGAAAACTAACAACAGAAGAAAGAGAAAATGATTTAAAAATCAATTATTTAAAACTTTATCAATATGATAAAACGCACAATATTTCATTTTATAAAATAAGAAAATCCATATGATTTTTAAGTTATGCAGGATTTCTTTTGTCTTTTGGAACTATTATGCTTTCTGTTTTGTTTTGAATTTTGTCTGGGCTTGCCGTCCCGCCTATTCAAAGCGATGTAATTGTTTTAACATCAGTTATTTACTTAGGGTTAACTCCCTTTATTCTTATTGCTAATAGAACGCTTTTGTATGATGCCTTAGACAACGATCAAAAATTAATAACATTAAACCGAAAATTGTTCTGATACGGAATTGTAGGTTTAATAACCTTTAATATTCCTGGATTTTACAATGGAGTTGTGAACTCCAGGAGAATTAAGAAAATTCAGAGATATGTTGCAACTACCTAAAAAAAATAAGTGTAAAAAGCAATACAACAAAAAACATATTAAAATAGGTTTATAGAGAAGGAGAAAAATGACACAATTTTTCGGGGAAGCCCACCACATACAAAATAAAAAACACGACGGAGTTAAAATAGCAAAAACTGTTTTACTTCCCGGTGATCCACTAAGAGCTAAATGAATAGCAGAAACATTTTTACAAGACGTAAAACAATTCAATTCTATCCGTAATATGCTTGGATACACAGGAACTTACAAAGGTAAAGAAATCAGTGTTATGGGAAGCGGAATGGGAGTCGCTAGTGCCGGTATCTACATTGCAGAATTATATGGATTTTACAATGTGGAAAATATCATCAGAGTTGGAACAGCCGGAAGTTTATCTCCCGACATTAAACCAGGGAAAGTAGTCATTGGATTGTCTGCTTCTACCGATTCAGGATGACCAAATCAATATGGTTTAGGCGGAGTCGTATACTGTCCATCGCCAAGTTCTAAATTATTACATGCTGCTTTAAAGGCAGCTGCTGATGGAAATATGGATTATATAGCAGGACAACTTTTTACATCTACAACATTTTATTCTTACAATGGATTAGATACATTGAATTTACTTTCTGATTTAGGATGTTTGGCTGTTGAAATGGAAACATATGCACTGTATGCAATAGCTTCGGAGTTAAAAAAACATGCACTAGCAATCGTTACAATTAGTGATTACGTCCCTGTTAATGGAATGGACATGTCAAAAACTAGAAACTTGACTGCTGAAGAAAGACAAACTTCATTAAGAGAAATGGTCTTAATGGCTCTTGAGTGTTTTTTAAATAGTTAAAAAACTCTTACTTCATAATTCATCTAAACTATAAAAACATAATGTAGTATTTTTAAATGTTGCTATACTTAAATTTTTAATAAATTTTCGTTATTATAAAATCATAAATCAAGATAGTTAAATGTATTTGCTAGATACTTGAAAATAGCAAGTTAAAAACACAAAATGCTCTCAATTAATTCAACAAGAACTAAATAAATTCTGTAAAGCAAAAATCGATATAACTGAAAACAAAATTATTTTTTCAATCTAGATGAACGTTACACTGTCCCAGTAAAATTTACCTGCCTGATCATGGAATTAATGAATTGTGTTAAAGTTTCTCCACTGACGGAAATCTTGAATCATTATTAAAAGATGAGGAATTTATTTTTCTACAAAAAAATGTACACACTAGATGTCCAAAACAGATGATCAAGAAAACATTAAAACAGTTGTCTAAGATAATCTATGAAAATCAATAAAAAGAATAATTTGCATAAGAAAAGTTGATGTGAACATAGAGACATACTCTTACAAAAAAAAGACTAGTTTTGTATAGTTAGAGAGTGCATTTTAAGGGATAACATAACACTTTAGTAGGACAGTACGTTTTCGTATTCCGAAAACAAAATGTTTTTTGTTTTTCTCCATCAAAACAAAAAAAAGGTGGTATACTTTTAAAGCATGTTTTTCATGCATTTGTTCTTTGAAAATTAAGTATTTTTTTTGCTTTATGATATTTTAATAATAAGAACGGTAAGAGCAAATGATGGATGCCTTGGGATTAGGAGCCGAAGAAGGACGTAACTACCTGCGATAAGCCGCGTTTAGAAGGAAGTATTCTATGAGACGCGGATTTCCGAATGGGGAAACCTACTAGTTGTAATTAGCTAGTGTTACAAAATGAATTCATAGTTTTGTAACGGGAACCTAGAGAACTGAAACATCTTAGTATCTAGAGGAACAGAAAGAGAATCGATTCCCTTAGTAGCGGCGAGCGAAAAGGGACCAGCCCAAACCAGTTTCGACTGGGGTTGTAGGACTGTCTAATAAAGTTACAAAATTATTGCATAGAAAAAGTGATTGGGAACTCACGCCAAAGAAGGTGACAGCCCTGTATTTGAAATGCAATAATCTTTTGACAGTATCCTGAGTACGACGGAACACGAGAAATTTCGTCGGAATCTGCGCAGACCATTGCGCAAGGCTAAATACTACCTAATCACCGATAGTGAACCAGTACCGTGAGGGAAAGGTGAAAAGTACCCTGAGAGGGGAGTGAAATAGTACCTGAAATCATTTGCTTACAAGAAGTTAGAGCCCGTTTAAGGGTGATAGCGTGCCTTTTGTAGAATGAGCCGGCGAGTTATGATTGCATGCAAGGTTAAATTTAAAAATGGAGCCAAAGTGAAAGCGAGCCTTAATAGGGCGTTAAGTATGTAGTTATAGACACGAAACCAGGTGACCTAACCATGAGCAGGTTGAAGATGAGGTAACACTCATTGGAGGACCGAACCAACTGGTGTTGAAAAACCAGTGGATGACTTGTGGTTAGAGGTGAAATTCCAATCGAACCTGGAAATAGCTTGTTCTCCCCGATATAGTTTTACGACTAGCGTCGGATGAATGTCTTTGGAGGTAGAGCACTGAATATATGATGGCCTCACCTAGGGGTACTGAATATAATTAAACTCCGAATGCCAAAGAACAATATCTGGCAGTCAGTCTGTGGGTGATAAGGTCCATGGACGTGAGGGAAACAGCCCAGATCGCCAGCTAAGGTCCCAAAGTTATACTAAGTGAAAAACGATGTGAAATTGCTTAAACAGATAGAAAGTTGGCTTAGAAGCAGCCATCTTTTAAAGAGTGCGTAATAGCTCACTATTCGAGTGATTTTGCGCGGAAAATTTAACGGGACTAAAGTATAACACCGAAGCTGCGAACTCGCAAGAGTGGTAGGGGAGCGTATTAATTGTAGTGAAGCTTGACCGTGAGGACAAGTGGAACGATTAATAGTGAGAATGCCGGCATGAGTAACGAATGAAAGTGAGAATCTTTCACACCGTTTGACCAAGGTTTCCTGGGCAAGGTTCGTCCTCCCAGGGTTAGTCGGATCCTAAGGCGAGGCCGAAAGGCGTAGTCGATGGGTAACAGGTTGATATTCCTGTACTTGCATGTAAGGGATGGAATGACAAAGGAGGCTAAATGAGCATACGATCGGAAGTGTATGTTTAAGCTAGAAGGTGGTTGTGTAGGCAAATCCGCACAGCATAACACTGATGAGTGATGAGGAGGAAACGTCGCAAGACAATTACCGAAGTCATTGACGCCAAACTTTCAAGAAAAGTTTCTACCAGTATTACATGTAATCCGTACCGAGAACGAACACACGTGGTCAAGGAGAATATCCTAAGGTGAGCGAGAAAACTATAGCTAAGGAACTCTGCAAAATAACCCCGTAAGTTCGCAAGAAGGGGTGCTCATTTCGATGAGCCGCAGTTAAGAGGTTTGGGCGACTGTTTATCAAAAACACAGCTCTCTGCTAACTCGTAAGAGGATGTATAGGGGGTGACGCCTGCCCAGTGCTGGAAGGTTAAGAGGAGGTGTTAGCTTCGGCGAAGCACTGAATTGAAGCCCTAGTGAACGGCGGCCGTAACTATAACGGTCCTAAGGTAGCGAAATTCCTTGTCAGGTAAGTTCTGACCCGCACGAATGGTGTAACGATCCAAACGCTGTCTCGGCTATAGACTCGGTGAAATTTTAGTACCTGTGAAGATGCAGGTTTCCCGCAACAAGACGGAAAGACCCCGTGGAGCTTTACTACAACTTGATATTGAATTTTGGTAAATTTTGTACAGGATAGGTGGGAGATGTCGAAGCGAAAACGCTAGTTTTCGTGGAATCACCCTTGGGATACCACCCTTAATTTATTGAAATTCTAACTTGCAGCCGTTATCCGGCTGGAGGACAGTGTCTGGTGGGTAGTTTGACTGGGGCGGTCGCCTCCCAAAGAGTAACGGAGGCGTTCAAAGGTGTTCTCAGCACGGTCGGAAATCGTGTGTAGAGTGTAAAGATATAAGAATGCTTGACTGTGAGACTAACAAGTCGAACAGGAACGAAAGTTGGACTTAGTGATCCGGCGATTCAGTATGGAATGATCGTCGCTCAACGGATAAAAGTTACCCCGGGGATAACAGGCTTATCTCCCCCAAGAGTTCACATCGACGGGGAGGTTTGGCACCTCGATGTCGGCTCATCGCATCCTGGAGGTGGAGTCGCTTCCAAGGGTTGGGCTGTTCGCCCATTAAAGCGGTACGCGAGCTGGGTTCAGAACGTTGTGAAACAGTTTGGTCCCTATCTGTTGTGGGTGTTAGAAAATTGAGAAGAGCTGCTCCTAGTACGAGAGGACCGGAGTGGACCTACCGCTGGTGTTCCAGTTGTCGTGCCAACGGCATTGCTGGGTAGCTATGTAGGGAATCGATAAATGCTGAAAGCATCTAAGCATGAAGCGAGCTTCAAAACAATTTTCTCCTCCATATGGAGTAAGACCCCTCAAAGACGATGAGGTTGATAGGTCGGATGTGTAAGCACGGTGACGTGTTAAGCTAACCGATACTAATAGGTCGAATCTTATTATTTTCTAAAAGCAAAAAAAATACTTAATGAGAACATCTTATTAATGCTAATTAATTAAAAAAACACCTCGAAGAGGTGTTTTTTTAATTATTGAAGTTTTGTAATTGCTCTTATTAAATAGACAAGATTCTCGTTATTAAGCAATTCAAAAGACACAGTGAATTTAAGTCATGTCTGCATCATTCGTGATCTCTTGATATCTGATTTCAAAAATAACCATTCTCGTAGTTATCGCACACTGTCAAACCACATTATTGATTCAAGCGGAGCGATGCTACTTATAGAATTATTCATAATTATCAAGTTTTATTTTTCAACTAAAGTGTTTATTATTTTTTGCAATTTAAGACAAAACATTGCAAATATTTGGTAAAATACAGTTCTGGTATTGATAGCGTAGATGTACACCTGTTCCCATCCCGAATACAGAAGTTAAGCTCTACAGCGGCGACAATAGTTAACGCGAAGATAGCACGATGCCAGTTTTTTTATCCCTAATATTTTTTTAGTTCACTTACATCAGAAGGTATTGTTATCTTTTTGTTTTTCGTATCGTGAAAGAAGAAATTGATTTTTTCTTTATTTTTATAAAATAATTCAACCACTTGAGAGCTATCGAAATATTCTTTTTCTTCTATGCCTAAGTAGGCTTTTTTCAATTTAATCGTTTTAAAACCTTGTGGTGTTTCTGTTTGAACAAACTGTTCTCTATCAACAGTTGAAACACCGTTACTAGTTACTTTTTTTAAGCAATTAATTGTCTTTTTAGCAACAATTAAATTTTCACTTGTAGACAATTGAGTAAGAAAAGATTGTAATATTTGTTTTGATAAATAACATCTTGAAATGTCGTGGATGATAGTAAACTCAGAAGTACATTTTTTTAAAGCGTTCTTTATACTTTTAAATCTTGTCTCTCCCCCGGTTGTTAAAGTCACGTTTTTGAGACGAGAACAAATTCGCTTCATTTTCTCTATATCCCTTGAATTCGTTGTAACAAATATATTTTTACATCCAACATCATTTTTAAATAACGAGTAAATATTCTCAACAAGGCTTACACCACCATAATTTAAAAAAACTTTGTTAATGGGAGTTTTTGTTCTTGTTGATGAACCGCCAGCAGTTAAAATTAAATCATATGTAAGCATTTTGTTAATTACATAGTATCATTAACCAATATGAATTAAAGACAAGTTTCTTCTAATTATCAAACCAACAAGTTTACAAAACAACATATCAATAGTGTAGTATTTAGGTATGAAAAAGAAAATGTCAAGTGCTTCCTTTATTGATAATTTGAAAAAAAATGTTCATGAGTTTTGTGTTCAAGAGGATATTCCCGAACTTTATTTCTCAAATTTCAAACAAATCATTAAACTAGGAATCGGTATTTTTAGTGAGGAATCCGAGTATGTGGAAAAGCCTAATATAGAAAAGTACTTGCTTTTGGACATGTTGGTTGACTACACTGTGGATGAAAAAAAACCTCGTTCTTGAGTTAACTGAATTGAAAAAATATACAATGACGAAACTGTACAAGTGGATAATAAACGTTTATTTTATAATGAAAAAAGTGATAAAACTTTTGAAGTTAATGTTTTTTCACCTCATTGATTACATATTGGTTTAGTCTTGGGTATTTTTCCGGTAATCTATAGCGACAAACAAAACTCTAAAATTATGGAAAAAAATACTTTAATTGACAAACACGTAATGAAAATTTCTAAAATTACTAAAGAGGTTTTTTTATAGTGTTTGATAAGTTACAAAGAGATAACCTTATAAACCGTATAGCAGCCGTGAAGGCAGTTTTCGAAGATCTTCCATCATTAAAATTAATATATAGCAATGATTTTCAAACAATTATTACTATCTCTTTAGCTATTTATGATAGGAACAATTTGTATTATAAAAATTATTTAATTAATTTTAAGAATATATTTTCTTGATTATCACTGTACAGCAGTGATATTTCAAAACCAGATAATTTTAAAAATTGATACGGGTGATCAATAGTGCATTCCGTGGAGTCACAAACCTACAATGCCCCATATAAAGAAATCTCCAACGGACTGTATGTTTTTAGCTGAAAAGACCCAAAATGATTACATTTTGGAATTCTTTTAGGAATACTACCGTCGTGTTTTTCCAATGACAATTATCTTAAAATTTACTGTGGTGAACATCTGGAATACAAAAACTTGAAGGAGTACGAAGACCACATAACTTCGAATTATGGAACCAACAAAGATAAGTAAAAACAATAAGTTTCAATATTTTTTTTCATATTTATTGAACACAATTATTGGTGTTAGTTCCATTGCAATTATTTTTATTATTCAATTTGGACTTGAAGCTGCACAAACTTTAGTTTCTAATCCAGGAGATCAAGGAGCCATTGTTCAACTCATTTTAACGCTTGTTGGAGCAGTGATTTATTTTGTATTTGTCTCCATTGTCCTACAAGAAGTAACGTTTTTAGCCATAGATAGAATAGCCATAAACGAAAGACAAAGACTGCTGGATAAAATTGTTAAACATATTGGTTCTATTAATCCTTCTGAGTTTGAAAAAGAAAGCAATGGAAAAATTTTTACCAGATGTCAAGAAGATGTGTACACCGTTACTACGGAAAGAGTAATGTATACTCAACAATTATTGAACTCATTAGCTCTTGCTGTTAGTGTAGTGGGTGTGCTTTTATTTTTTAATCCTGTTTTAGTTGGGCTTGTAGTGCCATTTGCAGTGGCGATGGCAGTTTTGTTTTATTACATTGGTAAATTGATTGCTAAGCGCTCTGGCACATATCTTGGTTCGAAGGATACATTGTGATCGTATATTTTTGATTTTCTTAATGGCTTCGCGGTAATTAAGTCTATAAATAAAGAAAGATACATTAGTTCTAAAATTAATCATGAGTGCGATACTATTTACAAAAATCAAAATAGAAATGAAAAAGTAATTCAAATAGCGGAAGTTATAAATGGATCAATTTTTTTATTCTTCCTAATAGGAATAATAGGTTTTGCAGTGTGATTGTTAACACAAACAACAAACCCTAACTTACCTACACTTCAAGGGGGGTTTGGATTAAGCGTTCCCTCCTTTATTGTTTTAATAACGTTTAGTCAATTTTTATTGCAGCCCTTTACACAATTGTCGGGAGCAATATCGAACCTGCAAAGAATAAAGAAAAGCAAACGAAGACTTCAAGAGATATTCGATTTACCAGAAGAAAAACAATGAGGAACGGAAATGGTGAATGACATCACTAGCTTAAAATTTCAGAACTTCGATCTTTTTATAGAAGATAAATTTTTATATTCCATTGAAGACTTACAGTTGAAAAAAGGTGATTACATAACTTTAATAGGGGAATCTGGAAGCGGAAAAAGTGTTCTTGGGAAAACGATAAAGGGATATTTCAATAATTATAAAGGTAACTTTCTCCTTAATAATAGTGAGTTCAAAAACATTTGTCAATTTAACCAAAGGAAGAAAGTCGCATACATTAGCCAAAATAGTTTTCTCTTCAACAGAACAATTAAGGAAAATCTTACGTTTTATGATGAAAATACTCCGAAAGAAAAATATAAAAATTCTTACTTTGATAGTTATTTAGAACAATTTGTTGATGATTTGCCTGAAAAGGATAATTCAATGGTGTTAAACAACGGTACAAATTATTCGCAGGGTCAAAAACAAAGAATTGTATTAGCAAGAGAGCTGCTAAAAAAAGAATTTGATATTTTAATTATTGATGAGCCTACTGCTAATTTGAATCAAGAAATGTCTTTTATTATTTTAAACAATCTTAAAGAAAGATATCCAGATAAGATCATTATCCAGATTGAACATGATTTTAGAAAAATATTGCCTCACAGTAAAATTTTTGAAATTAAAGATAAATTAAAAAACAATTTACCTACAATTCCTTCAACTATTGGGGAAGAATTAGCATGTAATATTTTTTTAAGAGCAAAAAATCTAGAAGACTTTTCAAAATTAAGAGA
>JABABL010000011.1 GCA_014238225.1 Mycoplasmatales bacterium
TTTTTCCTACTAACTCCAAAGTAAACGAGGAAGCGGCTCAGTCGTGAGGGGTTGCGTAGTAATTATCCACATACTTATCTCCAGGTCGGAAGTTTCATCCCGCATCTAAAACTCCTGAAATGACACGATAATTATTTCCGGAGTCCAGGGCGGAGTCCAGAATTTCTTTCTTTGTATCCGGGTCGTAGCCTATTGCATAATCATTGCCGTTTGCGTTTTCTATAATAATTGATAAATTAGGGTCAAAATATCTCATTCCAAAACTTTTAAACTCGTACCCGGGCAATAGATCTGTTTCCCCGTAATTTCCGACAGGTCAAGACGGAATGAGTAGATTAGGATCTGCATTCACTCTTTTTATTCTTGTGAATTCACCAAGTGAGTTTTGATCCTCTTTGCTTCAGAAATTTCCGTTGGAATCGTACATCGTGAAGGAGACTAGGTTTATGCGAAGCACGATGCCTCGTCGGTATGTTTCAATAGGGTTGTCGGGCGGTGTGTTGTTGTCGTTAATTCAAGATTGTTTATAATCATGCTGAACTGTTCCTTCTTCTCATTCACGGTCTCAATCTTTAAGTACTTCTTTTGAAGATTCAATTCTTTCCAACGCTTGTTCTTCATCAAAATAAAGTTTTTCATAAGGATTTCTGTTTGCAAGAATAGATGTGCCAGCTCCCGCAGCAGAAGCTCCTGCCACAACCGCTACTCCAGAAAAAGCAGTAGCAATTTTTTTTCTTTTAGATCATTTTTTCATTTTTGTTATTACAAAATCCTTTCTCTATTTTAAACTAAACGGAGCGCCCGGGATTATTAATTTTATGAATATAAAAAGGAGTAATATCTATTGTGCCGGCAGTTTTTTCTTCTATAGTTCTTCTAAAATCAACACTTCACTCTTCGCAATTTGGTCCGCAAGTTCCTTGTTGATATGCAGTCGTATATATGTCGTATTCAATAGTAATGTTTTGACTAGGGACAGTCCCTATGTATCTTTTATTTACATCTTTGCGATAATCAAAAATTACCACGAAGAAAAACATACTATTTAACTTTGGATTTTATAAGAAATATTTGAAATTAAAATTAGATGTTCTTTAATTTGTTTTTAATAATTTCTTTGGTAACGCTTTGAGCTTGAAAAATTCCAATTGTTTCATCAACACGCGCTTGTGTAAAGTTTTCAATGGTTTCGTATAGTCACGATAAAAATTCTGGAAGAGTTCTTTTGCTCCCGCCTTCTCTTGTGTAATTTTGTTCAGTGCTTCCGGCAGTGACAATGAAGCTAAATGGTTTTCCTTTTAGTGCATCGTTAACCCCTGTATATCCTCAACATCATCCCATTTCTCACACAATGTCAATATATTCTTTCAAAAGAGAAGGCGAGTTGTATCAATAAAGAGGAAAAACAAAATAAATGTGGTCGGCGCTTTCCAACCTTTTCTGTTCCCTTTTTGGATCTATTTTAAAATCTCCATACAGTTCATAAACATCAACTGGATCGTATCCTTTTTCTTTACACTCCTCTCATATCATTTTGTTTGCCACCGATTTGCTTTTCAAGTTCGGATGAAAAAATAAAAATTCTTTTTTCACTAGTTTTGCTCCTTTACCCTTATTAAATTTGTGGCTTGGTCTAATGCCTGCCTTAATTTAATTTCTTCAACTTTTTGTTTTTGGGTTTCTAATTGTCGTTCTATTCTAGCCTTTTGGTTCTTCACCAATTCCAGATCTATATCCTCTGCATTAACTATGCTTTCAAGTAAGACGACCGTCTTGTCTTTTTCAACAACCAACAAACCATTCCCGTTTGCACAGTATTGTTTTTTATCATCAATGAAGTATGATAATTCCGAAAGAACAACGCTTGCAACAAGAGGTATGTGTTCAGCTAGTATTCCTAAATCTCCCTCGGATGTTCTCAAATTTAACTGGTCTACTTTTCTCTTAAGAAAGGTGCCAAGTGGTGATATTATTTCTAAATTGAATTTCATCTATTTTTCACTCCACTCTTTGCCTATTTTTTAAAAATATCCTTTTTCACTTTATCTTTGTACTCTTCAAGAAGTGGCTCTATTCCCCCAATATACAAGAATTTTGTTTCTGGAATCTCGTCACACTCTCCATTAAGTATAGCTTGAAAGCCTCTTATTGTGTCCTTGGTTTTTACAAACTTACCTTTATAACCAAGAAATTTTTCAGCAACATGGAAAGGTTGTGATAAATAGTTTCGTATTTTTCTTGCTCTTTTAACTATTAATTTATCGCTTTCACTCAACTCGTCTAATCCAAGGATAGCAATAATATCCTGTAGTTCTTTAAATCTTTGTAAAACTTGCTGAACTTCTCGCGCAGTGTTGTAATGCTCTTCACCAACAATGTTTATGTCCAACATTCTTGAACTAGATTCAAGTGGGTTAACTGCAGGATATATTCCTAAAGCAGCTATATTTCTATCCAAAACTGTTTTTGCGTCCAGGTGTGTGAATGTTGTAGCAGGAGCGGGGTCAGTTAAATCATCAGCAGGAACATATACCGCTTGTACAGATGTAATGGATCCATTTTTTGTGGAAGTGATTCTTTCCTGAAGTTGGCCCATTTCGATAGCAAGTGTTGGTTGATAACCAACAGCGGAAGGCATTCTACCGAGTAGTGCTGATACTTCGCTACCGGCTTGAGTAAATCTAAATATATTATCAACAAACAATAAAACGTCTTGATGCATTACATCTCTGAAATATTCAGCCATCGTTAGCGCACTTAAAGCAACTCTCATTCTAGCTCCGGGGGGTTCGTTCATTTGTCCAAAGACCAATGCTGTTTTATTAATAACTCCTGATTCATTCATCTCATGATATAAATCGTTTCCTTCTCTTGTTCTTTCTCCAACACCAGCAAACATCGAGTATCCTCCGTGTTCACTAGCAATGTTGTGAATTAACTCTTGAACGATAACGGTTTTTCCAACACCAGCACCTCCAAACAACCCTGTCTTTCCGCCTTTTGCGTATGGACAAAGTAAATCTATAACCTTAATTCCAGTCTCTAAGATATCAAATCCTGTGGATTGTTCTTCAAAAGATGGTGCTTCTCTGTGTATAGGCAATCGTTGTTTAATCTTGGGTTCTTCTTTTTCATCAATGACATCACCAAGAACATTAAACATTCTTCCTAGTATTTCCTCACCAACCGGAACACTAATTGGTCCTCCTGTATCTATGGCTTCTATTTTTCTTCTTAAGCCTTCGGTGGCTCCCATTGCTATACAACGCACAACATCATCACCAATGTGTTGAGCAACTTCTACAACCAATTTCGTTCCATTGTTATCAATTAAAAGCGCATTTTTTAAAAAGGGTAAAGTTTTATCATCAAACTTTACATCAATAATAGGACCTTGAATTTTTACAATCATTCCTTTGTTTTGTTTTTTATTTTTTTCCATTTTTCTATGTTTCTCCTGCATTTGAACCACTCACTATTTCAGAAATTTCTCTTGTTATTGCGCTTTGTCTTACTCTATTGAAAATTAATTGCAAGTTTTCTTCAATGTCATCGGCATTATCTGAAGCATTTTCCATAGCTGTTCTGCGTGAGGAAAATTCCGCAACCTTTGATTCTATTAAAGCGCCATACACAACACTATTAATATAAAAAGGTAGTAAGCTTTTAAATACTGTTTCTGCATCTGGTTCAAATATAGTTATCGCTTGTAGCGTGTTGTCTTCGACAATTTTTGGTTTTTCAATCGGTAAAATTTGCAGTATTTGTGGTTCAGACTTAACGCTGTTTATATATTTATTACAACAAATAAAAACCTTACCGTACTGATTGCTTTGATATCTTGTCAAAGCCTCAATGCCAATGTTTCTCGCTAAAGTAAATGTTATACTGTCGCCGATACGATAATATGTTTCTTCGATCGTAACATTCTCCGCTTTATAGAACCCCTCGGCTTTTTTACCTATTAGTATTACTCCATCTCCTGGATTTAAACTGTTTTCAACATAACGATTTAGATTACCGTTAAAACCGCCACACAATCCTAAGTCGCTATTAATAACTATGTACAAATTATTTTTGCCAGTACTAGGTGTTAGTTGAAAACTTTTTGTTTTTTGAATTATAGAATGAACAACATCATAGATTCCAATTGTGTAATCTTTTCGTTTTTGATATTCCGTAAGTGCTTTTCTAAGTTTAGATGTCGCCACTAACTGCATTGCTTTGGTTATCTTTTTTGTCGTTCTAACGGCACCAATTCTTCTTTTAATTTCCTGCGGAGAATTTGCCATTAGTTTTCCTTTGCAAATTCAGCAAAATCACCATAAGAATCCCCATTGTAATTTGGAATAGATGCAGTGAAGTCAATAGTGAATTTTTTTAATAATGCCAATGCCTGGGCTTTAACTTTATCTCCAAGCGCTTTTGTTTGGTCGATTTCATCTCAAATTGCTTTTCCCTTTTTGTGGAAATTCGTAAGCATTCTGTCTCGGTATTCGCCAATTAATTCTGTTGGAATTCATTTAATAAGTCTTTCTTGTGCTGAAAGCAAAATCAAGATCTGATCAATTTGATTAAGTGGTTTGTATTGCTCCTGTTTTAATAGTTCCAAAACTCTCTTTCCGTGTTCAAGAATAATTTTTGTGTCCTTGTCCAAGTCACTGCCAAATTGCGAAAACGCTTGTAGTTCACGGTATTGAGCAAGTTCTAATTTAAGTGATCTTGAAACTTGTTTTATACCTTTTATTTGTGCTTCACTACCAACACGTGATACTGAGATTCCAGAGTCAACAGCAGGTCGTTGACCACTATTAAACAAATCATTGACTAAAAATAATTGTCCGTCCGTTATTGAAATAACGTTGGTTGGAATATATGCAGAAATATCTTCTGCCTGGGTTTCAATTATTGGTAAAGCAGTTATTGTTCCACCACCATGTTTTTTGTTAATCTTTACAGCTCTTTCTAGAAGTCTTGAATGCAAATAAAATATGTCACCAGGATATGCTTCACGGCCTGGTGGTCGTCTTAATAAAAGCGACATTGTCCTATATGCAACAGCATGTTTCGACAAGTCATCGTATACTATCAGTACATCTTTGCCTTGTTCTCTTCACTCCTCTGCAATAGAAATTCCAGTGTACGGTGCTAGGTATTGTTGTGGTGCAAGTTTACTTGCGGTTGCAGCAACAATAGTTGTGTATTCCATAGCATCATGTTCTTTTAATTTTTGAACAATTTGAGCAACAGAAGAATTTTTTTGTCCAATTGCAACATAAACGCAATTAACATTCTTACCTTTTTGATTAATTATTGTGTCTATAGCAATGGCTGTCTTCCCTGTTTGGCGGTCTCCAACTATTAATTCTCTTTGTCCCTTTCCAATGGGAATCATTGCATCGATTGAAAGTATTCCAGTTTCAAGTGGTTCGTTAACTGTCTCACGATACATAACACCTGGAGCAATAGCCTCTATTGGCCTATTCTTTTTAATTTTTAACTTAGGACCAGAATCAATTGCTTGTCCCAATCCGTTAACAATTCTTCCCAAAAGAGCATCTCCTACCCCGATTTCAACAACAGTGCCTGTTCTATATACAACATCGCCCTCTTTTATTTCTGGGTTTTCATCTAATAAAACTGCACCAACCACATCTTCCTCTAAACTTAGAACCATGCCTGTTGTGTTGTCGGAAAAATTAAGTAGTTCACCAAGCAATGCATTGTCTAGTCCATAAATCAGAACAACCGAATCAGCAACACTAATAATTATACCTTGCTCTTTAAGTTCAGTTGATTGCTTATGCTGTTTGATTTGTTGCTTAATTATTGCACTTATTTCATCAATTTTTAAAGACATGCTATGTATTTCTCCTTAATAAACTTGTTTTTAGATTATCCATTTTGCCTTTTATTGAATAATCTAATACTCTTCCATTAACAATAATTTTAATTCCAGACAACAAACTTTTATCAATAATTTGCTTCAATTTAATTTTATCCATTTTCATTTTTTGTGATGCTTTTTTCTCAATTTTTTCAATTGTTTTTTTATCAAGACTTTCTGATGTATAGACTATTCCATGATAAGAAGAAGAGTACATGGAAAAATAAATGTTAAATTCTTCACACACGCTACCAAACAAGTCAAATGAATCTCTTTCAAAGAAAACATGGAAGAAGTCATATAACAAATCTGAGACTTTGTCTTTGAATACACTTTTGAAAATCTTTCTTTTTTCAATTGCCTCTATTTTAGGAGTGACTAGTATTTTAATAATTTCTGGATTGTCTGAAACGATTTTTGATAACTCGTTTAGATCGGTGTAAACTTCTTCTATTTCGTGTCGTTCTGCAGCAACTTCAAAAAGAGCTAATGCAAATCCTTTAGCTTTGTTTAAATCTTTCATCTACTCTGCTAGAAAATCATTAACGATTTTTTTAAAACTGTTCTCTTTTAATTCTTTTTCAATTATTTTTTGAGCAGCAAGCATCGCAACACTCACTATCTCTTTGTGTGCATTATCCTGATAATTTTTCTTTTCAATACTAATCATCTGAAATGCATCTTCTTTTAGCCGTGCCGCCTCGTGATTTGCTTTTTGAATTATTTCATCACTAATTTTATTGGCATCGGTTTTCGCATTCTGAATTATTACGCTTCTAGTCCCTCTAGCGGTCTCTAATTCTTGTGCAGCTTTTTGTCGATCCAAAACAGAGCTGGTACGCACCGTTTCAGAAGCAGTAATGTTTTTCTGAATATATGAATTTCTGTCGCTTAAAAATTTACGTAATGGTTTATAAATTAAAAAACCAAACAAACTCAAAATAATAACGGATGCAATTATATGCCCTATTAATGTTGGAATGTTCGGAAACAAGCTTGAAACTATGTCATTTCCCATAAAAGTCCTTTCTTTTCCTTTTTATTATCCGACTTATGCTGGTGGAGATTGTTGTAAAGTTGGATAAACAAATATAAGTATTATTGCAATCAATAGCGAATAAATAGCGCCTGACTCAGCAATAGCCGCACCAACAATAAAAATTGTTCGTATCTTAGCTGTTGCTTCTGGGTTTCTTCCAATTGCCTCAGCTGCCTTTCCTGCAGAAAATCCTTGTCCAATTCCGGCACCAAGTGTTCCGGTTGCAGCTGCACCAGCACCAATTCCTATGGCTCCAATGTCTGTAAAAGTATTGACATTGGCGTTTAACATTCCAAAAATTGCATCGTTGAATATCACGGGTGCAGAAATATTAATCGCTGATGGCATTGCTGCCTGAGCGAAGTTTGTTATAAAATCAATCATTTTTCTCCTTTCTAATTTCTTTCTCTCACTAAATCTTCATCTCCGTATAAATCGGTAGCTTTTTTAATGATGTCTTCTTCTTGTATTCTAACCCTAACTTTTGGCTTTGGTGAACTTTCTTCCTGTGCCTCTAACCCAGCATAAGTAATTGATAGGAGCATAAATATATAAATCTGTATGAATCCATCAAAAAAGTTAAAGTAGAACATAATTGGGGGGGCAACAAATCCTGCGAGAATGTTGATTTGTCCGATAACAGGAACAGCTAGCCAAATATTGTATGTCAATAAGAAAAATAAACTAACAATAACAGTACCTGCTAACGTGTTTCCAAATAAACGAAACGTAATACTGATTAAAGGAGCGAATTGCGTTAGCAAAGCTAAGGGATCTTTATAATATCTTTTAAAAAAAGCAAATTTTTGAAATTTTAATCCAACTATATATATGCTTGCGAAAGCGATTAAGCCCAATGTAAGAACGATTGTATAGTTTCCTGCAAGGTCGTCTAGTCCCATAAGTCCAAGCACCGTTCCTGTTCCCAAATACAAAATAAGGTACATAACATAAGGTGTAACAAATTTAAATTTGGGACCCATAACATCTACAACTGTTTCCTCAAGACCAACAACAAATTTCTCTATGAATAAAACCAAGCCTTCTGGTGCCTTTGCTGCATCAGCTTTTTTAATTTTCAAGTAAAACGTAACAGAAACAACAACTCAAATAATGGTTGTTATCAATATTGTTAATAAAACGCCTTGAAATTGAAATAAGGTGTCTGGCATTATCAACTAACCTCTGTTTCAGGATTTTTTGAATTCTTAGTGTTTTTGAATAAAAGACCAAGCTGTAGAAGAAAAAATGAAGTCAGTGGTAACCCTGTTCCGATCAACAATGCGTAAGGATTTACTGCATTAAAATACATGAAAAGAAGGCCAGCGCTTACAAATATAACTGCGGCAATTCCAAACCTAACACCCATGAACATAAAGTTAACTGTTGATAAACCTTTTTTATTAAAACTTTTTGCCGCAAATTTCTTTGCTAGGAAGGCCAAGACATATCCCGATAAAATCGTAAGCAAAAATGAACTAGTCCCCACAATTAATCCCATAAACAAACCTGTGAAGATTTGGTATCCATAAACAACGGATAAGGGTATGCTAATTAGAATAGCTGTAATAACAACAGAGAATACTGTTATTAGATTAGTTTTTTCGTTCTTTAACATAGATAACATTTAAATATTTTACAACTTTAATTCAACAATAAAAATTTTTTTTAAAAATCCGTTTAAAACTTGACTATTTTTTCCCAATTGTACTCTTTTTTTAGAAAATGTCCATATTTACTAATGTCTTGATATTTTACATTAGTTAGATCGAGAAACAAAATCATGTCCTGAGGAACGAAGCTGAAATTTTTATATATGTAATTCAAAACATAGTTATTTTTTTCTGACTCTCAAATTCCATCAAGTCTAACACAAATGCTTATCGGACTAACTACACCAATGGCATAACTTACTTGAATCAGACATTCCTTGGCAAGTCCATTGGCAACGATATTCTTAGCAACGAATCTTGCCATGTATGCCCCGGATCTGTCAACTTTTGTTGGGTCTTTGCCGCTAAATGCTCCACCGCCGTGATTACCAAAACCTCCGTACGTGTCAACAATTATTTTTCTTCCGGTTAATCCGGTGTCGCTTTCAAACCCGCCTTTAACAAACGAATCAGCTGAATTAAACAGTAATTCATAGTCAACATTGAATCCATTAGATTTAAGAACAGGATTAATGACTTGATTTTTGATATTTTCAATGAATTGTTGCTTTTTGAAATTTTTTACATGTTGATTGCTGTAAACAATTGATTTAACTTTTTTATCCTTTGTTAAAGTAACCATACATTTTTTATCAAATAGTGCTTCTGGTATCAAGCCTTGTTCTTGTTTTCGATCAGCCAACATCATTATTTCACTGGCTAAGTAATAAGAGTTTGGTAAAAACTGTTTGTTGTCATCAACTGCATAACCGAAAACAACGCCTTGATCGCTTGCTCCCCCTCTGTTAACTCCTGTGGCAATTTCTAAACTTTGCGGAATAATAAAATTGGTAATGGATATATTTTTATGGCTCGTAACTTTTTCTAGAATGCCCCTCGCCACCTTGGGATAATCAACATTGCTTTTTGTGGTTATTTCTCCACCAATAATTAAGTTTTTAGATGTTCCAAAAACTTCGCATGCAACTCTACTATTTTTATCATTCTCCAAACATTTATCTAGAATAGCATCACTTATTTGATCACAAATTTTATCTGGATGAAAACAACTAACTGCTTCGCTACTAAATAAATTATTTGCTGTTTTTACTGACATTAATTTCTCGAATTGTTTTTAATAATGATTCAATTTGCCTTGTTCTTTCAGAAACTTTGTCTTTCATTAGCGGAACAAAAAATAGAGATAAAAATACGGTAAAAGGACTAAAAACAAGTAAAAGCGAAACATACAGCCTAAATCGTCTTTTTTCAAATGTTAGTGTGTTTAGGTGTTTAATATTATCTCGTCTTAATCACTGTTCTTTGACTTCAAATTTAGTCAAGGCAGATCTTGAATGTCCTGTAAGCTGCAAAACACTAGATCTGTCTTCGTCTGTTTCTTTTTTTATTTTCTCTAAAACTTGAAGATTTTCTGGTTTAATTTGGTGTTGTGGTTTTCCCATTATAAATTTATGCTGGTGCTACTAAGCCTGTTACGCTGCCAGCGGGTACATCTCCTCAATTAATTGTTCCGTTCAAAAAAGTTAGTCCATCAATGAAAATTCCTGGTGGAGCACTTTGTGAAGAGGTGAAGACGGCTTCATTAGTGTTATCGCTATTATTTGTAGTGATTGATAATTGATTTGAACTACCGGTGGAAGTGGCAGTGTTGGCACCCAAAATAATTGAATAACTAGATATGCCGCTCTCAGAAAAATTTGTAGAATCAGTATTTGTAATATAAATATTTCCTAGAGAAAGATTAAAAACATCAATGCTAGTTATCGAATTATTTTCGAACCCTACGCGTGCTTGTATTGCTCTATTTAAAAGCATCACTAATTCATTTGAGGCAAGTGAGTTTTGTCCAGATAAAGAATTAATGGTGGCTCTAATGACTTGAATTTCATTTTGCACCATAATTCCTTCCCATGCAGGTGCTGTCAAGGCGCGAGCACTAGGACTGGAAGAAATTCCAGAAACACTAACAAGATTTGAATTACTTCTAAATCCATAAATATTGTTTGTAAATAATCCTGATCCGCCTTCTGGTTCAGCAGCAACAACTGTTCCGAAAGCTTCAACATCACTAGTGAAAACAATATCAAATTGTTGGTCGTTTAACATTGCTGATGATGGGGATTCAAAATACGAAGAAAAAACATTATAATCCTCCTCAGTTATTCTGTTGTTAATTGCGCCTGCTCTAGATGTTCTAATTCTTAAAATACCTTGATTTTCTATGAAAGATAGGGGATTAGCTCCCGCAGATAATTCTTGTGATAATCCTGCTAAGTAAAATTCCACATCTGTTGAAGGAGTGGTTGCTCCGTGAATATAATTATCGATACTGTCTGTGCTAGTTTCGTCAGATGAGATAAAGTTATTCGTGATGAGACTAGTGACTCTTGTGGTGGTATCTAAAACATTGTTTCATGTTACATTGGAAATTGTGTTACCACTAACATTCATTTGTAGTTGACCAAAAGGACTACCAATGGTTTCTGTCTGACCAAAGTAAACAAATCCACCACCTGTTGTACTCACTTTACCAGTAAAATTACTTGCGAAAACAATTGTGTAGGTATCTTGCTGTTTTGTAATTGTAATTTGTGTTGCATCATCATAATATGAATCATCTCTAAAAACTATGCTTGAAGAATCCACGTTAGTGGTCCCCAAATTCAATGCACTAAAAAGCACTGCATTAGGCATTGGAGTGCCTTGTCTACTTGTAAAAGAACCCACTGAAGTAATAACAGTGTGCAAGTCATCGGAAGGAGTTATAAGAGAAAGATTTCTCGCACTAAAGTTTTGAGATAATAATGATGCTTCTGTAGCCACCCCTTCTTCTGTAAGAGCGACTTGCAAGTCAATGGAAAACACTATTTGTTGGTTTGAAATGGCGGTGCTTGTTTGTCACAAATAATCACCGTTTGTTTTAATTGCTGAGAAATTATTTAGTGTTACATCCACTCTGCTTGTACTTCTAACATTTATAGCAATAACAGAAAAGTTACTAATGGAACTTACAGTTCCACTACCTTCTCCAAATGACTCAATTGCCCGCAAGACGTTTTGTGAATTTGTATTCAAGTTGGTTGCATCACCGTTAAAGTTACGAACTCCACTAGAACTAAAAACAGCTCTAGTTGCATTTGTTATAATTCCTACCGTTTCCGCATTAGGAAGAAGTGAACCATTACCACAACTTTGTGCAATGGACGCAGCAGCAATTGTTCCACCAATAGTGGCAGCACCCAAACTCGTTATTATTTTTTTATTATTTTTCTTCATAATATTATTTTATATTAGAATTGCCTTTTTCATAATTAACAAACTCTTCATAGGTAATAATTTTTTTGTTTACTTTCATTCATTCAACCATTCTCTCGGTTTTTTTTCATAATCCAGGATAAGATTTGTTTGTATCTTTTTTTCTAATATTTGGTTCTCTGCTTTTTTGACCACAGATTAGTAGTGATCTAATAAGTGCAAAATCATACTTCTTAAAAATTGGAATTTCCTTAATCATGAATGCTGTAACTTCTTCGTTTAAAAACGGGGAAGCGTTATAAAATCCTGGAAACATTATATTTCCTACTCTTTTATATATTGCAAAAACATGAGTTGCTCAAGAGGAAGTCATGAAAT
>JABABL010000012.1:0-8393 GCA_014238225.1 Mycoplasmatales bacterium
TCTTTTTTTATGTTATTTTTTTGTTAAACTTAAAAAGATACAAAAGGAGTTATATGAAAAAGAAAATAGTTATAGTTGGAGGTGTTGCAGGAGGAGCTACTGCTGCCACTAGACTAAAAAGACTTGATAGAGAATATGAAGTTATTGTATTTGATAAAGGTAAATATATTTCATTTGGTAATTGCGGAATGCCTTATTACATAGGCGGAGTTACAAAAGAAGAAGATATTTACATCTATACTCCACAAGACTTAAAAGACATCTATGGAGTAGAAGTTTATACTGAAACCATGGTTACAGAGGTAAATAATAAAGAAAACAAAGTTGTAGTCAAAGATAAAAAAGGAGAAATAAGGGAAGAAACTTATGATTACTTAATTGTTTCTCCGGGTGGATACCCATTCATGCCCCCAACACCAGGAATAGATCACCCAAATATTCGCCAGTTAAGAAATCCTGAAGACATGTTGAAAATTAAGGCAAAAGTTGACAAAGCTTCAGATGTTGCTGTTATAGGTGGTGGATTTATTGGTATTGAAGTTGCAGAAAATGTAGTAATAAGAAATATCAAAACCCATTTAATTCAAGCTGGACCAAACATTTTAGCTTTCTTAGATAAAGATATGGCAATGGAAGCAGAAGATATTTTAAGATGTGACAACATCGATTTAATTCTAAATGACTTTGTTGTTGAATTCAAACACAAGAATAACAAAGTTGAGCTGATTTTAAAGTCTGGAAAAACCATTACTGTAGATTTTGTTGTTACTGCAATTGGAGTTAGGCCTGATACACAGTTTCTTGAATCAAGCGATATTGCCCTAAATGAACGCAAGTATATTCAAACAGATAAGTTCATGCGAACCAGTGTAAAGAATATTTTTGCACTTGGAGATGCTGTTGAAACCTACAACATTATCGATGGAGAAAAAACAACTCTTGCGTTAGCAGGACCTGCTAATAAGCAATCCCGAGTGGCTGCTGACACTATCCATCATGAAATTAATTCGAATGCTAAACCACCACGCGAATACGAAGGTGTTCAATACAGTTCAGTTCTTAAATTATTCGAACACACAATAGCAGCAACAGGGTTTAACGAATTTGTTTTGAATAGTAAAAATATACCATATTACTTTGTGGATTTTTACGCTGCTACTCATGCTGGTTATTATCCAGAAAGCAAGGAAGCTCACATTAAAGTATATTTTCATCAAGAAACTGCAGAAATATTGGGAGCACAATGTATTAGTGAAGAATACGCAGACAAGTACATGGATGTATTTGCAACTATGATGAGATACAAAGGTACAATTTACGATGCACAAAAATTAGAATTATTATACTCACCTCCTTATGGCGGACCAAGATCACCAGAAAATGTTTTTGGTTTCTTAGCGGAAAGCATAATTGATTCTAAACATTTGTTTGCTACAAATGAACAAATCAAAACAGCAGAAAAGAACCCTGGAGAATTTTGTTTCTGAGATATACGCAAAAACGAACAAGTTGAATATTACGGAGAAAGCCAAGCAATTCATTGTCAACCCACTGATATTCAAAAAAAAGCATCTGAATTTGAAAACACGTCGAAAACCATATTGATTTATTCTCCTGTTCTTCCGTGAGCTAAGAAAGCACACAAAATTCTTTCTGCAATGGGTAAAAAGTGTGCAATATTATACACTGGTATTTCTCGTTCCTTTAATATTCTGAAAATCTCGGGTTAATACTCAAATAAATCATAAAGAATTGCTTTAGCTTTTTTAATTGACTATTTTTGAATATCTAGTGGGTACATTTAGTCAGGATAGTGTATCACTACACGTAACTTTGCGCCTTTAATTTAATATCAAATTGATTATTGTTTTGAAAAAGATTCTTCAACATGAATATCTATAAATACAAATACTCAAGGAGAACAAAGTTACAGAATGTTTTTCATAACTCTATTCTTTCCGCTACAATAAGCACAACAGTAGACTGAGCCACTAAAAGTGGACAAAAAAAGATCAAAAGAAACAAGCATTGTATTCGAAGAAACTTAATATAGTGATGAGATAGCCGTAAAAAAAAGGCACTTACAAGAAGAATTCTTATATAATTAAAAAGACAAAACAAAAGGGGTGCTAGTGAAAGCCAAAAAAAAATGAAGTAAAAAGAAAAAATTAATAATGAGTTTGTCAGGAGCTGGAATGCTTGGTGCGGGAGCCGTGGCGGGAGCTACTGTCGGTGCTTTGCAAGCGGTGAGACTTAAACCCTCTGCATCAGAAGTGAAAAGAGTTTCTGATTTAACAGTGAATTATTTTCAAAAATGAAAAGACGGTACGTTTGATGGCAACAACGCTGTTCCACGAGAATTAAGTGAGGAACAACAAATGATCGAGGACGCCATTGTTCAAGGTGTTTCCGAAAACGATACCTTTGAGATCTTTAACGAGAATAAACGCGGTTGGCATCGCAAAGGCAATGATTTTTTAAGAATCAAGAATCTTAAAAACATTAATATTTACAGTAATCTTGAAGACTGAGGGGTTGGAAATAAAGCGGATGGATACGATGTGCCCGGTGGATGAACATACAACAAGCTACAGGTCGGTATACCGGGCAACCTCAATAAGATGGAAATCATAGTGAATTTATATAACGATGAAGAATTAACTTTTTATGTCCCTGTGGGAGCAGGCGCAACCTCTTATAGAAACCTGTTTCTCGAATGAACATCAGATGGAACCACTACCTATGATAGTATTCGCTTTAGCAAACTCACGCCTTGATTTCTTAAATATCAAAATCACACAGGCGGATGGGACCCTGGTTTTGAAACTTGAGATCCCGAACACGAATATTATGATTGGTATCGAGAAAACGGATATAACAAGAACTAAACTACAGTATTCCAAAACCTTTTGTTATCAAAAATATAATAAAAGTGCGGACGAAGATAGGATTTTTGAAATTTTGTCCTTTTAATTATAAAAAATTACTTTTACAAATAGTTTTTTGTCCACTTCTAGTGGTTCAGTCTAAACAGCGAACTTCCCACCCTCTCTTCCTAAGACATAAACTTGCGATTGTTGGATGGTAGCGGTGTATGCTCCAAAGCCCGCACTTTTGACACTTACCATTTCTGCAGAATTATTAATATAAATGGCTACTCTACCAAGGTTGGAATAATTCGACTGTTGGTTGGCTCAATTTAGAATTGAACTAGTTAAGGGAGTATAAACACCCTCATCAAGGTTTCTGTTTCCGCTATGTAGCGAAAAAAGGTTTTGTAAATAACCAATGTTTTCGTTTACATCGTTCGTACATGCTTGCGCAACAGCAGCTATTGATACTGCTCCAATCATTGTTGAAGCTCCGATGACAGATATAATTGTTTTTTTTGGGCTTTTCATAAAACTCTCCTTTATTCTATTAAAATTCATAAATTTTGATGTTTTGGTTGTTCTTGTGACAAGGTTTTGTTCAAGTCACAAAGATGAACATCTATGTTTCAAAAAAAAGATATCTTCTACCTGTGTGAAAAACTTGTGAGTTTGGAGCGGCAAAACCCACCGCGTTAACAAGGTAAAAAAACCGTACTCGAGCAAGCGCAAGCAAGCGAGATATTGGCGCAGCGACTTCGTCGCAGGGCAAACGGTGAACCGTGAAGCGATTCGCTTAAAGAAACTTTTCTGACGAAAAATTTAGAAATTTTGGCAAATTAAAAAAGAGAAAAGGAAAATTAAATCTCCTGAAAAAGACTCCTAAACGGAAAAAGGATGGACAAAAAGACCTCTATATTTTTGCAATTTTGCAGTCCGTATTTTTTTTATTAATTTGAAACAAATGTTGCGTTTGTTAAACAAATAAAACTGACAATTTATTTATAAATAAGGAAGACCCCGCCAAAATCTCCGCCTATTGCACTAGTCACAACTGTAACAACTAAGTTAACGACAGCAATTAATTCTTGTGCTGGAATTTCGCTTGACATATGTTTATGTATCCTTTCTACTATTATAATGTTGATTATTCATTAACACACTAATTTTATGCATTTATTTTGATTTCAAGGGAAGAAACAGCTGTATAACTTTAGCCAATAAAAACAAAATCATTTTCGGAAGAGGTTTGGTGCTGTTCGATGGAGAAAAAGAGAAGATTGTTTATATCCACATATGTTTTTAAAATTATAAAATTTTCTGCTTTTGATTGAGGATAAGTTTTCTTGTATTTTTCAATTATTTCACCACAGACACGAATTTTTGCATCAATTAGTTGCATTATTTCGTAATCTCTGTGAGATGTTGTGTCAATATCCAGAACATTTTTTGCGTAACACATCAAACTCTCAACTTTTGTATACAAAGGGGGTTCCTTATCTCGTTCTATATAGTAGTTGATTGTGGTTTCGACAGTTTTAAATGCTTTTTTTCAATGATTTTCAAAACTAAGCTGATTGGGAACGATATTCTGATAAAGATCACAAAAAGCACGAATTGAAAAATCTTGATTGTAATAATAATCGTATCTTTTTAGAATATTTAACTGGGCATTAGGCCATCTGTTGTTTCCTTCAAATAACAGTTGAGTAATTGTTGTTTTTTTTATAAAAATTTTGGAACGGTTTTTTTGATCAAGCAATGGTTTTACTTCTTTAAGTCATTTAAGGGAAAATATTATAATTTTGTAATCTGCCATTAAATGTTTTTTTGCCTGTTTATTTTCTTGGGCTGCTTTAAATTTGATGAAAAAATCATCGCTTAACAATGCAGGGTAGCTCAAATCTCTAAGAGGAGCGCATGAAAAAGAGAAATTTATTAAAGAGGAGTAAGTCTCTTTTTGGATTTTTTCTTTTAATTTTATTAACGCTTTTAAATGCGAGGTGGCGTTGATAAAATTAATAGTTACTGCTACAATAATCTGAATAATAAAAAAAAATAGTGCGATTATTCCAATTATAAGAGATGCTAACGATAAATCATTCATTAAGTCGACAAGTAAACCCTTCTAACCACCCGTTACATGCTCCATAGCGTTAAATTTAAAAAAGGTAATATTCTTCTTCGGAACCCAACTTAAACAACTGTTTTCAAAATTATTTAGTATCACAGAGCGGGATTCGTCATTTAAAATACTTATTTCAAATTTTACATTTAAAGGTGTAATTGGTGTGCGCACACCATAAAATAAACTGTCGATGTTTGTTGGGTTTCACGAAAATCCATAAGATCTAATTGCTTTAATATTAGAATACCAAAGCGGCTCGTGGAAGGGCTCGAATGTTGTTACCTGTTTTTGAATACTTCAAGAGTTGTTGCGAATCACGATATCTGGTGTTTTATTCTTTATTCAAGGCTTATCTGGATAATCTGTGATATTTAAATTAGGTGGTGAAGTTTCGGAAAGCAGTGTTAGCAATATGTTTTCCAATTCTGATTTGCGAGAGTCTCTATTATGTGTGAAATCAACTGATCCTCTTGTGTTGATGTGGACCATTCTTGATAGAAGTACTCGCACAGCATCACTTGTGTCGCTGGAAATGTTAAACGACTTAAATGATTTGATTAAAGTTTTTTTTGCGGAATTTGCAGACGAGTCTTCGTAGTTATAATTGTAGATTCGTAGGGATTCTACGAAATTTTTTAATAGGAGAGGTGTTGAAAAAGTACTTCTGTTATAAGGAAGGTCGATGTATTTTGAAATTGCTCTCGCGGAGGGATGGTATTTAAATAAAAAATGACATACTATAACAGGGAAAACCGTTTTTATTGTTATGTACGGAGTCTTTTTACCGTACATGGCGAAGTCCTTCAAAAAATATTTCGGTAGTTTTTGTGTTTCTCACATTGAATATTTTTCAACAAACAAGTCATTAAGTTCGTCTATTGTTTTGGATTTGATCCGGTTTGTTTTTTGTGATGAGTTAAGAAAATCACGAAATTTTATCAATACATCTCAATAATGATCTTGATAATAATCAATTTGCGGTTGTAAAACTTCAAACGCTTGAGAATTTCCAAAATTTTCTAGTAATTTATTAACTTCATCAACTATTAATTTGGGAAAATTATTATTCAACAACATTACTGGTGATTCAGGATTATTGTTTTTTGGAGTTGATGTTAAAGGTAAAGAAGAACCAGCACCCATTATCCATATGTTTGAGTCGCAATTCAATTTAATTTCTTCACGAATAAATGGTTTGTCTTTAACTCCTGGCATCATTCCCACAACAAGCTAGCCTTTATCCAACAACACTTAATCCCATAGGCTGAGCGACTTGAATATTATTCGCGTCAAGAGTCAAAACGTTGGAAAAAACACAAGTGAATTCGAAATTTGATCCTTCTCCCATAATTGAAAAGTTTTGGTTTAATTCACCCATCCCCAATCCTAAAGCATTTCTAAAGCTCACATTATATTGAGTCTGCTCTCCGCTACCAGTTATATTGATATTTGAGATTTCTACAGCGTCAAATCCAAAACTTTGTACCATTGCATTTGTTATTCCAGTCATTGATGTAAGTGCAAATATTCTTGCAAGAAAATTTGCTTGAAATGTTCCTTCAACTACCGCGTCAGAATCAGTTCACTGTCTTACTAAAGGACTGTTTATTGCATCAAGAAACAATTCAATAGGTGCCTTTGAAAAATTCAAAACAGTTCCAGTATCTGCAGCTATCGCAAGATCTCCTTCACTATTTACAGTCGCTGTTACCACCATAGACCCTGTTATCACTAGCATTTCATCACTAATTGTTCCAGTAACATTACTAATTGTTATAGCAAAGGTAGAAGAATTGTTTGAGACACTCACACTTGATGCCACAATAGAATTAAACACTATTGTAGTTAATGTACTTCCCATCGACTCGCCATTTGCTTGACTATTCATTGCAGTTAACAATTCCATTGCAAGAGATGAGGTAATAGTAGATGTCGAACTATTATAATTGGTAAATTCATTTATTGCATTTGCAAATTCCGTTGATCTTGCAGTAGCAGGAGAAGGTGAATCCCCAGTACATGCTTGTGCAACCGCTGTAACTGCTAAAGCGCCACCTATTGTTGTAGCCCCTATTACAGTTGCTATTTTTTTTCTATTGTTTTTAGTCATGTTTTAATTGTAACAAATGACTTTACAATTTATTTCATAGTGTAGAATATAGATATGAAAAATAAAAAGAAATTCGCTCTCCTGTTATCATCAGCAGTAATCGGGGGAACTGTAACTGCAACCATTGCACAAGCGTGTGGAGGCGGTGGCAGCCAAATACCGGAAGTACCACTTGATCCAGCAGATCAAACTGCGGCCATAGCAAGATTAGTTACTCTTGTTAATCAATTTAGAACAGCAGATTTAACAAACCCTGATCTTACTGGGAATAATTTATCCTTGTTTGAAGGTCTTATTTTGGGAACCAATAGTGTAGCAGCAGCTAATGTTGTTAACCCTAATGGAGATTTCTCATCATCTTATGATTCAATAAACAACCTTACTTTCACACAAGTAAGTGCAGCAGATATTAGTTATCAGGGCGGTAGCAATTTGGCATCACTTTTTTCTGTCACAGTTACGCAAATTGTTTTTAATGCAACAAGTGCAAGAGAAACTAGCAGACCACTTTACGAAGGTTTAAATACAGACTTTAGTGGTAGCAATGCAAACAATACAGCCACAATGAATATCAATTATAATTTCTCTTCTAACACCATTGTAAATTCTGCTTTTCAAAATCTAGGTGTGGACACTTCTGCATATAGTTATTCTCAACCAGACTTTATAACTTTATTTAATGACTTTTATGACGCTAGCAACTTGATAAGTACTGGATTTCCAAATGTTAATTTTAATAATCTTATTCAAAATAATACAACAGGCACTGTCACTAACACTACTTTAATTTCATTTGTTAATGCTATTGCAGTAACTCAAAACGTTAGTGGAGGTTTTAGCACAGGTGGTCTTCGTACATGTGGCGACAGTTACATAGGAAATACTACGGAGTTTGAACAGTCAACGTTTTTGGAAAGCTACCTTCCCGACACAAGAGAAGCAATAATTACTGTTGCTCCAGAAATATTTATTTATTTTTCAAGTGAAGCAAGCTTTTATTACGGTGGATGATTAGGTAATGATGGTCTTAACACACCGATTTCTTTACCTACATCCAGTACACCTGCTCGTTTAAGAGTAAAGGTTTCGGGAACTCAGTCATCACCGTATCTTATCTTTTCACCAGCCACAAATTAATGAAGAAGGAAAACATGAAAAAAAGAAAACAAATACTAACAACTTTAGGCGCAGGCACAATATTAAGCGGAGTTGCTATTGGTGCAGTAGCACAAATGTGTAATCCGGATTCTCCTGCTGACACAACTGTAACAGCATTTTTTAACAA
>JABABL010000012.1:9159-9954 GCA_014238225.1 Mycoplasmatales bacterium
CTTAATCAACAAGTAGCCGGCGACTTTAATTTTTTTGCTCCTGACATTGCTTTAAACAATGTTTTTTCACCAGAAAACAGAAATCCAAATGCTGCTGGGCAAAGAGCTTTAACTGCAGTTGGAATAGCACTGTTAAGCACCACTGACACACAAGGAAGAACAATCAGACCTACAGCAGATGGAGCTAACCTTGCAGGAATTAACCCTCTTTATTTAACCGCTGCACAAACATTATGAGATGCTACCGGACTTGAATCCGGTACCACAACCTATACAAATACTAATGCTAGATTGGACTTTACTTCTTTTGCTTCTGCTGGAATTACATTACCAGTTCCCACAGCAACAACCACAACGATTTCCACTTCTCTTCAAGTTGAATTGGGAATAAGTGTTACTCCAACAAACGGAAACAGGTACAGTGTAGTTATAACAAGAGACATTAGAGATAACACATATACTTTTGCACCTAGTTGAACTGTAGGATAATAATATTAATTTTGATTAATAACCAAATATTTGTTTGTTAACATCAATCTATTTTTCATCTAATTTCATAAAATTAGTTTTGTCTTCGCAGAATTCTGTTTTCTATTTACGTAAAAGATACTCGCTAAAAATTATTTCGTTCTAATCAAAGTAATCATGATGACTAAAGTATTTTTAAACACTTTATATTCAGATGCAAGTCGATATCGAACAGCAAAGGATAACACAATCAACAATATACAGTAAGCTAATGTTTAATTTCTACGAATAAAACTATTTTGTCGTTTTTCTATCTCTGAAAAAAAT
>JABABL010000013.1 GCA_014238225.1 Mycoplasmatales bacterium
CAGCAGGAACATTAGTTAATGAAACATCTAAGTTTTCAATTTCTAATTGATATAAACTAGAGTTATCTTGAGAAGGAGAAAAGGTAGTGGTGTCAGTTGCACCAAGCACATTTCCAGTAACCTCTGTTATAGTAAAAGTCAAGTTATATAAATTTCCCGAAGTATAAACAACATTAGTAACAGTATAGGTAACAGTCACGTTACTCAAAAGAGCAGCATTGGTTTGGGAGACATTGTTGTTAGGATGTATTGAAGAATCGTTGGCATTGTTATAAAGTTCTCAAAAATTTGATAAACCCGACTCATTTAGTGTTCCATTAGTATTTGTTGTTAAAATTACATCATTAAAAAAAGTCGTAGGATCTGAGGTTGGAGGCGGTGGAGTAGGTTGAGGACAAGCTTGCGCAACTGCAGCAATTCCTATTCCTGCAGCTACCGTTGTTGCACCCAAGACACTTGCTATTTTTTTTCTGTTTTTTTCCATTTTCCTCTTTTCATACTTTGATATATTTTATTATATTTTTGCTCATTAAAATTATGACTTTATTTCTCACTAATGGCATACAAAAACAATTGCACGTTTTTAGATGAAAGCATGCTCAAAAGATATTTATTTATTTAAAATATATAAATATGGCAATATTCATTATTAAGACTATCATTTTATTACCTTTCTATATAAAATTTTGATTTCAAAGTATACTTATGTGACTAATATCTTTGAAATACAAGGATTTTAGAAGAACACGGTGAGCAAGATTATTTACTCGAAATTTTTGTCGGTTAATCGCTTTTCAATTTGGCTACAAAGTGGTTTTTGAAGATCCACACAAAATATTTCGTGATGAACTGATAAATGATCAATTCTTGATAATGCCAAACCACACATCGTATATAGATATTCTGATAGTATTTCAGGCATTTGATGGAAAAATTAACTTCAAATTTGTTTCCAAATTATCAGTTCTCAAAAGTAAATTCCTTAAGTTTTTTATTTTACTGAATGATCCATTTTTTATTGATCGAAATTCATTCAAAAATCGAATTCAAATTATCAAAAAAATAATTAATACTTTCAAAACAACAAAGGAGAGTTTAGTTATTTTCCCAGAGGGAACAAGAAATAAAAATCCGGGTATCGGACCTTTGAATGAGAATACATTTGTGATTGCAAAAAAAGCAAAAGCTAATATTCTTCCAGTCACATTTGTTGGCAGCAAAGATTGTCTAAACTGAAAGGTTAGTAAAAAAACAAGTGCAAGAATAATTATTCACAAACCAATACTTTATAGTGAGTATAATACAAGTGTGAACAAAGATACAATGTCACTTGTTAAAAAAACAATGGAAAAACCTTTAAATCAAACAAGGAACAACAAATAATGCCACAGCATGAATATGCTTACATTCTTGTTGTTGTCGCTGCTCTATTATTATTTTTTGTCTTCTTAGGGCTTTTTATCATTACTAAAAGAAATAAAATTGTTAAAAAATACAATTACATGAACAATAGTTTTAACAAAACCATTGGACTAGATTTTCGAAGTAAACTGAAAAAAATTAAAAGACTTTCTCCTTATAATGAGGAATTTCAAAGAGGCTACAAATTCTGACAAACACATTATGACAATTTAACAACAGTAGATAAGAAGGTTATTCAAGGAGAATTGCAAAAAGCAGAAAATGCCATAAGAATTCGAAAAATTAGAGTCGCAGAGAAATTTTTGGCAGTTATCGCAAGAGATTTAAAAAAATTCAATAGTCAAATGAGAAAGTTATATAACGAAATAGACGAAGTAACTAAAATTGAAACTACACAAAGACTTGAGATAGAAAAATACAAAGAATACTTCCATACTCTTTCAGCTTTTTTTAAAAAAAACAGTGATGATAAAAGCCTACTTTACAAAAAGAATGTTGCCACTTTAAAGGATTTAAGAAATCTTTTCACATCTTTTGAAGACCACTGCGAAGTCGGCGAATTTGACAAAGTTAAAGGTATTTTGGTCAACGTTCACAAAACAACTCAAAAACTTCTTTCTGTTTTGACTGTTGGAAGAACGCAAGAAAAAATACTCTTAGAAGAAATACCAGTAATGAAAAAGAGTATACAAGCAAAAATAAAAAAATGCGAAGCTAAAAAAATAATCTTAAAGGACTTGCCAGTGACGAAGAATCAAAAACAAATAGAAAACATGGTAATGTCTTGCAAAAAATTATTGACGGACTTACACTTCACACAAGTGGAAAAAATACTGATTACAGTTTTAAATCAATACGAAAAATCGGAAAAGCAAATAGAACTTGCAACGATTTCCTATGACTTTATCAAAAACAATATAAAAAGTGTTTACAAAATGCATTCTAAAATAAGTCTTTTAAGAAAAGAATTAGATAAAACTATTAAAAATTCCATTCATGTTTTTGACTATCGTCACGGAAGACAGTTAATAAATATTTACAAAGAGCGTTGAAACCAAAGTGAAGAATTATATTTTAAAATTAAAAAAGAAGAACTTTTAACAAAAACATCAACTCCTTTCGACTATTCGTCATTTGCTAACAAGATTGTGGAAATGGTCATATTTTTTAGAGACTGTTTTGATGTCTTTTATAAAATGTCAATAATACAACACTCATATAATCTATTGCTTAGACAAACAGAGGAGTACATAGCTATTTCTAAAAAAAGCCTAATGGACATAAATGGTCTAATAAATAAAAACACGACTATTCGAAAAATAAAGGAAATGAAAGTTGATTTTCACTCATTGAACAACGAGATTACAAGTATTGAGAAAAATTATCAAAAGAATCAATTAAATGATTTGAAAGTTAGCAATGAACAAGTTTCAGAATTAAGATTTAGAGTATTAGAAATTATTCATACAATTACAGCGGAAATCAAAAAATACAATGTTGCAGAAAAGGCAATCATTGTTGCCAATCGGTACAGAAAAGAAAACTCTGATTTCAGCAATAAAATATCAGAAGCAGAAGAGGCGTTTGTAGACAATGATTTTGATAAGGCAATTGATTTGGCTTTTTCTGTTATTAAAAGTAACAACCCCGGGTTTTCGAAACCATCAAGGAAAATAAACTAATGAATTTTAAAAAATTGCTAGAACTGATTGAAAAGAACAACAACATTGTTTTGTTTCACCATATTTTTCCAGACCCAGATACTTTAGGGTCGTGTAAAGCAACAGGAGAATGGATAAAACTAAATTTTCCTCAAAAAAGAATCTACTATGCATACGAGGAGAAACTTGAGGTATTAAATGATTTACCAGTGGTAATGAAGTATGAGAATCCTTCAATTGATGTAGCAAAAGAATCACTTGGAATAATCTTTGATACGCCCGTAACAACAAGAATCAGTAACGCAGAGTTATTTCAGCAATCCAAAACAACAATTAAAATAGATCATCATGTGTTTTATAGTGAAATATCCGATTATTCATTTTCAGACAGTGCAAAAAGTTCTACTTGTGAAATTGTTGCTGATTTTTTTAGAAGTTATGAAAGTAAATATAACGTCTCTGTCGAGATACTAGAAGCATTATTTACAGGAATAGTTACCGACACAAATAGGTTTTTAAACCCCAACCTAACAGCAAGTACATTTGAAATATCTGCTTGAATATTGAAACACGATATTGACTTTGCTAAGGTTTATAGAAACACCTATGATTCTTCACCTAATGAATTAAAGCTGAAGGCATACATCTTGAAAAATATTAACGTGGAGAAAAGAATCGCCTCAATTTTTTTACCCAATGAAATCATAGACCAATACAAAGTCCCCTATCACATTGCCAAAGAAAACGTTTACCTTTTAAATAACATAAAAAACGTTGACTTCATAATTTTTTGTACTCGCGATGCAGAAAGTCAAAACTACAAAATAAGTTTGAGGAGCAACAAGATACCGATTAACGAAATTGCTAAAAAATACGGAGGCGGTGGTCATAAATTAGCTTGCGGCGTGAAGGCCCAATCATTCGATGTTTTTACAAAAATTAAAAGAGACATAGAAGACCTGTAGGACGATGTTAACAACACTCAACATAAAAACTGAATTCAATTTGCTTGAGTTTAATGTGGGAATTGATAGATTTATTCAATATGCTTTAGATAATAAATGAACTCACTTAGCCATCGCCGATAAGGACAATTTATATGGTGGTGCCGATCTTTATTATGCCTGCCAAAAAAACAATCTAATACCTATTTTTGGCGTCGAACTAACTGTAAAACACGAAGGATACGGAGAATATCCATTGTTCCTTTATGCTAAAAACGAAAAAGGCTATCGAGAATTGTGTGTGACGCTCTCTCAAAGACTAATCAATAAACAAATTCTTTTTAATGAAATTATCAAAAGCAACAATCTTGTAGTTATTGAACCTCTTGAGAAAGGGATACTTTTAGATCTATACAAGAATAAAAACATTACGGAATTTCTAAATAAAGCAGATGAGTTTATATCTAAATTTGAATTTGCTTTTATTGGAAAGACCCAGTTCAAAAAAGAGCAAAGTGAATTTGAAAAGGAAGTTTCAAAAGTAGGTTTCAATGTTGTGTTTCACCCCGAATTAAGTAGTTTGAACAATGATGATTTTCAAGCACACAATGCTTTGAGATCCATAAAAAATAATCAGGTTGTGGACCAGTCCAAATTTTTAAATTTGAACAACAGTGTTGAATTTGATTTCACTACGATAAACATGAAGCATGCTTCTTCTAAGTATGTGGAAGAACTTAATAATCTAATTCCCACGTTCGAAAACTATGCTATTAAAACGAAAAACCCAATATTAAAATTCAACAATCACAATAATGTTGACTCAAATATTTTTTTGGAAGCGCTTGCAAGCAAAGGAATAAAGGAACGATTAAAGACAAGCAACATACCAGTTATCTACTATAATCGTTTGCAAAGAGAGTTGGCGGTCATTAAAGAAACAGGGTTTGCCGATTATTTCTTGATAGTGTGAGATATAGTAAGATTTTCAAAGCAAAACAATATTGTTGTTGGTCCTGGTAGAGGAAGTGCTCCGGGAAGCTTAGTTTCTTTTTGCTTAGAGATTACTGAAATCGACCCCATAAAGCATCAACTAATTTTTGAAAGATTCTTAAACCCAAAACGTTCCAATATGCCGGATATTGACATAGATATTCAGGATGATAGAAGACAAGAAGTTATAAATTATGTTTTCAATAGATATGGATATGATCATGTCGCTCACATAGTTACATACCAACGAATAGGAACTAAAATGGCGCTAAGAGACATTGGCAGAGTATTGGGCTTTCCGATTCACAGAATTGATTGAATGACTAAGCAAATTTCTGTTGATGCAAATAATTCTGTAAAAAAAGCTCTTATGCAAAATCACCTGCTAAGCATGGAGTTTGACAAAGATAGAAAGGTTCGTCTTCTCTTTAAATTGGCGGATTTAATTATCGGCAGACCAAGACAGGTTGGAACGCATGCCGCTGGAATTATATTGACAGATAGTAAAATTCAAACACTTTTACCTGTCCAGATTTTAAATAACTTATCTTTAACTCAATTCGATATGACTCATCTTGAACAAATCGGACTGTTGAAAATCGATGTATTAGGCATTAGGAATTTAACAATAATTCACGGAACAATTCGTCTAATCAAGGCAAATCGCGCGATTGATGGAGAAGTTATTTACGAAGATGATATTAAAACTTTTAATACTTTCTGTCAAGGCCTTACCAACGGTATTTTTCAATTTGAATCACCCGGAATGAAGAAACTTTTAAGAAATGTAAAGCCCCGCAACATAAACGATCTAACACTTGTAAACAGTTTGTATAGACCCGGTCCTCAAAAGAATATTGCAACCTTTTTGCAAAGAAGAGAAGGGAAGGAAGTTGTCAAGTATCCGTCGTTAATAGTTGCAGACATTCTTAAACCAACTTTAGGAATAATTATTTACCAGGAACAGATTTTGGAAATATTACAAAAATTTGCGGGATTTGACTTATCTGATGCTGATATTTTTCGACGTGCAATTAGTAAAAAACAAATAGGCAAAATGGAACAATACGAGAGCAAGTTTTTTGAAGCATGTAACGCATTAAACAGAAACAAAACGGAAGCTAGGAATATTTTTGATTCTATTTTACGTTTTGCAAATTATGGATTTAATAAGAGTCACGCATTAGCTTACAGCATAATTGGCTATAGAATGGCATTTTTAAAAACACACTACCCTACTGAATTCTTTTGTAATTTATTAAACAATCATTTGGGAAATCACTCTAAAACCTTCGAATATTTCAAAGAAGCCAAACAATTCAACATTATTTTTCAACCGCCCGACTTAAATAATTCTGAATGTGAAACTGTTGTTTCTGAAAATAAGATTATATTTGGATTTTTAACCATTAAAAATCTCGGCAGAATGATGGGTAAACGAATAATTGCTGAAAAAAATCAGAACGGAAAGTTCACGGATTACTTTTCAACTATTGCTAGACTTAGGAAGGTCGACATTACCGAAGCTGTAATTGAAGCTTTAATATATGCAGGAGCTTTGGATTTCATTTCTCGCAATAAAAGCGAACTAATTCAAAATTTACCAATAGCCTTTTCTTATTCTGCAAACACAATAAACACATACAATAACGAAAAAACTTTTCACCCTGAACTTATTGAATCTCCGAAATTTGATTCTTATGACGAAGAGTCAATTCACAATTCTAGAAAAGAATTAGATGTTTTAGGTTTTAATTTATCCAACCACCCAATCGCTATAGTAAAAAAAAGAATGTCAGCTAATGTTGATCAAATCTGTGATATAAGAGAACATTCAAAAAGCCTATGAAATGTTATAGGAATAGTAACCAAAGTTAAAAAAATCAAGACAAAGAAAGGTGATGAAATGGCTTTCGTGTCATTGGAAGACGAAAGTGGATCAGTTGATGTTGTTATTTTTCCAAATGTTTTTTATGAAAATGTTGACAAACTTGAACAACACAACATTTTGCAAATTCAAGCATCAAAAGACAATTCTAAGTATAAGTCAGTTGTTTTAAAAACAATCATCAAGAGTATAACCATATAATGAGCAGACTAGTATTAATTGACGGAAATGCATTGATGTTCCGTGTTTATTATGCAACCGCATATACAGGCAATATGTTGCGTTCCAAGGATGGAACGCCAACAAATGCGTTATACGGCATGGTAAGAATTATTGATACCTTTCTAGAGACATTAGCACCAGACACAAAAATGTTAATTGCTTTTGATGCAAAAGGCAAGACTTTTAGACACACATCTTTCTCTGATTACAAAGGCGGAAGAAAAAATGTTCCCGATGAACTTATAGAGCAAATTCCATTAATTAAAAAAGCAATAAGCTATTTTGGTGTAAATGCTTATGAAGAAGAAGGAATTGAGGCTGATGACATCATTGGCATTACAGCTAACCAGGGACAACAAAAGGGATATGATGTTGAGATATACACTAGCGATAATGACCTATTACAGTTAGTCGATAAAAATACCAAGGTTTTCTTAACAAAAAGAGGGTTCTCGGAACTAGAAGAAATTAATGAAGATAATTTTGTGGATTTGTACAGTGTTCACCCAGATGCAATTCCCGATCTAAAGGCTTTAATGGGCGATAGCTCCGATAATATTCCTGGAATAAAGGGTATTGGTAAGAAATCAGCAACTGTGTTGATTCAGGAATTCAGTTCGATTGCCAACATATATCAAAACCTTGCCAACATTAAAGAGTCTTTAAGAACAAAATTAATAGGTAACGAAGAAGATGCAAAGTTATATAAATCTATCGCAACAATTATTAGAGAAAAAGAAATCGAGATAGAAGTAGAAAATTGCGATATTCAGGAAATTAATCGCAAAGAACTTTCAAATTTTTTACATCACTACAATATTAAT
>JABABL010000014.1:0-4713 GCA_014238225.1 Mycoplasmatales bacterium
AGCAACCGCCACCCTTACAGTGAATCTTGGTGGTGTTACACCCGGTATGAATGATGAGTTTTTACCTCAAAATGGTCTTATTTACTCTACTCAAATAACATTCCACCCTTTTAGAGCAGAAGGTGAGCGTTATGTATTTGGAAGTTGAACAACTCCTTAATGCTCAGGTTTTAACTCGTTTTAGTAATATTTTTTATTATTCATGCCCAGTTGAATAGAAAAAGGCTATAATTAATCCAAAGTAGTAATAGTTAATGTTACTGGAATGAATGTTGTAAGTAGCTCTACACGCGAAAGCACGAAAATCCAAAACATTGAATAGGAGAAAAAATGGGCAGATACACAGGACCAATATTTAGAAAATCAAGACGTTTGGAGATGAGTATTTTAGAGACTAACAAAGAGTTCTCTAAAGGAAAAAGAAGACAATATCCACCAGGACAGCACGGTCAAGGTAGACGTAGAAGAATTAACGACTATTTGTTGCAACTAACGGAAAAACAAAAATTACGTTTTGTATATGGAGTAAGTGAAAAACACTTGGTGAAAGTGTTTAGAAAAGCTGTTAAAATGCCTGGAATTACAGGTGAAAACATGATGTTCATTTTAGAATCTAGAATTGACAACATTGTTTACAGATTAGGATTAGCAGCAACAAGAAGAGCATCTCGCCAATTGGTAAATCATAATCATGTGTTATTAAATGACAGAAAAGCTTCGATTCCTTCTATGCAGGTAAAGCCTGGCGATACAATTAAATTAAAAGATAAAAGTAAGAAGTTTAAATGTGTAGATGAATCTTTGAAATTACTAGTTTCTACTCTTGCTTTTGTTAAATTCAACAAAAAAACAATGACAGGTGAATACTTAAGATTACCTGAACGCGAAGAACTAAATCAAGATATTAAAGAAAATCTAATAGTTGAATTTTACAGCAGAAAATAACTGCCTTCCGTTTATTTAATTGCCACTATACTATCTCGCTAAGTGTACCACTCGGATAGTTAAAATAATCTATTAGCAAACAATTAGAAACTCTTGAACATTATCTCCAGTAATTTGAAATCAAAGCAATAAAAACTAAAACCTTTTGCAAATCAAGAATTCACAAAAACTCTAAAACAAGAACTCAAGAAAAAGAACTAATTCTACCATTTAAATGTGTGCATTTTTCTGGGATAGTATAGGAATGATGCCTTTAAAGTAGTGTGAAAAATAAACTTTTGTCTTTCCAAAAAGTGTGTATACTGTATGAGTAGGAAAATAGGGGATGTTTAGTAGTAGAAACAGTAAAAAGTATTTAAAGAGACTCCTTAAAGGAGGTGCAACCCTAAGTTCCGTTGCGGGTATTGTGGCAGGCGTTTCAATACAAACCAACGCACAGAATAATATTCAAACTTCTATCATTTCTGATATGCCGAGCAACAATATTACATCTGAAGAAAATCATGAGGGAACATATTCATTATCTTTCGATCAAATTACAAATACTGTTCCGGGGATGAATCAAACCGGCTTAGTGCGAGAAACAGAAAAACACAGTTGACCAATAGTTGCAGTAGGCGATGAAACTAGATATTCAATTCGCCCACATACATTAGAAAGAAATGCTAAGATTGAAACAAACTTTGCAAATGTAAAGCACGATAGAATTCAATATTTTCATACAATGGACAATGTTAAATATAACTCTAGTAGTGAAGATGAAGTCAACGATTTATCTTGAGATATTCACTCCGATAGAAAAATAGACTATGCTAATTCTAAAATAAAAGATATTGAAGGTGTGACTGTTAATTTAGATTGAGTAACTCATAGAAAAGATTACAAGGAAAATCCTGGTAGATTTGAAAACAGCGATACAGACATAGTTACTTTGTTGAACGGAAAAGATAATGCTCATGACATTGAAAAAGCCTTCGAAGTAGCATATGACTTTGATGCCAACTTATACGACATGTCTTTGGTCTCCTACAATTTAAGTATAGAAACAATATATACCACTTCTAATGGTTGAGCTGGTGTCTGACACAATATTGGATTAAGAACAATAATGAAGGTTAGTAATATTGAAGTCGCTGTTCAAAGAAAAGAAAAAGTTAGACTTGGTTACCATGTAGACCAAAACAAAACCTTTCAAGGTTCAGAAAACTCCTTTAGCGGCACACAAAGATCAGGCAAAGGACCAGTCGAAAAAATGGATGTAATTATTACAAAAGTAGGAATTAAGAATGAAGATACTGCTGTTATTGGTAGAAAAAGTCTTGTTTTTGATACTGCTCACGACGGTGGTTGAGGTAACTTTGAGGAATCCAGAAACATAGGAATGACTGTTTCAGATATGAATGAGTTTGAATTTGCTAATGTTGAAGGTGTTAAAGAATATTTAATTCAAATTGATTGAAAGTTGGAACACGATGGGGCAGTTCCAGGAGCAAATCTTGAAACCATTGCAAAAATTAATTTATGAGAGACAACTAGTCATATGATTACCGATAATGGATTAGACAAGCCAGGTTCTACATATTCAGAAATCGGGTTAAGCAAGTTCGATTTTACACTTTCTACTCACATTGTGCATAGTGAAGACTTTTTATGAAGCGGTTACGGTGTTACTCATAAACTTGAGTTAACAGGCCTTGATTACTTGGTTTCAACAAATAAATAAGTCAAGTAATATCCAACCGTAGTAGTCATTAAACATGTAATAGCGATACTCATAAAACACTTATAAAATTACAGTTATACTATTCCAGTAAAATGTATTCACTTTGTTTCTAAAACTAGCATTTTCTTGTAATGGTGTATAAAATATTGAACTATTGTGCCATCAACCTTGCCTATGAGTAAGGCACCAAATATGCTTTACAATTATTCAATAAATTACTGTATTGCTTAAATTCATGACTTTTTAGAAACACAAGATTTGCTTTCTTACTTTCTGATATTCAATTATAATAATCTTGTGAAAAAGAATGTAAAGTTAAAGGTATTAACAACTCTCACAGCAGCAGCCGGTGTAACGGTAGCAACAGTAGCACAAGCGTGTGCAAGTGGTGGTGGTGAGATACAAAGTCAAAATGAACTTTTAATGCAGCAAACATTAATAAATTTAAATAACTCAGGGACAGTACCAACCCCTGGCTCTAATGAAGCTATTGTACTTGGTGAAATATTAGCCCATTTACAAAGCATAGAACCCTCTATTGAAAACATTACACAAATAAGTATTTTAGACCCTGAGAGTTCGGTTTCTATAAACACAGGAGAAGGTATAGTTACGGTAAATGCTAACTCGATAACATTGCAAACAACAGGTGGAATATATCGAACATACACAAACACTTCAAATCTAGTTATTTCAAACATTGTTGCTCAAAATGATGTGATTTCTTCAATAAGTGTTTCTGGAGGTAATCTAACTGCCTCAATATCTGATAGTGAATTTCTTCAAGATGCATTTTTTAATTTAGTGAATACAATAAATAATGCGCAGGTTCCGGCAACGAATAGTAACGAATTTTTACTCCTTACTTTGATACTTACAAATCTAAATGTATTGCCTGCAAGCAACAACAGCATTACAACAATAACTTCTATAAATATTGCTGTTACAACAGGAAATAGCGAACGAGATGCAATTGAAGTATCAAATGACGCATCTCAAATAAGCATTGCACCAGGTATTTTAACAATAACAACTAATGGTGACGGAGCACAAGCTTATGTCAACACCAATAGTAATTTTTTAATTCAAGGTTTAGTTGTTAATGAACAAACAATAAATACCGACTCTGCTTCAATTACAGGGATTATTCCTGAATATGACTTTACAAATGTTGTAACTGGTGCGGTTTTACAACTTAATAACATTACAGAACCCCCTGCTGAGGGCACAAATGCTCGCGTCTTTTATGATACTTTTTTGGTTGCCTTTCAAAGTTCTGAACCTCTAATTAGTGCAATTACTAGCATCATAATAACTAATCCAAATGGTTTCTCCTTTACAACCGATAACAGCAGTTTAACCATACTGGAAGGCGCAATGAATTTTACCGTTGAAAACGGACAAGTTCTCGATTACAACAACGAAACCAGTCCACTACTGATAAATAACATAAATTTTGACTCCACAACAGGTTTAATAGACTCCACTTCCGTACCTGTAATTACCAATCCATCTGCAATTATTCCACAGCTAACTAATAGCGAAATAATAATACGAGATGTGACAAATCTGACTAATTTTTCTTCAACTCCCCCAGTAGAAAATGTATCTGAACACTTGTTATGAACTAATCTACAGACTGCTGTGAGAGCAATCGATGATCAAACTGTGCCTGGGTCAAGTAACGCTGTAATAACATCAATTGTTATTGAAAATGCAGTAAATCCTGGTAGTGAAGTTTTTACTAACGGTGCGGGTAATCTAATTGGAATCACGCAAAATTCTATTTTCATAACAACAACAGGTGCGACTTTCACAAATAATTACACTAACTTGACCACTGAATTTGCTGTTGCTGATGTTGTTATATCCAATAGAAACATTACCTCGATAGGTTCTATAAGCGGTCTGGAAGCCACACCGTCTGGAATGGAAGTTGTTAGAAATTTCGGTAGAGAACTTAACGGGGCAACTGATGTTCCTACAAACCCTTCCGTTAATGTTTTATATACTGCTATTCTTAACAGGCTAAATAGTATTGACAA
>JABABL010000014.1:4722-7690 GCA_014238225.1 Mycoplasmatales bacterium
CCTTCCGTTAATGTTTTATATACTGCTATTCTTAACAGGCTAAATAGTATTGACAATTCTATAACTGAAATTACTTCAATTACCATTACAAGTCCTCTGTCTGTGACTTCTAGTGAAGTTGTTGCCAATGCTGCAGTTCTAACGATTTCACAAAATAGTTTGGCAATTGAAACTAATAGCACTATAAGTGCTCAATACGATAATTCAGAATCTGATTTCGTTTTAGATGTCACATTAAATACAGAAAATAATTTAATACAAACCGCCGCAGTGCCGGCGTCAGCTAACAATGACCTTGTTGCCAATCCGTCAAATGTAGAAATCTTAAGACGTGATATTCTTGGATTATTGAATATCAATGGTTCTGTTCCGTCTGATCCAAATCAAGCATTTTTATACAATCAAATCCTTACTATAATATCAAACTTAAATATCGCCGAAGGAAACCCTGCAATTACTCAAATCTCAAGTTTTTCTATTTCAGATCCTTCGAATATAACCATTAATAATCTTTCTACAGGTGCATTACTTGCGGTAGACAGCGTAAGAATCACGGGCACGGATGGAACAAGTGATTTCATCTTTAGTAATCAACAAACCGAAATAATCATACCATCCATTGTTTATAATAATAGTCAAATGATTACTTCAATAGGAACAATAACGGGTTTATCTCTTTTCACACCTTCAACGGAAGGGGATATTGCTGACATTGCGACTTTAGCACTAAATTCTACTTCTGTTCCTGCAAGTCAGAATGCACTCACACTATGAAATCAGATTCAAAGTAGCGTTATAAATGCGGGATGAGGAATAACTGGAATTAATGCTATTTCAATATCTTCAAGCCCTACATTTTCAAATAATCAGATTGTCTTTGCGGCTAATTCACTTTCAATTAATTACAACGCCTACCTATCGCCTGGCGTGTATGTCAATTCAACCGAGTACGTAATTAATGTTAGCATAAGCCTCATGACTCAAGAAATAACAATAACAAGCGGAGCTACAGGAACTTTTGAAATTGAGTTATCTAGTAATAATGAGCGCCTCCAATTTGCTTGAAACATAGTAGTCAATGTTCCTGAATCCCAATTGTCCTCATCCTCATTAATGAGTATCAATCCTACTGCTGAAAGACTACTTAATACAATTGAAGGAAGAATAGAAAGTTTTAATGGTGTCACGATTACCCTTCGTGAAGATGTTGTATCAGCGATTGCTCCAGTTTTTACTAACACTAGTGTTTCCTGACAAAGTCAGTCTTTTAACTTTTTTTTCACAATCGCTGATGGCAGACAAATAAGAGGGACGCCTGCCGGAAGTGGCGGTATTGGCTATTCCATCAATAATTTAACATTTACTGATGGTAACCTTAATGCTGTCACTAGTATGAATGGGTTTATTGCAGTAGTGGTACTGTAGTATATTGATTAGTGTCTATACGTTAAATTTTTCTTAAATTATAGTTCCTCTATTTTGTTTTTGGTGTTTAATATTATAACTTCTATTATTTTTTACTATTTGAAATATATAACTCTTTTTTGTCCATAAAGTTCTCAAAAATATTTGAGTAATTCATGATTAATTAAATTAGAACGGAGTAATTTTTAGCCGGCTTATTTTACACAAGTCAAAAACAAAACCTTACAAAGCAAGATGAATTTTATAAATATAGAAAATAAACTGATTCTGCGTTTTAGGTGCGGGCAGTTAACTGGGATAGTGTATTAACATTTTAGTGAATAGTATAATATTGCTCAGTAATTTTTCCTAATAAATGATTGTTAGAAAAAAATCTCTTAAAGTTGTAGTTATTCAGTTTGCTGTTTAGTAATTTGGGACCTGGGAATAAAGTAAAAGTTTTTCGCTTTTATTTAATATCCCTTATAATATTTATATGAAAAAGAATATAAAGATGAAGGCATTGACGACTTTTGCGGCGGCAACAGGCATAGCAGTTGCAACAGTAGCGCAAGCCTGTGCAAGTGGCGGTGGTGAAGTACAAAGTCAAAATGAACTTTTAGTACAACAAACATTGATAAATTTAAATAATTCTGGGGCAGTACCAACTCCTGGTTCTAATGAATCCGTTGTGTTTAACGAAATATTAGACCATTTGCAGCGCACAGAACCTTCTATTGAAAACATTACACAAATAAGTATTTTAGACCCTGAGAGCTCAATTTCTATAAATACAGAAGAAGGCACAGTTACGGTAAATGCAAACTCAACAACATTACAAACAACAGGCGGAATATATCGAACATACGCAAACACTTCAAATCTAGTTATTTCAAACATTGTTGCTGAAAATGATGTGATTTCTTCAATAAGTGTTTCTGGAGGTAATCTAACTGCCTCAATATCTGATAGTGAGTTTCTTCGAGAGACATTTTTTAATTTAGTGAATACAGTAAATAATGCACAGGTTCCATCAGATAGCAATGAACTATTGTTTTATAATTTAATACTTGCAAGTTTAAATACATTGTCTGCAAGCAACAACAACATTACAACGATAACTTCTATAAATATCGCTGCTGCATCAGGAAACAGCGAACGAGAAGCAATTGAAGTATCAAATGACGTTTCTCAAATAAGCATTGCTGCAGGTATTTTAACAATAACAACAAATGGTAACGGAGCACAGACTTACGTCAACACCAATAGTAGTTTTTTAATTCAAGGTTTAATTGTTAATGAGCAAACAATAAATACCGACTCTGCTTCAGTTACAGGACTTATTCCTGAATATGACTTTACAAATGTTGTAACCGGTGCGGTGTTACAGCTCAATGGCATTACAGAACCACCAGTTGAAGGCACAAACGCTTCTATTTTCTATCAAACTTTCTTAGTTGCTTTTCAAAGCCTTGAACCAGCGATTACTGCAATTACTGGTATTACAATAATTAATCCAAATGGATTTTCCTTTACAACTGACAACAGTAGTTTGACTATATTA
>JABABL010000015.1 GCA_014238225.1 Mycoplasmatales bacterium
GGGGTTAGTTTCCTCAATCTTTCTCTTGGTTCTAGGTGCTGTATTAGTAACCGTGGCAATCGCTTCGAATGATAGTGTGGATACCACAGCGTTGTACATTGTTGGTGTGCTTTCCTTTGCTTCATCAATAGTAAAAGCAACTTCGTTATTGTGAATAATTTTTGAAATATTTGCTTTAGAAAAAAACATAAACTATAATGACAAAATACTGGCACTAGCGGTTGTAAATGTCTTGTTTGGTTTTGGAATATTCTTTGGCTCTTTACTGTCAATTGTATGATTGAAATATGCAAAACTTAAGGATAGCATTCTTAATGAAAAGAAGGAAAAAAATGAATAAGAAAAAAATAGTTGCAGGATTAAGCGCGGGAATAGTTATTGGAGTTGGAACAGTTGCGACGGTTGCACAACAATGTGCTACACCAAGTGGCGACGAGGTAAATGTTGTTACCTCTTCATTGAATGGCCTTTTAGCGTTTAATGGAGGGAGAACAAATGATGATGGCATTATCCCAATGAACAGCGATGGTGTTTTGAATCGTAGTTCCATTTCTCCTAATCAAACAATTTTGCTTTTTTCACTTATTAATTTCGTAAATGCACAGTCACAAACCCCTAACATTGTAGACGTCGACAGAATAAGATTATCGGAGGGCGGTTCGATTGAAGTACAACCAGAAGTTCCTGCTGACGCTTCGATCTCGGGAGCTCTAACAGCGACAATCACTGGTGAGTTTTCAATAATTTATAATGTCGCTGACACAGAAAACCCACAGATTACTTACACAAACAGTGGCGCTTCGTTCACAATTAGATCTATAGTTGTTGAATCAAACATAATAGTTAACGCAGGAATCGTATCTGGGCTGACTGTACAATCCTAAACTTTACTCATTATAAATTTTCTAATTTGATTAAATAAAATTAGTTTGCTAAAAAAGTCTTTTATTTGATCTTTTGAAAGAGAGGATAAGTAACTGAAGTTGGAGAAAAGTTCGATGTCTTCATCTAGAAGAATCTCTAAGTTATAAATAGGGTCCTTGAATTCTAATAAAAAGGAGTGTACAATTGAATCACCTTCTTTATGAGGGTGCTGAGAAATGAAATTATAGTTCTCAATTAAGTCAAGATTTTGCATTGAATAGAAACCTAAATCTACAATTCCCTTTATCTTTGTATATTCAATATCAAAGTTCATTTCGTTATTTGAAAAAACCATATTCTCTTCATTTACAACAATCTCTAAAATATTTTTTCTTTTTGAAAACGGTATGGTAGGATTTTCATAATTGTGTGCTAATAATTTTATTCACAGAGGCGTTATCTTTTCAAGGCTTCTTTTTTCCATGACTTAATTCTACACAAAGAAATTTATTTTAATCTTAAGACTATGTATAATAAACAAACAATGCTTCATTCCTTACTAGTATTTGCAAAAATTATCTTTTTTTCACCTGTTTTTATCTATTATTGAGTGTTGGGGTTTTTGATGTGACAATTGACAAAGATCTTTCCAAATGCCGTTGATGCAAAATTTGTTAAAAAAACCATAATTAAGATATTTAAATACGGCGAGAATGTTCTGAATTACGAAAACAAAGTTATAGACCTTTGTTTTACAAAAAAAAGGGTACCTTGATTGAAGAAACCGAACGAAAGAAGCTACTTAATAGTTAGTAACCACCAGAGCTCTGCTGATATAAGCTCGTTACTTGTTGTTTTAGCAGAAAAAACTGATGTAATTTTTGTGGCCAATGAAAGATTAAGAAGGGGATTGTTGATGAAGTACATGATTATGCTTACTAGTCCGATTTTTTTTAGAAAACAGTCCACTAAAAGTGGTGTTCTAGTAATTAAAAAAGCTATTAACACACTACAGAATAAGAAGAAAAGTGTTTTTGTTTTTCCGGAAGGAGAGAAAACATATTCAAAACAAATGATTCCCTTTGCGAAGTCGCCCTTTTTGATTGCTCACAAAGCAAAGGCTCCTATCTTGCCAATAACTATTAAAAACGCTGATCAAGTGTCTATTTTTGGTAAAGAAAAAACACAGATTAAAATTATCATTCATAAACCTATGGAATATCGTTCCTACAAACATCTTTCATTGCAGGAAACAGCTGATACAGTACAAAAAACAATTGGTTCCCTGCTATAGGGAACCAATTGAAATATATTTTTTTACTTTAAATAAACTAATTAATTTTTTATTGAGGCGCTCTCAGCATTCCACCCATTAATTCCACGTGAGTAGTCGTTTTTACAGTATGACTAAATAAAAACTCAACATATGCGTCGAATGTATGTGTGATACGAAGTTCTATTGATTTAAAAGCGTGTATTCCAGTTCATGGAAGAACCATGGCTTTCTCTTGCAGATGATCTTTGGTCTTTGAATTATATGCTAGCGAGGATCCAATTTTCATGTTCAATGTTTGTTCTCCACCGAAAACTAAGTTATTGTCAGGGATATTTACAGTAATGTTTTGCACAATTGTCTGTGTGTGGGGATAAAATAAATCAAAATGTCAGTCATCATCAAATGTCGCCAACTGAAATGATCCAGCGTTATTGTCTACTTGATAGGTAAAGCGAGTAACTGGTTTTCTATTAAATATACCCTCGCCTTTGTAGCTGTTGTCCTGAGCTGAGTATGATTGTACATGTGTAAGTCTGTAATTATCATCATCCACGGTTAGTGGAATATCTGCAGTAGCAGTAGTTGCTATGTTTTCTCCTGTTATAGCAGCTGCGCCACCTATTACCCCAGACATTGCTGCAATTGAGCCAGCCCCTGTAAGGATTTTTTTTAGATTATTATTCAAAATAATCTCCTTTCTAAAATATAAATGTAATTTATACAAGATTATTATCTATTAATTTTTGTTGGTGTCTTGAAACAAGCGTTTTTAATTTAAGGTGGTGAAACAGTGCTTTTTCATATTGTGAGTAGAAAAATAATCCATTTCTAAAACCGTCTATGTAATTAGTGCTGTTACAAAATTACCGGTTTTCACAACTGTACGGGTGGCGTCTATATCTCCATTGGAATCAACTTCAAAATTAGACAAAGTCACAGTGTCTACAACGGTTACTTGATATTCATCTCCATTAAATGCTCCTATCTCTAGTACTATACTGCCTGGAGTAAATGTAACGGCTGTATCAGTAAACGAAGGTGCAATATTTGTAATAGTAAATGCGTCCCCCCTAAACCTGGTTAAGCTCGGTACTCCCGATTCTTGAAAGCCTACAAATAAGAGTTGCTGAAAGTTGGCAAGGTTGCCAACCTCATATCCGTTCAACTCCGCAGCGGTGGAGTAAGTGTATTGGTTATACGTGCTTTCCAATACTTCTGCTCCAGAAGACAATATTAAATCAAAACTATCTGTAGCACTTACAATTTGTAAAACACCCCCATTATCGTTTATGGTAATCTCGTAATTAGAAGTATTTCGAAAAAATCCTGGGGACAAGTTAGAGTCATAATTTACAATCATAGCACCCGAATTAATTCTAATAATGTTGCTAGCAGAGTCAAACGATACATTATTGGTTGGATCATCAATTAATATTCCGGTTATTCCTTGAATCATTCTGGGAACTTGTACCGCTCTTTGAATATCTATTACAATTCTATTTCAAACAGCAAGTTGATTTAAATCTGTTGGTTGCTCGGTTAAACCGTTTAACTCTCTAACAGTATTTTCGCTTATCTCTGTAAGTGTTAAAGGAGCAAACAAGCCAGTAATTGGACCAACAGAACTTATTTCATTTGGAATGGAAGTGGTATTAAGTAATATTTCAGGAATTATTAAAGTTGTGTTGTTGTTGGTAAACGTTGTTGTAACTGAGTTTTCATCAGTTGCAGTTATAGACAAGTCGTTGGCAGTAATAAAGGCGCCGGTGTTAGTTGCACTTACCCCAATTAGGTCAACGGTTATACCTGCAGAGCTAGAAATAGTAAAATCACTAATTGTGGATATTTGAGTTCCTCCGTTAGCGGTGGTTAATGCGGAGATGAAACCATTATACAAAACTAACGCTCCTCCCCCAAGTGGTGGATTAGTGCCATCAAGACTTTCCAATTGTCTTATGGTATTAATAATTGTTTCGCTCTCCGTTGCAGCAGCTTCAAAGGATGAGGTTGTACTTCCCGAAGTAATTAGGGAATTATTGTTTGTCAAAACAATGTTTTCAATAATAAAAGGACCGGAAAGATTTTGGTAATTCGTAGTATTTGTCCCGGTAGTTACAATTGTTAGTGCGCCTGTCGCAATTTCTATGGAATTAGTACCAACCGGTGCTGTGATTGACGCAGGTCTTCCAGAAATAAAAATTGATGTAACGGTTTGTAGATCTGTAATGGTTTCTTCTGCTCGATCAATAATAATTTGTCTTAAAGCATTAACGGAAGGATTTGTAGTTACAGCCGAATCTATGACGTTTGCAAACGACAAGAGTGCGGATTCTGCTGTTTGAACATTGGACAATCCGGAAATTGTTCCTACTGAAGATATTTCTCCACTATTTATTACAACCATGTTAACAGCAACCTCGTTTATTGGGTTTGAAAACTCAATCACTCCTTGATCACTTTGTGCTCTAATAAAAATGGAATTCTGGTGTATTCCAATTAAATTGGCATTAGTGTTTGTAAAAACTGGTGGAGTTACATTATTGACGATTGTAATTTCACTAATTGCTGAAACATTGCTGCTGGTAAGTGTGTCTATGTATGCTAAAAGAGCTGTTCATAAAACATTTTGAGCGCCCGTTCCAGGATTGGAAGTAAGCCCATTCAAACTATTTACATCTCTTAAAATAATTTCTGCATTAGTTGGTCGAGCAATTAAGTTGTTCATCGGTTCATTTATGGCAGGAGTTCCTTCCAGCAAACCATTACTTAAGTTGGTTGAGATTCCATTTATAACAAGCGGTCCGTTGTTTTGATATGTAAGGTAAGGACCACCTTCTACTTCAAAGGTCATGCTGTTAGAACTAATGGTCGCGCCTGTCTCACTTACATTGGTTACAAATCCTGCGACATTGGGAATTATTATACTTGTTATTGCTGTTACGGAACCGTTGCTAATGGTATTTAAACTAGCTAAAAACAAATCATATCAATATCTAAGGTTAGTTCCTGCAGGGGGTTGCCCTGTTATTGTCGTTAAGTTTTGTAAGGAACCAGAAATGATTTGTAAATTTTCATAGACCGGACCTAATCCACTAGCACTAGCACTTGTTGAGGAGATAGTGTTGTTGTTAACAATTAAACCACTTATAACAAAATCCTGAATATTGTTTTGGAAAAGGTTGACTCCGGTTCCATTGGTAGAAATAGAAAGCGCGCTTTGAGCAACGGTTATGGTTGAGGCATTGTCAGATACAACAATGTTTTCTATTTCATTTTCCGCATTACTATTAAAAGAAATACTAGTTATATTAGTGATTCCACCATTAGGTTCTATTGAATCTAAATAAGTAAGAAGGATGCCAAAAATAGTTTGTTGATTCGGGTTGCTTGCGCCGTTTCCAGCGTTTATAGAAGTCATCAAATTATAGAATGTGGAACGTAAAAATTCACTGTTTGTAGGTTGTGTACCAAAGGAATTGCTTACTGTTAAGCTTTCAATTGTGCCGTCCGTAACTATAATGTTAGAAATAGTTAAAATAGAGGTGTTTGTATACGTGTTAAATTCACCACCCGCTGTATTAACAGTTAAAGAGTTTTGTGCAACAAGAACGGTGTTATTTGGACCGTTTGTTACTGATGTATTAATGTTCATGATGTTAAGACTGGAAATACCAGTAACGTTACCATCAATTCCTTGAAGTATGCCAAGTATTTGACTTATTAGTAATCCTCCGTTGGTGTTATTATCAGGTAATGTAACCGCTCCACTTATTTCTTGTAGTGCTGTTTGCACCATTGACACACCACTATTATTGTTTGAGTCTGGTCCGCACTGTTGAGCAACAACTGCTAACCCTATTCCTCCAGCAATAGCTGTTGTGGATAATATTGTTGCAATTTTTTGATTCTTTTTCATAATAACTCCTTGCGTTACATTTTATTATAAAGACTTTACAATAAAACAAAAAATAAAATTATTGCTCTTTTGTATGAGTGTTTAAGTTGATTTTACTGTTGGTATGGTGGTTTTTGTTATTTAAGCCTTGGGAGCTTTTAAATTTTTAAAGTGTGATTTTGTTTTGTGACCAATGTTGTAATCTATATCACCAAAGTCTAAACCAGAGGATGTAAACAGCAGATCGTGAATATCTCATGTGTAGTACTTAGTGTCAAGGTTTGAAGGAGTTATTTGTACATCTATTTTAAAAGTTAAAAGTCCAGAGCCAATGTACTCAACGTCCTTTTCTTTGCGTCCTTCTTTGTCATCATCGTCATCTCGTCGTCGTCATCATCGTCGTCATCGTCAAATGTACCTATTGAATTGTTTTCGTATTCTTCTCCGTCGTGACCCTCGATTTCTAAATCGTAAATGTTATAAGTAAATTCTCAATGCAAAATATCCTCAAGAGATCCAAATTTAGATTCAAAAGCTTCTTGAAGCAATCCTCAGAAAATTTGTTGGCTTCGTTCTGTAGGTGTGTGTAAAACATCAACAATTCTGTTTAATGAATAAACTGTTGCATTTAACGAACTGTAAAAGTCTTGGAACACTTCGTGAACTTCTTCTCTTTCTAGTATGGATTCAGGTGTTTCTCCTTGTCAAGAAGTAGGTGGTAGTGAAGGTTCTAAGCCCGTTCACGGTATGCCTGGGTCATCTGGTTCTGATGGTTCTAAATCTGTTCAAGGGATTCC
>JABABL010000016.1 GCA_014238225.1 Mycoplasmatales bacterium
TAATTGAAAGTATCTTTAAATTATTCAAAATCATCCACCCGCAAAAGAAACACACTTAGCAACAATTCTACTAGAATCTTTAAATACTATACTACTGTGAATCCACTGGTTTTAACCAACAGGAATAATCAACAACACAGCAATTACTTACTAAAAGATTTAATTATTCTTGCACTAAATATTGTATGCATTGCATAGCTACTTAATTAGCAAATTTCTTTTTTAATATATTTGGTTCTTCTCTTAACAGGGATATTGGCGTCTTCTTCAATTTTTGAAATTTCAGCTTTTAATTTATTAATCTTGTCTGAAGCAACTTGAAGTTTTGTGTTTTCTTTTAATTTTCTTGTTGTTTTTTCTTCGTATCTTTCTATGTATTTTTGAGCTTTTGCAACTAACTCTTCTTCAACCGAATTTTTAATTACTATTCTTGCTGCCTCTAAAATTCCATCAGGCTTTTTTCAATCAATAAAGAAATCTGCCCCTGTTAAACGGTGAGTGGTAATGCTTGGTTCTCCGTTTTGTATTCATTGGCTCATCTCCCCATATTGAGCATTATCTTTTATTCCAATAATAATATCCTCTGCTAACTTGACCTTAAAGTAATAAGTAGCGGTTTCATTCCCGTTTCATGCACGGGGTGCATTCATACTTCATCCATCCAATGCATAAAATAATGAATCATATAGTTCATATAATTCATCTGAGAATCATTCCTCTATTTCTGTTATTTTCTTTTTACAATTGCATTTTTCCATCATTTTCTCCTAGAAATATTATATACAATTCAGTTTTCAAATGTTTTTAATATAAATATTTGAAAACGTCATTACGAATAATAACAATTATTTTTAGTTTTACTCATGTTTAGATTTTTTAAAGGAAAAGTCAATTTCGCATATTTCTTTTAAATTCTCAATTTTTTGGTGCATTTTTTTATTTAATCATTTGATGGTATGTTTGTGTCTCTTTATTTCATTGTGACTTAAATTATTATTGTTTCTTGAAATAAAAGTTTCTAATTTTGGATATGTAGTGGCTCCATGAATCAAATTTCTTTTTGCCGAGATTCTTTTTAAAGAGTCTCAAATTCCTTTTCTATCTTCCGATTTCTCAAATAATCCTAGGTTTCGGTTTAAATTTTCTTCTAGAAAATAAAAAAACTGTATGATATCGTGATTGCTAAATCTAAGGTCACCATTTTGTCATTTTGATTTGTTATCCTTATACATTTTGTAATTAACTCTTTTTAAATGTTCATTGGTTTTAAAATCTTTCTCAGTTACTTGAAGAAAATCATTTCAATACAACATAAAAAATATGTTTATGATGTTTTCTAACTGTGCCGCTAAGATAACATATATGGATAAATAGAAATTTGCTAAATCAGAATCTAGTTGTTTAATAATTGACTGTAGCTTTATCATCCTCTCAAATTCTTCATTAATTAATTCCCCGCTTTTTAGTATTGAAACAAACGCTTCTTTTTGGGAAATATTCAAGTTTTCAAAATTTATTTTTTCCCTTTTTGATATGGTTTCTACAATTTCTTCACTGAACTTAGAAAAAGCGATATCCCCTGTTTCAATTTTTTCTTGTTGTTTTTTTAATTTTTGCAGACAATTTTCATGACAAAAAAGATCGAAATCTTTGTTTGAAAACATTATTTCTTTACTTTCTGTAATATTTTTTCTGCATTTAATACATTTGTTAATTTTCATTTTTTCTCCTTGTTTTTTAATATTTAAGATAGCCTTGAGAGACTATATTTTTCGTAACTTTTCTCATAGGCCTCCACACTAACGGAACAATTATAAGAACAGAAATAGCCGCCACCAAATTATTTAGCCAATTTCCTGGCAACGCAAAAGATAAGGCAATTCTAGTTCCAAAATTTGATACACCTGGAAAATAATATGTGTTAGCAATTACAACAACTAGCAGGAATATAAATTGTGTAATTAATCACAAAAAGAATCAATTGACAAAATTTATTTTTTTTGTTTTTTTAGAAACACATAATTTTTCAAACAAACAAGTGCCTAACAAAAAATATCCACTTATTCACAAAATAACGAATTGCTCTCATCCAACAATGAAACTAATGCCTCCTGTTACATAAAAAATAATTGCAAAAAGAGTAAGCACTATTGCGGATCTATATATTCCCAAAAAACTAAAAATAACTGCTGTTATTATTAAGTGAAGTGGGGATAATCCAGGTATAAAATTGTCTAATAAGTTGCTTACTACAATTACTGCAACCATTAATCCAATAATCACAACATCATAAATTGTAAATTTTACATTTCTTGTTCTTTTCATATTCCTTGTTATGGATTTTTAAACAAACAAAAAAAGACACAGCAAACCTCCTTATTCTCAGCATCTTTTATTGATTTGTTACGTTTTTTTCATAACGGTATACTCCTCTCGGTGTGAAGACAAAAAACTCTCATTTAAAGTCTTGGTTTTCGAAGAAAACCACTACCTAAAGATACTATACAATATAATTCGAGGTAAAAAATGAAAGAAAAACAAGAAAAGAAAGTAATTTTAGAAAAAAGCTACACGCATATTTTGTCATGAACTCGCGAGGAGAGAATACAGCTTTGAATTTGCGGAGAACCTTACGCAATTGCAGTTGATGAATTAAACAACCTTTTAGTTGCGGAAAATAGAACAGCGAAAATTTATAAAATATCAAAAATATTCTTAATGGGCTGTATAGTCGAGTGTATAGTTAAGGTCTCTTTTATGATTTATCAAAGTAATCCCGGCGTAAATCCTAGAGAAATTAAAGTCGGTACTCAATGGGATTTTTTATATGAAATTGTAAAGAACAAGAATATTGATTACCCATTAACGGAATTGTGCATTCACCAAATGGAAGACATTTGGGGCGCCAGAAATTCAATGCATGTTGATAAAAATCCCGCTCATCAGAGGATATGGGCTACAAATGAAGGCTTCGTGGAGGATGTGGCAAAGACATTGAAAGATACGATTAGGAAGTTTAATATTATTTGAGAGACACTGACTAATTCCTTAATTGAGTCAACAGATTTGTCTCTGAGCACGGAGTAAGAAATAGTGCTTGCATTTTATAAAATAAAAAACAATTCATAATCAACCTACTCAGATTAGTCTGGTACAAAAAGGCTTGTCGTTTTTGTGTGATATAATTACCAATATATAATGAAATACAAAGACAAAAAACTAAAAAAAATTGTTAAATCTGTATCGTTGTGTGGCATTACTAGTTTTGGAGCGGTAACGGGCGCCGGAGTTGGTTTAATAGAAAATTCTAATTTATCAGCATTAGCAAACATGTATAAAGGCATGACTAGAGAAGAGGCTGAAAAGGTAAACAATGCTATATTTAATGTTCTAACAAATCCCTCTAATGAATGAGAAAACAACACGTACGAAGAGAATATTTATACCAACATATTGAACGATTTTAATGATCCCAAACACTATTCTTTTGACGAGAGTCTTTGAGCCGATCATACCGTTCTTTTAGACAAAAACAAAGGATTTCCAAAAACATTTGTTAAGATACTTTCTTTTGATTTTGATTTAAAAACAAACACAGACATATTATTTGGTGATGAAAACGAGGTTGAACCACCAAAAAATAAATCTGCTGCTCGGGGAGATTGACAATCATTCTATTCTCTTCTCTTTTCAGATAGATTTTCAGCTACGCTTGTGGACTCTGCAGGAAAGAAGTATTATTTTAGTCCTCAGGAAAAGTTACCGCGATACACTCACTGAGGGTATCCAGGAGAAAGAAGACGCTTTCTTTTCTTTTCGGCTTCTCCCTATTGATTAGAGAAGGGACTGTACGAATCATATAATCCAAATCAAAAAATTTTGTACAACATTTCTTTTGATTATTTTAATAGTGCAAGACTAACTACAAAACTTGAATATTAGAATAGTGTTAAAAACAAGGTTGTGTTCTAAAAAAGAATTTCAGGCGTTTAGTTAATGAGGTAAAAAATTGTGTGTTATCTGATTTAACTATTCTTCCGTTGCAGACGGGAACAAGGCGTGTAGCAACAACTGTTTAATTGACCCCTTCTCAAGCAATCTCAAAGGATACTATCTCACTATTTTTTCCTCACTCGACTTAAGATACAATAATCTTTAGTAAAAAGAAGAATCAAGTTTAAATTAACAGCAAAAAACAGACATTGATGAACTAATGAATATTTAGCTTACAAAAACATAAACGAGTTGTCCAAAAAAATGAGTGAGAAATCAGGAAATAACAAGAGGTAAAACAACTCAAATTAACTTGAAAACACAACATTAAACAAAAAATATTGATTGTACATCGTTTTTCTCTTATCTTAAAAAAATTATAGTTTCTATGAACCAAGAGGATACACTTAGTTGGAATATTACTATTATTATGTTCCAAGTGTACACAAGGAAAATTATATTCTCGTGAGGAGGAATGACTTTTGTACAAAAAAAGATCTCACTAATTTCTCTTGCTAGAGCAAATGACTCTGGTAAAAAATACAATTTCCCGTCCCATCTTCCACGTGTTCATGAGCGATATTTACGAGAAAAAGTGCAATTCTAAATCAATGTTTTTCTTAAATTATAAAAGCGATACTATCGCACTACACACCTAAATGTACTGGTTCGAATCACAGAATTCCTCTATCGCCCTAAAGTTCTTTTTTAAATTTGTGTAAACTCTTCATTTCCATAAGATATTCCATTTTATCGACTATTTAATAGGTTACTTTGATTATCTGAGTGGGTACTTTTAGTTGCAATAGTATAAATGCAGTCAAGCATTTTCTGGAATAGTGGGTGAATAACACAGTTATAGTGCATTAAAAAATAAAAAAAGGCACATGCCAACAAACGATTATTGCTCTCGCTCACATCTGCGCTTTCACCTATGGAGGATCTAGCCAGCATAATGCCTAATGTAAATATAACATTTTTATTGTTTTTTAATTGTTTATTTTCAAATATCCAGTAGATACATTTTGCTTGAATAGTGCGAATTTAATAGAATATAATTAGTAATAAGTAGGTTTCATGATTAAAAACAAGAAAAAAATTATAACGACATTAGGAGTAACAGGGATTGTTGCTGGAGCATCAGTTGCTGCTGTTGCACAAAGTTGTCGACCAACACCATCCAACCCAGTAGAAGATTATTATAATAATACGGTTTTTACACAAACTGATGGTTTTTTAAGTGAAGTCGGATTACAAAATTTTTGATCATTATACATAGACGCAAACAACAATGAAGCCAACCCTCAACCCAACATTGTCTCTATTACTTCAAACACAGTCTTGTTAAGTAATGTAACTTTGGATTTTCGAATTACTAGTGTTCGAAATGTATCACAGAATATCTATGATTTTACTGTTGTTTTTGGTAGTGTGACTGCTAATGTTCTTGGATCAAGTTCAAGAATAACCTTTACCTCTGAAGTTGAAAACACACCTTTATTTGCTTTATCAATGTTTAATTTTAACTTGGACAATCCCGATGCTGGAACACAAAATATACTTGTTCAAGAAATTGCCGATGACTTCTACATTAACAGAATAATTGCAACAGGCTTGTTTGATTTTTACAATACTCCCGATACTGATTATTTTAATTTAATTACTGCCATTACAAGGAGTACTGGATTTGCAGTAGATGGAAGTACTGATGAGGCAGAACGCGCTCGTTTTGAAGTGTCACGATTGCAATTTGCGGTATTGCCTACTTTTGATGAGGACAGTATTGTAGCAACGACTTTGCAAGAAGGAAGCGTTTCGGTTGAAATTAGTACGGGAGTCATTACATATGAATATGAAGGTTTTGATGGCACTACTTCGCCTGATTCTGGGCCACTAGTCTACAGTTTTGACTATTCATTTAACCCAACTATACCTCTTGCGGGAAGTGCAACCGGCGCATTTGATTTTATTATTTCTGGTGAATAGCGTATTTTAAAATCTAAATATATAAACAGCACACAAAGACATAGAAGTTAATTCAATTATTAAACAGGCGAAATAACAAGGTGGGAAATAACGTTAGAAAGGTTAAAATTTAGGCGATACGCATATTCAGGTAAGTATATGTTTTCTCTAGATAGGCTTGGGCCTGCTAGTTTGGTTGGGCTAAGTGTGACCGAACCCGCAATCCCTGCGTTTCTTTCGGGGGTATCTGGAGATAGTGTTAGCTCAAATTTTTCACCGTCACTATTTAAAACTGTTATTTTGGTGTTTTTATCCAAAAGCTTAAACGAG
>JABABL010000017.1 GCA_014238225.1 Mycoplasmatales bacterium
AAGACATAGAGATGATTCAATACCAGTTAAAGCTGTTCAAGGACGATAAAGAAATAGTAAAAGCTCTGAATGAAAAATTAGCGGAGTGCCATTCTCGAATTAAAGACTGAACATTGGAAACCCAATCAAAAAAACGTTACCAATCCGCTTTGATCATTTATTGTCGTCAATTGGGTTATCAAAAATTAATCAGAGAAGGAAAACTAAAACCCGACATAGACAATTATGACGAAGAAACCACTTGAATTACAAAAGATTTGCCCCCACTATCTTACGAAGAAATACACGAAGCTCACATGCTTTATAAAAAAATGCTGAAGGGTAAAAAATAATTGGTAAAGTATTCAAACTTTTTTTGAAAAACAAAAACTCTACTGAGATAATCTTAATACCCACGGTATTTTTTTACAAGACAACAATCTAACAGAAAGCCTGTTTCAATATTGAAAAAATAGATTTTTTGAAAAACACTTCCTTACCTAGGTTTTACAAAAACCATAGTAAATAATTATTATCCGCATTGATCAAAGGGCAGGAAACATTTTTACTACGGTGTTTACTTAGCGTGAGATGTTTCAACTAAAAAAGAATATGTTGGAAGAAGTACGAACGTTGAAAACAGAATTCATCAACACCATATTAATTCTTGGAACAATCCAGATGACCAATACTTCCACTCCCAAATGAAAGGAAGTGGCTGAACAAACTTTATCTGATTTCTTTTGGCAGTAGAACCGAAACTAAAATCTCTCTAGTTTTTTGGAACTAAAAAAATTACTAAAAACAAACAGCACGAAATACTTTGAATTGACCTTCTTAAAGCACAATATCCGCGAGGATACAACCTCCAAAAGAAGGGGAATAACAAGTTAAGGGAAATCGTTATAATAGAAAAATGAAGAGATTAAATAAATCCAAAATATTTACAGCTGGTTTGTCCGCCACGGTTGTTTCGACAACGGTCGTTGGGGTAGTTGCTCAAGAGTGTACACCAACAGGTTTAACTCCCGAAAACGATCAAACTGCAACAACCAACAATTTTAATTTGTTAATTCAAAATTACAACACATCCGAAGGGAACGCTCCTACAAACCCTTCAATTCAAAATTTGAGAACTTTACTGTTTAATAATTTAAACGTCACATTGCAAACCCAAGGAATAGAGGCCGCAACAGATGGTTTTATTACAACCATTGCAACTAGCAATTTAAATGTCACTGATCTAATGGGATCTGTTTCAATGTCATTAACAGGAAGATATACCAACACCCAGAAGGAGAATCCTCAACAACTGTAGATTTCAATGGAAACGAAGCGTCAGCGTTTGTTTATGCTGTTATGTTTTCTTTTAATAGAGAATCATTTTTGTTTGAATTTACAAATTAGAAAGGAATAATAATGAAACATAAAACTAAAAAAACAATCATCTCTGTCATCGGAGCTTCAACAATGATTGGAACAGTATCAATTGCTGCAGTTGCACAAGCATGTAATCAAGAAAGAGAAGTTGTCGTAAATAATTTACAAGAAGCAGCTTCGTTGGTTAACAGCAGATTTGCTTTGTCTTCTCGAATCCCCAACAACCCAATTAGTTCTCTAGGAGACTTGTTACCTAATATGGTTTGGTATATTTCTAATTCTTATTTATCCCCAATTAATATAAACGTAGCAGAGGATTTCTCAGCTTTTGATTTAAACATGTCTTTATCAGGACAAATTTCAGAGAACACTTCTGAATATACCGTTGTTTGATTGGCGCAAGCGACTTATGGAGGGATATTATATGAGGGGTATTTTGCAAATACAGTAAATTCTTTTGGAGATATAACTTTGATCAATAATTATGTTCCCAATCCATCCAACGCACCTGATTTCGTTATGTTCTTGTTAAACTCGACATTAACCGAAAACCTAACCCAGTGATTTAATCAATTTCAAGAACAAAACCCCTACCTTATCCAACAAACAATTGTAGATTTCACAACAAACCTTGAAGGAATAAGAGACACGCTGTTAATGCCTTTTAGCGATGCGGGAATCACTTATAATCGCGAATTGGTTAATTTAGAAGTTGTTGCTACAACAGCAAATAATAATGTGATTGCAAACGACCTCTCCGTTTCATTTTTACAAAATTCACAAACTGATGAATTGTTCGCAAAAGGAAGCTTGAATTTTATGATTTCCTATGGAACAGCGGGGCAATCCAACATTCCTACATCATCACTAACTTTAGATTTTGAATTAGGAGAACACTCAATTCGTTTAAATAAGTTTAATGAACAAGGTCAAATTCAAGCAAGAACCGATTTCCAAAGATCGTATGTTTGAAACAATGTTCTTTATTATTACGACATTATAGATAATGCGGGGGATTTACAATTTGGTATTTTTGGCTACGACTTAATTAGTCTCGAAAACATTACAAACTCCCAAGGAAGTGAAGTTTTACAAATAAGCTCCAACAGCACAATCAACTGAAACTCCCAACAAGCACCATCGTTTATCCAAGCTCCAGGAGAATTAAACGAATTAATCATTACTATGAATAATGAATTTTTTAGAAGTTCCGATGGAGTTGAATTCACAAACTTCACCAATCAAATTAATCAAGCCTCAGTCCCAAGCGGAATTATATGAAGCATGATTAGTGATAACACGGGGTCTCAACCTGCCAATTCTCTTCTTCTCTCTTCTTCTAGCGGGACAGACACCGGCTTATATATATTTCATTTTGACACTCTAAGTGTAGGTTTGATCGATGGCGGAAGTAGCGCTGTTTTTGATAATTTTGCACTAACAGACCCTCATTTAACAACAGAGGCATTTGTTGTTAATGGAAATTTTGTCTCAAGTATTGCTAACAACCAAACTTCTGAAGGGCTTTCTAGAACAAACCAAGCAACAATTACAGACAATTTAACTGACACCTCTAGTGGAATCATAAGTGTTCTTCCAATAAGTGGCGATTTACCAAATGACCCAGACCCCTCTGACTTAATTGATTTCAATACTCGTAACTATAAAGATATAGAATATTTTTCCACAACAAATTCTCTTTTCCTTCTTCCTTTCAGCGACAATGATTTTAATTCAAACCCCATCCCACAGGGGGTTTATCAATACAACACTGCAACCACCAGACCAACCTTGGTTGTTCCTGCGTCAACTTTAGGCACAGAAGAAACCCTAGAATTTTTGTATTCGGACAGCAACGGGAATCTCTTTGCCACAGTTAGTGCAGACATAGAAACAAACCCTTCAGTTTCAGAAATTAGATTATATTTAGTGGATTTAGACAACCAATCCTTAATCAGACAACCATATACAAGTCCAATAATTGGTGCCGCCCCTAACGGTGAAGCATTGGTAACCAATGATTTAATTGTTTATGAGGGGAAAGTGGTTACATACGATTCGCGTTTTGATAGTAGTGATTTAAGCAACTCGTTTGCAAATTTAGAGGTTGGTATACCCACAAACCTAAAAATAAGGCCGTCTAATTCTGTGGTATAGTTGGAAAGAGAGTAAACCCTGTAAGGAGAGATGGCGGTGGGATCTGTTGGATCTAATTTTTACAAACTTACAGAAATTCAAAGTTAATAAATTATTTTTAGTAAAACCGTATTGCTGCTTAAAAAGCTAAAATCAGTATCATATAATATTGTTCGTTTAGAACCAAAAAGATTTTCTATCCCTGGATAATCAGCATTGACAAACGTTTCAACTTCCGCCCAATAAGCGCTAGAGGAAAACCCAACATAAGTTTTTTGGGGGTTAGTATATCTAGGGGAAAAAGTGTACTGTCGCCCGTTCTCATCTTCAACAAGCATGGAATATTCGCTAACTTCTCAGTTCATGTCAAAGTGCATTCACCCACCTAATTGACCTTCCTCGAGAATGCCTTTTGTAGCGAGGCTTCGAAGTTCCAAGTCTTCAATCGAAACATTCCCAAAATTGTAACTAATAATTTTGGTAAATTTTCCTATCGCGGGTTTTGTTTTGTCTAACAATATCTTAAAACTATCAAAGGGGACAGATGGGTTGCCGTAAGTAAAGTTGTCTTCCATGTTTATTAAAAATAAACTTCGTTGCTGAATATTGTACTCATATGAATCAAGGTTTCATTGATTGCTTGGGTTTAGTAAATAATTAAAAGCTGCTTCTTTTACCGTTTCAGCGGTTTCTCGATTCAATCCTTCGTACCTATCAACCAATCAATTTTCATGTACTCCAACTGCAGTACCTGCAATCGTGCCGGCCCCTACCATTGCAGCTCCAAGCGCAGACATGGAAGATAGTAACTTTTTCTTTTTAGTTAATTTTTTCATGTATTAAGTTAATTATACCAAACATAATGTTGAGATTATCTCATAGAGGCGGAGAAGAAACTTTTTGAAAAGTCAAAAACGAAAGGATCGAAACAATTGCTCAAGAAATTTATGAGTATCTGGTCAGTGAAGAATCACTAAGAAATACAACTCACGAAATTTATAAAAAAAGTGGAGCAGACAGTATTAGGTTTCATAACGAAAACGATTCAGCAATTTGAGATGCTCTAGTAAGAAAAATCAAATAAAAATTCATCAAGAATCTATTTTAAAACCCTTGTTTGCAAACAAGGGTTTTTTCACGGCTAGCGCCGTGAAAAAATGGTTGGGCTGTGCAAAACCCTAATCATGGGCGGGAATCAAAAAGGTTGTGTTGTGTTTGGATGAGCATTTTGCAAAAAATGCGATGGACAAACAAAAATAAAAAAATAAGGTGTTCCCCGAAAACAAAAGAGAACCACCCTCCTTAAATTAAATTAAAATATCCGAAATATTTTTAATATAAATACTATAATTAAAGTATACATGTTGGGGTGTTTCGCTTTTGTTTTCATAAAAAGGGGGGGCGCCCCTTTTTTTATTTTTAGACACAAACCATAAGGGTTGGGTTAAGGTTTTGAAAATTGGTTGGGTTGTCTTATTAAATGGATTGTGTTTTAGAAAGACTAAGAACAGGTTTTTCAGAAATGGTTAATAAACACCATTAACTTATAAGTTAAGAAACCACCCCTCGGGGTGGTTTTTAGTTTTAGAAAGAGCTATGACCTGCGA
>JABABL010000018.1 GCA_014238225.1 Mycoplasmatales bacterium
ATATAACTCCTTTTGTATCTTTTTAAGTTTAACAAAAAAATAACATAAAAAAAGAGACAGAAAAACTTATTGTTTTAATCTTGCTAAATGTTTGTCTTCTTCAAAGTATTTTCCTGATTTTAATTTTCGGAAATCTACAATTGCAAATGGAATAACAACCAGAAATGCGATCGAGTCAGTAATTAAAAATACATACCAAATTAAATCAAAATACCCGCTGCTTCTAATGATGGCTTGGAGAATAAATATTACAGGAATAAATACCAAAACACCGCGTAACGAAGAGATTAACATATTTTTGATAAATCTATTTGTCCCTTGATAGAACTCCAAAACGAGAAAAACAGGGGCTATTATTGGGATACTAATTGAAGCAATTCTAAGTGCCCTTGTCGCATACTCCGCAACCTCAGGGTTGTCTGTTACATAAAGTGAAACAAGCTGCGCAGGAAGTGTTTCAGCAAAAATTAAGAATATAACTAAAACACCAAAAATTAAAGAAAAACTAAAAATTACAGCTTTTACTAATTTATCTTTGTCTCTCGCGCCATAAAAATAACCAACAACTGTCCGCATTCCTTGTATAAAACCAAATGCCGGTCGCCTGAAAAATGAAGAGAATAAAATTACAATGCCAGTGACTCTAGACCAAAATAATGCATTGTCAAATGGTGTAGTAGAGGCTCGAATCGCGAATTGAATAGTGACAACTGCCATTAATAATGGCACAATAGCTTCTCCAATGAAGCGGACAAAGGCCCCTGCGCCAACGCTTGCAATTTCAAAGTAAATCGAAGGAATGAATTTTAGACTTATTAATCCTTTGAGGACATGCTTGTGTTTATATAATGCAAAAACACTCAATGAATAGCTAATTGTGAACAAATAACCTATCAAAGTGGCGAATGCTGCCCCCGCAATGTCTGTTTTTAGACCGACTATAAATATGAAATCAAAACTTATATTTATTGCTGCTCCTCCCAAAACTCCAATCATCGAGTGAATAGGATGCCCTTCGCTTCGTAACAGCGACGGAAGCAAATACGACAATACAGAGAGGATCATTCCAGCTCCCAAAATAGTTATGTACCTTCTAGATTCATCTACAATCAACTCAAAGCTGGAGTCTGTGGCGCTATTCGTCACAGGATCTGCTAAATCACGAAGTGCTCTTATTAATGGTGGCGTCCAAAAAATAATAGATATTCCTACAATTATCGATAAAGTTAGTCCAAGAAGTACTCCATTGCCGATGATTTTTTGTGCACGATCGTATCTGTTTGCACCCACCGCTATGGAATACCGGCTGGCAGTTCCGATTCCTGTGAGAATATTACAGCCTGATAAAATGGCAATACTAAAAATTGTAAGAAAGAATACTGATGTGATTATAGACTGTGTTTCATCCCTTGTTAGATTACCTGGTAATCTAATGAACTCTGTTGAAATAAGTGAGTCACCTAATGCATAAAAACTATACGCTATAACGCTCACGGTAGCTGGCAAGGAGGCAAGCAAGACAACAACATAAATGTTTTTATTTCTAAAAAAGGCCTTTGAACCCCTTATTTTTTTTGTCAACTCCCCTTCGTGAAGTTTCTTTTCTTCTTGCATATAGGAATAGTATAAATAAAAAAGTTCTTTAAATAAAGTATTTTTTATTTATACTCTATCCATACAAAATCCATACAAAAAAATATAATATATCTTATATGTATCTAAAACTCATCAAAGCTATCGGATTTAAATCGTTTGCTGAACTTACAAAAATAAAATTCAATAAAGGTGTAACTGGTGTGGTTGGGCCCAATGGTTCGGGAAAAAGTAACATTAACGACTCTATAAGATGGGTGCTTGGTGAACAAAGCGCTAAATCACTACGTGGTGACAACATGGATGATGTCATTTTTAAAGGCAGTGATGACAAACCTCCTGTCAACATGGCTGAGGTTTCTCTTGTTTTTGACAATGCTGATGGGAGGATTAATTTGGATTTTAAAGAGGTAGAGATAACACGAAGACTATATAAAGGTAGTGGTGAAAACGAGTATTACATCAATAAAGAACGTGTTCGATTAAAAGATGTAACTAGTGCTATTGCTGGAACTGGGTTGTCAAAAGGAAGTTTAAATATAATTTCACAAGGGACGGTTGCTGAATTTGTTTCTGCAAAACCAGAACAGCGAAGAGTTTTTTTCGAAGAAGCTGCAGGAGTTAGTAAATATAAAAGACACAAAATGGATTCTTCTTCAAAATTAGAAAAAACTCTAACTAATCTGGACAGAATTAAGGATGCTTTGCATGAAATAAACAAGGAAGTGAATCGTTTAGAAAAACAAAGCACTAAAGCAAAACAACTGAGAGCATTAACAACACAACTAAAGCAAATAGAAATTGGTGTAATACTGCAAGATGTTAACTTTCAAATGGAATTTCGCGACAAAACAAAAAAAGAATTGGAGGCAACAGACCGTGATCATTTAATAGCTTCTTCTCAACTACACAGAAAAAAAACCAATGCAGAAATGTTAGGCGAGGCTGCTAAACAAATAGTTGGTAAAGTTGATGTACAATACGGTTATTTACAAAAATGTTCAGATGCAATTTCAAGACTTAGTGCTAAGAAGGCAATAATTGAAAATAAAATTGATGTTTCTTCCCTTACATCAAAAGAAGCCGGTGATAAAGCGAAGGGTATAAAACAACAGTTTCTTAACTTATCATCAACAGTTAGAACCCAACTTAAAACAATTGAACAGGACGAAAGCGAATTAACTGAACTTGAGCAAAAAACCATTGGAATCGAAAATGATAAACGTCAAAATGCTGAACATTTAAAGGGCGCAGAGGAAACAAAAAGTAATCTTCAGGCGAGAATTGATGTCTCAAAAGATGTGAATGCAAGAAATTCTTCATTAAATATTGGACCAAGAACCATCATGGAGCAAAAAAATGTCCTAAGTGGAATTGTAGGAACGGTTTCTTCTCTAATTACTGTGGAAACAGAATATCAACTGGCAATTGATAATGTTTTGGGCGGTGGACGAGATAACATTATAACGAAGACTGATGAGGATGCAAAATACGCTGTTAACTTTCTAAAGAAAAATAGGCGTGGTCGCGCTACATTTTTACCTTTAAATAACTTACGCGTAAATTATATCGATGACCGTCACATTGATGCAATTGCATATTTGCCTGGTTTTGTTGGAATAGCAAATGAATTGGTTGATTGCAAAAGAGATATACAAGAAGCAATTGATTTTTTACTAGCGAGAATTATTGTTGTTGAAACATTAGATAATGCTGTTGCAGTTTCCAAAAGTGTTGGAAAAAGATTCAGAGTTGTGAGTTTAGATGGACAAACAGTTAATGTTGGTGGTAGTGTCACTGGTGGAGATGTTCGTGCCCGAAAAAATAACGTAATTTTATCAGCAGATTCTATTCAGGCACAAGGAAGCAGAGTTGAACAGCAGCAAAAAATTATCAATCAACTTTATACAATAGACCAAACATATGCCGGTAGACTTATCACCACCAATAATTCTATTAATTCGTTGCGTACAAGAATTGGAATCGAAAAGGGAAAACTAACAGATAATGAAAATAGAGCAAACTCTTTGAACTCAACGTACGAGGAGCTGATGGGTGAAAAAATAGCATTGGGAGAAGTAGAGAAACAAGATACTTCTGATGAAAAAGTATACGAATTACTAAACATTGAAACATCTAAACGTACTCAAATTGAAGAAGAAATTAAAGCACTACGACTAGAGCAAGTTAAAACAAATTCTCAAAAAGATACACTGGATAAAGAAATGGTTACGCTACGTGATCGTGAGAGAACTTTATCAGATGAAATAAAGGCTAAAAATGCTGATGTAGACAAATCTAGATTTCTTATGACCAATCAACTTCAAAGGCTAGCGGAAGAATATCAAATAACATATGAAACAGCCAAGGAAAAATATAAACCAATAACTGAAAAAATTGAAGAAAAAAGAGAACTTGTCAAACAACTAAGACAGCAAATCAATGAAATTGGCTCTGCTGACTACGATTCTATTGAACTGTATGAAGAAGAAAAAGCAAGAAGAGATTTATTGGATAGCGAACATGCTAAATTATCTGAAGCACACAACGGCTTAGTAGATGTAATAGCTACACTTGATCAAATGATGATTACAAAATTTGATTCAACAATTCAACAAATTAATGCAGTATTACCAGAACTATTTAAAAGATTGTTTGGTGGCGGAACTTCTCAACTTTTATATACAAATCCTGATGATATCTTAGAAACTGGTGTTGAAATCCAAGCGCTTCCTCCTGGCAAAAGAATTACTAATTTAAAACTATTAAGTGGCGGAGAACAAGCATTAGTTGCACTAAGCGTTCTTTTTGCGATTCTAAAAGTGACTAAAACACCGTTGAGTATCCTAGATGAAGCGGAAGCGGCATTAGATCCTACCAATGCTGATAGATTTTCCAAAATATTAAATGAATTCACGGGAGAAACTCAATTTATTGTTATTACACACAGACAAGAAACAATGCGTAATTGTGGATTCTTGTACGGTGTCACAATGCAAATAAAAGGAGTTACTAAAATTTTAAGCGTGAACTTCGAAAATGCAG
>JABABL010000019.1 GCA_014238225.1 Mycoplasmatales bacterium
CTTCCGTTAATGTTTTATATACTGCTATTCTTAACAGGCTAAATAGTATTGACAACTCTATAACTGAAATTACTTCAATTACCATTACAAATCCATTATCGTCTGTAACTTCTAGTGAAGTTACTGCTAATGCTGCAACTTTAACAATTTCGCAAAACAATTTAATAATTCAAACTAACAGCACTGTAAGCACTGAGTATATTAATTCTCAGTCGTCTTTCGTCTTGAATGTCACATTAAATGTAGAAAATAATTTAATACAAACAGCAACTGTGCCAGCGTCAGCAAATAATGACCTTGTTGCGAATCTAACAAATGAAGAAATTTTGAGATTTGCAATTATTGGACTACAAGATATTAATGGTTCTGTTCCGACCGATGCAAATCAAGCATTTTTATACAGTCAATTTCTTACTATAATATCCAACCTAAATGTGGCTGAGGGGAATCCAGCTATTACACAAATCACAAGTTTTTCTATTTTAAATCCTTCAACAAGTTTAACAATTAACAATCTTTCAACAGGTGCTTTTGTTGCAGTAGATAGCCTACAAATTGAGGGCACAGACGGAACTGATACATTTCTTTTCAGAAATTCACAAGCTGAGGTAATTATTCCATCTATTGTTTTTAATAGCAACCAAGAGATTACCTCAGTAGGAACAATAACAGGTTTGTCCTTTTTTGTACCTGCAGCAGGAGAACAAGTTATTAATAGTGCAATTTTACTACTAAATTCCACCTCCGTTCCTACAAACCAAAATGCACTTGTGTTATGAAATCGAATTCGAAATAATGTTGTAAACTCGGGACGTGGAATAACTGGAATTAATGCCGTTTCAATATCTCAAAATCCTACGTTTTCGAATAACCAAATTATTTTTGCAGCAAATTCACTTTCGATTAACTACGATGCCTACTTATCTCCTGGTGTTTATGTTAATTCAACTGAATACGTAATTGATGTCAGCATAGACAATCTTGATGTTTTATCAGTAAACGGCTCAACAGGAACCTTTGCGGTTCAATTATCCAGTAATAATGACCGACTTCAGTTTGGTTGAAATATAGTTGTTAATTCTTCTCAGTCACAATTAGCTTCATTAACCTCCGCTAGTCCAACAGCTGCTATGCTACTAAATTTAATTGAGGAACGCCTTGAGGACCAAACCACCAACCGAGTTCTAACTCGCCGAAATGTTGTGCCTCAAATTGTTCCGGTTTTTACTAATGATAGTGTTTTCTGATCAGCCAATTCTTTTGATTTTTCTTTTTTAGCTTTCAATGGTCGCTCATTGGTTGCATCTCCAAGGTCTAGTCCGTCTCCAGCAGGATACACTATTAGTTCCCTGACATTTACTAACAACAATTTAACCGATGCTGGAAGTGAGTCTGGCGGATTTGTTGCAGGCTAGTCAATAATTTTCTAACCGGTGGTTGTCTAACAATCCTTCTTAAATCAAGTGGGGAAAAATGTTGGATGTTATGTCACTTTTGTTAATAAGTCTCTATTTCGAATTTATTTTTGTAAATTAAAATAAAATTTTTAAATGTTTGAAAAACGCCGCTAGGTTTAGTTCTCTAAACATGTACTGAAACAAAGTTTTATTAAACATTATACTATCCTAACCAAATGTACCCACCTAGTTGATAAAATTGATCATTTTTCAGAGAAACAAAGAAATTTATTTTGAATATTGGTTTTCTCTGTAAAAGGATATTTTTTATGATAACTTAGGGTAATTTGAGCTATTTTGGCAATAGGAAAAAGGTGGTTTTTTTGTGCTGGAGTTTTACTAATTAATTTATAACAAGCGTCCGTTCTTGAGGCGCGGTGTGATGAGATTACTCCTTCAAGTGCAAATGTGTTTATCTAAATTATAAGTAAGGGGGGTTAATTATACTAGCTTTTTTGTGAAAGAAAAATGCTTTCAAGAGATGTGTCGCCGTCTTCATTGGATCAAGGGAAGTACCTTCCGGTGCGCGAGGAGTAAATATCATCAGAGAAGCGGAAAGAAGATGTGCTTTCTATTTCTTTATAAAACGAATCTTCAAAGGATGTCTTGTTTATTCTTAGTGTGTATCCTTTACCAATTAATTCCTGGTATTTTCACTCTCCGGATTCTTTAGAAATAAGGGGGGGGTACTTTTTTTTAAGTCAATTTAACCTATCTTGAGTGCTCCCTAATGAAGCGTTAGGCTCTTCCACAAAATCCATCGTTATTCCTCCACCCTCTAAGATTATTTTAAAGTTGTCGTCTTCTTTGGTACTGTCAAAGTCTGGTGTAAATCGATTATCTACATACGCATACGCTGGACTGTATTCAAAAACTCCGTACCAAAAATTTCACTCTATCCCGCCAGGAGAAAATCCGCGGTCTCCAAAAACTATATTTTCAGGGTTTTTTACCCCTCACCCATCCATTGTGTATGATTTTAGTTCTGGAGAGGAAAATTCAATTGTTTTTCACGGATCAATGCTTGAACCTACACGGTCGTCAAACCAAAGATATTCCGTGTATTCGCGCTTCGTGCCTGGATTAAGATGCGTCTCTCTTTTTAATTTTCCGTTATATACGTTTTGTTCAATCAAAATATCCAAATTCGCTTCGAGAGTTACTTGTGAAAACAGACTGGCAACACTTCCTGAGCCTGACATACCAGAAATAATCCCTGTTTTCTGGTTTCAAGGGTGGGGTGGATGGGAAGAAGCCATTGTATCTATTGCATTGGGAACAACAAAAGAAGAAACAGCAAAGCCTGTAGAAACAATTCCAGTGCTTGCTAAAGAGGTGATTAATTTTCTTTTGTCTTTTTTCATAAAACTGTCTTCTTTCTTTTTGTGTGTTTCAATTATATCAAAATTCAAAATAAAAAAAACACTTGCTTACCATATAAGTTTCGTTGTGCCTTATTATTAAATAAAATCCGAAGGAATTTTCAATCTAGTATAGCCTATTGACACAGAGGTTGAAACTTTGTAGAGAGAGGTTTCAGATCAGTAATAATCAACATATCTTGTGTAATCTGTTTTAGGTAGAGAGCCTATTATTAGACTATTAAAAGTTATGCCGTTTCCTGTATCGTCGATAAGCGATTTGGCACCATAGACTGAGCCACTGAAAGTGGACAATTTAAAGAGAGCAAAATATAACCATTTGATCAACCACCGATTAGAAAAAATTTAACTTTTTCTTAACGTTGGTTATAATAATAATGTGAAAAAGAATATAAAGATAAAAACATTCACAACACTTGCAGCAGCAGCCGGTGTAACGGTTGCAACAGTAGCACAATCCTGCGCAAGTGGTGGTGGCGATGTACAAAGTCAAAATGAACTTTTAGTACAACAAACATTAATAAACTTAAACAATTCAGGGACAGCACCAACTCCTGGTTCTAATGAAGCTATTGTACTTGGTGAAATATTAGGTCACTTGCAAAGCATAGATTCCTCTATTGAAAACATTACGCAAATAAGTATTTTAGACCCTGAAAGTTCGGTTTCTATAAATACAGGAGAAGGCATAGTTACGGTAAGTGCTGCCTCGTTAACATTACAAACAACAGGCGGAATATACCAGACATATACAAACAATTCAAATCTAACTATTTCAAATATTGTTGCTGAAAATGATGTGATTTCTTCAACGTCCGTTTCCGGAGGTAATCTAACTGCCTCAATATCTAATAGCGAATTTCTTCGAGAGACATTTTTTAATTTAATGAGTACAGTAAATAA
>JABABL010000001.1:0-9006 GCA_014238225.1 Mycoplasmatales bacterium
AACTTTTACCTACTGATGTAACTGTAAACGGAGAAGGATTGCAAACGCAATATGTTGTTATGTTTAGTGGCGCAACTGGTTCTGGTAATATCGCATCAACAGCTTTTACAGTTTCTGGACAAGGGGTTGACAGTACTTTTTCTATCACTTTTTCTAATATAGCAGTCACCGATGTAAATGATATTCAAGTAAGTGCTACCACAGGGTTACAAAGAACCTAAATAATGACTTGATAATATTCAATATAAAAATATATAACTATAAATCTAATTTTTAATGTTTGCAAATATTTAGCAATGATTAACTGGCGGAGGCGAAGGGATTCGAACCCTTGCGAGTATTACTCCTAATGGTTTTCAAGACCACCCCCTTCAGCCACTTGGGTACACCTCCAGTGTTTGGTGGACCCTGCAGGACTCGAACCTGCGACCTACCGGTTATGAGCCGGCAGCTCTAACCAACTGAGCTAAGGGTCCTTGGTAGCGGAGGAGAGACTTGAACTCTCGACCTCCCGGGTATGAACCGAGCGCTCTAACCAACTGAGCTACCCCGCCATACTAAATATTGGTGGAGCCGATCGGGATCGAACCGACGACCTTCTGGGTGCAAACCAGACGCTCTCCCAACTGAGCTACGGCCCCTTAAATACTGATAAAAATAACAAGGAAGGGATGTTCAGTATTATTTTATCAGCATTATAAGTATAGTACAAAAATATAAAACAAAACTACTTTTAAAAAAATAATCCATAATTCATTTGTGAATAAATTGACTATTAAATCATCCCACTAAAACAATCGTCTTAGATATTCGAAAAGAACCAATTAAAAATAGCAAAACAAATAATTGCAGTAGTTCACAATTATTTTGGTGAAAAACTAAATAGTTTTTATGAAACTAAAATTCTTACAAAACTAAAAATGAGGATTTATTAAAACAAGGTTAAAGTAAACACAGCTAAATACATTTTGTTGGGATAGAGTAGTATAAATATCGTTTTTAATAAAAACACTAATTACGCGTGGATCCTCTCGTTGTTTCAAAAAATGCTGACCAAAACCCAGATGAGCGCATTTTGCTGGGGCAGTATAATAGTAATTAGTAAAACACTACGGTGGTTAGTAAGGTGGGGGTGTTTTATTTTTGTTATAATCACTTTCGGAACAAATAAAAAATTATGAGCAATGATAAAAAAACAAAAAACCGCACAAAAAAACCGCTACTTCAAATATTCTTAGGAATTACTATCTTTTTTTTGATAAGCGGATCGGTTTTTTTAATAATAGGATTTTTTGCCCCCTTCGCATTCCCTACAGAAGGAACCACAGCATTTAATGTTTCACAGGCTATTTCCGAAACAGGACTTTCTTTGTTTGATAAAAACTTAAGAGAAGTTTTCGATATTCTAGTTAGGTTTGGTTCTTCTACCAATTCTTTACTCTTATTGGATACTGCTCTCGGAGGATTTTCATTCATAATTATAGGCATGATTTTTTCCATCCCAACATTTGTTTTCTTATTTCGCAGCGTGATTCTGAAAAAAAGAGCAAAAAAAGATACACAGAAACGTGTCTAAATTTACTTAAACACACTCTAAAGGTGCTTTTTATTTATACAAAAGCTTTGTAATTTGTAAATTAATGTTTTGCACACCTACTAAACTAAAGACAACAACGTTATTATTTTGTAAAGCGGCAAAACAGTACCGAAACAAATTTACCCGTTTTATGAAGATCGATTTAATAGTTGTTATATTGTCGCAGTGAATATATTCGCTAGGGTCCCGAAAATGACTTATTAAGAAACTCTAAAGCATCTATCCAAGATAATTTACGATTGATTAACAAATTGCTTTTTGATGCTTAAGTAAGTGATCTGTCACAATACTGCGTACATGGCGGAAGCGGAGGGATTCGAACCCTCGCGAACTTGCGCTCCTATCGGTTTTCGAGACCGACCCCTTCAGCCAGACTTGGGTACACTTCCACGTTTAAGATAATTATAAACAAAGATTTTGATTTATTGTTAAAACTTATGATCGTTATATTATTGCACCAAAACGCATTTGTTTAGTTGATAAAATTAGGACTTTATTGAGAAAAATAGTGATTGTAATACAAGGATTTAGATTACTAAAGAAATTGATTCAACACCAAATCCTGATGCAAGAATATGCATGTATAAGGCATGGTAGCTTCTTTGAACAGCAGTTATTTCTTTTTTGAAATTTATTTGCATGGAACTAAATTGAGTTGTATCTATGTTTTTCAACGCAGATAAGTTAACCGTATTTTCGTGTGAATATTCTTTAATATGAAGATTCTGTTTGTTAGACATCGCATGTGCGGACTGAACACTAAAGCCTCTAATTGCTTCTTGATTAGATAGTCCATCAACAGTGACAGGAACAATATCTTGTAAACCTTCGTTAACTATAGTACCAAGTTTATCATCAGCTTGAAAACGATCAGCAGACAGTGTATTAACATTTCCAACAGAAATTACTGATTCAAAATAAGCAAAAGTTCAGTATTCGAAAATTGTTGTAGTGTATTGTTCATAGTAAGAATCCTTTTCGGTTATGTTGTCTATTCAAAGTTCGGTTCCTTTTTTTGCAACATAATCAATACTATCAATAACAATAGTTGTGTCTAGAGAGTGTCTAAACCATAATGCTTCTGTTTGAACGTAACTATGGTAATCTATGTGATAGTTTATTGTTTTAACGGTGTAATTAGAACTAAATTCCGTATATAAAGTGGGGGAAAGCACAACTTTCCTATTATAAGGAGTCTCAACCCCAGTAGCACCTTCGTTTTGAGAACCATAAAATTCAATAGATAAGGCTTTCATATTCTGCCCGGCTTTGGATATGTCTAATGACTTGTAATGAGTTGTTGTGTTTTGTATATGTCCATCATAAGAATCGTTAACAGCAGAGTCTGCTTGATCAATGCCTAACATACCATCAACTGATACAAGTGATTTAAAAAAGTGTTTTTTTCCTGAAGCGCTTATTACATCGGTTCAGCTATCTGAAAACGTTCTTGATTGTCCAATTATATTTTGGCGAATCGTTTTATAAACATCTTCTTGCTTTGTGTTTAGTGTTATCCCTGCACTAGTCCCAACCGTTGCTAACGCACTTATGCTTGCAGCTGCCGTCAAGAATCTTCTTAGTTTTTTCGTTTTCATGATATTCCTTTACTATTATATTTTACACCCGTCACCCTATATTAAAATTTAAATATTTGGTGTATGTGTGTATTTATCATGCAAAATAGTGAGGATTAATGCTACTTATTTAGCTAGCTTGAAAATTAAAGATACCTGAAACTCCTGCAACAGGAATTTCAAAAACATTTGAAAAATCAAATTGAATTGTTAGAGTATCGGGACTTGTGACACTTCCTGCGACACCTTCGTATTGATAATCAAATGACCCGGTATTGATTTCAATTTGAGACATGTTAATGTTGGTTATGGATGCAGTGAATTCGCTAAGAGCAAGTGGAGTACTAAATTCTACATCAGTGATTAAACTTGGGTTGAATCCTTCTGGAGTAGGAACACCGTCCACTTCAAAGCCAGAACTTGCAACAATTGTACGCATTAAATTACTGTAATTGTTATTCGCATTGTTGTAAAAATCAAAAGTAAATTGTTCTATAATCGCACTAATATTGAAATTTGGATCCATGTCTGTACTAATGCTGGCATTTTCAAAACTAGGGGATTGTAAATCAAAACCGGAAACGGTTAGTGTATATAAAGAGTTCCTACCAGCAGAAGGGACAATCTCCGTTCTTTGATCAGAACCTAAAATATTTGCATTAATTTGTGTCAGCACCAATTCAAAAGAAAACACAGAGTCATCACTACTTAAGATATTTATATCGTAGTCAAGAGAAACACCACTTAAAAAATTTATATTATCAGCAGAAATCGGAGAATTACCTTCACCAGCCACATCATTGTATAGCTCTCAGAATCTTTGTAGTCCACCACTGTCCAGAGTTCCATCAGCATTTGTAGTAAATTCCTCAGAATTGAAGAATGCTTCCAATGGGTTACTAATGTCAGGGAATATAGAACACTCTTGTGCTACTGCAGCAATCGTGACCCCCGCAACTATGGTCGTTGCCGATAAGGCACTTGTTAGTATTTTATTTCTTTTTTTCATTGTTCTCCTTCGATTAGTAATTAAAATTATACTACACATTTGCCCTTTCAATATATAAGTATTTGCCCCAAAATAAACCACCAACCATGTCCACAAGCTAGTTACTTAGCAGTGTTTTTAAGATTTTACTCACTAATTTTGGATTTGCAGTTCCTTTTGTTTCCTTCATGACTTGCCCAATAAAAAATTTAAAAACTCTTTCAGGTCTAGAATTCAGTTGTTCTATCATGTTAGGAAATTCACTAACTTTGGATTTAAGTAAGGTTGTTATTTGCATTATTTCATCACTATTATCTGACTTTTGAATGAAAGAATTTCAATCAGCTTTGTTTGTGATGATATCTCTTAAGTTTTCTTTAAATACTTTTGTTGAAATTTTATCTTCCTTTCAACCGCTTACAAAAGAGACAAAATTATCAAAGGGTTTTTTTATGTCCTGGGGCTTAATTTTTTTACTGTTTATTAATTCTCCAATTTGAAAAATAATGACATTTGCAACATTTTGGGAATTAAAATCTTTTAGATCAACACAATTCATAAAAAAATTATGGAAAAAGGCATTATTTAATAAAACTTCAATTGTTTCATCTTTTAGACTATACTTATTTTTTAATTCTTCTCTTATTTGATTAGGTAAAGAAGGTAAAGAACACCTTATTTGTTCAATCCATTCCTTATCAATATTTAAAGGCATAATGTTATCTTCCACTATAAATCGATAATCAATGGCATCTGTTTTTTCTCTTAATCCTTCAGTTAAATTAGCTTTATCATTTCATTTGCGGGTCTCCTGAATGACAGAACCATTGTCTTTCAAAAGATTGGTTTGACGTTGAATTTCGTAATTAATTCCCAAACCAACATTTTTAATGGAGTTAATGTTTTTAATTTCTACCTTAGTACCCAAGACACTTTTATTATTAGAAACCGAAACATTAACATCGCAACGCAGTTGTCCTTTTTCCATTTGAGCATCGCTGATATTCAAGAGCACCAAAATATCTCTTAAGTTTTTAACGTAGGACATCGCCTCCTCAGCACTAAACATCTCCGCATTAGAAACTATTTCTATTAAAGGCAGTCCGGCGCGGTTATAATCAATTGAAATTGTTCCGTTTTTAATATTTTGTTTAGCTGTGTCTTCCTCGATTTGAATATGGGATATTCCAATTTTTTTTCCATTCTCTATTTCTATGTATCCGTTTACACCAATGTGTTGATGAAACTGTGTAATTTGAAAACCCTTAGGTAAGTCAGAATAAAAATAGTGTTTTCTATCAAAAGAGAGTTGGTGTGTGATTGACATGTTCAAAGCGATGCCCATTCTAATCGCTAATTCAACACCTGTTAAATTGGGTTGGGGTTTAATTCCAGGGTATCCCAAGTCAATTTCATTAATATTAGAGTTTTTTGGAGCATAAACATCGCTTAAAGAAGAACTAAACATTTTTGTTTTTGTTTTTGTTTCACAATGAATTTCAATGCCAATTGTAGGATAAAACACTAGAGTACCTTTTCTATTTCTTTTGCGATGTTAAAACATTTGTTTTCTTGAAATTTATCTGAATTAACACTGATTCCCACAGGCATATTTTTCATCTTCATCATGGGGATGGTTATGGAAGGTAGACCAGCAAAATTTGCCAATAGCAATGCATCAGATAGTATATCCTTCATGTCTTCTAGTTGAGGTTTCTTGTTGACCATATCCTTAATGTTAGGAGCAATCCCTGCTGCTGCAGGAAAAATAAATCCGTCACATTTCTTGAAGACATTTGCAACCGCTTGAATAAGCAATGTTCTGATTTTTTTGGCCTTTAAGTATAGTTTTTCTTGGTTTTCGCGCTTTAAAGAGTATGACCCAATTACAAATCTCTTTTTGACTAATTCACCAAAATTTTGGGTTCTTGTTTTTATCATTGTATCTACGTAGTTCTCTCCATCAATACGATTTCCAAAATTAATTCCATCCAGGTTTGAATTACAACTGGTTGCTTCTGCAAAGACAATAATCATGTAACAAGGCAACATTGCTTCCAAGAGTTCTTTTTTAATTGATAGTTTCACTACATTATGTTTTTTCCCCATTTTTTCTAACACACTATCAAAACTTTTTTTGATTTCTTGATTTTGAATTGAGTCATAGATCTCCTCAATAACACCAATTGTGTGTTTTGACTCATCCGTTTTAAAAGAAACGTCTTTAATTTCTTTACTGTAAGAAGTGTAGTCCCTTTCATCATGGCCTTTCAGTAAATTAAATAAGGTTGCAGAATCCTCAATGGTGTTAGTAAATCAACCAACTGTGTCAAATGAAGGAGCAAAATCATACATTCCCCATCTTGAAACAGCAGATCATGTTGGTTTGAATCCCACAATTCCACAGTAACTAGCAGGCCTTCTCACTGAATCACCAGTATCAGAACCAATGGAGAAAGGTACTCCCCCACCACCAACCATTGCAGCACTGCCACCAGACGACCCTCCAGATATTCTTTCTTTGTTCAAGGGATTTTTAACAATTCCAATATTACTGTGCATGCCAGTCCCGCCCATTGCCAATTCATCAAGGGTAGTTTTTGCCAGAGGAACGGCACCTAAACTTATTAATTTTTCAAAAACATACGAATTGTAATTAGGGGTGAAGTTTTTCAATAAATTGCAACCAGCAGCCGTTACTTCTCCTTTTGTTGCAAAATTATCTTTTATACTGAATGGAACACCAGCCAAAGGTTGAAGGGAATTTTTTGAAATATTATGTTTGTAACCCACCATTGTTTTAACAACGGCATTTAAATCAACATTGTCTGTAACTCATTTTTCAAAGCTAACAACGGATTTTGCAATACTACCTTTATAATAATCCTTAATTGTTTTCATCATAAACTTTCTTCGAATCATTTACAATGATTTCGTCATTTTTGAATTTCGGCTTATTTTCGTCTGAAAAACTATTGAAAACATCTTTTCTTAATTTCTCAACTGCGTTGTTTGGATTAAGAAAAGGAAAAGAAGATGGTTCAATATCTCTTGTTTCAATATTCTGAACAATTTCCATTTGTTTTGAAATTACTTCAAAGGAGTCTTGAATGTCCTCCAATTCCTTGTCTGATAATTCAAACATCAATGTTCTTGATAAACTTTGTAATTCTTCTTTGCTAATTTTCTTCATCGTTTATTAGTTTATAAAAGTTTTGCTCAGTAAGTATCTTTATTTTCATTTTTTCTGCCTTGTCTTTTTTGTTTCCGGGATTTTCCCCCATTAAAAGAAAATCAGTTCTTGTGGAAAGAGTAGAAGAAGATTCGTAACCATTTGCCTCCATTAACTTTATAAAATGACTTCTAGGCTTTGACAACGTTCCTGTTATGGCGATTTTTTTCCCATTAAAAGAAGTTACTTTCTGTGGAATTAATGGTGTAACACCTAAACTAAACAACTGGTTAACCTCTGACATAAGGTCAGGATCATTTCTAAAAGAACAAACAGCCTTAGCTGTTTGATCACCAATATCTTTCACACTTAACAAGTCTTCTTCAGAGATTTTTTTAACCAAAAAAATGTTCCCAAAATTATTAGCTAGTAATTTTGCTGTTCTTTCTCCGACATACCTAATGCCTACACCAAATATGAGGCGATATAAATCTTGATTTTTTGAGTTTTCTATTGTATTGAGAATGTTATTTACTGATTTTTCCTTAAATCCCTCCAACTTTAATATTTCATCTTTTCGATCTTTGAGTTTATAAATGTCAACAACACCTTTAATTAATCCAATTTTGAAAAATCTCTCCAGAATGTTAATGGCCAATCCTCGTAAATCCATGGCCGATTTGCTACAAAAATGTATAATTTGCTTAATTTTTATTCCAGGACAAGTATTATTCACACAATATTGATCGACCTCTCCCTCAATTGTTTTTAATTTAGACAAACAAGAAGGACAACTAGTTGGTGTTTTTCATTTTATGGAGTAGTTTTTGTTCGGATTATTTTCTGACAGTTTTTTAACTTTGGGAATTATTTCTCCTGCTTTATAAACAATTACTTTATCTCCTTTGTTTATGTTCATTAATTTAATGTAGTCGGCATTATGAAGTGTTGCGGCACGCACAGTTGTTCCAGCCAACTTAACCGGAGATAAAACCGCATTGTACGTTATTTTTCCTGTTCTGCCTACATCCAGATTGATTGCTTCAAGGGTTGTCTCGGCTTCTTCTGCTGAAAATTTATACGCTATTGCTGCTCGTGTGAACTTGGATGTTTTCCCCAACACTTTATGAAGCGACAAGTCATCAATTTTAATTACTACCCCATCTATCTCATAGTTTAGTTCATTGCGTTTTTCATCTAACCAGTTAACATATTCAAGAACTTCAGAAAGTGATGCAACAAGTTTATGTGTTTTTGTTATTAAAAACCCATTATCCCTTAAAAACTCTAAAGCAAGGTGTTGAGAAGTTATTTGATGTGATTTTTCATCGATTACTCTGTACATAAAAGCGCTTAAGTTTCTTTGCGCAACTATTTTTGAATCTAACTGCCTAAGGGTTCCAGCAGCAGCATTTCGTGGATTAGCAAAAGAAGGGAGATCTTTTTCTTGACGTAACCTGTTAATTTTCTGGAATTCAGTTAAAGGAAAATAAACTTCTCCCCTTACTTCCAAATCCTTTTTGTAAGAAATCGATAAGGGAATTGATTTTATTGTTTTTATATTTGCCGTCACATTTTCTCCGGTTTGTCCATTTCCCCTAGTAGATGCCTCTTTTAAATGACCGTTTTGGTATAAAAGAGAAATGCTTAGTCCATCAATTTTAGGCTCACA
>JABABL010000001.1:9043-15663 GCA_014238225.1 Mycoplasmatales bacterium
AGTGTCTTTTTTTCAAAATCCTTAAGTCCGTCAAATGAAAAAACATTGTCTAAGCTTAACATCAAATGACGATGTTTGACTTTTTCGAAACAGGGCAAAGGTTCTGCTCCGACTCTTTGTGTTGGAGAATCTATCTTTTTATATTTCGGGTATTTTTTTTCTAATTCTTTTAGTTCGTCTATTAATGAGTCGTACTCTTGATCTGTAATGACAGGATTATCCAAATAATAGTAATCATGGTTATGTTTATTAATTATTTGCGTTAATTCTTGAATTCTGTTTTCTGGACTAGTCATGTTAATTATTGTCTTACGTATATGTAATACTCCGGCACCTCGCTAAAAAAAGGAAGATTTGTGTCAACACTGTAGAGAATTTCATCTCCCAAACCCAATAAATCAGGTATATCTCCATTTGAATCAAAAGGGACGTTTTCTCTTCTTTTTGCTATGTAGTTAACTGATACAGGAGAATCATGAAGTGTTCGAACAACAATTCTAAAATTATTAGATTGCAGTAATTGCGCGGTAAATGAATTTTGAGAAAAAGAATTTCTTAAATTTTCTGGACTAAGGTTTGGACTTATTCCAGAATTATGGATAATTCTAAACTCCTCAGTGTAAGCAGATCTAATTCTTGTTTCCGTTATGTTTGCAAGACCGATGATATCACCAACCATGAATATAAGCCCCCTTTCAAAAACTATTGGATTCACCATTGAATCATTGTATTCAATTATGTTTTCTCTAACCTCCACCAATCCGTTTTGAGCCTTGTTGTATCAATTTACTCCACTTGCATATTGCTCAGCGACATTTTGATTTCCAAAAGAATTACCAACAAGAGTTATTGTGCTAGCTCCCGTTAACGCAACAGCGGCAGCATTTTTTAAGTATTTAGAATTTTTTAACGACATATTTGAAACCGTCTGTCTTCTTGTTATTGTGAATAACAGTGGTAAGTAAACAAATGCTAAAAGACCATTGACTAATCTGTGATATAACTCCCGTGTTGAGACAGTGTACAGGAATGGGGCTATCAATGGATTATAAAATAAAACAAGCATCGAGATAATTAGCACACCAAAAAGATACAGAGTCGGATTGACTGATTTTCAAGATTTATAACGGAAAAGAAAAGTTACGCTCAAAGCCAGTGCGGGAATTATTATAAAGCCATAAAATAACAGGTATATAACTATTTGCAGCACAAGATTGCTGCTTATTTGATTAGCAAATAGTGATAATTCCCCACGGGCAATATTTACTGCCGACCAGAGATTTAGTATTAGCAAAGGGTTGCGATCGATGGCAAAGACAATTATCAAACTTGCGACAGAAAAGGAAACAAACAAGAAGGAAAGAATGGTTATTCTGTACTTCACCATTTTTTCTTCAATTACTTCTATCGCTCTAGAGGAAAAAAGCAGTAGAACAATTGTGAAGACATGAAGAAGAACTCAGGCGACCAAAACACCAATTCCTATAAAAATATTTCTCACAAAGAAAAACAATAAAAGGTTAATTCCACTCGGCAATCCCAGGTAGATGAAGTACTTAATGAAATTTTTCTTAATATAAAACGCAATAGCAATTGTGAAAGTTACCAATAACAATCCACCCATGAAAAGCATACTACTACTGAATGCAAATAGCGAAACAAAAGAAATACCTATAAGAATCAAAATACTTGGATTTTTATCATAGCTAACAGCAAAACGAATAAAGAGTGAAATCAAGAAGAAAATAAAAACGCCTCTTCAAGCCTCCCCGTCTGAAGGAGGTATTCTCACTGCAACATAAGCAACAGCAATTGCGATGGCAAAAATTGAGAGAAGAAACGTTTTGTACTTACCTTTAAACGTTGTTATCAAAGCTCCAATCGAAAATACTGTTGAGGTCATAATTATTGCAAACAAAACAAGAACGGTGTAGTTTAGAAAGAACGAAGCGTTTATTTGAAATGCACCAATTCACAAGCCAAGAAAGGGGTATCATGCTTGTAAAGCAAATAACTCGTTAATTCGAACCGTCAACGCTCCGCTTGTCCCGGGAGGAACATTAAGGTTATTTACAATATTGTTTAAGTTGCTATCAAACAATATTTGTCGATTAAAAAAACTTGCTGAATCATTTCCTGTAATTATTCCAAAAAATAAAACAAAGATAATTATAACGATAACACCAGTTATCACCATTGGTATCAAAGATAACGAAACACGATAAGTTCTAAATCAAAATCGGTAGTTAAAAAACAACACTAATAATAAAACACCATGAATTGCGATTGCCCAATACAGTAAAACGAGCACTTGACTTCCTGCCAGTAAAAAAGGAATGAAAAAAACATAGATAGTTCCTATATAAGCCAAAAAACCAATTGGTAAAGATAATGCATTCGAAGAAGGCAAGATTAAGAACTTTTCTTGAATGATTCTTCCCAGTGCAAAGCTAATCAATAGAACGATAATTAAAAAAAACAAAGAACCAAAAATTGTTGTTGCAGCAGATGAGGCACTAATCATTATAAAAGTATTATAGTGTTAAGTATTAAAACAAGGTTATTGAATTTCAAAAACAAAGTGCAAATTAATTTTATCGGTGTGTCAAGACAAAAGTCTCGTGATTATCGAGTTTCACTACTTATTAATTACTAAACTTAGTAAAAAAAACAAGTGTTATTTACAATTTTATATTTTCAATAAGTTATTATAAATATACATAAAAGAAAGGAGTATTTTAAATAAATACTAAATATGAAAAAAAATAAAAAAATAATAGCAGCTGTGCTAGGAACCGGAGCACTAGCTGGCGGGATAACCGTAGCAGCAGTTGCACAAACATGTGGAGGAGACACGCCTGCAGAAAACCCAACAGTTACTAGCATAGTTACTGCTTTGAATGATTTGAGAGGGTACACAGGAGGAGAACCAGCCAACGTGTTACAAGGATTACTTGTAGCAGGAATTATTGCGCAATTAGATAGTAATGGTACAGACATTGTTACTTCAATCACTGCTCTAAATTACCCAGCAATAACTGCAACAAATGTTAGAATGGGGACAACAAGCGGCACTTACATCGCTACTGTTAATACGGTAACGGGTACAGCTGTCAACAGCGACACGCCAGTTTCTACTTTTAACATTTCAGGAAATTTACTAGTAACCTTTCTAGTAGAAAACGATGCTGTTACTCCAACAATATTCAGCGGACTAACAGCCAATACTGTTAATGAAGAAACTGTTCGTAGTGCTGTTGCAGAGTTAACAAACGGATATATTTCCACAAATAGAACGGGGACTAATGCAGTATCAGCTAATGCGATTAGCATTTTAACTGCACTGGAAAGTTTCGTTTCTACTGCTGCTGGTAATGAAGGTGAAATTGTTGAAATTAACGACTTTTCAAATGCAACCGTTGATGTTATAACAACAGCCGGAGGAGCAGTTGAACTTAGAATCGGTACAGATGGTGCTGATGATAACAACGCATTCACTGCTGTATTTGCCCAAACTGGTAATACACAAACCGATACACCGCATGTTTGATACAATGCGGGTCGTAATGCAGTTACAATTGCAGGTATTACTGTTGGTACCAATGGTGAAATGAATACAACAAGCGCAGTAGTTAGTAACTTTGGCGGAGATCCTGAAGCTACACTTGCTTTAGACTCATTATTTGTTTTAAGAACAACACTTGCTACTCCTATTAGCGCTTCCACAACAGCGATAACTAATGCCATTGCTATAGCAGCTGCTGGCACAGGAGCAACCTATAATTCGTCAACCATTCCTAGTCTTGGAATAATGGGGCCTATAGTTCCTGGTATTGTGCAAGTTAATAGAGGGGGCACACAGATACTAATTAGTGCTGGAGCACCTAACTTAACTGTTAACGCAACTCCTATGGGAATGAGTTCTACTGATTACGACAGTGCTGATTTAATAACAATTACTATTACCTTCATGAATGATGTAATTGATACTGTTGATGTTAATGGAACATTCGTCGAACAATAAGATAAGAATAAAGAAATTCTAAATAAAAAAAGTATTGGTAGTAACCAATACTTTTTTTATTTGTATTCTAATTATGAAAATATCTTTTATAATCACGATATGCTCTTGGTTGAATATATAAAAAAACTAAAACAAGACAATAAAAAGATTAATTTATTTTCTAAAAATGAAATTAACAAAATAGAGACCAAACACATTTTTGATGCCCTCCAAGCAAAACAATTTATCAGCAAAAAGGAAAAACTAAAAATTTTAGATATAGGCAGCGGAAATGGCATTCCAGGTATTCCTATTCAAATAGAGTTTCCAAATTTAGACACTTGATTGATCGACTCCAAAAGAAAAAAGGCCAACAAACTTAAAGAATTTGTAGATTTTTTAAATATCAATTGCAGAGTCATTAACGAAAGAGTAGAAGATTTTTCTTTAACAAATAAAAACGTCTTCGATATTGTTTTAATGAGGGCTGTTGGTAAAATATCTTATTATGAAAAATATATACACAGTTTATTAAAGAAAGATGGTTATTTTCTTGCCTGAAAAAGCACTAATTACAAAGAAGAATTAAACACAAAGAAACTAAAACTGGTCGATCAGTATGATTATTTTTTACCAACTCCTGAACGTGAATTCAGAACAATACTAAAATTTGTAAAATTGTAAAAAATAATCCTTATTTTAAATTTTTAATTGTATATAATTGTTGTATGGAAAGAATTAACAAGCGTTGAATTTTATTTTTGCTTGCAATTATTCCCATAATGGCTATGTTCCTTTGATTCATACTTATGATAATTGGAATTGCTGAAGCTACTGACTTTAGAGTTAATCCGTTCTCCTTTGGGGGAACAGATGTTTTAGATGCATCATTTTTCTTTTTCTTTATTTGAGTTTCGGGACTTTCTATTCTTATTTACTACGTTTTTGGAATACGCCATCCCGGTAACAAAATATTTTTGTCTCTTTTCGTGATTCTTTTAGCTGTACAATTGTCTGTTATTATTTTAAATATTGCTTTTTTGGCTGAAATAGGAACACTAAGAAATGGCGGAGATTCTTCGCTTTACCCTTCGATTAGAGGGATTGGAATTACAGCCGTGGTTTTTTGATTTTCTCTAGAAATGATTGCAATATTAATTCCCTTTATTTATACTCTTTATTATTACCATGTAGCAAAAGTTGTGGGCAACGAATCCAAATTAAATTCCATCAGTAGTGAATACAAAAATTCTATCGTGTCTTCTGTAGCAGACAATAAAAAAACACCGCTAAAAAAAGATTCTTCCAAACCTAAAACTTTAGAAAAAGAAAAACATAATTAAGTTTTAAATCAAACGAAAGTATTAATCTAAATATCTCCACCAGGAGGGGTAAAGCGCACGTATCTTACTCAATCAAATAAATTGCCATTACTTGTTGTAGGTAAAAATCAATTATTAGAATTAACATTATCTCTAATAATAGAATAAGTTACATATAAATCTCCTTGAGTGTAATCATAAGCATTAGCGGGAGTTGGAGCTGTTCCCTCAGGCGTTATAGGACCAGGAGTAAAAGATGGGGGGAAAACAGGCTGATTTGTAATGGAAAATCTAAATCGAGTAGTTACTCTTATTTCCAATGGAGCTACAGTTCCAACGAATATTCCCTCACTAGGGTTATCCGTTACAACATTACCATCTGCATCAACAAGCTCAACATCCCCTATCGAATGTGCTGCTGGTGTAGTTCCCGCAATATCAAAATTTAAACTTAGTGGGAACACAACAATTGGGAAAGAACCATTATTAGTAGCAGCATTATCTCTAATTGTAGGGTCACTAGACAAAGCATCGATAGATGTTTGTCCGGGAATTAAAACTTCGTGAATTAATCTAGTATTGTAGTGATTTTGTAAACCATCATATAATGCAGCAGGTATAGCATCTGTAGGCCTTGATGTAACTGGAGACGAAGTTGATGAAAAATTTTGTTGTATTTCTTCATAAGCAAGAGTAACGGCCCCTACAATAGCGTCTTGATCAGGAATTCCACTCGGGAAAGTTATGTCTGTTTGTGCATTTCAAAAAGACTCTTGCTGGAAGTTTGTTCCTCCATAATTTCGAACTTCGTTGCCATTTCTATCAAAGATAGTAGGTCCTTGGAAGATTTCAAAAACTAAATTTGTCATAGTAAAAGACCTATTAGAAACATTTAGTCTACCGTTGAAGCTTTGGTTTATTGTTAAGCTTGGGATGGTTATTCTTGTTACCTGCACGTTAACATTGATTTGTTCACCATTATCTAGAATTACTTGCGGAAGAGTTCTGGGGGATCCAGCCCTATAGTTTTGTGATGTTGTAGTTACACTTATCGGATGATTAATACTTAAGTTTGATGCATACTCAGCAACACTTACGCCTGCAGCCGCACTACTAAACGTTGCATATGAAAAATAGTTAGAAAGATTAGCAGCATTTCTAGTGGGAAGAATAAATGTTTGTGAAGAGCCCATCACATTTCTTCCAAATAAAAAATTATCAATAAAATTGGTAAATGCTGTATTTGGAACCACAGGAGTACTGTTTGGCGTGCACGCTTGTGCAACAGCAGCAAC
>JABABL010000001.1:15914-136563 GCA_014238225.1 Mycoplasmatales bacterium
GTGTTTGTCCCGTCATTAGTTTGGAATAATCTTTCGCTTGTTTCATAGGTTTGATCGTATACGTAAGCGCCTCCAGAAATTCCAGAAACATAGTCATCATCACTTGGAGTTAAACCATATAAATCAGTGTTAATAATTGTGTTAAGAAGAGTATCTCTGCTTGTAGTATTGTTCAGTATGTCGCCTAAGTAATCTGGAACATTAGTAGATGTTCCCGTTGTGCTCATTACTCTACCTGCTATAGGAGTTGATGTTGAATCATTAAGAGCAAAACTTGAAATAGCGTTTAAATTATCGTTATATTCGTAAACAAAAGTTGCATTTACATTAGTTACCGCATTACTTGGTGTAGTGTTGTTTTCTTCAACAGCGGATACAGTGAAATTAAATCGAAACGAAGAACCGTTTGTTATTGCTGATTCCGATGCATTTCCACTTGTAACGGTTGACGCGGTAAGAGATATTGTTGAAAATTCATTTCCGACATTATCATCACCACGAGATACTTGAATCGACTTCAAATTAACATTTGAATTTGCATCGTTAGGAACTGTAGGGTTTGTAGGATCCACCGCAGCGCCAAGACTAAATACATTTCTTAAAACCGCATTTTGTGCCAAAATCACTTGTGCAGCTCCAGTAACTGTTATTTCAGCAGTGCATGATTGGGCTACAGTTGCAGCAACTAGCCCTCCTCCTATTGCAGCAGATGCTAGTGCTGCGGAGATAATTCTTTTTTTATTCTTCATGTTTAAATTATAACTTAAATATGAAAGAACTCTTTTTCACACAAACTATTAAACCTTAATAGTTATAATTTTTTATATGGAAGATAATAATAACTACAAAATTAAAAAGTACTTTCCAAAAAGAAACACCACTTTATTAATGATTATCTTTTTCATTTATGGAATATTAATAGCAATTCCAGCAGTCATTGCACTTGTATTAACTGGCTATTTTGAAACAATACCTTCTAGTGGAGTTAGAGACATAGCTACTTACTATCCGATTGCTTATGCAGGAGTTCTTCAATGATTAGGATTAATTATTGGAAACTACATAGCGGCAAGAACTAGAAATAAAATAAATACCAAATGAATATTGGTCATCGGACTTTTCATTGCCCTTATTTCATTGCTTTTTATTTCTATAATGACACAGCTTTGAAGACCCATTAATCCAACAACCATTATCGTTAGAACATTCTATTATCAACCATTCATTTACTATGCTGTCTTCGTTTTTTTATTTGGTATAGGCATAGGTCCGATTAATTTATTGACGCTTGATTATTTAGCTGAGGTTTATAAGGAACGTAAGAAAGAAATTTACATATTTGTATCCAATGGATTATTTAGTCTTGGAGCTTCTGTGATACCCTTCTCGGCATTTGGTGCTGCCAGAATTGTGCAAGCACATCCAGCAGAAACATTCGTTGGCTTTTATATCATTGCTCTTTTCGCAGCACTAGTTGCTTTCTTTATAGCTTTTTTCGTTGACTATAATTACGGTAAAATTTTAAAAATCACAAAGAAAAGCACAAAAAAGAAAGATTTTGATACTCATAAATTTAAAGTATGGGCCGTCCTTTTAATCATAGGTCTAATAATTACCTTCTATAATATTCCAGAAAAAATCTTTCAGGCTTATTACAATACATTTGTGGGCGGCGCTATTTTGAAAATAGATGAATCAACCCCATACAGTACATATTTCGCAGGAGGAACTAACGGGCTTGCAACGCCCACGCTTTTACTTGCCACTTTTATTGGAGTCTTCTATTTTATTCTTGGCACGTATAGAATTGTTAGTACTTTTACATTAGTAAAATGGATGAAACCAAAAAACTTTTTGCTTTTTTCAGCAATTTTTATGTTGCTGGGGTTTGTTCTTGTTTTAATACCTAATGTCATAATAACCATTCCTGGAGTTCTAGCTGTTATCGTTGTTTTTGCAATAGGTTTTGGTAATTTGTTACCAGTCTTGCAAGCATTCATTACAGATGTAAAAGGAAAACTAAAGGAGTATTTTGTGGAAGCTGTTACAACAACTAATTTTGTTACTGTAATAATTGCAACACTATTGAATGCAGGATTCGGAACACTATTAACTACCGAAACGGACAACAATCCCATGGCTTCAAACTTATTAGCGATTGCTGAAAGTCCATGGATTATTGGACTTGTATTAACCACGGCATTAATCATTTCGTTAACGCTATCTTTCGTTTATTTAAAGAAACATCATCAAAATCTCCACCATTATAATTGAGCATATTAAAAAAATTTTTAGTAAAATACATTATACGGAGATGTACTCAAGAGGCTGAAGAGGCTGGTTTGGAAAATCAGTAGGAGCAAACACTCGCAAGGGTTCGAATCCCTTCGTCTCCGCCAGATAGACTACTTAAAATATAGATGAGAAAAATAAAGCATTGCTAGTGCATCACATTGATCATCATACAAAATAGATTGCGATGAAGAAAGTACATTAGCAATATAGTTACATGTTTTCTGCTTTTTTCAATGTGTATAATCGGTGGCATTCTTTACTTCTTTAATTTTCTCGCAATTTGGAGCAATCTTTCTAAATCACTTAAGATCAAAAGATTGTTTGAAAATAACATTCACATTCAAAATATTTTTTAATTTTTCTATTTTTTCTACAGTTATTGTTCCTCCAGGATATCCACTCCACAACACATGCGTTATTTTTCAGTAGTTTTGAATTTCAGAAACAGTTTTAACAATATCGATGTTTTTCTGTTTTTTGTAATCTATGAACCCATGTACTCAATGTACAACGCCTCCATCAGAATCCACAATTCCTAGAGACCATCCTGTAATTACAGTTCCAAAATCAATTGTTAAAATGTATTTCATCACAATGTTTTAATGATAACAAAACCAAACAGCTTAATTTAACTTACAAAATTCATTACTAATCAATAATATCTTTTAATGTTAAGCGTATTTCACTTGTTACAATTTTCACCATGTTTGAAACGATTACAGAAGATGAATCAATGTCGTTTTTTATTTTCTCTGTTTTTCTCAAAAAAGTGTTGTACATGTCAGATATTTTCTCTACATTTTCTTTTAAAACCGTTTTTTCTCAAGTGTTTAGTTTTTCAAGAGTCACTTGACTTTTCTCAGAACTATTTTTTATTCTTTTCTGAAAAACACTTCTTTCCATTCATATTTTTCGATACACATCTACAACAGTTTTTATTGTGAATTCATCCGCTTCTAAAGCATAAATATTATTAGTTACTTCGAAGAATTTCAAATGTTTTTTATCAGCAGGAAAAACAGTGGAGATTATAAGACCAAAATTTGCATTATTTAATTTTAGGTCGTCTTGAAATTTAGGAACTCAAGCGGGATCTCAACGAGTAACATTTTTTATTTCATATAATAAAGTACAAATAGTGTTTTCCTCCCCATCTCTGATGTTTTGTACTATGTCTGCACCCTTTTTACCGGCGACAATCGTAGAAATAACGTCTTGTGGGGCATACATCATTTCCAGTATTTTTAAAATTTCAGTGTGTAGTTCTTCCCCTTTTAGACGAGAGTTTACTTGTGCATTCTTTTTTCTCTCAGCAACCTGCTTCAACTCAAAAATTTCTTTATCTTTTGAAAGTTCCATTGTTTTAAGAGCAATTTCCTTATCCTTTTCTCATCCGATTTCTTTTTTTTCTAGCGTTATTAATTGCTCTTGAGATGTAAGTAGTTTTTTGTACTCATCACTATTTTTAATTTCTTGTTCTATACTTTTGTGCAAGTCCAACTCTAATCTTGTTTTTTGTGTTCTTAACTCATTTTTTAGATTATTTACTTCGAGTGCATGTTCAGATTTAACTTTTGTGAAACTGTTTTCTAATTTTAGTGTAACGACTTTTTCCGTTCTAGTTTTTTCTCCCAAGAGAGCTGCATTTAGATTAGTTTTATTTTGCTCTTCTATTTCTCTTTTTTCTGCGTCTAAAGATTCGTGAATAAAACTTCTGAAATTTCTTTTATTAGTGTCCTCATCTAAAAGTTCAAATAGTGTAAATTCTTCACCACATTTTTTTGGACACTTTAACTTTGTTTGTTTTTCTAAAAGAAGTAAGTCTTTTTTATTCATATTCATAATTACTATATATTGAAAAAATTTATTATCTTAAGGAATACAAAATTTATTTCAATATATTTTTTATCATTTTTTGTAATATACTTATATTACATCGCGGAGTAGAGCAGTTGGTAGCTCGTCGGGCTCATAACCCGGAGGTCGCAGGTTCAAGTCCTGCCTCCGCAACCATCGGTCCCGTAGTGTAGAGGTCAACACGCCTCTCTGTCACAGAGGAGATCGCGGGTTCAAGTCCCGTCGGGACCGCCATTCAGGGTTCGGTAGCTCAGTTGGTAGAGCAAAGGACTGAAAATCCTTGTGTCGGGGGTTCAATTCCCTCCCGAACCACCATGCTAATAAGTATGCGCCTGTAGCTCAATTGGATAGAGTGTCTGACTACGGATCAGGAGGTTGCGGGTTCGACTCCTGCCAGGCGCGCCACATAATGAAAAATACTAAACCCGAAAACAACAATCAAGAACACTGACAATACTCGAAGAGAATTAAGTTATATTATCCTTTTAGAAAATGTTTTCCTCATGCTATGGACTTAATCAAAGAGGGATTCTCATTAAAAAGTGACTTTGAAAAAGGTACAAAGATAAAAACACAAGACCAAAAATTCACTTATTTTGTTGAAAAATACTTTCCTAGAAAACATCTAGTGGTTTCCACAGTAGTAAGAGACGACAAATATACCACTAGTTATAATTTTGGTGAGTGAGGACAAGACAGTTATCTTATTTACACAGAAGAGATTCATTTTGTATGGAAAACACAGAAAAGCGGATTTCAAAAATTTATACTTAAACACAAATGGCTGTGAAAAGTCAGGGGTAAAGCAAAATCTATTCGTCAAAAAATTGAAAAAAGAATGGTTAGAGAATTAGATCAAGAATATAAAATCTCGCACTTTAGCAAGAAATAACTATTCAGAAATAGTTTCTTCTACCATTTTTGAATAAAAATTATTTGCGTCTTTATTAGATGCAAGAAAGTAAACTTTATCGCCTAGTTCAAAAGTTTCGTAACCTGAAGGGATTATGAATTTATTTTTTCGATTAATTCCAACAATATTGACGTTATCCTTTTCAACCAATTGCATATTTTTTAAAGGAATGCCAACTATATTTATGTTTTCTACCACTACTGTTCCTACAAAGTGCCTTATGTCAATGGGAATAAAATCAAATTCAATGTCATAAGATATTTTTTTTGCAATCGCTTTTCCAGAAATAACATCTGGAGAAACAACATTCTTTATCCCAAGAGAACGTAAAACTTTCTCTTGTCTTTCTGTGTCAGCTTTAGCAATTATATTAGGAATACCCATTTCAACAAGAATTGTTGCCGTTATAATGCTTGCGTTGACATCCTTGCTAATTCCAAGAACAACATTATCGTATGTTTGTACACCAGCAGCTTCTAAAGATTCAGACTCAGTTGCATCAGTTGTTATTGCACTATCAACTATGGTTGCTATTGAATTTACCTTTGCGCCATCCTTGTCAATAGCTATAATTTTTTTATTTAATGCTGCAAGTTCTTTAACAACAGCAATTCCAAATTTACCCAGTCCGATCACACAAAAGTCTTTTTCAGTCATACTGGTTATTTTAAACTATTCAAAAAAGTAATACTAAAAGATATTTATTATTTTATTTAGTTTTACTTATAATATTGTAATAATGAAACGCAACAAAGATAAAAAAAATAAAAACAAAAATCTTGACTTTTCTCAAAGCGTTAAACCTAAATCGTCATCCGAAAATAATAAATTAGCAAACAAACAAACTTACAAAAAATTGTACTGGGAAGAATTATCAAAAAACATAAAAACAATTATTTTTGGGGATACCACTCCCAAGAAAATCTTAAGATATTACATTGTAATTATTGCTATTGGCGTAGTACTGTTTCTTATACCTGGACTTTCATACAACCCCGATGTTCCTGGAATTAATCCAGGTAATTTTATTGTTGCCTTGTTTACAGCTAGCAGTTCTTTTAGTGATACAGGATTAAGCTTTTTTGATCCAGCGACAACACTTACGGTTTTTGGCCAAGTTGTTATGCTCGCCTTGATACAACTCGGAGGACTGGGATTCGTGTCTCTTAAAATATTCATTTGAATTCTAATTCGAAAAAAAGTAGGAATAAACGAAAGAGAATTAATAAGAGCAGAAAGAGGTTATTCCAAAATAGGTGGTAGTCTAGAGTTAATAATAATTGCGATTATAGTTATTATTTTTTCAGAAGTTATTGGAGCATTTTGTATAGCAATATTTCTAATAGTCTCGCCTAATGTTGGTGTCGCCTTTCCCAATCAAACTTTTTTAACGGCACTATGACAGGGAATATTTACAAGTGTAAGTGCTGTTAACAATGCGGGGTTTGAAATTATATCTGGTGGACGGTTCTCCGTATCAATTTTTAGATACGACGGAGGAGTCTTTATACAAGTGGTTTTGATAATATTGTCAATAATCGGGGGAATAGGATTCCCGGTTTTTTATGACTTGTACCGTAAAGTTATTGCTAGACGAAGAGGGCACAGACATAAATTCTCTCTATTTACAAAAATTTGTTTTTATAGTTACTTTATTTTTGGATTTTTCTTTTTTGCAGCAATAACACTAATTGAATTATTCAATCCTAACTCCCAGGTTATTGGAAGTACCGCACCTCAAAGTTCGATATTTTATCAATTAATGGACATAATTTTTACTGTTAATTCTTCGAGAAGCTCAGGTCTTTCAGTAACTGACCCCTCCACTTACTCCGTAACTTCAAGAGTCCTCTTAAGCATTTCAATGTTTATCGGTGCCTCACCGGCTTCTACGGGTGGAGGAATTAGACTTACAACAATTGTCGTTGTTGTGTTTACAATTTTTGCTTATTTAAGGGGTAAAAAGAGCGCCATCATAGGTGGTAAACAAATTCATCAGGAAACCATTTTCCGTTCTTTTGCAGTTATTGCCGCTGCATTCTTGTTTGTGCTGTTTGGTGCTATTATTTTCTATGAATATGCTCAAATTGCAAACTCCAGCGAGACCAACCTTAATTTTGTTGATTTTATTTTTATAGCGGCGAGTGCTTTTGGAACTTGTGGACTAAGTCTCTCCCCACAAAGCCGTGCAACTTTTTTTGGAATATCAAACTTTTCTTATTTTGTAACCATATATTTTAGTTTCCTAATGTTTTTAGGACAACTAACAGTTTCAGGATTTTTACTAATACTGCGTCCTATAAAACGAGAGAATATTGAGTATTCTCAGGAAGACATTGTGGTTGGATAATGCGTCTGTATTCTAAAGAGATATACAAAAGAATTGAAAATGACTTGAGCAATAAAGCTACTCAAAGAGCTTTTAGTTTGGCTGTAATTGTTTCTAAAGATGATTTTGCCACTAGTGTGTATATAAAGAAAAAGAAACAGTTTGCTGAGAGAAATGGATTTCATGTTGATGTTATTGATTGCATTGGAGCATCTGAAGAAAGAATTATCCAAACAATACAAACTTGTAATAATGAAGAAAATATAAATGGAATCATTATACAATTGCCACTCAATGAAAATCACAATGAAAAAAAAATACTGCAGACCATCAACGTAAACAAAGATGTAGATGTTTTAAACCCCAATAATCCTAAAGATGTGTTCACTCCTTGTGTTTTACAATCTATTTTGTGGTTATTAGAAAGCGAAAACAGAAACTTCGAAAATCAAACACTTGTTTATGGATCAGGCAAGTTAGTGGGTACTCCTGTAATGGATTATTTACAAAAACAAAAATTTAGTTTTGTAAATATAAATAGAGAAGAAACCCCAACATTGAAGAACCTTAGTAATGCTAAAGTCATCGTTGTTGGGATAGATAGCAGAGTAGAAATAGACTCCAAGGCATTGAATAACGATGTTATCATTTTTGATGCGGGAAGTCAATTTGTAAATAACAAGTATTGTGGAAGTGTTGTTTTAAAGAACAGCAATGACTTCAATGGTTTTATAACAGCCAATCCTGGCGGAATAGGACCATTAACAGTTGTCGCTCTTTTTAACAATTTAGCCAAGTGTAAATAAAATGTACATAACTAAAACTGATTTTTTACAATATTTCACTTCTTGTAAAAATATCGTTGGATTAAGATGAAGCGAAGTTCAAGAATATGGATTGTTCAGCAATAAATTAGACAATGAAGACGAAATTGGAGTGGATACGGACCCCATCGGAACTCAAGATATTGAATTTGGAGAAATACACCCCGATTTTCCTATGCCAATTATCGAGGGAATGATAGTAGGAAAAAAATTTATATATTTTGTGAGGAACGAGCATTTAAGAGGGAAAAAAGTCAATTTCTATGATTTAAGTAAGTTGGGTTCTAAAAATGCCATTGACAAAACAAATGAATTGATACAGAGCAAGGATGACTTTTGTATTTTTGAGGCATATTTTAAGACCAACAATTGCGTAATGAGGCCGGATGCTCTCTATAGAATTAATGGCAAATGAACACTTATAGAATGTAAAGGAGTTACTAAAACAAAAAAACTGTACTATTTAGACACTCTTTATCAATATCAAATACTAAAAAAACTGGGAATTCATATAAGTAAAATATACCTCGCTTATGCAAAAAAAACAGGTTTAAAAAAACACGGGATACAATTCCAATTAAATGAATACAGCTCTTTGGCAAAATCCGGAAGTAAAATTCTACCTTCGCTGAAAATTATTGATATTTTTGAAGGTGGTGTGCCAACCACATACCAGGGTGGAAAAAAAATGCCCAGTCGCTTAAGTCTGCCTGGTTACCTTTTAAAAGATGAAAATTTTTGAACTGTTGTTCCTAAAATCGCAGAAGTAAAAAAAACCAAAGAACAATTCAAAAACTTACCTTCCGTTCTAGAGGCTGGTAAATTTTGCAAAGAAGAATGGGAAAACTGCCGCTATTATTATTCATGTCGCGATAACTACCTAAATAAAACGAATGAATACTTAGACATATGTGGACATTTATTAAAGTTTCAAAACATATACTTTCAAAGAACGAAAAATTTTTGTGAAAACAAACAAACAAACAAAGTGTTAATTTCAGAAATCAAGAACGTGGATAAACAAAGGATGGTTAGTCGAATTTTTGATAAAGATAAATACAATCAAACAAGAGATATTATCTTTAATCCAGCCAATTTGAAAGACTATGTTGATGTAACAAAAAACAAAAGAATAGTTTACTATGACTTTGAAACCATCAATACAGTTATAAGTTCTGTTGATGGGGCTTTTCCATATCAACAAATACCTACACAATGCTCATATATTGTGGTTGATGAAGAGGGTAAAGAAATAGAGAAAAATAATCTGATAATTGATCCAAAAAAAGTTGACATCAAGTGACTAGAGAATATTATTGAAAAACTTTATCATCCCCAGGCCATTTATGTTGTATACAATGCATCATTTGAAAAAACAGTTCTAAAGCATATCTCTTCAAGAATTGCAATTTCTCAACACCACAGAAATTTAGTTTTGGAAATCAATAAAAAAACCGTTGATCAAATGGATGTTTTTACAACACATTCTGTTGGAAAAAACAGCATATTGATACCAGAAGCTAATGGAAGATACTCGATTAAAATTATTAGTAAATTTGTGCCAAAAACAATTAAAGAGAATGCTAAATACATTAGCTATGAAGATCTAGAAATTAAAAATGGTGGTGAAGCATTAGAAATGGCGAAGAAAAGATTTTATAACTCCACTGATCTTAATTTATGTGATGACCAGGAGTGAAACTCGGCAGTTGGAAACCTAAAAAAATATTGTGAAAACGACGTTAGAGCGATGATAGCTATTCAAATATATGTAGAATTTATTTATAACTCGACAAAAAACGGGTAAATTTCTAGAATAATGGTGGAGTGTACTGGGCTTGAACCAGCGACCTTCTGCGTGTCGAGCAGATGCTCTCCCAGCTGAGCTAACACTCCTGAATGGTGACCCGTACGGGATTCGAACCCGTGCATGCAAGGATGAAAACCTTGTGTGTTAACCTCTTCACCAACGGGCCAAGCATAAACATTATATAAAAATTAAACAGGCAAGGGACAATAAAAATATTTTTATTTTTCGTCTTCTTTAAGTGTTGTGCTCTTTATTTTTTTAATTTTAATAATGCCTTGATCTCTTGAGGGATTAAAGCCATGTATTTTGTTTAATATAACAGCATTTATACAGAATCCTATGAAAATTGACCTGCTTATTCAAAGCAACAGTATTGAAAGGGACATTACTAACGCTATAGAACCGTAGATATTCGTGTAAGCAAATAAAAGGGAATATAAACCTATAAAAACTGTAAAAACCAACGACACAAGGAGTGATGAAACAAAAGCTCCCCCATGCACCTTTCTTCAAGTTAATTTTATTGAAGGAGTAAACAAGTGTAATAGAGTGAAAAGAACATAGAGAAAAACAATAACAACAAGAAACTGTGAAAGAATAGCTACAGGAATATAGTTAGCATTCTCGGTAAAAACAAAACTTATACCAAACAATATGAAAAGCATTGCAACAGCAGTTAATAAAAAAATAACATACAAAAAGTAGCTTTTTAGAAAAGAAGAACCACCCTTTCTTACACCATACAACGTATTTGCCATTTCAATAATTTTATTCATTCCCTTGGCCGCTATATGAACAGAGCCAAAAACAACCGAAACGCCTGCAAAAGCAGCCAACACTATCTCTCCACTATTACGGAAATTGCCCAAGAAATTGTTAAATATTTCTTCAATTGTCGTGACTATGGAAGCATCATTGATTAAAGAAAATAATTGAGTTAAGATTCTAATTACAAAGACCCTTACCTCCTCACTTGAAAAAACAATTACTAAAAAAAGTGCAGCAGTTGGTATAAATGCTATCAGTAAGTAAAAGGCTAAGGATGTTGTTATTCACTTATTCTCTTGTTTCAAAGCAAGTTCTTTGGTCTGCAAGGAAATTGTTTTCATTTCTTTTTTGGTTACCTTGAATCTATAAAAAGAACTTTTAATGGCTATTCAAGAAAGAACAAAATAATAAAAATCTAAGATTACAGTATATAAGTTGGTGAATCAAGCAACAGTTTTATTCATAGCACTGCTCCTATTTTACATTTAAAAAAACAATAGTTTTTATGTTTTGGAAGGGGAAACCTGAACGATAGTTTTTTGAGTAGCAAGTGACTGAAAAAAATGATTTTGGAAATCTAAGAAAGTGTACGCATTACAATTTTTGGCACAGTCTATAAAGTATGTGCAAGCAGCTACCACGGAGTTAAAAACGTTGTTTAAATTTTTACTTACAAAGCTGGAAACCACCGCACCTAATACACAACCCATGCCAGTCAATTGAGTTAACTGCAAAGAGTTTTGTTCTATTTTTATAGTGGTATCGCCATTTGAAATATAATCGGTTGGACCGGTAGCTACAACTGTTGCATTATATTTTTTAGCAAGTTGTTTAACTATCTCTTCCATGCCTTTTTCAGTTTCATTACTATCTACACCCATTTGATTACTTTTTTGATGATAGATATATTTAATTTCACTGTAATTTCCCTTTAACACACTAACGGCATTTGTTTTTAAAATTTCAAATGTTGCCTCGCTTCTCAACGAAGATGCTCCAACACCTACTGGGTCTAAAATAACTTTTATTTTTTTATCTTTAGCTATCGTTGCAGCCGTTACAAATATTTTGGAACTAGACAAAGTTCCAATGTTTAAATACAGAACTTTTGAAATAGCTAAAATATCGTCTAATTCTTTGTAACCATTTGTAATTATGATTGGGGAAGTTTTCAAAAATATACAAACATTTGCACAGTTATTAACTGTTACGATATTGGTTATTTGCGGCACTAAAGTCGTATCTTTTAGAAATTGTGTTTTAACGATTTGATTTAATTCTTGTTTCATATTGTTTTATAAGTTGATTAAAAAGTGTAATTTCTGAAGCAACACTCTCTAAAAACACGCTTAATATTTTCTGTTGAGTTTTTCAGTCAGATTTTAAAAACATAATATCTGCAAATGCTACATTATCAACATTCATCTTTTTTGCAACAAAAGAAACATTGTAATTATAAATAAGACCGAGAAAAGTAGATGTTTTATTTTTGTTTTGACTCATTGAAGAAAATATTTCGAAATATCCTAACAGAGATGGCAAGAAAGCAAAACGACTTACCGCATAATTATTTTTCATGGTAACTGTTTTCACACACTTTGCATATTGCCTTGTTGTTTTTTCTATTTTTGATGTTTCCTGATTTTCGGATTTTTTTCACTGATTACGATACTCCATAAAACTAAGCGCTCATTCCAAAATTCTTATTTTATGTTTTTCTTTGATTTCTGTTTTAAATCCCAAAATTATCGATGGTAAACACTGTTCTATGAAATATAAACGTTGATTGTTTCAAAAAGACAGTAGTTCAGGACACAATTGATTTTCACTTATTATTTGAATTCAAGGGTGATAAATGTAGTTATTTCATTTCCCAGGGTATTGTGTTTTAAATTGTTTTAAAAATGTCATTATTCTATTCCTTGATTGAAAAAGTTAATTTCGCACTCCAAACCTTTTTTGTAAGCATCTTCTGCCGTTATTTTCTGATCAGGTGATAACAATTCATACTGTTCATTTAATCTAGTTATTCAGTTTTGTGAATTTGCTTGAAATTGAGAAGAACTGTATAATTTTTTTCACGTAGCAAGATATGTTGATTTTTTAGGTCTTAAATTTACAAATTTAAGACCTATTTCTGCATAGGATACAGGGCAAGCACCAAAAGCAAAAAGACATACGGAATAGTTATATTTTTGTAAAGAATTCTCCAAAAAAGTTAAATACTTTTTTGTACTAACGGACGTCACGTCATTAAAATCACTTTGACTAAAAACTTCATTTCTTTCCTCTTCTTTAATTTCATAAAAAAATGAAATCATTTCTTCTAAAAGACTTTTCTGTAATTTGCGTTCTGTCGTCTTACAAATTAAATCCATGAACAAGGAGTTATATTTATTCAAAAACAAATCATCTTGTTCTAAATAAACTTGATATTTTTTCGGATCGAGAGTATCGTTAATTAATGAATTAATAAATGGATGTTCCACATATCCTTTGACAATTGATTTGTTATTTTCAAGGAAGTTTGTATAGAAACTCATGTTTTCCATTTTAACTTATTTAAGTTAGAGAGTTTACAATTTTTCTTTTTCTTTCACCAATATCTTGGGCATCAACAAAGATGTCTATTCCGCTAAAAACTTTAAAATCAGGACATAATTTTTTAATTTCTTTTATCCGGGGAATTGTAAAACCACCTATTAAGAAAACAGGAATAAGAGGATTATATTTATTGAAAAGACGTGCAGCACTTTCTACACCCATTACCTTCGCATCTGGTTTATTTTTGGTTTGTCAAACAGCACCTATACCAATGTAATCAGGCTTTAAAGAAATTGCTGCAATTACTTCGCGTTCATCAGAGCAACTAATACCAATTATAGGGAACACTCCCCTAAGGGAAGACCACTGATGAATGTTTTTCTTGAGATCTTCTTGTCCAAGGTGTAATCCGATAGACTTTGTTTTTCATGCCAATTGAATATCATCGTTAATTATTAATAGAACTTCTTTCCTTTTATAAAAATCTTTAATTAAAGAAACATCGGCTTCCTTTTCTTTTAAAGAACCCTTCTTGTTTCGGTATTGCACTAATTTATAATGATGATGACCTAACTTTTTAGCATTTTGGCAATAGTTGGAGCTTAAGATAGGATACAGTTCATTGCGCAAATACCGAAGATAGTAGTTTTTTGAAAACTCATTTTCACTTTCGTAACTTTTGTAACGGCACTTTCTAAAAAAAGAAATAGAGTCACTTTTTGCTTCTAAGCGAGAATATTCCTCCAAGTTTCTTATTGCCTCACCAGCCCTTTTAAAATTTGCCATCAATAAACTGTAAAGGGTCTTGTGTGCAGAGTATGTTTGATTATACTCTTCGTCTTTTGAAATATTTCTAGAGTTTAATAAACTAGCATCTAACTCATTCAAATGTTCACGTATAGAATGGCGAATACGAGATATTTTTTTTGCCAAATCATCTCAATTTTGAACTCTTGCGAAATCTTCAACAACTCTAAGGCCTTCACATGCTCGATTTACATTCATGTCTATAATTTGAAGTATCTTATCTTTGTTTTCCATAAAATTATTATAGTTCCTTTTAAATTAAAATTGAATTTTTTCAATAAAACAAAATACAGTAAAACAATTTATAATTAGTTTTATGAACACAACTGAAAGAATAAAAAATCATCAATCAATAAGAAAATATAAAAACTCACCAATACCAAAAAAAATAATCAATGAAATATTGGAAGCAGCTCAATACACAAGCACATCTGGTAATATGCAAAGCTATTCTGTTATTATTACATCCGACCAAGAAATCAAGAAGAAATTGTTTGTGCCACACATGGAACAGTCCATGATTTTGGAAGCACCACTGTTTTGAACTTTTTGTGCCGACTTTAACCGAATAAAAAAATGAATGTTATTAAGCAAAACAACCTTTAACTACGACAATTTCATGGCTTTTATGATTGGTGCAATTGACGCAATTCTCTTTTCACAAAATGTTTCACTCGCTTCAGAAGAAAAAGGACTAGGCATTTGTTACATGGGTTCTACTCTTGCTAACGCACACTTAATAGCACCAATTCTGAAGTTACCGAAAAACGTTATCCCCGTTTGTGGTTTTTCAATGGGGTATCCCGACGAGAATCCAGAATCCAGAGATCGCCTACCAGTTGAAGGCATTGTTCACTGAGATGTTTACAATGATTATAAGGACGAAGATATTCAAAGAATTTATAAGCAAAAAAATGAAATGTTTGAAAAAAGACTTCTGAAAAACGAGTCTTTAGCAAAACAAATTGAAGAAAAATCAGTTAAAAATACTGCGCAAGTTTACAGCATTTTAAAGTACACACAAGAAGCATACAAAAAATACAGCAAACAACTACTTAGTTTAATTGATGAAAAAGACTTCTTCAATAACTAAAAGTCAGAACTTAAGATCATATTGTCCCAGCTAGATGTACCCACTTAGTCCATAAAAAACCATAGATTTACAAGGAACGACAGTAACAGTTGTAAAAAAACTCGCTATTTGTTTAAACTATATACAGAGATATATACAGATAATTATGAATAACACAAATCTTATAGCAATTCAAAGTGTTTTTGGGGTAACGATTTTTGTGGTTGCAATTGTTTCAGGTTTAATTCCCTTTTTAAATCACAATAAACCCAAAATATTTTCCTCTATTTTCTTTAGAGTGGGAGAAGCACTTGCTGCAGGGGTTTTTCTTGGAGCTGGCCTTCTTCATTTAATTCCAGATGCTCAAGAAAGTTTTAGTAATTTTCCTGTTTTCTTAACAAACAGCAGTGCATATCCCATAGTTTTATTTATTGCCGGCATATCTTTCCTGTTGTTTTTAGGCATTGAACATGTTTTTAGCTACTTAAACATGAAAAAAAACACTGTTCACATCACCGGAAGCGGAATAAAAAATTTAAATGGAATCAACATAAATATAAAAAATCCTAAACATAACGAAGACACTTGTGAAAAGCAAGAAGAACACGCTAAAAATAACACAGTCATTGCCATTAGTGCAGCACTAGCACTATCACTTCATTCATTTTTTGCGGGCACAGCGTTGGGTTCAACTTCAATAGTAGATGGAGGTGTAGGCTCCTTAGTGACAATATTTGTTGCAATCATTGCTCACAAATGAGCAGCCTCTTTCTCGCTTTCGATCACACTAAACAAAAGTGGTCTAAAAAGGTGACAGGGAATCATATTATTCATTATTTTTTCACTTATGACACCACTGGGTGTTATGGCAGGAACTGTACTAAACTTAAGCAGTGTTGCTAGCGGGGTTGCCCCAGCAATACTGTTGTCCATATCAGCGGGAACATTTCTTTATCTAGGAACCCTACACGGACTAGAAAAGTCTATCCTAGCGAAAGAGTGTTGCGACTGAAAAATATTTTTATTTGTAATTCTGGGTTTTGTCATTATGGCTATTATTGCAATCTTTACATAACTTTATTCAAAGCTATTCCTTTAAAATAATAGTATGAAAAAGCGCAAATTTCTATCTTTGCTTGGCATCACAACCATGGTTGGAAGTGCTGTAATTGCCTCTGTAGCGCAGCAATGTTCTGACAACATAAATCTTTCTAGAAGAGAAATTTTAAATTCAGCGATGAATCAGATTAATACTTATAACAGCGCTGTTGAAAACAATTTAAGTAGAAGTTCTGTAGCATTAGTAAATAGTTTTAACAGTTTTGGTCGACAGATTTTTAAAAACAGTGATGTTACTCTTGAAACAGTGTCATTCAGTACTAGTCAAATTGAAATAGATGCAATAGGGTCATCTGTTATTGTTTTGGACCGCAATGCTATCTTTTCTTTTTCTAACGGAATTTCTTTTACACCCAATACCGAAGCCACTAACACAGGTCTAAGCGAAGGATTTCAATTAACTAACATTACTTTTACTCCAGGAAACGATATTGAAAATGCTCTAGTGAATAACTTATCTTCACCGCCCGAATTGGATTTATTAAATAATGTTTTATTTAATAACCCCTTTTCTTCAGCAAGAACTTACAATGTTCAAAATTTTATAAAGATTTTTAATGACGGAATTGGAGCTTCAACAACACAACAGACAGGAATAACAACATCAAACCCCGATTTTTTTGGATCTGATCCAAACTCGTTTAACTATTCCTTTTCAATAAGAGATCTCGCTAACAGTGAAACAAGTGTAAATGCTTATGACTTTTCGCTTGTTGTTGTCTCGTTGAATGGAAACATTTTAAACGCGGGTGAACAAAGTTTTGTAAGCCAAGAAGATTATCTTTTTAGAATTGACTTTGAGAATTATTTGACAGACGAATCTATTGAAAGTAACAGTAAGTATGCCGTTTCCTCTTCTGATTTTTCTATTGATTCCTCTACTTTTGTTCAATCAGCTACTAGTACGTTCTTTTCGCTATCACGTTCCAATTCAGAAACTGAGCAAAACGTAATCAGACTTATACAAAGAGACACTGCTGGACTGTTTTTTACTATTACAGATCCAAGCACAAACTCCCCAAATAACGCAGCATTTGCTGACGAAGATGTTGAAAGCATAACCAGCGATATTGCTATAGAACAAATTAGAACACAAGCTATTTCAACCAGTGATGATAATTTTAATATATTTTTAGTGATTGATAATTTGCGATTTTTTTATAATTCTCCTCCTTCAATATCTCCAAGTGTAAACACATTTGTTTCTAGTGACCGAATAGGACCATATGCAGAAACACCTCAAAATGCTGAAGTGGGTACACCAATTATTTTGAGTTTTTCTCTTAGTGCCCGCGACGACATTGATTTACCAGGAGACGGTGAAGTTTTTGGAAATGTTTTTATAAATGCAGAGCCCAGTCCTAACTAGGATGAGTGATAAATAATTTGTTTTTCCCCGTGATGAAAAGAGAGTCAACCTCGTTATTTTCAACTATTCAAGTTTGTCCCTTTTGGAAATCAAAACCGTTAATAGTTCCTTCTCCTTCATAGCAAGTCATTACTAAAAACTGTGCAGAATATACGTTTTTCATTTTTACTTCTGAAGAAACAACAAGTCGGTCAGTAGCAAAATACTGGTTTTTAATCATGTGTTGATAATAATTTATCTTGTTATAAGTAATTGTTTTAGAAGGAGAAATTTTTTCATTATCCTGCGGGGAATAAATATTATCAAGAGATTGTTTAATATGTAAATCCCTTAATTTTCCATTCTCTAATCTATCGTAGTCATATAATCGATAAGTTATGTCAGATGACTGTTGAACCTCGTAGACAAAAGTTCCTGATTTAATGGCATGAACAGTACCAGGGTCAACATTAAAACAATCACCATTACTTATTGGAAGTTCTCTTAAAAAATTTTTTCAATCTTTATTATGGACCATGGTAGCGGCCTCTTCATTTGTCTTGGCGTTGTGACCAAAGACGATATTATTTAGAGGTTTAGTTTCAAGGATAAATCAAGCTTCAAATTTACCATACTCTTGACCTTCGTTTTCTTGGGCATATTTGTCATCAGGGTGCAATTGAACACTTAAGTTTTGCTCAGCATCCAGAAACTTAATTAGTATAGGAAAAAGAGTTGTTGTCTGTTTTCCAAATATTTGTGGACAGTTTTTTCATAAGAAAGTTAAGGATTTTCCTTTGTGTTCTCCATTAATTACAATGCTTTCCTTACCATCAACAGCACTTGCTAATCATGCCTCACCAATGTTTTTGTTTTTGTCGATAGGAATGTTGTAAGCACTTAATTTTTGTCCTCCCCATATCTTCTCTGATAAGAAAGGCTTTAAAAAAATCATAAATCAACATTAACATATTTTTTTAAAACAAGTATAATTAATGTGAAATGTTGCCGACTTAGCTCAAGGGTAGAGCACTTGCATGGTAAGCAAGGGGTTGTAGGTTCAAGTCCTACAGTCGGCACCATATGTCTCCGTAGCTCAGTTGGCAGAGCAACTGACTCTTAATCAGTGGGTCGTCGGTTCGAGACCGACCGGGGGCACCATCGTGCGGGTGTGGCGGAATTGGTAGACGCACCAGACTTAGGATCTGGCGCCTTGTGCGTGGGGGTTCGAGTCCCTTCACCCGCACCATAAAAAACAAACATTAAAAATAATTCTTTATTTTTACAAAAAACTATTAGAATAGAACCCATAGGAGTAAAAAAATGATTAAAAAAGTAAACGAAAAGAAATTTAGTGCAGAATTAGCAAATAACAAGCATGTTGTTTGTAAGTTTTTTGCAACGTGATGTGGGCCTTGTAAAATGACCGCACCAATATTTGAAGAGGTTTCTGAAGAAATAAAGAATGTTGCCTTCTTGGAAGTCAATATAGATGAAGAGGAAGAACTAACCAAACAAAACAAAGTTGAGGTTCTACCAACCATCATTGCATACGAAAACGGTAAAGCTAAAGAAATAATTACAGGTTTTCGTGGCAAGACTGACATAATTGCTTTTGTTAAAAGGAATAGTCAATAAACGATCTAGTTGATGGATAAAGAAAAACTAAAACAAATAAAAATAGTGGCTTTTGATTTAGACCACACATTGTTGTCTGATTCACACACTTTAAGTGATTATGCTGTAGACACATGCAGAAAATTATTAAAACAGGGATACTATGTAATAATAAGCACCGGCAGACCACATTTTAATACTGACTGAGTACTTGAAAAAATAGGAAAGAACCAACCAAATCTATTTCAAGTGTCCTTAAACGGTGCTTTTATAAAAGATGTATCTAAGGATAAGTTACTCTACCAAAACTTTATAGACCCAAAGATATTAGAAGAAGTTTATGCCTTCCTTGAACAAAACAAATTTAAGACAAATGTTTACACTGATGTAGACATCATAGGGTCTAAAAAAACATTTTTAACTAAATGATTGACTAAAGTTTCAAAAAGAGATGTTTTAATAAAACCATACAGTGACTTTCCTACAAAAAACATTTCAAAAATTGTTTCGTATGTTGAAAGAGTTATTTTCATAAGTAAAAAATTAGACAGACTGGAGTCAGCATGAGCAGGAAAGCTTGAATTTTTCAGAAGCACATGGGGCGGATTTGAAATTTGTAGCAAAGGAATCTCCAAGAGTTTTGGTGTTGAATACATAGCGAAAAAACATGGTTTAACCTTAAACAACGTAATGGCCTTCGGAGATAGCGGAAACGATGTTTGTTTAATTTCTCATAGTGGAATTGGTGTTGCTATGTCGAACGGTACAGGAGCAGCTGTAAAATCGTCTGACTACACAACAAGATACACTCACTTGAGAGATGGTGCAGCTAGATTTGCTGCTGAACATCTCCTTAACGAGAAAGATTATTAGCAATATTGATGACTTGCTTTCCCAAAAATTTTATATGAGGTGCTTCTTCTAGCGGAATACAGACCGAAGGAAGTTCCCACAAAACATTAAAGAATAATTGAGAACATTGATTTGATACTAATCCAGAACTGTTTTTTGATAACGTAGGTCCTTACAAAACAATAAACTATAGAGAAAAAATGCTTGATGATGTAAAACTGATGAAAGAATCAGGGATAATGGCGTACCGCACGAGCATTCAATGAACTAGATTTTATGATGATTTAGAAAAAAGGATTATAAATCCAGATGCTGTTGCGTTTTACACGGAAATGATTAATGAATTTAAAAACGCAGGAATAAAGTTAATCATTGGATTAAATCATTTTGAAATACCCTTGTTTTTTCAAAACAAAGGCGGTTTACTTTCTAGGGATTTTCCAAAATGAATTTCCGACTATGCAGAGGATGTTTTTAAGACTTTTCCGAATGTTGATGAATGAACCACTTTTAATGAACCCATAGTGCCATGTGAAATGGGGTACTTGATGAAATTACACTTTCCCGCTCTTGAACCTTCTCTTTCTAATTATTTTCTTTCCTCTTTTAATATAATGATGGCTAATGCTAAAATTATTAAGGTTTTCCGAGAAACCATTAAGAACAAAACAATTGGAATTATTGTAAATATGACACCTTGTATCTCAGCTGATGATTCAATAGAAAATCAGGAAGCAACGGCAACAGCAGAACTAATTTTCAACGAATATTTTTTAGCTACAGCAATCAAAGGAATAATTCCAAAAGAATATATTGAGCGATTTTTGAATAAGTACATTGATGGATTCAAAGTTTCTAACGAGGAAGCAAAAACATTAAAAGAAAATGTAGTTGATTTTGTAGGCATAAACTACTACTTTCCAAGAAGAGTTAAGGCTCCTGAACCTAACAAAAAGTATGGTACTTTGGAACCATTTTCTAACTTTTTTGTCTCGCACCACAACAAAAACGGAGTTTTCAATAAAAGTCGTGGATGAGAGATTGCTCCTGAAATGATATACAAAATTGCAAAAAACATGGAAAACCTGTATCCCGACACACCTTGATTTATAAGCGAAAGTGGAATAGGTATTCAGGATGAAAAAAAACTCTTTACTGATAAAGAAGGTGTTGTAGTGGATGATTACAGAATCGAGTTCTTCAAACAACATTTAGATTATTTACATAAGGCTATTCAGGAAGGAAGTCAGTGTCAAGGGTTTTTTGTGTGAACTTTCATTGACAATTGATCATGGCTCAATGCCTTTAAAAATAGATACGGACTTGTAGCAGTTGATTTGGAAACACAAACAAGGACACCAAAAAAATCTTTCCATTGGTTTAAAAACGTTATTTTAAACAACGGATATTAGGGGAAAAATGATAAATTTAAAACAATCTTCAGGGATAAAAATTGAAGAAACAAATGAATGAAAACGTAGAATTTCTGAGTTTAATCAATTAATACAAACAAAAGAATATTCTGAATGAAAAAAGCAAGCTTGACTATCGGTAAATGAGGAGTACTTTCAAACAATTTTTAACAAAATAAAAATAGTTAAAGAAAGCCTATGCAAAGACTATGACTACATAGTTTCTTGTGGAATTGGAGGAAGTTATCATGGAGCAAAAGCCTTTATAGAAGCTAAATACGGAGTTGATAGTATCGAAAGCAATCGTATGATTTATGTTGGTAATAATCTCTCCTCAAATCACATTCACTCTGCATTAAAGAAAGTAAGAGGGAAAAGCTTTTTACTAGTTGTTATAAGTAGATCAGGAACCACTTTTGAAACAGCAGCTTCTTATAGACTTTTTTCCGATTTATTGAAAACACAATGTCCTGACAGTTATAACAAACACATTGTGGCCATAACACACCCAACAAACGGGAAGTTAAGAGAAATTGTGAATGCAGAAAATCTTTTATCTTTGCCAATTCCAGATTTTTACGAAGGACGAAACACAATTTTAACTCCTGTTGGATTATTTTTGTTGGAACTAGCAAATTTTAATACTAAAACATTATGTGATTCTTTTCTTGAAAGCAGACAGCATGCATTTAACAAGGGAACCAAATATGAGGGGTATCGCTATGCTGCTTATCGTACAGAGTTTGTTAAGTCACTTCCAATCGAAGTTATGGGAGCATTTGAAACGGAATATGAATCCTTACAAGAATGAGTCATCAATTTGTTTTCCGAGAATGAAGGGAAAGAAAGAAGAGGTGCGTACTTAGACCACGTCCTTTTCACAAGAGAATTACACAGCTTGGGGATATTTTTACAAGAGGGAACTCAAAATAATTTTGAAACTCTTTGATGGTTTAAAAAGGCAAAGAATGATGTCATATACCCAATGTGAGATATAGATTATGACCTAACCAATGTTGTGGCAGGAAGAACATTGCATAGCATAAACAAAGATATTTACGAGAGTGTTTGCGAAGCCCATAAAAAATCCAAGCCTTTAATAACAATTGAATTTGAAGGATTTGATGAAAAAGAATTAGGAGAATTAATTTTGTTCTTTTATATATCTTCAATTGCCTCTTCTCACTTCATGGGAATAGTAGCTAGTTTAACATCGTACAAAGACCCAGAATGGGGTGTGGATGTTTATAAATCAGAAATGCAAAAACTATTCGCACAAAATCAAAAACCTTAATCTTATTTCCTAGAACCACAAGAAGACAAATAATTTTAATTGCAACGAAGGATTTTATTTTTTAAAGCGTCGTTATTTACGTTTGGACTTTCATCAACAGAATGTAACTTTGTTTTAGTAATGTAATCATTATATTTGCGAGCTGCAACAAAAATTGCTCCATACACTCCAGCCTGATTCCCTAGTTTAGCAAGGACAATTTTAACTAGTTCATGAGTGAAGGGAAGAGTATATTTTCTCACGATTTTGGTTATGATATCTAACAGAGGCTGCCCTAAAGCGCTTGGTCCTCCACCAATAATCACGGCATCGGGATCTAAAGAGTGTATCATCACAGCAATGTGACTTGCCAGCGGGAATAATGCTTTTTCCAAGCATAGTATGGCATCAAAGTCATTCTTTTTTATCAAAGGAACAACATTTTTAACTGTTAATTTATTTTTTGTTTTAAGTTGTAATTTCGCAATTGATGAGGACGGGTGCTCTTTTATATATGATTGAAAAGTTTGCTCAATTCCTGTTGCACTAGACATTGGTTCTATACATCCAGAAAGTCCACATCTACAAACTAAAGAATCTTGCATTTTCCCCCCATGGCCTACTTCATTGGCATAGTTATGAGAACCCACAAATACTTGTTTATTAATAACTATTCCTCCACCAACACCAGTTCCTAAGGTATACATTAGAAAATTATTTAATTTTCGGCCAGCACCTCTTCACTTTTCACCAATGATTGCGGCTCGAGCATCGTTTACCAAGTATACGGTTTTTTTGAAGTATTTTTTTGCAATTTTTGAAACTGGAAAATCAATTCATCCAAATCTTGCATCTTTTATAACGTCTGTTTTTTCATCTACGGGACCAACACACGCTAGTCCAATCGTTTCAATATGTTCATCGCGAGTATTTATTGCTGCTAATCAACTAACGTAATGGTCATACAAAGCTTTAATCACTTGTTCACCATATAACTTTTTTGTTTCCAAAACACTATGCTCAACGATTCTCATTGTTTTTTCGTCATATAAACCAAATTTTGCAGTTGTACCGCCTAAATCTATTCCAACAATCATTTTATTTACCTCTTAATGTTTTCATGCAGTTTATTATAGCATTTCAATATTTACTAAAACTTAGTAAACCGATTCAATTTGTTTTGTAATGTCATCGGTGTATGCACACAACACTGTATATAAAATACCTAAAACTCCAGAGTTTTCTCCAAGAAAACTAAACCTTATTTTTAGTAAATTGTAAACGAAGGGAGTTGTTAATTTTTTTAAATTATACTTAAAAGCTCTAAGTCCTAAATCACCAAATTTAGTAATAGGTCCTCCTATTATTATTGCCTGTGGGTCAAGTGCATAGATCATTGTGCTCATATGAGACGAAACATTCAACATAAGCTTACAAAGTATATTAAAAAGATCTTTGTCATTGTTTTTGATTAAGGAGTCTAAATCTTTTAAATTCAGAAAGGCACCTGATGATTTTTTTAATTTTCCCAGTGCAGAATCAACATTTTTGTCGGCGAAATCATTGATAGTTTTTACAATACTATCCAAGTTGGTCTCGTTCTCTAAATAATTTTTTGATTCATGAAGAGGAGAAGTGTCTCTTTTTTGACTAATTACTTGATGAAACCCAGATGCTAAATTATGAGCACCGGAGTAGATTTTTTGATTTATAACAATTCCATTACCAATGCCGTTACCAATTCCATAGTATATGAAATTACTAAAATCTTGGGCAGCGCCTTTTCATAATTCCCCGATTGTGCGTGCTCGGAAACCATCAGTTATATAGACCGGTTGCTTGAAGTATTTTTCAACAGCTTTTTTTATCTTAAAACCATGTCATTCAAATTGGTTATCGTCGACGATTAAAGATTCGGTCTCCAAAAACACTTTTCCTATTGTTCCGATTCCAATTGCTTTAATAGAGGACGGTTGCAATTTGTTTGCTTTACATAACTTTTCAAAATGTTGGCTTATTTTGAAAATGACATCTTCACCAACTAACTCTTTTGTTTCGAGAGAAGAACGATACAGTATTCTGTTCTCTTTTTCACTATATAAAGCAAACTCTGCTTTACAACCCTCTAAATCTATTCCTACTATCATTTCATCCGTATAAGACAATTGTAAATAAAAAAATAAGTCAATCTGATTTATTTAAGATATTTTTTTTCTTTTGTAAGAAAATGTGCGCCGTATAGTCCAGCATCATGCTGGTATTTACCCACAACTATTTTGGTTTGATTATGAAAGACAAAGCCGGTATTTAAATACTCCTTGACTTTTACTGTTAGAAGTTCAACCACGTTAGGTAACTTGGAACCCCCACCAGCAAGAACAAAAAGCTCGGGATCTCAACAAACATGCAAATTATAGACAATTCTTGCTAACCTGGAAATGTATTGGTTTGCGGCTTTTTTTGCTATTGGGTCTCCCAATTCAACAAGTTGAGAAATATATTCTCCGTTGACATTTTGTGGATGTTTGCCCTTTAACATCTTGATATAGCCTTTTATATAAGATGTCACACTAGTAAATAAGGAGGCATTATAATTAAAAACATTTATTTTTGTTGTTAATCCAATCATGTAACCAAATTCACCAGCAAAACCATTTGCACCAGTCCATATATCGTGATTCATTGCGACAGCACCACCTAGCCCCGTACCTATAGCCAACAGAACTACTGAAGAACAATTTTTTGCAACACCCCCACGTAATTCAGCAAGAAGAGCGCAGTTGGCATCATTCATTCCTATAAATCTCACGTTGTCCCCTTTTAACAAAATTTTTAAATCATCATATAAATTAAAATTTCGGTAGTCTTTGATTGCGGAGTTACCAACAATTTGACCAGTTAAAGAATTTATAGAACCAGGAGTGGATATTCCTATTTGTTCTATAGAGTAAGTTTTTTTAAAACTTCTATAAACAGAAATCATTTTTTTTAAGGTTTGTTTTTTGTTTAAATCAACAGTTGAAAAATTGGTTCGTTTTATTATCTCTTCCTTTTCATTGAAGACAGCCATTTTGCAACTCGTGCCTCCAATATCAACTGCAAAAATCATAATTTTATTGTAACAATATTATACTATCCCAGCTAAATGTTACATTGCCCAGCAATGGTACTCATCCAAGTATCCAAAAAACAAACGGAATAATGTTATATTGTGCCCTCCTGGCCTGTAAAATTAATCATGTTTTCGTGTTCTAGGCGGGTACATTTAACCGAGTAGCACAGTAGATGTTTCACAAAAGTAAAATAACAATAACACCCAAACAGCTTAAGGGGCGGAAAGAGATCAAGAAGAAGAAATTAGTACATCGGTTGAAGAATCTTGGAAAGCTAAATTAGATATATAAATGGGCTCAAACGTCTGTTGTGAACTACCACTCGCGATCTCATAATCCATAAAAACTCCTGTAGTCAATTCACCAGAAACGACTACTGTTCCTATCCTGATATAAAAACCCAGTGGTTCGCTCTCTTGCGCAACAATTTCCACCGATTGATTCAGAAAGCTTACTCTGGAAATGTTTGTAGCAGGACCGTCTGGAAAGATATTCGAAGATAAAGCTTGAGTTAGTAAAGCAGTACCTACAGTTGCGTAGTTTGTATTGGGGGGTGTTATAGCAACATTAAAATTACTCAAATAACTAAAAGCAAAGAACAATAAGCTTTGTCTCGTTGAACCTGTTCTGTTTCTGTTAGGAAAAGAAGATCAAGTTCCTGAATACAGTACATTTGTAGATGTGTCGAAAAATATGCCAGAAATAATATATTGAGCAGCAGAACTTTGAATCACGAAATTGGAGACTGTTGAACTCGAAAATAGACTTATAGTAACAGGAGAATTAATAGTTATTACAAAAAAATTATCATCAAAGGAAATACTTGTTTGACTATTGTCAAAACTAATTGTTCGAATGAAAGACGGACTATCAATTGTTCCAAGTCCTGCGACACTTCTTGATAAGAGGTTAATTAAGTTTTCTGCTGATAATTGAGCAACAGTTCCATCCGCAAAAGGAGTTTGAGAAGAGTCATAATTTGATAACAAAGCAACGCTTGAAGTCAATATCTGTTCTCTTTCTTCTGAAAACTGGTTTTCTGTTTCTGGATTGCACTGTTGAGCTACCGCAGCAACTCCTATAACTGAAACAGGCAATGCACTTGCCAGTATTTTTATTGACTTATTTTTTCGCATTACTTTTAGCACTACCTAGTTCTTTTTTTATTTTTGGAAGAAAAAAGTTAATAAACAAAGAGACTATAATTAAAGACAAAAACATTATCAGTCCTATTGATAAAAAAGCAATTCCAACAAATTCCTGAGCCATGGAGGAAGTAAATGTGGCAAAAAGAGCCCCAAAAAGAATAAAAACGAGGGAAATAAAAATAAAAACTATGTCTAAAATTTGAGCTACTATTTTTTTCATTTGTAAGTTAATTTTAAATTAAAATTATGAATTTAAATTTATATAATTTACTTATGCTAAACGACAAATTGAGAAATGACTTTCCTCAACTGAAAATAAAAAACAACAATCATAACCTAGTCTATTTAGATAGTGCTGCAACCACTCTAAAACCACAAAAAATAATTAATTCCATTACAGAGTACTACGAAAAATTCTCTTGTAGCACAGGAAGAGGAAACTACTTTTTGAGTTCTCAACTTGAATCAAGAGTAAGTGAATCCACAAAAAGCATTGCAAAGTTTTTAAACTGCGACGAAGAAGAAATAGTTTTTTCTTACAATACAACATACTTAATCAATATTATTAGTAAAATTTTATCTGCCAATGTTAAAGAAAACGACGAAATAATACTTAGCCACGCAGAACACTCTTCTAATCTTTTACCCTGATACATGATTGCAAAGGCAAAAAAATTGAAGATAAAGTTCTGTCCTTTTAACGAAGACTTGACAATTGGTGTCAGAGAAATTAAATCCGTTATTTCTCCCAAAACAAAAATTGTATCTCTTGCCCACATGACCAATGTTCTTGGCAACACTATCGATGTTAATGGAATTGGCAAGTTCTTAAAAGAAAGAAATATTTACTTTGTTGTTGATGGAGCACAATCAATCTCTTATTATCCTGTGGATATAAAAAAAATACAATGTGATTTTTATGTTTTTTCTGCCCATAAGATGTGCGGACCAACAGGTTTGGGAATTATGTATGGCAGGAGGGAAATTTTAGAAAAGAGTGAAGCAGTTATAGCGGGCGGACACATGCTTAAGTCATTAACAACCGACGGAAGTCATGATTTTACAGTTCTTTCAAGCAAAAGAAAGTGACAACCAGGCACCTCCAATTATGCGGCTATTTTTGCTATGAAAGAAGTCATTAATTATCTTCAAGAAATAGGAGTAGACAATATTAGAAAACACTGTATTGAGTTGAAGAAATATCTTGTTTCAGAATTCAAAAAACTTCCAAATATTGTAATGTATAATGAAAAACTTGAATCATCTATTCTGACATTCAATGTAAAAAACTGTTCTGCAGAAGATGTGAGTTTTGATTTATCTAGTAAAGGAATTTGCGTGAGACACGGAGATCATTGTTCAAAAATACTAAAAAACGTCATCAAGACGCAAGCGTCGTTAAGAATTTCATTTTATCTGTACAACCGCAAAGAAGAAATTGATTACTTAGTAAAACAAATTAAAGAAGGAAAAGATTTTTTGAATCATTTATTTGAATAATGAGTTTATTCCACGATCCAGAACTTTTAAAACAAATTATAATCGATCATTATCGTAATCCACAGCACCAAGGGTTAACTAAGGGCAAAGATTATTCCTGTATTGACTCTAATGTAGAAACTTGCCTCGATGATTTTAAAATTGAGATGTTGATAAAAAACAATTCGGTGGAAGATGCAAATTTTGAAGGGGTGGGATGTGCCGTTTCCACTGCTGCAATAGACATCCTCATCTCATTGATTAAGCACCAGAAATTAGAAGAAGCGATAACAATTTTATCCGAATACTTTAAAGTCATAGAAGGAATTCAATACAACGAAAACATGATGAAAGAAGCAAACGCTTTTAAAACAATTTACCAACACGCAAACAGGATTAACTGTGCTAAAATGCCCGCCATAAGCTTACTAAGGCTAATAAAAGAAAAATTCTAAATAATTTTTAATATAGTTTATTATATATTTGTAAATAGTAATGAGTAAAACAACTGATTTTATAAAAAACCAAAAATATAATTATGGATTCAACGATGGGGAAATGGCGCTTATCAAAAGCGAACCCGGTCTTAATGAACAAGTTGTTAGGTTTATTAGTAAGCAAAAAAATGAACCAGAGTGAATGACTAATTTTAGATTAAAGTCACTGAAGCATTTTTTTAACAGACCAAACCCTTCATGAGGGCCAGATTTAGACAGAATTCTTCCTGATTTTAACAAGTTTACTTATTTCGCTAAATCTTCTGAAAAACAGGAAACAAAATGAAAAGATGTTCCGGTAAAAATAAAAAACACTTTCCAAAGACTTGGTATTCCTGAGGCAGAACAAAAATTTCTTGCGGGTGTAAGCACACAATACGATAGTGAAGTTGTTTATCATAACATGCTGAAAGAAACAAGAGACAAAGGTGTTATTTTTACCGATACTGATACCGCACTAAAGGAATATCCCGAACTTTTCAAAAAATATTTTAATACTGTTGTTCCCTATAACAATAATAAGTATTCCGCACTTAATGGGGCAGTCTGAAGTGGGGGATCATTTATATATGTTCCTAAGGGAGTTGTTCTTGATAAACCACTACAAGCTTATTTTAGAATGAATGCAGTATCTTTTGGACAGTTCGAAAGAACCCTAATTATTGTTGATGAAGGTGCACAGGCTGACTATGTTGAAGGGTGCACCGCACCTATTTATCAAAAAGACTCAATCCACGCTGCTGTTGTGGAAATTTTTGTTCATAAAAATGCTCAAATGAGATACACGACAATTCAAAATTGAAGTAACAACGTTATTAATTTAGTTACCAAAAGAGCACACGTTTGTGAAAATTCTTACATGGAGTGAATTGATGGAAACATAGGGTCAAAAATAAACATGAAATATCCTTGTTGTGTTTTAGCTGGAAAAAACGCAAGTGGAAAAACAATTTCTATTGCTGTCGCTAGTAAAGGAATGACTCAGGATTCAGGTGCAAAAATGATTCATTTGGCTCCTAATACAAACAGCCAAATAATAAGTAAGTCTATTGCACACACCGGTGGGAAAACAGACTACAGAGGAATGATACTAATTTCTGACAAAGCAACCAATGCAATAAGTAAAGTTGAGTGTGACACATTGCTGCTTGATGATGAAAGCACTTCAGATACAATGCCTACCAACATTAACAACTCTAGTTCAAGCACAATCGAACACGAGGCATCCATAAGCAAATTGAGTGAAAAACAACTTTTTTATCTGATGTCTCGCGGACTTTCAGAAGCAGAGGCTACTCAACTTATAGTAATGGGTTTTATTGAACCTTTTACGAAGGAATTGCCTATGGAGTATGCAGCAGAATTAAATCAATTACTAAAATTAGAAATGGAAAATTCAATTGGTTAAATCAGCAGTAAGAGCGATGATGGTTGCAAGAAGAAAGCGACTTTCAAGAGGGTTTATAGAATATACATCACGTATTATTGCTGATAAATTAGTTCAAAGCGAACAATTTAAAAAAGCAAAAGCTATTGCTTGCTATTATCCACTTGGCAAAGAAGTTAGCACAGTCCCATTTATTGGTGAGTGCTTTAAAGCAAACAAAACAGTTTTAATTCCACGAGTAACAGACGGAACCAATATGGTGTTCGAAAAAATTTCACCAAACCTTGAACTTCGAAGTACTCCAGGATACTGTTTTTTAAAGGAACCTGTTAATGGTGAAAGCTTTGATTCAGACAAAATAGACTGATATATTGTTCCTGCTATATCCGGAGATTTCCAAGGAAATAGAATAGGGAAGGGATACGGATTCTTTGATAATTACTTTTCGAAACACAACCATAAAGTTAATGCAATAACAATGGTTATTTTTGATGACTTTTTGTTTGATAAAATTAATAAAGAAGACAGCGATGTTCCTGTAGACAACATCTTTACGGAACGAAAAATCATTGATTGTAAAAATTTGAAGGTCACCTATTAAAATGGAAAACTATGAAAAGCTAGAAGTAGGCCAAACAGTAAATGGAGTTATTAGAAAAATAGAAAAGTCCTACATAATTGTTCAAATCAACGAGACTAAAATATTTGCTCTTTTGCATATTTCAGAAGTTTCACATAAGTTTATTTCGGACTTGAAAATGTTTTTTTCTATTGGACAGAAAATTAAGTGTGAAATAATATTGATCGATAATAATAACAAAAATATTAAATTAAGTACTAAAAATATCAAGGGATTTGAAATTAAAGACAAAGATAACAACACAATTGAGGAAACAGTGTCTGGATTTTTAACCTTAAAAAAGAATATTCCTATATGAATTTCTAAATTCAACAATTAAATATTTTTGTGCGACGAATATTTTAATCTTTGTTAAGATTATATTACGGAGTGTTAGCTCAGCTGGGAGAGCATCTGCCTTACAAGCAGGAGGTCACAGGTTCGATCCCTGTACACTCCACCATTGCCGACTTAGCTCAACTGGCAGAGCAACTGCCTTGTAAGCAGTAGGTTGTAGGTTCAAGTCCTATAGTCGGCACCATTTTTTGCCGGAGGGGTAGCGAAGTGGTTAAACGCGGTTGACTGTAAATCAATTCCTTAGGGTTCGGGGGTTCAAATCCCTCCCCCTCCACCATGAAATTGGGGTATAGCCAAGCGGTAAGGCACCTGGTTTTGATCCAGGCATGCGGTGGTTCGAATCCACCTACCCCAGCCATGTCCCCGTAGCTCAGTGGTAGAGCAACTGACTTTTAATCAGTGGGTCGGACGTTCGAATCGTCTCGGGGACACCACCAGCCCAGGTGGCGGAATGGTAGACGCAAGGGACTTAAAATCCCTCGGGTTTTTTACCCGTGCCGGTTCAAGTCCGGCTCTGGGCACCACTAGCGAGTGTAGTTTAGTGGTAAAACATAACCTTGCCAAGGTTAAGTCGGGAGTTCAATTCTCCTCACTCGCTCCAACGCCCAGATGGCGGAATTGGTAGACGCAGAAGACTCAAAATCTTCCGATTTTTAATCTTACGGGTTCGAGTCCCGTTCTGGGTACCAAGTCTTTAAAGTATTAAACTTTATTTTTACTTTTTCTCTATAATACCTTTATGACTTCTGCTAATAAAGACATTAAAAAAGACATTATTTTCGAAATTAAGAACCTAACCAAGTCATATGGCAGTTTCAAAGCTAACAACAACATTAGTTTTAAAATTTATCGCAATGAAAACATTGCTATTGTGGGTGCAAACGGGGGTGGCAAGACTACACTTGTGGAGCAAATTGCAGGTGTTAAAATTCCAACAAAAGGAAGTATTACTTCTGTTTTTGGAAAAAAAGTCACAGAAATCGCGGAACATATGGGCGTACAGTTTCAAGATAGTAAATATCCTGACGGAATGACAGTTTCAGACATGATCACTTTTTATCTAGACATCTATAATGAAAGATTTCAAAAAAGTTCACGTGCTAAAATTAAGAAAAGAAGAACGGAAAGAATAGAATATCGAAAAACCATTCCCGCTAAAATAAAAGAAGTAAGACAAAAACAAGCAACAACCAATAAGAAATATAACAAGAAACTTACTGAACTACAAAAACAAATAAAAACTGCTAAAGCGGAAGATATATCACCCCTTAAAAAAGAGCTTTCAGGAGCTCTTAAAAGCAAAAAAGAGTTTTCAAAAGTATGTAAAACCAAAATTAAAATAATAAGGGCTCCTTTGGATAGTGCAAAAGCTAGACGCAAAACAAATAAGGAAATCAAAATTAAGCGCAGAGATTTAGAACGCAAAATAGTCATGGAATTTCTAAGAAACAGAAAAGCAAAAGTAAAAGAATTGCTTAATGAAAAAAACAGTCACAAAAGAGAAAATATAAAAAACGATATTCGAGATCTAAAAAAGCAATTTAAGTATGAAAAAAAGCGTAGTCCCAAAACAGCTCGTCAAAAAAGAGTTGTTGAGTATGTCCAACTATTTAATTTGGAAGGTTTAGAAAAAAGACAAATAAAAAAACTTTCCGGTGGACAACAACAAAGATTAAATGTTTTATTGGCCTTGATACATAAACCTGAGTTCATGATTTTAGATGAAATATCTACAGGATTAGATGTTCAAAGCAGAGGAGATATAAAAAACTTTGTTAAAAAAATTCTAGATGAAAATGATGTAACATTACTCTTGGTTTCTCATAATATGAATGAAATTGAAGAATTGGCTGACAGGGTTTTATATATGTTAAAAGGAAGAATAGTTGAGGACTGCATGGTTAAAGACCTAATGCAAAAACACGGAAATCTAACAAATTGAGTAAACAAAATGTTTAAAAAACACATGGAAAGACTGCATTAGTGGATATTTTTAGAACTTGAATCGAAAATAGAGTAATATCCGTAGTAAGGATTCATTCACTTATAAAACTTGTGGCTAAATCCTGGGCTCGAAATTTTCAAGGATTTTTCTTCACATTTATTTTGCCCACAATTTTTCTTCTTGTAACTGTTGAATTAACAAGGAACAAGTTACCAATTTTTGCTTCCATAATACCTGGTTTATTAGCTCAAACTGCTATATCCATAGGACTTATTTCTTCCAACAATCTTATATTATCCTACAAAGAATCGGTGGTTATAAAGCGAATTGGCATAACACCTCTCCCCAAAACAAGTTTCATTGTTGCAATTGTTTTATTTTCCTCGGCACTGACAATTGTTTCTGGTGCATACATTTTTGGTTTTACCGAGTTAATTTACGGGACAACCAATACTTTTGCTGGAACCGGTGCGGCTAGAGAAAATTTAGAAAGCGCCTTGCCTCAATCTGCAGGGGGTTGACTTTTATTTATTCTAGGGTACTTGACCATAATTGTTATGTCTAGTAGTTTTGGGTTAATAATAGCTGCTGTTTCTAAAAATCTACCTACCGCACTTTCTATTGCTTTTGTAATCTACTTTCCTTCGTTGTTTTTAATAGGAACATCAATTCCTTACGACTTTGTTGTAACTTCTGGAAGTGCCCCCCTCATTTGGATAAGCTATTTTATACCATTTAGATACGGCGCTGAAATGCTTACACTAGGATGGAACGACATTAACTATTTTCAAACAGCTGCAATCGCAACTAATACTATAGGCAACGTCAGAGGTGGAATGGTTAACCAAATAGCTTCTGCATACTTCTTTCAAACTATAACAAATACAGACGGTTCGGTATTGTTTACTCCCGCAGCAGTTCCACTTTACTGCGTTCCAGTAATAGCCTGAGGATCGATAGGTATTACCTTAACTGGCGCAAAAATTCTTTGAAAATGAGAAGTTTAATACATAAATAATTAACTTTGTTAAAATATTTTTGTTATGCAAAAAACCAAAATCAGAATAAGTTTACTTGTAGTATTCTTTCTTTCATTTTTACCAACAATGCTAATTTGAATTTTTCTAGGCAATGATTTTTCTATTTCTGCTGCAAATAATTTTCTCGATTTAGGTGGAGCGTTAGGAGTTTATTTTGGTAGTTTTGTTTTACTTATCTTAGTCACCATATTAACTAAATTTTTGAATTGACACCAATGAGATCAATTATCCTATTCGCTACCCATAGGCATTATTGGATTGACCATTTTTATAACTGGTTTTGGAGGTATTAGGGACAGTGAAATAATAAGAGTTGGTATAATATTTGCTTGTATACTTATTGTTCTTATTCCGACAAATGTTTTAGTTAACTTTGTGCTTGCTAAAGCTAGCACTTATGAAATCAGACAAGCGGAAATAGTTAAATTAAAAAGCAAGCCTAAACCCAAAAAGGATTTTGTCGCTTATATTGATGCAACAAAATCTACGAAAAAAAAACGAAAAAAATAAAGGAATTATTTTTCTCTTGATTCTATGTACTTAATTAAGTCAGCGACTGTTTCTATTTTTTCTATATCTTCTTCAGGTATTTCTACATTAAATTCTTCTTCAATGTTCATTATTGCCTGAACTACGGATAATGAATCCATGTTTAAATCGTTAATGATGTGTTTTTCGGGAGTTATTATTGATTTATCAACACCAAATTCTTCCGCTAGTATTTCTATAATTCTTTCTTTCATTTTATTCAACCTCTTTTATATTAAAATCTTTTTCATAATTAATGGTATCAAAATAAAAACCATTTATTTGATAAAAATCTTTCACAAAAGAATCAACACCCAATATATCATTAAAATTATCTTCATTTGTTTTCGCAAGTGTTTCACGAACTATCTTTTGATTTTCTATACTTAATTCCCAACTATCCGGTCTGTACAAATATCCTTCTTCAGGATCAACATCACCATATAACATATCACTAAAGAAACGATAGATATGCTGGCTAGGTGTTTCGTGGGTATCCGTAATGTTCATCGCCTTTACTAGAGCGGAAAAATACAAAGGAAAAGTAGGAATGAAAACGCTTGCTTTAGATACTATCGCTTTTGCAGCAACCACATATGCCTCTACAGCGTTATTTTGGAGCTTTAATGCGGTTTTTTCAAGATGTTGTTTTGCCTTTCCAATAGTTCCGTGGCGATAAATCTTTTCAGTAATAGGGCCACCGAAATATGTAAAGGCAATTGTTTTGAATTCCGAAGATACATTTTTGTTATTTATAAACGACTGTACTCAAAGATTTCAATCTTCTCCTCCCATAACTTTTATTGTGTTGTTGATTTCCTCCTCCGTCGCAGTGTTAATTTCAACAGATTTCATGTTTCTTTTTGCTATGTCGATGGTTTTGGAAAGTAGTGGTTTTCCAATAGTTTTTAATGTTGAACTATAAAGAACTCCGCTTTCAGGGTCGACTCTTTTGGGGGCCGCCACCGAGTAAATTAGTAAGTCTACCTTTTTATCTAAAAACGACACAATATATTCATTCACAGTTTTTTTCGATTCGGAAGCAAAAGCATCAATGTTTAAAGATTTATAATTTTCTGAACCTAGTTTTTTTCCTAGTCAAAAGTCATTTCAATATCCAGCGGTACCAACACTTCTTTCGCTTTGGTAAGGTTTTTCAAAAAAAACATTCAGTATTTTGGCATTAGAACCAATCGCTAGATTAATGATAGAGGCTAATCCATAACCACTACTGCCCCCTATTACAACAACATTTTTAGGTCCTTGAAATTTTTCTTGTTTTTTTGCGAACTCAATTTGCTCATCTATATATTTTTCAATTCCCATAGGATGACAAGTAAGGCAAACGTTTCTCATTATAATTGGTTTTATTTTCATATACTTATTATATTGAAGAACGATTAAACAGTGAAGTTTTTATGTTTTTTTTAATATTCATACTACAATATATATATGGAAATAAATGCTCAAATTGCAGGCTTCAAAAAAAAGAAAAAAAATTATGCTTTTATCCTAAGCATACCATTAGCTGTTCTAGGAATCATACCCCTGCTATATTTAATTCCGTATTTTTTATATATTGATGTGAGACAACAAGAACTGGAAATACATCATTTAGAAGAAACGAAGTCAACAGATAAAGATATAAAGGAACTGAGGGACAAATTTAACAACCGAAGAACCTTATCTATATACATGTTCTTAATAATTAGTTTCATAATTGTGTCTTTTTTTATTACACTAATTACAGTGATAGTTACTGGAGGGAATTTAAGCGTACCACAATAATGATTGTTTTGATAGTACCAAGCTATTTCACAGGATCATTTTTTAATGTATTTTATAAAACCTAACAATGAATAATTGAAAGAACAATAAATTTAAACACAAAAATAATAGAAACAAAAAAAAGTTTAACCGACATGGACAGAATAGAAAAATTGTATTTGAAAGCGACATTAAAAGAAATTTTCAGTATATTCTATTGCCTGCAGAACAAAAAGAAATTAAAAAACTCAGAGAGGTTTTTTTAAAAACAAACTGTGAACCCATTGAAACAGAAAATAACGAGAAGGAAATAAAAGCATAATGAAAAACTTTGACGACAAAATTAGTATGATTATCCAACAATTACAGAGGAATAAGTTAGGCAGCATTAGATATAAATCAGGAGATGAAGAAATTGAAATAACACAATCTTCTATGCAAATGTCAAATCTCATAAATCCAAACAACAATACACAAAATTTTCCTAATCCACCGGAATCACAACTTGAAACAGGACAGTACGTTAAGTCACCTATTATTGGTACATTTTATGGAAGACCAGCTCCTGATAAACCTCCATATGTGAAAAAAGGTGAAACTATTAAGAAAGGACATATTGTTTGCATCATAGAATCTATGAAAATAATGCATGAAATTTCATCGCCTTATGACGGTAAAATCATTGATGTATATCCAGTTGATGGATTATTAGTTGAATTTGATGCAAATCTTTTTAAAATAGAATAGTAATGTTTGCAAGAGTATTAATAGCAAATCGGGGCGAAATTGCCGTACGAATCATTAGAGCATGCCACAATTTAGGAATAAAAACTATTGCAGTATATTCAATAGCTGATCAAGATTCTTTATTCACGAGATTAGCCGACGAAAAATATTGTATCGGAGGAACATCACCAAAGGAATCCTATTTAAACAAGAAATTAATAGTAGAATTGGCTGTAAAAATAAGAGCACACGCAATTCATCCCGGATATGGTTTTTTAAGCGAAGACTCTGAATTTGCAAAACTGTGTGAAAAGGAAAAGATTATATTTATTGGTCCTAGTGCTCACTCAATTGCTTTAATGGGGAATAAAAGTGTCGCAATCACACAAGCAGCCGAATGCGGGATGCCCGTATTACCAGGAAGTAAAGGAATTGTAAAGAGTCATCATGAGGCAATAGAATTCGCGAGAAAAATTGGCTTTCCTGTTTTAATTAAGGCTACAGCAGGTGGTGGAGGAAAAGGAATGAGAGTTGTACAAAAAGAAGAGAACTTTATTGCTTCATTGCAAAGTGCTCAACTAGAGGCTAAAAATGCCTTCGCTAATGGGGATGTATATTTAGAAAAATTTCTAATCCAACCAAAACACATAGAGGTACAAGTTATTGCGGATAAATATGGCAATGCTATTACGATTTCTGATCGCGATTGTTCCATACAAAGAAACTCACAAAAAGTTATAGAAGAGGGACCTGCTTGTTCGGTTGTAGCGTCTGTACGTAAGAAAATGGGCGAAGCCGCTTTAAGACTTGTAAAGTATGTTAAATATGTAAACGCTGGAACAGTTGAATTTCTTGTAGACAAGAAAGACAAATTTTATTTTATGGAAATGAACACCAGAATACAAGTGGAACATCCTGTAACTGAAATGATTTCAAACGTTAATTTAGTTGAAGAACAAATTAGAATTGCCTTCAGCAACAAACTATCTTTTAAACAAAGTTCAGTAAATCCACGAGGACACGCAATAGAAGTAAGAGTTAATGCTGAAAAACCAAAACTCAATTTTATGCCTTCGCCAGGAAAAATAGAGAAATTACACTTACCAGGAGGGCCCGATGTTAGATGTGACTTTGGATTCGAAGCAGGTGATGAAATTCAGCCTTTTTATGATTCTTTAATCGGTAAAATCATTGTGTGGGGAAAAACAAGAACAATGGCAATTAATAGATTAAAAACAGCTATTGAAGAATTTTTTATTGAAGGGATTGACACCAATATAGAATTTATATATAATATTATTGATAGTCAAGAATTTTCTAGCAATAAGTACTACACTTCTTATGTTTCTGAAAATTTTAAAAAACTTATAGAATAATGAACACAAACAATCTACGACAAAAAAAATACTCTAGACGACTAGGGATAACACTCAAAGAGAAAGAAAATCTTGATGCCTCAAATAAACTAGTTCACGAATGCAATGTTTGCAAAAACACAATATTGGAGAGTGCCTACATTAAGCAAAAATACATATGCGGAATATGCGGATTAATGGAAAGAGCATCTGCAAAAAAAAGAATTGGATTTGTTGTAGATTCTTTTGAAGAATTTAATAAAAGTATAGAGAGTGGGAATCCTCTTGACATCAAGGAGTATTCAAAAAAAATTGAAGTCGCTAGAAAATTAAATCACAATGCCAAAAGTGCGGTTATTACCGGATATGCTCGTATTTCGAAGGAGAATTTCGTTCTTATTGTTATGAACTCAAAATTTATGATGGGTTCAATGGGTTCAGTTGTTGGTCAAAAAATAAGTAAAGCTTTCCGCATGGCTACAAAAAAACAACTACCCGTTGTTCTTTTTGCGGCTAGTGGTGGCGCACGAATGCAAGAAGGAGTATATTCATTAATGCAGATGGTTAAAACCTCATGTGCAGTTGAACAACATTCACAGAAAGGTTTGTTGTATTTGAGTATTTTAACTGATCCCACAACTGGTGGTGTATCTGCTTCTTTTGCTATGCTTGCGGATATAATAGTTGCCGAACCCAAAGCATTAATATGTTTTGCGGGCCCAAGAGTCATAGAACAAACCATAAGAAAAAAATTACCAAAAGGATTCCAAAGAAGCGAGTGACTTTTAGAAAGAGGGTTTTTAGACGATATCGTTCCTAGAGTGAAATTAAAAAAATATATTCACAAAATGATATATCTACACGCTTAATATGAAGAACACATGTAAGACACCTTTTCAAAAAGTGCAAATGTCCAGAGACATAAATAGAAAAAAACCGAAAGACTTTGTTGAAGAAATATTTAAACATTACACACAACTTCACGGAGATCGTGCTACTGGAGATGACAAAACCATAAGTGGGGGAATTGGTTTATTAGATAATAAACCTGTTACTGTTATTTTTCAAAACAGAGGAAAAAATTTAAAAGAAAATCTACTATACAACTATGGAATGGCAAGTCCATCAGGTTATAGAAAAGCCATGAGGTTAATGAAACAAGCAGAAAAATTTCAAAGACCGATTATTTGTTTTGTTGATACTCCAGGCGCAGCTTGCGACATGGAGTCGGAAAACTTTGGTCAAGCCAGTGTGATTGCTAACAGTATTAGAACAATGATTACATTGTCCGTTCCAACAATAACAATTATTACTTCTGAAGGAGGGAGCGGGGGAGCGTTGGGATTGTCTAGTTCAGACAAGCTATTTATGTTGGAAAATGCTGTATTCTCTGTAATCTCACCGGAAGGATATTCCGCTATAGTTTGGAAGGACTCATCAAAGGCCAATTTAGCAGCAAACGAGTTAAAGCTAACCGCTCAAGATTTGTATGAACGAGAATTGATTGATGGAATTATTTCGGAAATGGGCGATGGATTAGAAGCAAACTTTTCAGGTGTTTGCGAAAACATTAAAAAAACATTAGTCTCAAACATAAGAGAACTTTCTAAATTAGATAAAAGTAAATTATTGAAAAATCGCTATAAAAAGTATTATTCCTTTGGAGAGTATTTGTAGTGAAAATCATCGGAAGTGGAACATATATTGGTGGCAAGAAAGTTTCGAACAATGATTTATCCCAAACGTTAGATACAACAGATGAATGAATCTATTCACGAACAGGAATTAAAAATCGCTTTTTTTCTAATATAAATATCGATGAAATGGCAACAATTGCAGCAAGAAATGCCATAAAGGACGCTGGTATTGATAAAAATGCAATTAGTTATATAATTGTTACAACAATAACTGCTGATAGCACTATGCCTTCAATAGCATGTAAAGTGCAAAAGTCACTGCAAATTATAAATCAATGTATGTCACTAGATTTAATCGCTGCCTGCACAGGGTTTATATACGGAATGGATGTTCTTGTTTCGCTTTTAGAAAAACACAATAAAAAAATAGGACTTATTATTAGTGTAGAAAAAATGAGTGATGTTTTGAATTTTAAAGACAGAAATACAGCTGTCTTGTTCGGAGATGGTGCAGCCGCAGTGGTAGTTGAAAACATTGGGAATAATGTTGGTGAAATATTTAACTTTGCCGAAGGAGATGATAGTAATTCTTTAAATCTTGCTACTTCTGGGGATTCCTTTGTAACGATGAAAGGGAGAGATATTTATAAATTTGCTATTAAAACCATTAAAAACAATGTTCTACAAGCTTTGGAAGCAGAAAATATTTCTTTAGAAGAAATAGACTATTTTCTTTTACATCAGGCTAATTCTAGAATGAATAATTTGGCATTATCTTCACTAGGAGTACCAATAGAAAAAATCATCTCAAATTTAGAGACAATTGCCAACACCTCGTCTGCATCTATTCCGCTACTTATTCAACATATGAAAGAAAACGGTTTATGAACGAGTGGAAAAAAAATACTGTTTATTGGGTTTGGGGGAGGATTAACATGAGGAAGGTTTATTTATACAATTTAGCATGAAAATAGGTATTTTTGGAGGACAAGGAACAGAGTATCAAAATATGGGAATGGACTTTATTGAAAAATTTCCACTGGCAAGAGATATTTTTACGAAAACAGAAAAAATATTGAGTGATTATTTTTCTTTAAAAAACATTCTACAAGATAGCGGGAGCAAAATTCATGAAACACAGTATGCACAACCACTAATTGTGATGTTTAATTACATTATTTCTTCTTGCCTTGAAAAATACGACAACATAGTTTTTAATGAAGTTTTCGGTCTTTCTCTTGGCGAATATAGCTCCTTGATAAACGCACAAGTTATTAAATACGAAGAATGTTTGCGATTGGTGGCAATCAGAGGAAGATTAATGCAAGACGCTTGTGAAGAACAACCCTCTGTGCTCGCTGCAATTTTAATAAACGAGATAAGTGCAATAGACAGTTTGATCAATCAGGGATTTAGGACTAAAATCTTCAAAGCAAATTTTAATTCAAATAATCAAATTGTTGTCGGCGGTTCTACTAAAGATATAGATGATTTTCTGATTTTTTTAAAAGCTCAAAAAATCAGAGGAATAAAACTGAAGGTTTCCGGAGCATTTCACACTGTATTTATGAAAAGTGCGGAGCAAAAGTTTATCCAATATTTGAAAAATGTTGAATGAAAAAAACCAATTAAAAGGGTACTGTCTAATTTAACAGGAAATTATTACAATTCTGATTTTAGTTATAGTGATGTTCTTTCTAAACAAATAACACACCCAGTCCTACTAACAAAAATAATATCTAAAATTTGTGATTCTAAAAATGAATACTACGAAATAGGTCCCAAAAAAATAATTAGTAAATTGTTGGTAGCCAATTGCAAATCAAGTGAAAAATACACAACTTACATAGGAACAGTAAAAGACATAGGAGAAAGAAATGGATAAAAAAAGTATTTTGATAACAGGAGCAACAGGAGATATCGGAAGAGAAATATCTTTTAATTTAGCAGAGGAAGGGTACATAATTATCGTTAACTATCCGATGCCGTCGCTTAAAGAAAATGCTGATGAGCTTATAAAGGAATTGAGTCAAAAATTTCCCAATAGCCACTATGCAGTTGAAGCAGATGTTACATCTGAAGAAGATGTAGCAAACCTTTTCAATGTTATTGGAGAAAAAGACCACCAACTGTATGGTGTTATAAATAATGCAGGTATTACAAAAGATAAGTTATTAATGCGCATGTCCTTAGAGGATTTCCAACAAGTTATAAATGTTAACTTAACAGGGGCATTCATTGTTTGTAAATATGCAGTTAAAACACTGGCAAAGCATCGTGACGGAGTAATTATTAATTTATCTTCTGTTGTGGGGCTTGCAGGAAACGCAGGACAAATTAATTACTCTTCTTCCAAAGCTGGACTATTAGGGTTAACAAAGTCCCTTGCATTAGAGTATGCAAGCAGAAATATACGAGTTAACGCTATTGCACCAGGGTTTATAAAAACCAAGATGAGTGCGAAAATTCCTGAAAATATAGCTGCCAAAATTATTGATGCTATACCATTGAAAAAATACGGAACACCTAAAGATGTTGCTGGAGTGGCAAATTTTTTAGTAAGTGAAAAGGCTAATTATATTACAGGCACTACCATAGTTGTTGACGGAGGGTTAACTAGAAAATAATGAAAAAGGGTAGAAGAGTAGTTATTACAGGAATGGGTGCCGTAACGGCAGTAGGCAACAATGTTAAGGAATTTTGAAAAAATATTCTGGAAGGAAAAAACGGAATTGACTACATTACAAAATTTAATCCGGAGTTTTCAAAAGTAAAAATTGCTGCTGAAGTTAAAAATTTCAATTATGATTCCTACAGTATAGATGCAATTAGAAAAAACCGTGTCGATTTATTTTCACAGTATTCTTTAGTCGCTTCAAAAGAAGCGTTAAAGGAGGCAAATTTTAACTGACAAAGTAACGACAGTGATCCTTTTAGAAGAGGAGTATTGATAGGAAGCGGCATTGGAGGATTAACGGTTATTCAGAGTGCTGCGCAGGACGGAAGGCATTTAGGACACAACACCGTGAAAATGCAACCACTTTTTATTCCCAAGGTTATTTCTAATATGGGAGCTGCCAATGTTTCTATAGCGTTTAACTTTAAAGGGCACGTTGTTTCACCAATTAGTGCCTGCAGCTCAGGAAGCCACGCGATAGGTGATGCATACAGACTAATAAAAGATGACTATTTAGATGTAGCGATAGCCGGTGGTACGGAGTCCAGTGTTATTGACTTTGGAATTTGTTCTTTTTCTGCATTAACAGCACTTAATAGTTCTAATGACATCAACCGGTCATCAATTCCTTTTGATAAAGAGCGTAAGGGCTTTGTAATGGGAGAGGGAGCTGGAGTTTTAATGATGGAAGACCTGGAGTCTGCTCAAAGGAGAAATGCAACAATTCTTGGAGAAATAGTTGGATACGAGTCATTTAGTGATGCACACCACATTACCGCTCCCACAGGAGAGGGAATTATTCATGCAATGAATAGTTTATTTTTGAATTATAATTTACAAAAACACGAAGTTGGACATATTAATGCACACGGTACAAGCACAATTCTGAATGATAAAACAGAAACTGAAGCCATTAAATCAACATTTAATGAACATGCTTATAAAATATCAATTTCTGGAATAAAGTCCATGATTGGTCATTGCCTTGGAGCAGCAGGCGGTATAGAAGCAATAGCAACAGTGTTAGCGTTAAGAGATCAGGTTGCCCCACCAACAATTAATTATAGGGTTAAGGATCCAGAATTGGACTTAGACTATACCACCAATGAAAAGAAAGCATTAAATACAAAGTATGCAATTAGCAACTCATTAGCCTTTGGTGGCCATAGCGTTTCCTTATTATTCAAGAAATGAGACTAAATGAAAAAAATTTTAAAAGAAGATATTAAAAAAATAATCCCACATCGTGAACCGTTTCTTTTAATAGATGAAATAACAGAAATTACGGAAACCACGTGTAACGGGCTTAAATACGTGGGAAAAGATGACTTTTGAGTTCCGGGACACTTTCCAGAAAAACCCATAATGCCAGGGGTCTTACAAATTGAAGCACTTGCACAGGTTGGGGCGTATGCTGTTCTTTCTAAACCACAGTTTCTTGGTAAAATAGCTTACTTTGCCGGCATAAACAATGTTAGGTTTAAAAAAATGATTGTTCCAGGGGATGTTTTAGAATTAAAAGTGGAATTAACAAAAATCAAATCTATTGTAGGTATTGCAAGCGGAAAGGCATATGTTAATGGTGAAATGGCTATGAGTTGCGAACTTACTTTTATCATTAAGTAATTATGAAAGAAATCATATTTTCGACCCACAACAACCATAAACTAAAAGAAGTTCAGGAAATAGTAAAAGATATTCATTATAGTGATGCCATCAAAATCATATCACTTGAACAATTAAATGTAACATTAGAGCCCGAAGAAACGCATTTAACATACCGAGGGAATAGCGAACTAAAAGCCGTATTTTACGGAAATCTTTTGAAGAAAAGTGTGGTAGCAGATGATAGCGGTTTCGAAGTAAAAACCTTAGGTAATTTTCCTGGTGTTGCAAGCGCCCGTTGGATGAAGAATAAACCGTACAATGAAAAGTGTAAAAAAATTCTGGAAATGTTTAGAGAGACTAAATCAGACAACAGAGATGCAAGATTCGTTGCTAGCGTATGTTTTTACGATTACAACCATCAAAAAAAATATTTTTTTGATGGTTACTGAAATGGCAGTATTTCTTCTAGACAAAAAGGCACAAACAATTTTGGATACGATCCTATATTCGTTGACAAAATATTTCGATTAACAGCATCAGAATTGCCCACTTTTGTAAAAAACAGCATCAGTCATAGAAGAGAGGCAATGGAAAAGTTTTTAACTTTTTTTCATAATTATGAAAATTAATGTTGTTTTATTTGAGCCTGAAATTCCCCAAAACACAGGCAATATTATTAGAACGATAATTGCAACTAATGGATGTCTACACTTAATAAAACCATTTGGATTTTCATTGGAAGATAAATTTGTAAAAAGAGCATCTGCTAACTTCATTAAAGATTGCAAATATTTTATTTACGATAATTGAAAACAGTTTTTAACCATGTATAAAACAGAGCAAATTGCTTTTTACACACGATTTGGAAAGAAAGTGTACACAGATTTTGCCTTTGATACAGGGAAAGATATATACTTGGTTTTTGGAAGTGAATCAAAAGGCATCGATAAAAATATCTTATGTGAAAACATTAATAAATGTTACCGACTTCCCATGTCTCCCAAAATGCGAAGTCTTAATTTAGCAAACACTGTAATGACAGTTGTCTATGATTGCATAAGACAAACTAATTTTCAAACACTGTCTCTTCAGGAAATTCAGTATGGTGAAGACTATTTAGAAAAATACTGTAAAAAGTAAAATTAAGTAAATTTTCTAGCGAGTACAACTTGATTTACGTCGTTATTGTTAAGTACGGTAGTTAAAAAAGTAACACCCATAGCTAGATGAGGGTAGTAACTTCCAAGAGAAGAATTTTGAAAGGTAATGAACTGAGTCAAACCTTTGTTCAATGCGGTGCCTGATAAGTCACCAATTGTTCATGCAGCAATATTTCCGCCTGACACCCACAAAGTAATAGGAATTCCAAGGCCACTATTTTCTCCTTCTCCTGAAGCGGGGACACTAGCACTAACAAAGATATTTTCAGACGCATCATAATTGTAATATGTTTCATTATATAATCCTGACAAAGGCCTTTCGCTGGCTGTTAAACCGTTTGGATTCATAGTGACATTTAAAAGGGAAGGGTCATTACGAAGCCAATAAGCATAATAAAGAGCAGGTTGTTGATTAATAATAGTCAAACTTTCGTTTGAAGGACCTAACAAAGCTTCAGGACTTCCCGTCTCAGTAGTTCTAAAATTATCGATCAATCCATAAGTTCTAATACCATTATTCGCAGCCGCGCCACGAGCAAAATTATTAAATGCTCCCGTTCCGTGACCTATGAAGGGAATGATAAATTCGTTTACAAATCCAGCACTATTTTCTCCTGGGAAAAAAGCGCTAACCCTTGTTCTTTGTTCTCTTACGGAATCATCATAATCTAAATAATTACGACAGACAGGACATAATTCTGAACCAATTACAGCAACAAAAGTATTGTCTGTGCCTTGATTTACTCCATTTGAAAATAAGTTATTGAATCCAGCTACATCGGGTCTTTCATAACCAAGCGGCTCTGCGCACGAAACAGCAACACTTGCCAAGACTGCGCCACCACCCACAACCGATGTTGTAAGGGCAGCAAGAATTTTATTTTTTTTCTTTTTGGTCATAATATTATTGTAAATAAAAAAAATGTATTTATGTAAAAAAAAGAAATTTTATATATAATGAAAAACAATATGATTAATGAAATAACACGGATTATTTTCATTATTATTATTGTAATATCGCTACTTTTATCAGGCTTTTTTTCTAGTGCTGAAACAGTTATTACAAGTTTCTCAATACACAAAGTTAGAAATCGACAAGACAGAAGAAAAAAAACTAAGAACCAAAAATTCTTAAATGTTTGTAAAAAAGTTATTGAAGAATATACAACTACAATAACTATTATTTTGATTTTTAATACAATTTTTAATGTTTTGATTGCGTCCCTTATAACTGTTCTTTTTACAACTGACCAAGACGGTGGAATTGAACCTGTAGCAGGAGTTTTGTATTCTACAATTACTACAACAGTGGTTGTTCTGGTATTTGCTGAACTTCTTCCCAAAATAATATCACGCAAAATAGTTTACCCATTACTCAAGTTTTATGTGTTTCCTATTCATTGACTTTCTTTCATTGCTTTCCCTTTCACTTTTTTAATCAAAAAAGTGAAAAAAAACAAAACCAAAATCACTGTTTCCGAAAAAGAATTATCCGAAATGGTTAATATTGCAGGGGAAGAAGGTGTGCTAGAGGATAAAGAGAAATTTCTTATTCAGTCAGCAATGAGATTTGATAATGTCCTTATAAGGAATGTTATGATTAATTTAAAAAATGTTAAGCATCTTAAAATTAATCAATCTTTTGAAGAAGTAAAAGAGTTTATGCTGAAAACTCCCCATAGCAGAATTCCGGTCTTTAGTATTGAAAATTTTAAGCCCGTGGGTGTTTTGTATACGAAAAAATTCTTGCGAAACTGTATAGATGACAAAATAGTAGATTGAAGAAAACTAATTAGTCCACACTACACAATCACCGAAAGAACTAAATTAGATTCTGCTTTGGAAACCTTTCAACGTAAAAGACAACATTTAGCCTTTGTAACTAAAACTAAAAAGAAAGAAGTTATATCCGGAGTTGTGACTATTGAAGATTTATTAGAAGAATTAGTTGGGGAAATATACGACGAAGAAGACAAAAAAAACAAAATTTCAGAGATTGGACTATATGTTTATCAAATACAAGGTTCAGCATTAGTAGAAAAAGTTTTTGATAACTATATCGAAAGAATTAGAATTCCCAAACATTCAAAAATATCCTTTTCTGAATGAATGTGTCGTCAATTTAAAATAAAAAAATGGATTTTAAATAAAACATACATTTATAAAAAACTAGAAATAAAAATTATTAAAATTGCCAAAAACGATAATGAAGTGATATTTGAGGTTAACAATAGGGCAAATGCTAATCTAAATGTTCATTGATAACAGGATAGAAAACAACTAAGTTACTTTTTTCTTCATTATCAAAAAAGTTTAGTTTAGAAGGTGAGATTCAAGGCAAGGGCCCATTATAATCTAGTAAAGTACCCACCTCCTTGAAACAGCAAGAAGATGGGTACTTTTAATTGTATATTAAAGAGTTACAAAACAGGCAAAATTACTTCAAATACTCCGGCTTGTCGATTTTCGTTGAAAACAAGTTTATCATTAAAAAAAATCACGAACCTGACTTTGAAGAAATCATTAACAACTAGTTAGGGGTGTAGTGTAATAACTCAAATAAATAATGAAAATGAATTAATATATATAGAATATTTTATATAATGCCACCAAAAAGCAACATTAAAAATAAGTTTAAAGTGCGAACAAGAAGTGAAAAAGCAACAAACGAAGTCTTTGAGCATGTTAGTAAAAAAATTGATGATCCTAATAAACTCAAAGCTTTAAAAAATTTATGTGAAAAATCACCATATTCCTCATTAAATATTTACTGACAAATATTTCTTGCCACATTCGGGGGAATTTTAATATGATTTGCAATTTTCTTTTTCATTACACCTACAAATATTTTCGTTGGTGGAGTTACTGGAATAGCAATCATCATCGTTGGTATTGACGAAAATTTATTAAGGCCATATTTTTACATTTTCTTAACCATTCTTCATGTGCCATTTATTATTCTTGGATTTCGGAAAATAGGAAAACGATTTACAGCACTTACCGTTTATATAATAATTATTCAACTAATTGTTGGCACTATCTTGTCTTTTTTGCCACAAATAACCCAACAACCCGACATTATTAACAACTTGATTAATGCAGTTTTTAACATTAACGGCGCTAACGGATTGATTGATGAATCTAGAAGAATTATCTCCGCTATTGTCGGATCACTAATATTCTCTGTAGGAGTTGGATTATGTTTCATCGGCGGACTTTGTAGTGGCGGTACTGATTTTCTTAACACTTATTTAAGCGTTAAGAAACAAAAGTCAGTTGGGTATTCTTTGTTTTTGGTTAATGGCGCAATTATTGTTTTGGGATTTTTTATTGTCATACCACTGCAAATTGCAAACGGGCAAAACCCAAACATTGATCCAAATGATGTTCCCGCATATATATTTGCAATTGGCATCCCTACAGCCATTTACCTAGCAACGTTCTCTTTGGTTTTGGATTTGGTTTTTCCAATAAACAAAAAGATCAGTTTAAACATTGTTACGAAAAGAAAAGATTACATAATAGAGATGATAAAAAAAACTGGTTTCAACAGAAGTTTCACTGTTATAGAAACACAAGGTGCATATTCTAAAAACAACATTATAAACGTTGTAACTAGATATCGAGAGGCACGTTTTCTCATTAAATTTATAGGGCTTGTCGATGAGGATGCTTTTATTACAGCGACAACCGTAAAATTTCTTCATGGTAAATTCAAAGCTTGAAAAGCAGAGTAATAATTTTACACTAGACCAATTTTGTCTTTTACAGACAATAATTTTTCTACTGCCACTGATGAAGCAATTCGCAAGCCTTTTTGAGTGACTTTTTTTCATTCCATAGTCTCGGTAATAATTTTAAATCTTTCCTGAATGGGAGTTAACTTACTAACCAAAAGAGAGGACAATTGTTTCTTAAAACTACCGTAATCTAAGTTAGCAACCTTTTTAAGAGTCTCTTCAATTGTTAGGTTGGAGAAACCCGAGTAAATCGTGATCAAATTACTTATTCCCGGTTTGTGAGTAACATCATAATAAATTCTATTTTCAGAGTCTGTTTTAGCTCGCATGATTTTCTTTGTAATTGTTGATGCATCATCTAAAACAGAAATGTAAGAGTTTTTGTCTTCACTACTTTTAGACATTTTTTTTGTAGGGTCCGTTAAACTCATTATTTTTGATAAACGCGGTTGAGTAACAAATTCAGGAATTTTAAATACTTCACCATACTTGTTATTCATTCTTGTAGCAATGTTTCGAGTTAATTCAAGATGTTGTTTTTGATCTTTTCCCACAGGAACAAAATGTGCATCATAAAGTAGAATATCTGCTGCCATAAGCGTAGGATAAAATAAAATGCCTGAAGGGACGGTGTTGGTTTTGTTTTTGAGTTTAAATTTTTCACTTTTTTCCTTATATTGGGTCATTCTTAGTAGTTCACCAACCGTGGTGTGGCAAACTAAGATATAAGATAATTCAGAGTGCTGAATAACCTGATTTTGAAAAAATATATGGTTTGATGAAACATCCAAACCACAAGCAATCAAAAATGAAGCTAAATCGACAGAATTTTTTGTTAAGTTTTCTGGTAAAAAAGGAACGGTTATTCCGTGCAAGTCGGCAATGACCAAAAATTGTTCGTATTTTCCCCCATTGTTTATTAATTGTTTTATCGACCCTAGATAATTACCAATTGTTAGAGTTCCTGTGGTTGTGAGTCCTGATACTATTCTTTCCATACTTCAAGTATAAAATAATAAATTTAATAGTAATAAACAACTTATTATTTATATAATAAATACTCATGAAAAACAGTATTGGAACTATAGAAGATAGGGTTATTGTCTATACAAGTGCCAGTTGTGTGAGCTGTCGTAAAGTTATTGAATGGCTAAAAAATCATGAAATTGAATATTTAGAAAAAAGAATCTTAGTCACCGCACTTAAAGTAGAAGAGATTAAAAGAATTTTGAGATTTAGCCATAACGGTCTTGAAGATATAATTTCCAAAAGAAGTAAAATCATTCGTGAAAAAAAAATTAAAATAAATAAATTGACAACTGACGAGGCTATAAACTTAGTTCAAACACATCCTTCAATTTTGAGAAGACCCATACTAATACAAGAATCTATGACACAATTAATTGTGGGATTTAACGAAGAAAGTATTGAAATATTTTTACGTTATAAAAAAATTGCTGCAGAAAAAAGTGATTTCATAATTTAGCATGTTTAAAACTTTTAAAATTTACACAAGACATAGAAATAACTATGTAGATATAATAGAAAAAGTCCTTAAGGAAAATGATAAAAAACAGGTAACCAAAAACCCTGACCTTTTAATATCAATAGGAGGCGATGGAACATTTTTAAAAGCCATAAAAGACAATTCTTATTCACCCGATACTCTGTATGTTTCATTAAAAAGCGGCAAACTAGGATTTTATAGTGATTACTCTGTAAGTGAAATTGATGTTTTGTTAAAAGAAATGATAAATGATGATTTCTCTGTAGAAAAAACACCATTAATCAAAGCCTCATGAACTAACGGATATTGTTATGCCATAAATGAAATTAAAATAATTAATCATAAACAGACAACAAATATAGAAATAATAATTAACGATGAGCACTTTGAAACAATAAAGTGTTCGGGCATATATATTAGTTCTGCACAGGGAAGCACTGGATTTAATCGTTCTTGTCATGGCCCTATTATTTATGATTCCTATGAAAACATTATTTTGGGTGAATTACATCCTGTCAGCAATGTTTTACAGAGATCTTTACAAAACCCTCTAGTTCTAAAAAATGAAAACAAGTTGATTGTTCGAACTCTTGACAGTGAATGTGCTATCATTCCCGACAATTTAGAGAGAAATTTGTGCCTGCACAATAATGATATTTTCCTAACACACTCTTCTAAAATGATCAACATTTTAAGAAAAAATAACTTTAGTAGACTAAAAAAGATAAAAGAGAGTTTTATTACTTTAAAATAAAAACATGGATCTTGCCCTTACTACAGGAGAAATAGCAGCGATAGTCATCGCATTAATTTTTACAGTAATTTTAGCGGCTGTCACTCTATACTTTGTTCTCGCTAGAAACAAAAAGTTTAAAAACAGAGAATACAAAAATGAGAAAGTTGGTAAGAAACTACCCTTTCCCCCACAACTCTTTATTAATGCTTTTGGCGGTATTAAGAATATCAAAAAGATAGAACACAGTTTGACTAAAATAACTGTTTTTATCGAGGATAATAAACTTATTAATCATAGCGGGATTCAAGGGTTAAAAGCCAGCGGAATTATGGAAGGAACTGATAAAATTAGTTTGGTGTTGGGAAAAAATTCTGTTTTGATTGCTGAAACCATGAATGAAATTATCAGCAAACATTCTGGTCAGCCAAATAAATAAGCTCGCGTGGTTCAACGGATAGAACACACCCCTCCTAAGGGTGAAATAGAGGTTCGATTCCTCTCGCGAGCGCCATTTCCGCCCGTATAGTTCTAACGGTAGAACATGCCTCTCGTAAAGGCAAGGTCCTGGTTCGATTCCGGGTACGGGCACCATTTAGTTTTTTTCAACAAATGTTACGATTATTTCTGGCTGTTTTTTATCTATAAGCTTCATGTATTTTTGAATAATTCATTCTGCTTTTTGTTTTACAACTGTTATTTTTGCTTCTCTTTTTAGTAATTGATTTACTTCATTTTTTATTGTCCCTAAAGTTTGCATAATTTGTTTTTCGTTTTTTTGAAATGAATAATTCCCCACCATTTGGACAACAGGTGTTCCTGAAATTGTTTTGTTTGTTGCATCATAAAAGAATAAGAAACAAGCCGCACCGTTTTTTCCCATTGAGAGTCTCTCTTTTATGGTTGTGCCATTCATAAAGTTTGAGTCAAAAACAATATACTGGGGAGAGCACTCAATAGTTTGGTTTGTCTTGGTAACTTTTCCGTTTTTCATTTCTAGAACATCACCATTAGAAATAACAAACCCATTGTCTTTGTTTAAACCTGTTGAAATCGCTGTTTGAACATGTGCAACCATCATTCTGTAATCACCATGCATCGGCATAAAGTATTTTGGTTTCATTAGATTAAACATTATTTTTTGGTCATCACTATTTGCATGTCCGCTTGAATGAAGTAACGAAGTTGACTCCTTTTCTAAAACATTAGCCCCGATTTTAACAAGTTTATTAATTAAGGACTTTACACTTTGAAAATTACCAGGTATTGGGCTTGATGAGAAAATAATAGTGTCGCCGGGTATTATGGTCATGTCTCTGTGTTCACCGTTTGCTATTCTTGTTAATGCGGCCAATGTTTCTCCTTGAGAACCTGTACACAGAATAACTATGTTTTTGGCAGGAGTTTTTTTTATGTCTGATTTATTTATAAATAAACTTTTCTTTTCAGAAACATAACCTAGTTCAGAAGCAATCTTAATAGATTTCTCCATACTTCTACCAATCAAGGCAATTTTACGATTATTCTTTTTAGCAGCTTCAATCATGATTTTTATTCTGTCAATGTTACTAGCAAATGTGCTAACAATCAATCTTCCTTTTACAGAGTCAAACATTTGTAAAATTTGTTTTCTTACGAAGTATTCACTAGGAGTACTACCAGGAATTAAGGAATTGGTGGAGTCTGACAACAATAAATCAACCCCTGCATTACCGATTTGTGCCATTTTAAATAAATTTGCCTTTTGATACAGAGGAGAAAAATCAAACTTGTAATCTCCCGTTGAAACAATGGTCCCATTTCTAGTTTTTAATCGCACACCAAAGGCATGAGGAATTGAATGATTGGTTTCATAAAAGTCTATAGTGAAGTTCTTTGTTTTTACCACAGATTTAGAATTTACTATGGTTAATTTCGGAAGAGCTATTCTAGCATCTATTAATTTTGATTTTATGAAAGCTATAGACATAACAGATCCCACTATTTCGGGAATTTGTACTTTTTGCAACAAAAACGGTATTCCTCCAATATGATCTTCATGTCCATGAGTGATAACAAGACGTTTGATTTTGTTTTGATTTTTTTCCAAATACTGATAATCAGGAATTATTAATCTTACCGACACTAACTCTTCATCAGGAAATTTAACTCCAGCATCAACAATTATAATTTCGTTACCTTCTTCAAAACAATAGGTATTTTTACCTATTTCATTTAGTCCACCTAAAGCAAAAATTTTTGTACTATTCATTTTTAACGTCTCCCAATGGTATTCATTCAGGGTCAATCTTGTCGGAAGATACACTACGTTGATAGTAAAGCATTCCATTGAGGTGATCAAATTCATGCTGGGCAACAATTGATATCAATCCGCTTCACTCAGCGTCAAAGTATTTTTTCTCTAAATAATCGTAACCTCTTATTTTGATTTTTTGATGTCTTGGCACCACTCCTTCATAGGAAACATCAACACTTAAACACCCTTCTCCGGTCGTAATATATGTTTTTTGATAAGAATAGGAATATACTTCGGGATTTACAATAATTTTCTCTAAAAAAGTATCATTTTCCTCTTTAATCAGGATGCAGAATACTTTATAGAAAAAATCCATTTGACATCCAGCTAGACCGACACAAGGGGTCAAATTATATTTTTTTGCTTTTTTTGCGTCTTGGGATTGTCAGCAGTATTCACGTAGTTTTTCTATTATCTTTTCCTGTTCTTTTTTCAGAGGAATAGGTAGTTCAGATGATTTTCCAAAAATTCTTTTTTCTGTGTCTTTAACTAGGCTGTTGTTGTTTAACATTTATATAATATTATTATATGTATAATAATTTCATTATTATACATATAAAATATAACAATATGATAAAGATTATAGGCGGAACGTTAAAAAAATCTAATATAGATGTTGCATCAAACGGCATTACTAAGCCTACTACCAACAGAATTAGAGAAAATATTTTCAACATAATACAACGAAACCTTATCAAAGGAGCTGTAGTGCTTGATTTATTCTCAGGAAGTGGAGCGTTAGGAATAGAGGCAATTAGCAGAGGAGTAGACAGATGTACTTTTGTTGAGCAAAATCCCCATGCACTTAAGATTTTGCATTCCAACGTAGAGAGACTACATATTCAAGAGCAAACAGCCATAGTTAATGACTCCGCAGATAATTATTTGAAAATTTTGGCAAAATCAAGACTTATTTTTGACATCATATTTTTAGACCCCCCTTACAAGTACGAACATTCAAAGGAGATAATAAATTTTATCTTTTCGAAGGGTATCTTGTCAGAAGACGGGATATTAATATTACAGAGACCCAAACTTGATATAATAGAATCAAATTTTACTGTTAAAAACAAGACATATGGAGAAAACACAATATATATACTAAAACATGAAAAATAAAGCAATTTTCGCTGGGTCTTTTGATCCGATTAGTTTAGCGCACATAGATATTTTAAAGAAATCCGAAAGTTTGTTTTCAAAGGTGTATCTTTGTGTTTCAAAAAACATAGCTAAAAAACCTCTTTTCACGATGGAGGAAAGAACACAGATAGCAAAGGCCGCAACTAAAGATTTTCAAAATGTTGAAATTATTAATTCCGAAGATAAACTAACAGCAATAATTGCAAAAGAAAAACAGGTGGGGTACTTGATAAGAGGACTTAGAACAGATCATCTTTTTGTCAATGAATATGAACTTGCAGGAATTAACAGAGTTATTAATCCAGGATTGGAAACGTTAATTTTTTTCACAGCACCTGAGTACAGTTTAATTTCCAGTACAGTCATTAGAGAATTGTTGATTCGGAAACTACCTATTGATAAATATGTTGTTGAATCCTCTATTGAAACTATTAACGCGATAATGAAAAGGAAACAATGAAAAACAACATTTTCGCAATAACTGGATACAGCGGAGCTGGCAAGACAGCAACAATAAAAGGACTGTTGTCAAATGAATCGTTGAATATTCGTCTCTCCGTTTCTTGTACTACTCGTCCAATGAGAGAGGGAGAAAAAAACCATCGCGAATACCATTTTATTTCTAAAGAAAAATTCATGTCTCGAAAAAAGAAAGATGAATTTATTGAGATTACGGAATACAATGGATTTTTGTACGGAACATTAAAATCTGAAGTATCTGCAATTTTGCATAATCGTAATGATGTAATAGTTGAGGTGGATATTTTTGGGATTGAAGCCATTAAAAAAACATTTCCTCAGGCTGTAACCATATTCATTAACGCATCAAATAGAGAGATTTTAAAAAGACTAAAACAGAGAGGCACAGAAACTGAAGAAGTTGTAAAGGGAAGGCTCCTTAAAAACGAAGAGCTAAAGAGTATTCAATACCCGTTCGATTTTATCTTTCACAATAAAACACTCAAAAGAACCATTGCAAAAATTAAAAATATTATATTAAAAATTACTGAAAGTAGAACACAAATTAATTACTCAATGAAATCTATAGTTGGTAATTTTAGATCAGAAAACCAAGATAGAGTTCAAGTTACGCAGAATGATTTAGGAGAAGTATTGTGTGTGGTATGCGATGGAATGGGAGGGCATATTGGTGGAAATTTTGCTGCTGAAGTAGCAATAAATAGTTTGTCTGATGAATTTAAACAACAGTCATTTCAAAACCTTAATTCAAAGGATATTTCGGAATGATTGACAGGTGTTGTTAAACAAATAAATTCTAATTTGAAAACACAAAGCAAAATGAAAAGAGAGTTATATGACATGGGTACCACTCTTTCTGCTGCAATTATTTTGGATTCAATTGTTTATATTTTACATGTCGGTGACACTCGAGTGTATTGAATAAACGAAGGGTACATACAGCAAATTACCGCTGATCACAATGTTAAAAATGTCTTAATTGAAGAAAAAAAAATACCTAAATTCGACATTTTAAAGTCTAGAATAGGAAATGCCTTGACAAGTGCATTGGGACCCAACAAGCAAACTAAAATTGATGTGTTTTCCATGCCTTTAAAAAATGGAAAAATGCTACTTACAACAGATGGTGTTCACGATTCTATAAGTAATGATGAAATGCTTTCGATATTGAATGCAAAGGACAGTAAGCTCGAAGACCAGGTATCTGATTTAATAGTTGTCGCCGAAAGAAACGGTAGCAAGGACAATCTAACAGCTCTACTTGTTGGAATTCAAAATGCCTAATTCCAAAAATATTTTAATTAAAAATCGTTATAGAATTGAGACCGAAATAGGAAGTGGCGGAATGGCCAAGGTTTTTCAAGCAACAGATGTTTTGTTGAAAAGACAAGTTGCAATCAAAATATTGAAAAAAGATTTTAAGACAACGAAAGAAGAAATTATTCAAATTAGGCGATTTAATAGAGAAAAAATTTTAATGAGCAAACTTGTCAGTGCTAATCTTGTTGAGATTTATGATGTCTTTGATGAAGAAGGCTTAAATGGCTATGTAATGGAATTAATCGATGGCTACACGTTGAAGGAATTAATTAAAAAATATGCTCCCTTACCCTGTGATCAAGCAATAAAGATAATGACCAAAATAATTTCAGGAGTCACTATTATGCACAAGGCCGAAATCGTACATAGAGATTTAAAACCCCAAAATATATTAATTACAGATTCTGGTGAAATAAAAGTTGCTGACTTTGGTATTGCTTTTCTACCTAATTTAATTGAAATGACAGGGAGTAGTGAAATAGTGGGAAGCCCACAATACATTTCCCCAGAAATGCTTACAAGAGAAAACATGGACAAGCGAAGTGATATTTATGCATTAGGAATAATACTATTCGAAATGTTAACAGGAGAGCTTCCATTCCACGGGAAATCACCAAAGGAAGTTGTTCTAAAACATTTGCACAATGTAATACCCAATCCACAAGTTTTAATTGATGTAATCCCAAATTCATTAGTCAACGTTATTTATAAATCTACAATTCGTGATTTTACCAAAAGATACAGTGACGTTTCTAAAATGCTTGCAGATTTAAGTGTCTGTATGGACGAAAACAAAAAAACCCAAAAACTCATTAATATAAAGAGCAATTACGACAATGTTATGTTGAGAACAACTGATAGAAAAAATGCTTCGAAAAGAGAAAGAACGATCGAACCTCGCCTGGAAAATAAATTTAAGGATCGAACCTTAAAAAACAATGGAACATATTTTTTATACGGAGGACTAGTCATTACTTTTATAGCAATTATAGGGGCCATCATCGCACTGGTTTTGGACATAACAGGAGCAATCTAAGATGGAGTATTTCGATGCAAAAGTTATAGAAACCTCTTCCGAAAATTTTCTTGTCTGAGGAAAAAACAAAAAAATCTTTGTAAAGATGAGTGGTAAGTTAAGATTATCTTCAAAAAGACCTGCAGTAATTAACGACAAGGTTAAGATTTTATGCGACGGCAGTAGTTGTTTGATTGAGAAGATTTACGAACCCATTAATTATTTTTCGCGACCTAGATGTGCCAACATTACCAGAGGCATCATAGTTGTTTCGCTTATTGATCCAGTTGTGGACATAAGAAAGGTTTATTTAATGATTATGTCTCTCGCGTTAAAGTTTGTTTCTGCAACAGTATGTTTTACAAAGAAAGATATTGCAAAAGACAATCACGAGAATTTAAAACACTTTGAAAGCTTAAAAACAGATGGATTTCCATATATTATCATTAACAATAATGATTTTAAAGAAATTGATTTTTTTGCAAAGCAAATTAAAAACAAAACAACGGTTTTAATGGGAGAGTCGGGTGTTGGCAAAAGTTCTTTATTTAATAATTTATTAGGTTACAAAAAAGCAGTAGAAGGAACAATAAACAGAAAATTGAAAAGAGGAAACCACACGACATCTCATCACGCCCTGATTCCTATATTGGGAGGTTTTTTAATTGACACTCCTGGTTTTATGAAAATAAGAATTGATAATGAAAACAAAAACGTCTTGAGTAAAGCGTATTTAGACTTCAATAAATACGCAACAAAATGTAAGTTTAGAAATTGTCTACACATAGAGGAAAAAGACTGTTTTGTAAAGAAAAAATTAAAAGAGAATAAAATTAGTGATGTAAGATACAATTTATACAAGAAACTTATTAGGGAGAATAGATAAATGAACAAAACTATCATTGCACTAAGCATTCTAAATGTAAATATTTTTGAATTAGATTCCGTTTTAAAAAAAGCCAAGAAGGCTAAAATTGACTGACTTCACTTTGATATGATGGATGGTTATTTTGTAAAGAACTTTAGTTTTAGTTTGAATATGATGAAACAAATCAAGGAAAAATATGATATTTTTACTGATACTCATTTAATGATAACTAACCCTGAACACCATGCAGTGCAATTTGCAAATGCCGGGAGCAATTTGGTTACATTTCACTTTGAAGCGTGCACTTATTCAGAGATTACACATTTGTTAAACGAGTATTCTTATACAAAAAAAAGAATAGGAATTGTTCTAAATATAAACACTAAGATTTCACAAATATATGAATATTTACCAAGATTGGATGTTGTTGTTCTTATGGGAGTGGAGCCAGGTAAAGGCGGCCAAAAATTCAATGAAAAAGTATTGAACAAAATAGTAAAGTTAAAGGAATATATTCAAAAAAACAATTTAAAAACGTTAATAGAGATAGACGGAGGCATTAAAATAAAAGAAGCTAAACTTTGTAGAGAAGCAGGCGCTGATATTTTAGTTGCAGGAACTTTTTTAACCAAATCTGACAATTTCTCTTCTGATCTTCTTAAATTGAAGGGTCAGTAAACTTTATACTAAACGAGACATTAAAAATTTAGCCGCCAGCACCAGCAAAAAACAAACCACTAATTGTTGAAGCGCTAATAATTTCAAAATTTTCAACAATAATACCGGAAATTACAAAATCTGCAACAGGAGATGTCCCCGGAGGATCGTTACTAAATAATACAAGCAAACCAGGTGAAGTCGAAAATATTGTCAAAATGAAAGAAGGGGCGGGCAAGGTAATGGTGCTGCCATCTTCCGTCACTTGAAGAACACCTCTTAAGGTGCGTCCCGCTTCTTGAGAGACACCAAGAGTCACAGAAGAAAGCTCAAAGCCAGAGGTATTTAGACTTTCTGCTGTCTCAAAAAGCAAATTTTCTAAAACCGGATTAGCGATCTGGTCTTGGGCTCAGTCTACAAAAGCATTGGTTACTACTTCTGCGTTTGTAGGTGTTTGATTAATAAAAGAAGTAGTTGATGCAGCCATGATGGAATTTCCTGCAGAATTTAAGGTCGTTGTAATTACGAATGAATTATCAGTATTTTGATAGGTACGCACCCTTATCCCGTTAGTAGTTATTGTTAAAGAATTCTGAGCAAACGTTATGGAGCTATTGGTGGAGCTCACTGAATCAAAAGGCTCAGAAATTGTGATTGAGTCAATTAAAGTAATAGAGGAATCAAAATTACGTAGTCTATTAAGCAACACTTGATACAAATTATTTAAAGAACTGTCTTCTGGAATTCCGTTAATTCCATTTAAAAATACTCCAAAATTTTTATTTACTTCATTCAACGTAGGTAACTGATTTATTTCAGAACTAGATGATGCCTGAGAAATTATATTGCCTTCACCATTAGATGTTATATCTAACGTAAAAGTTTGATTGAAATTAGTGTAAATCCTTGAATATTTACTATCGGTAAACACAAACAAGCTATTAACCGCAAAAGACAAAGAGGTAGGGCTTGCTGTTACAGAGGTCAATGGTAAAGAAATGGAAATTTGCGTGATTGTTGTTATTGTTTCATCAACATCTTTTAATCTGTTCAATATTCCGTTATACAATGTGCTTTGAGATATGTTACTAGGGGAAGGGATGCCGGTAATGTCAACTAACGAACGACCAGAATTAATAATATTCTCTGTTCTTGTTGGAGACGGAATTATGCTAGAAACGGAAGATGACATTGATATTGCTGAACCAGTGTTATCAAGCGTTATATCAATAACAAAGGTATCATCTGAATTTACAAAGGTGCTCACAATTGGACTATCAGTTGAAACTGACAAAGAGTCCTGTGCAAAAGTAAGTGTTGAGGCTGTGCTACTAACTGATGTTAACGGATTGGAAATGCTTATTGATGTTATATTTTGAACTTCGGGAGAAATGAGCTTAATTCTTTCCAAAATTGTAAAGTATAGACGGCTCAATGAAACATTTGTAGGTACATTACTTACTCCATCTAGTGCTCTTCCAAAATTTGCTATGATGTCTTCTTCAGAGGGAGTAGACTCTAGTCCTGAAATAACTCCGATGCTTGTGATTACATCATTACTTATTTCAACATTTGCCATGGTAACAATAGAAAGAGGATTACTAAAACTATTTGAATTTGTTCCCCCAGCAGTTAGTATGGATAATCTGTTTTGCAAGATTCCGGCAAAATTTCCTGCCCCGTCACTGAATACCGAGTCACTCTCAGCATCTATAATTGTTACTAAACTAATATTGACAATAGAAGTGTCAATCACTTGAGTAGCGTCTAGCAATGCATCTCACAGCACGGCTTGACTAGATATAAGTGGTCTTTCTGTAGCTCCGTTCAATCCGTTAACGGCATTTAAAATAACTTCATTATTTAGTGGTTGAGCCAAGATGCTGTCTGTTGGAGCCGCTATTTGAGGGGTCCCAGTAATTAAACCTGTTGTTATGTCAACATCAATATTGGAAATAGTTATTTCTGAGTTCGGGTTTCGATAGTTTTCGAAAGATCCACCGACTGTTTGAAAGGAAATACTTCCAGCAGAAATATAAGCCTCTGTTCCAGATGTGTTTGTTGTAATGAAAGTATTACTATTGGAAATACTAATATCTACAATTCCTGTTATGCTCCCGTCAACACTTCGCAAAGCTTCCAAAAAAGCATCAAAAAATAAAGCAGCATTATTGTCAGAAGGAACAGAAGTAACCCCATCCAAACTTCTAACACTGGATAAAATTGTTTGAGTGGAACTATAAACAGGAAGAAGCCCTAAAACAGTTGTAGAATCACTAGTTATGATATTAGTTCCGTTTACCACTATTCCCGACATTACAAAATCATCATTGGAATTTTGCAAAACGGAAATTCCTGGAATATTAGTAGTCATGGAAATAACCCCTCTTGCAATTGTTATAGATGAAGCGTCTTCTGAAACTTCTATGAAGTTTCGTATTTCAGTATTTGCAACCAACAAACTAATGGACAGTAATTGAGCTGAAGAAAAGCTTTCATCAAAGCTCTGTATTTGTCTAACAAGCGGAGCTAATAATTGTAATTCATTCAAATCAATTGGTGGAGAAGCAGAATCATATTGAGTTATTAAGTTAATCAAAGTTTCTTCTAAAAGTTCGCTAGCTGTTACTTGCGGCTCAAAAACATTTCTAGTAATTGTAATATCTCTAATCTGATTATTGACAACCAGTATTTGTGTAATAATCAAACTTTCTGCATTGGTGTACGTTTGAAAAGAACCACCGATTGTTTCAACAGTAATAGAATTAGCAGTCACCGTAACAAAATTTTCTAGACTATTTGTAACAATTGAAGTTTCCGGATTTGAAATATCAATAGAGGTTATATCACTAACTGTGCTTCCGTTTAAAGCAAAAGATCTTATAATTTCATTTAGCACAACCCCTGCATTAGTGGATGATTGAGGAAGAATAGAAAGAGAATTTAGATCAAGCAAAGCTAAACGCACAGCAGCTACCCGACTGTTTTCACCGGGTTCAGGTACAACATTAGTAGTGTTCCCGCAAGCTTGCGCCACAACAGAAATTCCAATTCCCCCTGCAACAGCAGCAGCAAGTAAACTAGAAATTTTTCTTTTTTTACTACTCATACTTAAATTATATTATTTTAATGAGAAAAAAAATAAAAATAAGAATTACAACCATTCATTCGGAAAGTTCAATATTAAATAAACAACCGTAAATTTAGTTGAATAATGTAGCATCTAATACAACGAACAATAATACTAATTATTACAATGCATTTTTTATTTTTTCCAGTGTTTTGAATTTAACAGTTTTATGGGCAAGTTTTAATGCGTTAACCATGGCTTTACAGTCTGTTGAACCATGTGCCTTTACAACAACACCATTCAAACCCAGAACCAATGCCCCGCCTACTTCTCTATAGTCTAGTTTTTTTCTAATTTTTCTAAAAATATTAAACGATAATAAAGCAGCAGTAATTCCCAATGGGGATTTCAAAAGGCTTTCCTTCAAAACTTTAGAAATACTTTTTGCTGTTCCTTCTATTGCTTTCAAAAGTATATTTCCGGTAAACCCATCACAAAGAACAACGTCTATTTCTCCGCCCAGCACTGTTCTAGCCTCGACATTTCCTACAAAGTTTTCTATTTTACTTTTCAAATAATCATGGTATTCAATATATTTCTTTGTGCCCTTGCCTGGCTCAGTTCCAATATTCAATAATCCAATTTTTGGGCTTGGCTTATTTAAAACAAGTTTAGAAAAAACACTACCAAGAACGGATCATTGTCTTAACACCTCGCTATTGACTTCCAAAAAAGCCCCTCCGTCCAATAGACAAAAAGGTTGATTTGTGATAGTTGGTATAATAGGCATGAAAACAGGTCTTATTACATTTCTCATTGTTTTCAAAGTCAGTGTTGCACCACCTACAAAAGCCCCACTATTACCAGCACTAATAACAGCATCAGCGGTTTTGTTTTTTACGAGATTAACAGCCACTTGCATGGAATTGTTTTTTTTTCTGAAAAAAGCCAAATGAGAGTCATTACTATCTAAGTATTCCGAAGCCGAAATAAATTCACCATTGAATTCTAGATTTTTTAAATCTTGATACTCGCTGACTTTTTCCTTGCTTCCCACAATGTATAAATAAACATCTTTATTGTTTTTACTAAATTTTTTAGCAGCTTTGATCAAGGGACCTGGGCCAAGGTCTCCGCCCATTAAGTCCATCACTATCTTTATCATGTAATAGTATTATAGTTAAAATTGTAGAAAAAAATGTCTATCTCAACAAAATCTCAAATACACGAAAAGAAAAGAAAAAGTAGTGTAGAATAATTTTACTATGAGTAGAAAATGCGACCTGTGTGGTAAAAAAAGTTTTATTGGAAGAAGTCGAAGCCATGCTCTAAATAGTTCTCTTAAAGTTTGACAACCTAATTTACAATATACAACTGTAACAACGCAAAACGGCGATAAAAGAAGAGTGAAAGTTACTGCTCGTTGCTTGAAAACCCTGAAAAAAAATGGCATGAAGATTAGTTCGTAACTTTAAATACATTCATGTCGTGTCATTACAGAATAATTAGATAAAAATACTTTTATTCGTATGTATCGGATATGTCCCATTCTATATGAGGACCAGATAATCAGTAACTACCATTACCGTAATTTCCTTCCACGATGGCGGGCAAACCGTTTACCTCATAACGTGCAATAGTTTTCACACTTGATGACGGAACAAAATTGAATCAATTGCCAGCATAGTAATAAACCCATTTTTTTTCTTTGCTCTCCTCATCAATTATTTTTAAGCACAACGTTCCTTCACCCGGTACATCAGTAAATGGCAAGTTCTGCAACGGCCCTTCTGCTTCCACTTGCGCTATTTGTAAATTATCTGTAGATTTTTCAACTCAAGAACCAGAGTGTCAATTAAAACTTTCTGCCAAATAATAAGCACCAGCACAAATTCCAATTATGGATCCACCGTTTCTGATAAAATTTTTAATCAATAATTTATTTTTTTGAGAAATACTTTCTCCATAATGTGCGGAGTTGCCGCCCGGGAATATAAAAATATCATTTTTGGACAATTTTAGTTTTTGAATATCCTTATTTTTTACTAACACTACTTTTCAAAACTTTTGGAAAAAATGTTTTGCAAATGAAACAGCTTTCTTTGAAGCTGGCTCTTCTTCAAATAAGTAGGCAGTTTTTCGCATATTCTTTTCAAAGTATTTTGAAAAGAAGTTTAAACACATAGTTATTATTATAGAATTTTATTAATGAATACAGCACCAAGAGAAAAGAAAAGAATAAACATTTTTAAATGGTTTAAGAATAGGTACATTGGGAATTGACCCTTTTATGTTTTGATTTTAACAATTATGATTCCTGTAGTAACACAATCTTTTTTAGAAACTGCAATTAACCTTGTGGATAATGCGTTTGCTAACAATGCGGGCTCAGACGGTGCAGCTGTCGGTGGAATTGGTATCGCTAATCAAATATTCTTTATTTTTCTTTTAACTACAATTGGAGTTGCAAGTGGATTTGGAGTGTACACTAGTCAGTTTTTTGGAGCCAAAAGAGAGAAACAATTGCAAGAAATCGTCAGAATAAAAATTATTGTTGCAATTGTCATGGCAATTATTTTTGTTCTGATTATTGAATTATTCGGGCGAGAACTAGTGACATTTTTAACAGGAGCGGAGCCTGACACTAACAACAGTTCACGCCTTAATATTATTAATACCGGCACAGAATACATCAGAATAGTTGCAATTTCTTATCCTCTAGCAGCTGTTAGTATTGCCCTTTCCTTTACTTTTCAACAAACAAAAAGGGTAAAGTGACCTATTTTGGTTACTTTACTATCTTTGATTATTAATGCTGGTTTGGATGCAGTTTTTGTTTTTGGCAACACAAACATAAGTCCAGTCCAAGGGATAGCATTGGGAACCATCATCGCTCGAGCTGTAGAGATTCTTGCATTCATAGTTATTCTTTATTTTACGAAATATGAATTTTCACGGGAAATTTGAAAATTGTGAAAGACAACAAGGAAATTATGAGTTCGTGCTTTAATAACAGCAGGACCATTCATTATTAACGAAATATTGTGATCAACCGCTATAACAGCACGGTTTGTCTTTTACGGAGAACGGAGTACAGACGCACTGTTGGCTTTAATTGTCTCTTCCACTATTAATGATTTTGCATTTGTAATTTTTAGTGGAATTGCAATATCTGTCAGTATTGTTGTAGGTAACTCATTAGGGAAAAACTTATTAAAAGAAGCAGAAGCCAATACAAAAAAATTATTATTCTTTTCCTTTGTGTTAGCTATTCTTGTGGGTATATTTATTTTTGGATGTTCATTTTGGGTTCCAGGGGTGTTCTTCAGTAATAATCCTCCTGGATCACAAATAATAGCAACCTACTTCACAGCATCCTTAGCTGTTGCGTTTCCGTTTATTACGCTCGTTGCTGCAATGCAATTCGTTGTTAAGGCAGGGGGTGACTCAGTAGGGGTGTTTTTAAGTGATGGCTTACTCCAATGGGTTGGACCAACACTGTTGGCGTTTTTACTAGTTACATTTGCTCAGAATTTGGACATCATAATTATAAATATACTTTTTCAATCTTTTGTTGTAGTAAAAATGGGGATAGCCTCCATCTTCTATTTCAGAAAAAAATGAGTTAAAAATTTAGCCAAATCTGAGAAAGAGTGGGGACCTGTATAACTTACTTTACATAAAAAGATATTTTTGTTATAATTTACTTACTTATGAGACAGACTACTAATTTGAAAAAAGAAAATACCGAAAAAAAGTGATTTGTTATTGATGCAGACTCTAAAATTTTAGGTAAGTTAGCTGTAAGGGCAGCGGAAATTTTAAGCGGTAGGACAAAAACAAATTTTACCCTTAATGTTGACAATGGAGATAATGTCATTGTTATTAATACTGATAAAATTGTTTTATCTTCCGATAAATTGGATAAGAAGCTTTATTATAATCATTCGGGCTACGCTGGAGGATTGCGAAAAAGAACAGCTCGAACAATGAAAAAATCTTATTCCCCTGAAATGGTTGAAAGAGCTATCAAGGGAATGCTAACAAGAAATAAAATGGGACGCAAACAACTAAGAAGTTTGTTTTTGTATAAAGGAAGCGAGCACAAACATTCTGCTCAGCAACCTGAAAGGATTGATTTCTAATGGAAAACTCCTATTCAGCAACAGGTAGAAGAAAAAGAGCATCAGCTAGAGTAACAGTTAGACCTGGAAATGGAAAGATTTGAATTAACGGACATTCCTTAAGACAATATATTAAAATTGACACTTTAATCCAAGATTTGGAGCAACCGTTAGTTGTAACGGACTTAAAATCAAAGGTTGATGTCGATGCAACCGTAAAGGGCGGTGGAATTGCCGGACAAACAGGAGCAATCCGACACGGTATTGCAAGAACATTGGATAAATTGTCCAGTGAATACCACACCCCACTAAAAAGAGCAGGTCTTTTAACAAGAGACTCCAGGATTAAAGAACGCAAAAAATACGGTTTAAAAAAGGCAAGAAAAGCTCCACAATTTTCAAAACGTTAATATTTCTTGCGATATAATTCATTCGGGACTATAGCTCAGTTGGTTAGAGCGCACCCCTGATAAGGGTGAGGTCGGTGGTTCGAGCCCACTTAGTCCCACCAAAAGCACAGTCTAACAAAGGTTTTATAGAAATGTGTATAAATCTGTCGTTTTCTATTTTTGATATAATTATAAAGTACAATCTTGTGCCAGTTAAACGACAAAAATATGTGAAAATTTTCTAAATATGCCTTTATAAGTTCTAAAAAAAATTGAATATCGGCATTAACGATAGCAATTTTGGCAATTTTGTCTACAGGAATTTTTTCCGCTGTAAACAGCTCTTCGCAAGCCATATTAAATTCTCAGAATCAAATTAATTCCGATGCTCAATTAAACGAGATGTTTTTAGTAGGTAACCCAAATCAAAACGATTTAGTTTATTCTACTAGCGGACTTGAAAGTGAGGGATATGTCACACCCACGAATGAAGAATTCTTAAACCCTGATGGCAGCATAGCCGATGCTTATACAAATAATTATTTTGGTGTCAGGGAAAGAATGAATTGAACAATTGACAATGCAGTCTCTTTATTCAATTACACCTTTCCCAATAATAAATTATTTTGAGGAGTAAGAGATTCATTTACTGTTTTCAGATTAGGTGAAGACTCAACCAGACAGACTTTTAGTTATATTTTAGATTCGGCATCAACGGGATTTTCTAATGACAACAGCTTGAGAAGTGAATTATTAAGAAGCAGTAATCCTGAAGAACAGCCAATTGTTAGTGATTTTCGTAGTTTTGAGAATTTTGCAGGACGTCCCTTAACTCCAGAAGAACTAGAGCAACAAAACGCTTTGCCAGGAACATTGAACACTTCACCTATTAATTCTACTTACGATGCTATTAAGAATGAAGTGCTTGCATTGGACCAAGAGGCAATTGCAAACAATCAATTTTCCGCAGCTCAACCGATTCAAAATAACCACACCTACATCAGTAGGGAATTTGCCAGAATTAATAATTTAAAAATAGGGGATATTTACGGCTTTGGAGGGTCAGAATTAGTGATTGCTGGGTTTGCAGAATTACCCGACTATGCATTTCCTTTAATTGACATAACTAGCCCCATCCCAAATCCTGATTCTCAAAGCATTGTGGTTGTGAATTCAGAAACATATTACGATATAACTAGTGTTGCAGGAGGAGATGGGCAACTACGGTTTCTGAATTATACTTTTAAATTTGATGAAAGAGGCCCCCCCGAAATTGAAAATTTTACTTTCGATCCAGATATTTTTAACCCAGAAATAACCGATATTTCTCCCAATAGTACGGTAAATTTTTTATCCTTTTTTCTTTGATCAGTTAATCGTAACACCTATCCCAATGGTATAAGAAGAAACCTTGACTTAGTAATTAATGCTGCTCGCGAAAACGCTGGTGATGAGGAAATTAATTCATTCATCAACGGACGATTAACCAATGGTTTGGGATTTTTCACTAATTCTGCCACAACTACATTTCCGCTTACAGGGGCTGTATGGACGGCTAATGACCCACGTTGGCTATTTAACGTAAGAACATATTTTGTAAACTTAAGGATAGAAGCGAATCAACTTTTAAACGGGTTACTATTGTTGGTGATTTTACTTCTATCGTTATTGATGATGTTGATTATAATTTACCAAATAATAACCAAACGCAAAAAATCACTAGGTATTTTGAAAGCAAATGGATATAAAAACAGAGAGCTTTTGCTCGAACCTTTTTTTCTCCTCTCCATACCAATAATAATTGGCTCCTTTACAGGTTACATAATTGGTTTTTTTGTTCAAGGATTTATCAACCTTAGTTTTCAAAGGTTTTTCTCTTTACCTATTCCTATTTTTTATTTTGATGTTGGAACATTTTTAATTGTCACATTGGCGATTCCAGCATTTTTAATCATCATCTGTATGATTGTTTCTTTTCTCTTAATAAAACCATCAGCTCTCAAACTATCAAAAAACGCCGGTGAAACAGGATTTACCAAGACAAGCGTTGTTCTAGGCAATAATTTATCACATTGGTCGTTTTTGTTAAGATTCTGAATAAATTTCATTTTAAGATCACCTCTTAAAATAACCATTATGGCGGCAACAGGATTTGTCGGCGGTTTTATATTCTTGTTTTCTATTGTTAGCATATTTTTGCTCTCTACATTTAGAAGCACTACGTTCGGGAATATTGATTACAACTTTAACTACATATTTCCAGGAGCCACAAACGTCTCTATTAATCAACAAGATATTAGAGATAACAACTGGTATTCTAATTACGCGTTTTATGATACTGCTGTAAACCAGGGCACAACAACATCGCACTTAGAAAATTTACTAGTCTATTTTAATTTAAATAATGGAAACTCTGCACTTGCCCCAACAAGTCTTCAAGAAGGTATTGCCATGTTTAAAGAAGGCATCGATGAAATAACAGAAAATAGTGGTACTCCTTTCGTTACTCGAAGTCTAGGAGATATAACAGGTTCTAACGGAAGCTCATTTTCATTTAATTCTGAAACATCGCAAGGCATCTTAATAGCAGATTTTGAAAGTTCCACTACTAGAAATCAAGGAAGTTTTTCAGTCACTGCTTTTAGTAGCGATAATCCATCAGAGACAGAAAATCATATGAATATAAAGGTAGACTTCTTAGTAGAGCCAGATACTGATGACGAAGGCAGAACATTATTCGATGTAAAGAAATACTCATTTCAATTTAGTGAAAGCATCGAAGACCCTTCCTTGACAGGTATTCAAGACAACTCAAATAAAAATACTTACAATTTAGAAAGAATTGTTTTTGACTCCTCGTTTGCAGAAAATTCAGTAAATAGTTTTAGTAAACTGATTGGAATGGTAACACTAAGTCAGTTTTTATCACGAAATAGTAGTGCACCAGATATAGAGGGATCTCAATTGCAGTCGACAAGATACTTCATTGATCAAAATTCATTAAACACAGATCCTGCCGAAGGAGGAGTTAATTTCTTTACAGGCGAAGGTGGTAATAGAAGATTCAATCTAGATGTATGAGAACCATTTATTAGGAACAGTATTAATTTAGGAAATTTGCCTGGATTACTAGAAACCATTGGTTTTGGTATTGACATTCAAACTATCCAAGATGTTTTTATCACACTTGGTGGGGAAATAGGGACACAACTAGCAGGCACTGGTTTGAATCAACAATATAGATTAAACTATGGTTTTCTTCCCTATAACAGCGATACAGACTATTTATACGACAGTTTTCAACTAGGTGTAGATAGTGGTATAGAGGGTGAGGAACCTGGTACCTTAAGGATAAACGGCATCACAGAAGGTGCTCAAGATTTCTTTAATTTGCGAAGCACAACCGGAGAAAATTACTTTAGAACTGTCAGTGCCCTTTCTCAGGAAGACAGTTCTGATAGCGTCCCTGTAGTTGAAAGATTTACTACGACTAGTGGTTTCTTAGGGTATAGAGTTCCCGCAGTTATTAACCAATTTGCTCAAACTGCCACAAGACTTAGAATTAACGATACATTTTCAATACCAGCGACGGGGCGTTTTGCTCAAAATTTGGCAGATTCTGCGCAAGGTTATCCAGGTCTTTTTCCCGCTGGCTACAGTCAAGAAAAAGGTAATTTGAATAATGAAATCGAGTTTTATGTTGCAGGGATTGCAGAAGGAAATGAAGGGAATAATGCTTATATTCCACAGTTTTTCAGTGGTGTTTACAATGGCGTTCCTTCAAATCGTGCAGAACAAAGAATATACAATGCCTTCTACAGCAAAAGCGAAACATTTGACTATCCACACACGCAATTCGGTATTACAACCAATTCTCCACCCAATAATCTAGACACTTTTGGGGCAGACACACAAGTTCTAACACCCATTACTTATGATATTGCTTCTTATGGCCAAGGATTAGTAAGCGTTATTGAACTTCAAGCAATCACCACCAATATTATTGTTATTTTCAGTTTGTTAATCATTTTGTTTTGTTTTTATACAATGAGCTCGCTCACAATCAAAGAAAATAAAGAGTTGATATTAATGTTTAAGGTTTTGGGATATCGAAACTGAAGAATTCTCTTTACATTTATTGGCGCATTTATTCCTACTGTTGTTTTTACAACCCTCCTCTCCGTTCCTTTTGTATTTTTAATTACTAATTTTCTCTCTTCTTTTTTCGTAATCCAATTTAATGCACCCCTTCCACTCCCAATATTTGCTTGACAAGTTATTGTTGCGATTATTGCCGTAATAGTTGTATTGTTATTTTCCTTCTTGTTTATTTCGTGAGGGTTGCGCCGGAAGAAGATTTCCACTGCCCTCAAAAATATGGATGAGTAAAGTAAAAAAAATAATTTTTAGGTAAGGATATTTCTAAATTTTGTACAATTATAATAAAGCAAAAAAGAATGAGGGAAAATGAAATACAAAAAATATAATGAATACAACTATGCTGTGACTATGGGAGTTGGTGAAGATATAATTGAAAACTTGAAGAAATTTTTGGAACAGGAAAATCTAGGCTTTGTTAGTTTTTACGGAGTTGGTGCTTTTTCAAAAGCTACACTTGCAGGATTTTCTATAGCAGAAAAGAAATTTCACATACACGAAGTACCTGAACACAGAACACACGTTTATGAAACACTTCACTTTACAGGTAATTTAACATGAATGAGAAACGAAAAAGAAGAGTTAAAACCCCACTTTCATGCGCACACAAGTGTTTCTTGTGATGATGGAACGGTGCAAGGAGGACACGTGATGAAGGCGACATGCGGAGTCACCATGGAACTTGTCATGACAGTTTTGTCGAAAGACAAAAAGGAAATAAGACACCGTAGCGAAGAGTTACAAGTTGACCTTTGAACACTTGAGTAAAAAAAATTGTCAATAACCTTTTACAAGAATAATTAATATATAATAAATATACATTATGAATTTATTTAAAAAAATGAACAACTTTTCTAAGAAGATTTTATTATTATCAGTTCTTGGAATTTTTATCTTACAGATAGTTGCGATTATTGTCATAGGGGTAATACTGGCAGTTCATGGAGCACTTGATTCCCCTGCTATTCCCGTAACATCAGACAATGTTCTTGGTCTCCAGTTAATTGCTGACTTAACGTATGCATTACAAGGGTTGCTTATCACTCTCCTTGTTGTTCCTGCATTCATCCCTATAATGTTTGCATCTTACAATAGACGTAAGTTAAAATACGGAAGAGCAAGAAGATTCTTCTTGAGAACTGCGTGAACTCTTCAAATACTGTTCAGTCTAGCTGTTATTTCTCTATACATCTTATATATTTTTATTCAGATCGATTATTCAGTGATTGTAAACGAGAATGGTCAATGAGTAATAAACGCTGCACTAGCTAATCCTTCTGCGGCTTTAACAACTATTAGAGAAAACTTTGGAAATATTTTTGGTTTAACTGCTAACGATGCTATACTTTATGATTTTAGTTTCTTTTATGGCTTTGTCGGCGCATATGCCTTATCCGGATTCATTGGTTTTTGAGTGTTAGTTTCTTTGTTGCACCAATGAAAAAAAGTTCAAAGCGTCAAACTACATGGCATTACCAACAATATTCAAACTAATAAAACTCTTAAATCCGCTTTAACAGGAATCAGTGAAAAAAAACTAACTGTTACAAAATCTCCTACTCTTGACAACGAAATTAAAAAAAGTCCAACGGTTAATAAGGAAAAAATTCCGAACGAGATACCAACTACAATGACTAAAAAGAACATTACTACCACTCCTTCCGTAAACAAAGGACCTTCTGCTCCAGCAAAAACCAAACCTTCAACACCTAAAAAGAAGAAAAAAACTAAAAAAATAAATTTAAAAAATCTTTAAAACTCTCTACAATAAAACACAAAACCTGCTAGATAAACTAATTTTCTACACCAACAACAAAACAATTATTTTTAAGTGTTTTGTATTCAATTACCACCGGTAGCGGATACACTTTGAATTACAGGGATGCTGTCAAAAACAATGGAAAATACAATACTTGTTCTATTTGTATAAGTGATGTTGTTACCGTTTTCTGTAACAGTAATTGACACACTAGGAGTTGCTGGGTTTCCAAAAAGAGTTATTGTTGTACCGTTATCGTTATATTGAGCGGCGTTTCCTTGAAATACATCGTTTTGTCACGGAATGATAGTTAAAGTGTTGACGGTTATACTTTGACTTGAAATGCCAGCACTAACAAGCAGAGCATCTCAAAAATGTCTTTGTGAAACATCTGTTGGAGGTCCATTTGTTATCTGTCTTATCCCATACAATGTACCAACGGATTGTGAAGCTAAAACATCACGATCGTAATTAAATATTAAAGCACTTTCGGTGTTTAAGGAACCATTCGTATTTATTGTTATATCTTCCATAACGAGAGCATTGTTATTTTGATTAGCATAAATTTCTGGAACAGCTTCTGTTCCTCCAGAGTCATTGAAAAAACTAGTAATTATCCCGTTAGAAGGATTTGATTCTGCCGTGCCCAATCTTACAGAAATTGTCCCATCAGTTTGTAGTTCAACGGAAATCGCATTTATCGCGCCAAGGAAAGGGTTAATGCGAGCAACCATGCCTTCATTGGTGTGTTTTTCAAATGCTTCCAATAAACTCAAGGCATTCGACGATATTGTGTTTCTTTCAGGGCTTGTATAACCTATACTTAATTCAGAAAATGCGCTGTTGACTAAATTTTGTCCAAAGTCAATGCCTTCAATTGAAAGAACATTTAGTTCTCCGTCCACGTCTGCGACACTTATTGACATATCTCCCAACACAACATGATTAATTTCATTATTTACAATGTCGTTTCTTGCCGTACCAACAAGATTATGAATAATTACTAAAAAAGTATCATCAACATTTGTTACAATGCTGCTTCTTGTTATTCTTGTGAAATTAAGCGATTCTATAATTACATTTGTACCATGATTTTGAGATGTCAAAACCACTTGTGCTCCCGATAATACAGACTCCGCAAGGACAAATTGATCTGTGGCGACACCACTAGGTACAGTTCCGTTGTAACCATCTAACAAATTAACACCGTTAATTATTGTAGAAAAAGGGTCGCGAGGAGACGGCGCAGGAATAGGGTTGTCCTGGCAAGCTTGTGCCGTAACTGAAATTGTTGCAGAAGCAATTAGAGCAGACCCTCCTAATAATTGAAACATGATTTTTTCTCTATTTTTTTTCATTATTCTTCACTACCTCTTATATTTTTATTAAATTATTTTACTACACAACAGAGAATTTTATATTAATGTTCTAAACAGTTGTTTGAAATGTGATTGGAATAACAAAGTCCACATTATTAAAACATGTTATAAAACAATAAAAACGCTCTAGATGCTGTGCTTGCAATATTTAAAATTCAATTAATATACTCATAATTCATGTGTACTCCAAAATTTTGAAGAAGTTCGGGAGTCTTATCAATTAAATATAAAACACCTCCAAGGGCATCATTTTGTGAAAATTTTTCCATTGTCGTATTAATACTTCTAAATCCCTCTGCTGCCTTTTCGCCTGAAAACGATACACCACTAAAATCAATATCGTTATCAATAAAGTTTTCCAAATTAAAGAGACTATTCATCGATATATAAACCTTGAAAAGACCAAAATCAACAACTGCATCAGGAATTAAATTATAAAAATCAAATATTCCCAAAGCATCTAGTAATGCAGAAACCATAGTATTATTGCTAATACCAAGAGAATTAGTAATGTTTAAAAAATAATCACCTACATCAGATAACACGTCAAATGGGTTATTCATAGCATTATCTAAATCTAATGCAAGAACATAATCCATTAATTTCTGAACGGAAAATAAATCTATTTGATTGTAATCCAACATATTATCAGTTAATCCTATTCTATTAAAAAATCTTTTTGTGGATCAGTGAACAAATTGAGTGTCTAAAATAGCATTAATTGTTTTATCTATGTCTAATAATTCAAATTGATTTAATATTCAGCTAGAATTGAAATTAGATAAATCTAAAGCTTCCGTGATTGATTCGAACAAAGCATCTCTGTTGATGTTTCCTTCAAATAAATTAACAACATTCTCTAAAATTCGGTTTGCTGCATCTTGCATGTCGTTAAAACCAACACCTATAGAGGAAGCATTTTTATCGATTAAAAGAACGTCATCAATAATTTTGCCTAATGAACCAGGATTCATTTGATTTCACTTCACGCCTCTATTTTCTAAACCTGTCATCAATTTATTTAAGCTGAATGATATTCCGGTGTCTTTCAACTCATGAGCTATCAATCACTCAATGTGAAATGCATTATTTACTTGTTCTCATCACCCTGACTGCAGGTTATATAAATCAAAAGAGTCTCACAAGGAGGTCATAAGTACAGTGTAATTAACGCCTATACTATTTAATATTTGAAGGAAAGGAAGAATATTGTCTCGCCCTAGATCTATTAAAGTATCTAAATCAAAAAGATCCCCGATGTTTATTCCATCTAAACTAGCTATTATTCTGAAAGCAGCGTTTCAATCAAATTGATCTCAATCAAACACTGTGCCGCTTAAACCGTCTATTAATTTATCAACTTCGAAACGAAAATCTAAACCATTGGATGATAAAAAAGCATTAACGGTCTTTTCAATTCCCAAATCTTTAATGAAGCCTAAAATCATATCCGAGGTAAGGATTTCATTTACATTAAAGTCCTTAAGTATATCGTACCCTCCCATTAAAGACATTATTTTGTCCAAAGACATATCTCCAAATGCACCAGTTAAGTCAAAATCCAATAAATTAGCAATTTGATCTCCTATTCCAAGTAAATTCATAATTTCTTTGAAACTTGTCTTGGACATATCAAAAAGAGATATCAATTTAGGAAAATCAATATTTGAAACAGCTTTCTTAAATTGATCTTCTTTTCCATTCATGGAATGCATTCATTTTGAAAAGCTTGGTCATTTTATAGTTGGAATAGCATTAAAAAGAGAAGAAGCATCAACCGTTACACCTCATCCATTTCTGCGATCCGAAGCATTGTTGATTTTTATTATAAAAGAAAGTGGCAGTTCATAATTTTCTGCACCATCCATGTCAAAAGTTCCTCTAGCAACTGTTTTAAGATTAAACATTACCTTTCCAGAGCTATCTTTTTGGACTACGATATTTTCATTAGAAGGAATTTCTAATTCAACATCTGATAAAAACAAGTCCATGAAAGGCTGCATTACTTTGTAGGCATCTAAAAATTTATCAGGCGCACCGTAAAAATTCACCGCGTTATTCAAAATTAATGAAGGATTTTCGGGAGCAAAAGATTCATTCTTCTTGTTTATGTCGTTCGCAACTTCTTCCAATGTATTCATTGATTCATCAATTATTCCAGTTATGCCGCTAATTGTATTAAAATTACTTGTTTGTTTATTGGGTGTTAAACCCACAAAAGATCATTGTTTTTTTCCCTGTGAATCAGTTGAAAATTTTAACTTGGGAGTAACAGAGAACTCAGAAAGATTATCATTACTAAAATCAACAGTGTATACTTTGCCCGTGTAACTTTCCATTTTTACAACAAATCTTTGAAAGTTAGCGTAAGTTATAGGGTTTAACGTTACCACAAAAGCGCCATCTTCGTTTCCTACAGGTTGTATGTTGTGTCTACCCACTGTCAATAACATGTTCATGTCCTCGACATGAACAGTCCCCATTCCTATTATTTTTTCTTTTTCTAAAAACTCGTTGAATATAGAATTTCACATTTCTTGAGCAGCGTTATATAGAGAATCAGGATTCATTAAATTACTATTGTCTTGTGCCAACAACATACCTGAATGCGATTGAGAAATATCCATAGACATTTTTGTTATGTCTTTTTGAGTATCGTTGAACGTTTCTTCCGAAACAAGGAAATAATTATTAGACGACATTGATGCTGTTAAAACACCAAACACCAAACCAGTTGATACAGCCCCAGTAGATAATGCTATCGATATTGATCTTATTCTTTTTTTTCTATTCATATTTGATCACTAATAATGTGAACATTTATTATATTAGTTCACACCTATAAATTATAACACATATATTTTCATTGATGCGGTTGGAAATGTGCAGTAAGTTTGCAAATATCAGAGCCTATATGTTATAACTAAACCATGCTTAAAAAAATCATAAAAAACATTAAAAATAAAAATATTAAAATTGTATTTCCCGAGGGCAACGAAGCAAAAATATTAGAAGCTGCATCATACTTAAAAACAAATAATTTGGCTGAGCCCATCCTGATAAAGAGTAATTCAATAGAAAGTCACAAAAAATTTAAAGAAATGGTCGATCAATTTTATGAATTACGCAAACACAAAGGAATAACAAAACAAGAAACCGTAGAAACATTGAAAAAAAGCAATTATTTTGCAACAATGCTCATTAAAAATGGATTAGCTGAAGGATATGTTGGAGGAATTACATACAGCACCGCAGATACTTTAAGACCAGCATTACAAATTTTTAAATCGAAAAAAAAGACCAAGGTTTCTTCATATATGATTATGTCTAAGAATGAAAAAGTCTGCTTTTTTAGCGACATTGCCATTAATATTAATCCGTCGACTGATGAACTTGTGAATATTGCAATACAAACACACGATTCCGTTTTAGACACATGAAATATAAAACCCAAAATAGCTATGTTGAGTTTTTCTACCAACGGAAGCGGTGGGAGTAGTGAGTTTGTCGCTAAAGTAAGAAAAGCTACAGAAATAATACAATATGAGCGTCCGGAAATTATTATTGAAGGAGAAATGCAGTTTGATGCTGCCTTTGTAAAAGAAATAGGGATTAAAAAAATGCCTTCCTCTAAAATTGCTGGGCAAGCAAATACCTTTATTTTTCCAAATTTGGATTCAGGAAATATTGGTTACAAAATGGTTCAGTATTTAGGAAATTGAAAGGCTACAGGACCAATTATTCAGGGCCTTGAGCGCCCCGTAAACGACTTGAGCAGGGGAGCAACTGTTGAAGATATAATTGAGGTATCCTTGATAACCGCACAACAATGTTTAGACAGGAGAAACAATGAGCAATAATGTTTTAGTTATAAACGCTGGGTCTACATCTATTAAATTTCAAATAATAAATTCAAAAAATAAGGAAGTTTACTGTTCAGGATTGGCAGAAAATATTGGTTTAGAAACAGGAAACTTAACCGCAGAGGATAGTAAAGGTAATTCATACGATACAAAAATTCCCTTTTTGGACTACGAAAAAATTATTAAAATTGTTCATGAAATTGTTATTAAAGTTATCGATGTATTAAAAATAGAGGCTTTGGCTGGGGTAGGACACCGCTTTGTACAAGGAGGAGAATACTTTAAGAATTCTATTATTTTAAACGAGGAGATTGAGGATCAATTGAAAAAATTAAACAATTTAGCTCCTTTGCATAATCCAGTTAATTTCATGGCTTATAAACTTTTGGAAAAATATTTTAGCAGCATAAAACACGTTGCAGTATTCGACACTTCTTTTCACTATTCGCTTCCTGAATCGGAATATATTTTTCCAATTGACTACAAGTACTATAGCGAACAGCACATAAGGCGATACGGGGCACACGGGACTAATTATCGTTTTGTAAATAGCCAAATTGAAAAAGAGCTAAATCGTAAAAACTTAAATCTTATCGTTTTTCATTTGGGCGGAGGAGCTAGTGTTTGTGCTATAAAAAATGGAAAGTCTCATGCCACATCGATGGGAATGTCACCATTAGGAGGATTAATGATGGCGACCAGAAGTGGTGACTTAGACCCAACAGTCGTCGAATATATCTCGAAATCAGACAAAAAACTTCAGATTTCTGATGTCATGAATATTCTTAATAAAAAGTCAGGACTAAAAGGAGTTTCAGGCTTACAAAACGGTAGTGACATGCGAGAAATAGAAAAAGAAAGAAAAAACAATAAGAGAGCGCAACTAGCATTTGATTTATTTGTAAAAAGAGTAAACAACTATCTAGGTATGTACTATTTTTTACTAGATGGTAAGGTTGACGCGGTTGTTTTAACCGCAGGTATAGGACAAAACTCCATTTCTATAAGAAAAGCCATTTGTGAAAAAATGGAAAAAACTATAAATGTAAAATTTGATGAGTCTAAAATGGAAACCAGGTCTTCAGACAATCTATGTATTAGCAAAGAAGAATCCAAACCTAATGTGTGAGTTATTCCTGCGAACGAAGAATTAGTAATAGCGCAAGACAGCATAAATTTAATATCCAATGAATAATTACAACAATAAAGTAATAGAAAAAAAATGACAAAAATATTGGGAAGAAAATAAAACCTTTTTTACAGATTTAGAGTCTTCAAAGCCCAAATATTACGTTTTGGACATGTTTCCATATCCAAGTGGTACAGGACTGCACATAGGGCACCCTAGGGGGTATACATCTTCTGATATTATTGCCAAATATAAAAAACTCAAAGGCTTTGAGGTTCTCCATCCAATAGGATGAGATTCATTCGGATTGCCAGCAGAGCAGTACGCGATACAAAACAATAAAAACCCAAAATCTTTTGTAGATGAAAACATCAATAACTTTCGTAGTCAACTAAAATCATTTGGATTTTCCTTTGATTATTCTAAAGAAGTAAAAACGAGTGACCCTAATTATTACAAATGAACACAGTGGATTTTCAAGAAAATGTTTGAAAACAGGTTAGCTAAAAAAGAAAAATCATATGTGAATTGATGTGAAGAACTCGCTACAGTTTTAGCAAATGAAGAAGTTTTAATTGAAGATGGCCGGTCAGTTAGTGAAAGAGGGAAATATCCTGTTACAAAAAAAACCATGGAACAGTGAATTCTTCTTATTACAAAATACGCAAAAAGACTAAGTTCAGATTTAGATAGTTTAAATTGACCACAATCAATTGTGAAATTGCAAAAAAATTGAATTGGTGAAAAAAGAGGTTATGAGATAACATTAAAAACAAAAAATTACAGCCACGGTATCGAAGTATTTTTTGAAAGTTTTGAGATTTTAGCGAATGCCTCATTTGTTGCGATCGCACCAGAGAATTTGATTATTCAAAAATTAAGCAACCCAAAAGCAGAGGAATATGCAGAAGCCAAGAGAAGCATTCCCGATATTACGAGACTAAAAACATATAAGAATTTTTCCTCGTTTGACTTGAAAATTAAAGTAGTAAACCCCTTAAATCAAGAAGAATTACCCGTATTCATTGTGGATTTTGTCACATCTAAAGATTGTTTTTTATCCAAACTTGGATTACCGCAAATAAACAAAAAGGATCAAACCTTTTGTGACGAGAACAATATTCGATACAACGAGGATTTAAAACCTAACACACACACACTCACTAAAAAACTCAATAAAAAAAGTTTTTTCCTGCTTAAGGACTGAGTATTTAGCCGACAGCGATATTGAGGGGAACCTATTCCCATTTATTACGACACAGTCGATGAAAAACTAAAGTCTTACAATGAGAGTGATTTGCCTCTATTATTGCCGGAATTGGACAACTATCAAGGGGAGAGCGATGACAACATCTGCGCCTTAAGCAGAAATAAACAATGAATTTCTTCTTCTGTTGACAAACATAATGTAGTAAGGGATGCAAATACAATGCCTCAGTGAGCGGGGAGTTGTTGATACTTTCTTGCATACATTCTTCACGACGATAACGGAGGCTATTTAGCTCTTGACTCTGCAAAGGCTAAAAAAAGACTAGAAAAGTGAATGCCGGTAGATTTATACATAGGAGGACAAGAGCATGCAGTGTTGCATTTGCTTTATGCAAGATTTTGAAATTTATTTCTTTACGATTTAGGAGTTGTTCAAGTGAAAGAACCATTTGCAAAATTAAAAAATCAGGGAATGATTTTGGGAAAAGACGGAGAAAAGATGTCCAAATCAAAGGGTAACGGAGTTAATCCGGATCCGTTAATTGAAAAATACGGGGCTGACAGCATTAGAATATATCAAATGTTTTCGGGGCCACTGAGTGATGACATAAAATGAAACGAAGATGGTTTGATAAGTAGTCATAAATGGCTCAAGCGTGTCATTGGTTTTTTCCATGAAAAAGTTAGGAAAAACTGTACGACAACAACCAAATACATTTCTTTGTTGGTTAAAAAAGCAGAGCACAACATTGAAAACTTGAAGTTTAATTTGATAGTAAGTGAACTAATGATTTATATAAATCAATGTTATAAACTTCCTGAGATTTCAGTTGTGGAATTTTCTAAATTCTTGATCGTACTTAGTTGTATTGCTCCCCACATTTCTGAGGAGTTATGAGAAGAAATAGGAAACCAAAAAAGTATTTTTGAATCCTTGTGACCAGAAACAAGCAAAATTTTTGAAGAAAAAAAGACTTTTAATTTGATTATTCAAATTAATGGAAAAAAGAGAGGTAATATTGTAACGGTATGTTCAGCTAGTAAGGAAGAAATAGTTAAAAATTGCTCCGAAAACAAAAACGTTACAAAATATATTAAAAATCAAAAAATCAAAAAAATTGTTTATATTAAAGGTAGGGTAATAAATTTTGTTATATAAAAGTACACTTTTTGTAGACGCAGGGAACACATTCTTGAAAATATACTCTTTCAAGAATGATGCACTTTTTTTCTTAAAGAAAATCTCTGTATCAGAAATAGAAAAAACAAAACAACTAGAAAATACTCTTAGTGGCAACACCGTAATTTTCACCTCCTGCGTAAATCGTTTAACAATCAAGATTAAGAATGCGGCTAAAAAATATTTTGAAATTAATTCCAAGTGTAAATTGCCATTTGTCTTAAATCAAAGTTTTATGGCCGATGAAATAGGTCCTGACATCATAGCCGCAACGGCGGGAGTTACAACGGAAAATGCATTAATAATAGGGGCAGGAACTGCCAATTTTTACTTAGTTAAACTAAACAATACTTTGTTAGCTATTTATATCGTGCCTGGATTTGATGCGAGTGTGAAAATTTTAAATACATCAACCGACATGATTAATATTGACATTCAAACTATTGATTCCTTTAAATCCGTTTTTGACACCAAAGCGAGCGTACTAAACGGTCTTTTGCTACAGTCTTTTTCTTTAGTTGACACAATTACTAAGAACGTTTTTAAGGACTGTGATTACTCTATTGTGATGACAGGAAATAACCACAAACACTATATGGAATTCTTTTTAAGAAATAAAATTAAAGTATCGTATGATGCTTTTCTTGTACCTAAGGGTATTTTAAATATTTATAATTTACAAAAGTAAATAATCTTGTTTATTTTTGTATACTAAAATAAATGGCGGGCGTGGCGAAATGGTCAACGCACCTGATTGTGGTTCAGGCATGTGTGGGTTCGATTCCCATCGTTCGCCCCAGATAATCATGATAGAAATTCACGCGTACAAACACAATGCCAAACTTTATAGACTATGGAAAAAGGTTTTCTTAATTTCCGAAAAAAAAGATTATTTCTTTTTGTATTTTAAAAAATCACTTGTTCTCGGAGAAGGCGGAAAATGATGAATTACTCAAAATGACATGATCGGAGTGTACTCTAAAACTGACTGATTTAATTTTGCTGTTACTTTTAAAAATGACTTGTTTGATCGTATTTATTGCAATATTGCATCACCTTCCATTTTTGAAGATGGAGCTATAAAATATATTGATTATGATCTTGATGTAAAAAAAATCGGTACAAAAAAACCAGTCTTACTAGATTACAATGAAATGATTTCGCATGCTAGAATATTTGGATATTCAGAAAAATTGGTTGAGATTATTACGCAAAAATCTCAATGATGCCTTAGTCAAATAGACAAAGAAACGGGCATTTTTCAAATACCGGCGTTAAAAATAATCATGGAAAAATACAAAAACAAAAATTAACTTACTTTTTGTTTAAAGCTGTCGAAGAGTAAAATATACCTTTATGGTTGGGATTATTTTTTTTATAAATATTTGCAATAGCTGTAGCAGATTCCCCCATTGAACTGCTAAGAATGTAATCTTTACCTTCATAATAACAAGAATTTCCCACAGCAAAAATACCCTCTTTTGAAGAATGCTGTCCAGAAGTAACCAGTATTTTTCCCTTGTTTCACTGTAAACCAGGTATAGTGGAAATTATCCCGTAGGAATTTGTTAAGCCATACTGGACAATTAAGTAATCTACATCCAACACCTTGTCTAATAAACTATCGTTGCTTTTTACTAAAATTTGGAAACATTCATTTTTTTCTCCTATTAGTTTTTCAACGGTATAGTTTTTAAACAGTTGAATTCCGTTTTTCAGTAAATTATCTACGTTATTTTCTTTGGCTCTAAAAGCATTTCTCCTGTGAACGATGGAAACATTCTTGGTAATGTCATTTTCCAAAAAATGATTTGCCCAATCTACTGCAGAATCTCCTCCACCCAAAAAGACAACTTTTTTGTTTTTATATTTTTCTACATCTGTGACAAAATAATCAATATTTAAATAATGTTCCTCATTTTCTAAATTTAATGTTCTGGGTAGCATTGCTCCGTTACCTGCAGCAATTAAGATATTTTTTGTATCTATTTTTAATCCATCAACAAAAAGAAGTTGAAAATAATCCGACTTTTCAATGATATGAGAAATAACTACATTATTTTTTGGAATAATTTTTTTGCTTTGTGGTAAATATTGTTCTCATAACATGTCAACAATTTGCTGACCAGTAGCTTCTTTCACACCAGGAAAATCATACACACTTTTATGACGGTACAACATTAAAGGCTGTCCACCGAATTCGCTTTTAACTTCTAAAAGATAACCAGACATGTTGCGCAATCCGGCACAAAAAGCTGCGTAAATACCACAAGGACCCGACCCAAGTATTGTTAAATCTTTTACTGTTGACATGATAATCTATATTTTAGTTTACAATTTTAATCTATATTTTATTATCATATTTATGAAGTGGAAATTCTTAAAAAATGCAAGGATATAAAATGTACCAAACAAATTGCTCTTCTTTGCGCAAAAAAAATTAAAAACAATAGTGTAATAGCAATGAACGGTTCACTAGGATCCGGGAAAACGTTTTTTACTTCTTATTTTGGCAAAGGTATTGGAATAAAAGAAATTATTAATAGTCCCACCTTTATTATCATGAAAAACTATAAAACTAGCAAAATAAGTTTACTACACATCGATGCCTACAGATTAACAGATGGAGAAGACCTAACATTCTATAAAGAAAAGTTTTTTAAGAACAACATAGTTTTTATTGAATGAGCACACAATATTCAGTCTATAATACCTGAGAATGCCTTGAACATTTATTTCAGCATTACCACTGAAAAGGGCAGAAATATCAAATTTTCAACAACATCACACAAGTACACGCCTTTCTTTAAGGCATTAGGAAAAGTATAATGAAATATCAACTATTTTTAGACACAACCAACAAAGATTTATTCATCGGGTTAACAAGAAACAAACTAATTTTGATGGATTTTCAAATCAATAACGAAAAGAAGCATACAGAAAACTCCATTGAAAATATAGGCCGAATACTAAAACAGTTTCAATTAACATTCAATGATATTGGGGAGATATATTTAACAAACGGACCAGGATCGTTCACAGGCATAAGAGTGGCAATAACACTAACTAAAATAATTAAACTGTTACACCCAAATATTAAGGTTTTTGTTTTAAGTTCCTTGCATTTACAAGCAGGAATGGAACCAAGAGTTATTAGTTTAATTGATGGGAGAAGCAACGGACACTATTTTGCGATTTACTCCTACGGAGTTTTAGAGTCAAACATAAGATTTTTAACAAACGAACAAGTAATGAAAATTGAAAAACGTAAACCCAACTACAAAGTTTTTAAAGACATGAAGTCTATTTTGATTATGTCTAATTTTATGTCATTAAAAAGCAAGGCTGTTTTTGTTGAGGACATGCAATTATTAGAACCGCTATATATTAAAGATTTAGGATTAAAAGTATTAAAATACGATCATGCACAATAAACTAACTGTACTTGGAATTGAAACTAGTTGTGATGACACTTGTGCTTCTGTAATGTCAGGTGATTCAGTTTTAAGCAATGTGATTTCTTCACAATGCGACTTCCACAATATTTACGGAGGAATAGTTCCAGAAATGGCTTCAAGATTACATGTTCAAAAAATTGACTTAGTAATAAAAAAAGCCGTTAGTGAAGCAAAAATTAATTTTCAAGAGTTGGACTGCATCGCTTATACTGAGGAACCAGGCCTTTCTGGCAGTTTATTTGTTGGAAAAGTAGCAGCACAAACGTTATCCTTACTTTTACAGATTCCTCTCATTAAAATTAATCATTTACATGGACATATATTTTCTGCTGCAATAAACAATAAGTTTTCCTACCCATTAATTGGACTTGTCATTAGTGGTGGACACAGTAATTTTTATTATTGCGAAGACAGTTTATTATTCACACAAATTGGGACAACATACGACGATGCGATTGGTGAATGTTACGATAAGGTTGCTAGAATCCTGGGATTAGGGTATCCCGGAGGCCCCATAATTGATAAATTGGCCAAAAAAGGTGTTTGTAGATATAAAGTACCAATGCCTGATTTATATCATGATCAAACTTTTAATTTTTCTTTTAGTGGCATAAAGTCCTGAGTTTACAATTTTGTGAAAAAAAGAAAAAAAACAATCAATGTCCCAGATATGTGTGCTAGTTTCCAACACGTAGTCGTAGAACTCGTTATTAAAAAAATAAAACTTGTTTTGAAGGAATATAAAGTTTCTCAATTTGTCATCGGGGGCGGCGTTAGTTGCAATTCAGAATTGAGAAGAAGACTTATTGAAGAAATAAAAAATGTGGATATTTTGATTCCTGAGATACCGTATACAACTGATAATGCCGCAATGATCGCAAGAATGGGATCAGAAATTTTTAGTGAAAAGAAAAAAGAGAAATTATGGGAAATCAAAACAACGGTTCTTTAAGCAAGTCCAAAAGGAAAGGTAAATTCGCCAGAACTGCGTTCGGAGAGTTGATTTTAGGTTTTAAAAAAAAATACATTAAGTGATATACTCAAGTAGTTTTCTATATGTTTGTTTTTCCGATTCCTTGATTGACAGCAATTACTTTGGGTATTTGTGATGCAGCAATTTCTAGTTTGTTTGTTCCACCATTTGTTTATTTCATTATTGTTTTGCTTCCATTATTCTTCATTGCTCTGTTTTTTATTATCCTATTTGAATATATAAGATATTGAAAAAAACGTTTAGTTAAAAAAGGCATTGATGTTATGGAATTTATGTATGGGAAAGAACAATCAGATAAAATCAAAAACGTTGATGTTGCAAAACCATATACAATTGAAGGAGAAGTAAATAACATTGAAAATGAATAGTCGAACAATAACAGCCAGAGTTGTATTTAATCGCACCTCTTCTAAAGTAGGTTTTCTGACAGTCAATACACTAGAACCCTTTGGAAGAACGCAAATTGTTTACAAAAAAAATGAAATTGATAATTTTGAAGAAATCTCTAAATTAAGCAGTGGAGCAGCAGTCAGGGTGACTGGAGAAACTGTACAAACACCAGGCAGAGAACAGGAGAGTGAAATTCGCTCTCAAACCATAACAATAGTTCAAGATGTGACAATAAATTACCCTCTTCAAAAAAAAGAACACTCTTTTGAATTTTTACGCGAAAACGCCCACCTAAGACCAAGAAGCGATTACTTTAGTAAAGTTTTCTTAGTTAGAAGCAAACTAAAGCATTGAATTTCAACATTTTTTGAGGAAGAAAATTTTGTCTTTTTAGATTCACCAGTTATTACCGGAAATGATTGTGAAGGAGCCGGAGAGTCTTTCAGTGTTTATTCCGAAACTAAAAAAAACTTTTTCAACAAACCTAATGTTAATTTAACTGTTAGTGGACAATTGGCATGCGAAACATTTGCACAAACATATGGGAAAGCGTATACGTTTAGTCCTATTTTTCGTGCTGAAATTTCTAACACCGTTAAGCATGCTGCGGAATTTTGAATGTTGGAACCGGAAATTGTTAACACTAGTCTGGAAGAAATATGTAATTTTACTTTTCGTTTCATTGCAACTATGTTTGCTAAATTAATAAAATTATTGCCAAAAGAAGTTGATTTTTTTACTAACAAAAACAAAGTAAATATCAAGGAACGGTTTGAATCATTCAAAAAAGGCACAATTAAAATAATTGATTACAAGGATGCCTTAAAAATTCTAAAAGAGAACATAAGTAATGCTGAGGCCACATCACTTCAATTTGGTTCAGATCTTAGTTCCGAGCAAGAGAAATTTTTAACTAAGTATTTTCAAAATCCTATTTTTGTGATTAATTACCCTAAAAACATCAAGTCTTTTTATATGAAGGACAATAACGATGGTTCTGTACAAGCATTTGACTTTTTGGTTCCAGATATCGGTGAATTAGCGGGTGGAAGCGTTAGAGAAGACAACCCCGAAACTCTATCTCAAAATATTCTGGAGAAAGGTATCTCAAAAGATAATTTACAGTGATATATAGATTTAAGAAATGAGGGTTATGTAAAAAGCGCGGGCTTCGGATTGGGTTTTGAAAGAATGTTAATGTATTTTTTAGGAATATCTAATATAAGAGATGTATTGCCCTTTCCTAGAGCACACAAAATGCTTAAATTTTAGTCCTTTAGACAATGCTTATATAATTATTTTATGGATAAAAAAATAACAAAAGAGGTAAGTTACAATATAGCAAATTGACCACTGAGAGCTGTAGCAAGAGTTTTTGATTACTCACTAATTCTTCTTTTTCTTTTTGTCATAATTCTCCTTATAAACGTAAATCGATTAAATTTTTTCTTCTCTCATTTAAATACTGTGACTCTTTTTGAGTGACAACAAATTCTATTTACAGTTATTCTGTTTTTATACATATTTATTTATTTTGTTTTAATTCAGTATCTAACGAAAGGGTATACCCTGGGAAAATTTATTTTCAAGCTTAGACTAATATCTGAAAAAAACTTTAAGGTAAGGTTCTTTGATGTTTTAAAACATGAACTTTTTTTAACCGTACTATTTTCTTTTGTTTATATACTTTTTCCTATCATTACCGATGTTTCTAATATTGAGAATATTGGTGAATCAGCTAGCAATTTGATTACCACTATATATGGAGTTATCACTGGTGGCGCTGTTCTTTTTTCCGCATCTGCACTTTTGAGTATTGTTTTTTCACAAAATAATAAAGGGTTGCACGATGTTTTTTCTAATACTTTTGTTATAGACACAAGACGAGTAGAAGACAAAAAAGACGATAAGATGAGTAAAAAAACAATTACAACTGAAAAACCAGGTTATATATCAGATGAAGCAATCTCTGAATTAGAAGGCATAATTGAGGAGGAAAAATAATGATAAAAGATTCATTTCTTGGTAAATTAAACAATAAGCAATTAGAAAGTGTTGTTTCTCCTTCTAGAGCTAGATGCATTATTGCAGGAGCCGGCAGTGGAAAAACAACAACACTAACATCTGCCATTTATTATTTAGCAACCTATAAGAATATTTGACCAAGTCAAATACTTGCTTTTACGTTCACTAACAAGGCTGCTGCAGAAATGAGAAATAAAATTTCTAAATACGGTAATTTTCAAGATCTAAATCGCAATATTTCTACTTTTCACTCTTTTTGTTTAAGATTTTTAAGAATTGAAATTCAGTATTTAAAAAGACAAAAAGAGTTCGAAGTCATTACTGAAGCGGCAAAAAAAACAATACTAAGAAGAATATATAAAAAATTAAATCTAACATCGCAAGAAATCCAATATCGATCAGCAATAAATTTCATTAGTTGAGAAAAAAAAGCTAAACTGCTCAATATTCACCATGTGGCCGCAAATAAAGAATACGACTTCGGTTTGGAAACGAAAAGGAAAATTTACAACATTTATATACAGCATTTGCTTAAAGAAAATCTTGTTGATTTCGACGACTTAATTATATTCACTAATCAAATCCTCTCTCAAAACGAAGATGTTAGAGAAAAATGACAGAATAAATACAGATACGTTTTTATAGATGAGTTTCAAGACACATCGTTGGAACAGTATGAAATCTTTAAAATGTTAGCGCAAAAATCTTATGTTTGTGTTGTAGGAGATCCAGATCAAAGTATTTATGGATGAAGGGGTTCTTACTCCTCTATTTTTAAAGACTTTAGTAATGATTATAGTCCGGTAGAAAATTTTATTTTAGAAAAAAACTACAGGAGCACCAATTCGATATTAAAAATTTCTAATGCACTAATTAAAAACAATTCTTCTAGATATCCCAAAGAACTTTGAACTGATAAAAAAGACGATGAAAAGATATCTCTTTACGAAGGATTTTCTGCTGCGGATGAAGCACGATGAATTGTAGATGACATAGAAGCAAAATTAAAAGAAGGTACAAAATTAAAAAGCATGTATGTTTTATATCGAAACAAGACTCAAAGCAGGGCTTTAGAACAAGAATTAATGAAACACGATATTAATTTTGAAATATGAGGAGGAATTAAATTTTTTGACAGACTAGAAATCAAAACACTTTTATATTACTTTCAATTAATTAACAACGATTCCAATCACGCTTTTAGAGAAGTTTTAAACATACCTAAAAAAGGAATTGGAAACATCACCATTAATAAAATTATTGAACTCGCCGAACAGAACAACAGTAAATACTACAATTTTGTTGCACAAAATATCAATGAATTGCCATTTTCACCAAAAATTAAAGGTAAAATCAGTAGCTTTTGCCAAACAATTGATTTGTTGAAGGAAACCCTAACAAAAACTAATCTAGCAATTTTTGCGCAGGAAGTTTATGAAAAAACAGGTTTAAAAAAACTATTTGAAATCGATCATGAAATAAACAGAACTGAAAATATAAAGGAATTCATAAGTTTTATTGAGGAATTTGCTAAGGGAAACAAGAATTCGCTGACCCAGCTAATTGATGAATCCAGCTTATATCAAAATCAGGACAATGAAAAGGCCAACAATGAAGAAATTCAGGACAGTCTAACTTTAATGACAATACACTCCAGTAAGGGATTGGAAAATGACATCATCTACTTACTCGGTTTGAACGAAGGAGTAATTCCGTCCTTAAGGCAAAATAGTGACGAAGAAGAAGATGTTGAAGAAGAGAGAAGAGTTGCTTATGTTGCGTTCACGAGAGCAAAAAAACAATTATGTCTTTCCTTCCCTCGCGGAAAAAATTACTTTGGCAATGAATTACAAAAAAGCAGATTCTTGTCTGAAATAATAAAATTTGTTGATTACAATAGATCTGAAGAACTATTGATTCCTTCCAAAAATAAGAAATGATTTGGTCCCCTTATCGGAGCAAAGGGCTTAAAGGAAAAAATTTATAAGTCCAAAAATTTATTTTCTCGAGACATTGACTATGCAATTAACAAGGGTTTAAATGATAAATTCATTGTAGGGGACACTGTGAAACACCGAATCTATGGAAACGGAATAGTATTACAAATTGATGATGACACAGTCTTGATAAATTTTAAAATGGGGATAGGGAAAAAACAAATTTTAAAAACACACGTCCTTTTAAACAAAAGCACTAAGATATAATAAAATTTTGTAAGATGGTTTTAGGAGAAGTTGTTAAGAATGAATAAACTGGAAAATCTATTACCACTAGTGGGCTTGATTTTCATTGTATTAATAATAATGATCATATTTCTTTTTCACAAAAAAAGAATAAAAAGTATCGGTAGCATTTATGATCCAACAATATTCAAATTAAACATTAATTCATGAGAAATTCGAGCCTTAAATAAAAACATAATCATTTCACAAAAAGACAGTGTTAGCATAAATGATTTTTTTCAATTAATTGATTTTCAAGAAAAGGCTAAAATAATGTTTTTTCTTCGGTCACACAGCCTAGACATTCTTGATCAGACAGAAATAAAAGTAAAGACAACTGTTAATAATAGGGAGTACTCATTTTATATGCATTTCAAAAAAGGAAAAACAAAAGGAAGGGTGTTTCTATTCCTTAGACCAGTCTTAGATTATGCTATTAAATACAACGACAGTATAAATCTTTTCGATAAACTTTCCAAACTCAAAAATAATCCCTTTTCTCCCACAACAAGGCAAAAAATTTGAAATAATTTTTTCAGAAAAACAAATACTATTCCCATTAATTGCTTGATTTTGGACTTAAGAATCAACGAAAATTTTAGATATATATATAGTGCAAATTTTGTTAAAAATATTTTGTATTTATTTTGTAAAAAACTCTCTCATGTTTTTGAAGGAAATATTGTCATTAACATTGGAGAAGGAAAATTTGCAATAATAAGCAGAGGTAATAGACTTAAAAAAATCATAAAAAAAACACAAACACTCGTTGAACAAAATGGCACCTTTATAAAACTTGAGTTTGGATATATAGCTTTTACGGTAAAAAACATTAAGAAAAAGAATGGTCTCTCATGAATGGAAAAAACAATTAATGAACTTTCAACGATTGTTGCAGTTGAGAACATAAACAAAACTACCTTTCACATAGACAATCCCAGTAGCGAAATTTCCATTATAAGGAAGTGAAAAAAAACAAAAGAAAAATTGTTATCCGAAGTGAAAAATATGGATAATTTTAATATTGTCAAGAGCTCTTTTTCTTGAAATTCAAAGGAGAAGACATATTGAATTTCTAATGATGTTTGCGACAAAAAAAGCTACTGAAAAAACATGGACATCATTTTTAAAGACGAAAAAATACTCAGAGATTACACACAAAATATTTTAAAATTTTTAGAAGGCAAGAAAAGTAGCAAACACACAATTATTATAAAAATGCCAATTATTTTTGGAAGAAAAGAAATAGAAAAATGTATAGATTTACTGATCTCCAGGAGAATAAAATTTTCAGTGGCATTTATTGAAACAGAAGAGTTTTCAGAAAGTAAATTTTTAAACATTGCGAGCGCACTAACTTCTCGAAGAATAGCCTATGGTGTTTCTAATATAACCAGAATTGACGAAGACGATTGTATTTTTGGTAATAATAATTTAAACTTTGTTTCTATTGAATCTGATAATGTTAAAAAATGTTTAACAGATCCTTACGCCCGTGCAGATATACAAAACTTTGTTTTATATTGCATAAGAAAAAGAATTAAGATATTTATCATCGGGTCCTTGGACAAAAAAATAACTACGTTTGCTGAATATATTCCAAGCCACATATATGTTCGTGAAAAAAAATTATTTTTATAAGTGAGACATGGTACAAAAATAGTACTTTATTTTTTACAATATTATTGTTTAGCATAAAAAAGTTCTACATGAAAAACCTATTTTTAAAAACACATATAATATAAGAAATGAAGAACAAACTTCTAAAAAAAATTGCTTCTCTTGTTGGAGTCTTCTCTATAATTGGGGCATCTGTCGCTCTTTTCTTCACTAGTTCAAGTGAAAATACAGTCATTGTTTCTGGAAGTACCACCGTTCTTCCTTTAATGGAAGCGTTGTCTCGAAATTACTTTGCTGAAGAAGACGGCAGAAGAGTAAACGTCGCTGGAGGAGGTTCTTCTGCTGGCATTACACAGATCAAAGAGGGGGCCGTCCAATTAGGAGATTCCTCACGCGCACCAAGTTCAGAAGACGTACAATCAAGATGAGATAATCTTGCAACCATACCGATAGGGCAGGATGTAATTGTTATTCTTGCTAACATTCCAAACGAGCAAATCAATAATTTAGCAAACTTTCGAAGTGATTTATCAATATCACTGGATGAGTTAACTCAAATTTATACTGGAGGCATAACTGACTGATCGAATGTGGAAAGTGTTGCCACTTCTACAGGAAACTCAATAAGTGGTCCGATAAGTGTTATTGGCAGACAAACAGGCAGCGGACTAAGAGATTCTTTTTATGACGTTTTAGCGGTGAACAGTAATTCATCTGATCCAACACCAGAAAATGTCTCTACTGAAAAAGGACGTATAGAAGGTCTTTTGCCCCATGATGCTTTCTCATTGGGTAGCAATGGCCAGGTGGAAAAAACAGCATCCGCTACACCACTTTCTATTGCATACTTATCTTTAGCATATTTCAGTAACACTCCTTATGCTGCAAATCCCACTGCATTAGAATTTATAACAAACACAGTTGGAAGAAATGTTTATGCAATTAAAGTGGCTCCTTCGAATGGATCAACAAACGATCAACAATATTATAGAGATCATGCCGTGGAACCCTCATTGGTAAATGCTGCTAGAAATATTCTTCCCGAGGGATTTAACAATTCGGTGTCTACATTTAACAATTCCTATTCAGTCAGTAACTTAAGTAGCAATTTTTCTGCTAGTTTTCCAGCATTAACAGTTTCACCAGAAAACAAGTTTGAAGAGATGGATACTCAAAACGAGTACCCATTTTGACACACATTATTCACAATATATAATACTCAGGGCACTAAAGAACGACAAACACTTGACTTTTTACAATGAATTTTTCAACCCTCCGTTTCTGGATATGGCTCCATTCCTTATGACGGAACTACAAATTTTGGTGACGAAATGATAAGTGGAAGAATACCTCTTATAGTTCGAGAAGGCTATGTACCTCCACTGTTTGGTCTACAGCAAAATACTTTTTTAACAACTCAAAACGGGGGCACTCCAAGCCCTATGAGTTATTTTGAGGAAAACTCAGAAGAAATATTCTCTGGACCTAATGGAGCATTAAATTTTCCTAGCGATGTCAGTAATCCCAATCTTGAAAATATCACTGCCGGATGGACTGATTTTTATGAGTTTATTACACAATCAGATATAACAAGAGGCGTGGACACACAAAACACAACCCAACCAATAAACACTACTGGAGTTATTCCACAGTGAGCTCCTGATGTTCCCGAAAGTGTCTTGCATGCAGGTAATATTAATAGTCAAAAAAGCTATTCTCCTTTTAATTTAGCTAGTTTCATGAAAATAACTGAAAGGGAAATGTATATTGAAGACAGAAGAAAATTTATATAAAAAAACATTTAAGAATCAATCTTCTAATATTATTGCTCAAAAAAGACATTCTTTGTTCAAGAGAAAACAGGTCATCAATCAGACAAGTACCGTTTTATTTTGAACACTTGCAGTTCTTATAATTGCCATTTTAATATCAGTTTTTGCTTATTTGGTGGTACAGGCAATACCTTTCATTAGAAGCGACGATTTCGGAGGATTTTTCACTAGATTTTTATTTAGTAATGTTTGAAATCCTGCTGCAGGAGAATTTGGAATTCTTACATTTATTGTAGGTTCACTAACGACAACGTTAATTGCGCTTATTCTTTCATTTCCATTGGGATTAAGTATTTCACTATTGTTGGTTTTTTATTTACCCCCTGTTCTAAAAAGTCTTCTTAGAACAGTAATTGATTTATTGGCCGGAATACCTTCTGTTATTTATGGGTTTTTTGGAGTTTTATTTTTTGGCACCTTTTTAAATTTCATTTCTGGTGGGGTCATATCATCATTGTCTGTTTTTTCAGCAGCCTTAATACTTACATTCATGACATTACCTACGATGGTTGTTTACATGAATCTAGCACTTGAGTCGGTACCCAACAATATGGTTTTAGGCTCTATCGCATTAGGCGCTACCCAAATGGAAACAAATTTTAAAATCTGTGTTAAAAGTTCCAAAGCAGGTATCATGGGTGCAGTTATTGCTGCATTTGGAAGGGCAATAGGAGAAGCAGCAGCAGTAACTTTAATTATTGGTGGGAGTGTAGCAGTTATAGACGGTGTTTTTGATGGATTCTTATTTAGATCTGGAGCGTCTTTAACAACCGTTCTAACATCCTTCATTAGAGAAGCAGAGGGAACTCTCCAAGCAGTTTTATTTACCGTAGGTGTAATTATATTAATCATTGCAACTATTGTCAATATCATAGCTTTGTACTTTCAACAAAAAATAAGGAAACAATGGAAGTAAAAAAAGACAAAGTCAGCATTAAGAACATTAATGTAAATTTCAAGTGTTCCGAATATTTGAAAACAAAAAAATACAAAAAGATTCAAGCAAAGCGAGTAGTGTATAGTTCAGCTATCTTTATAACAATTACGTTTTGTGTTTTTATTGCTCTTGCGTTTTTGGCGACTTTATTAACAGTTTTCCTTGTTAATGGCGTTGGTCTTCTTTTTAGAAACTTTTCTGTTTTATTTATAACACCTGTTAATAGCGAAGGACAAGAAACCGGCGGCATAGCTCCATACATAATTACTACACTTCTTTTGATTATCTTGACTTTAATTGTTTCTTTGCCGCTAGCTTTTATCGTGAGTACCTTTATTAAGGAGTATGCTAGCAACGGAGTTCGTAATTTTACAACTGCGTTAGTAAATATCACGGTCTCTACACCAACCATTGTTATAGGTGTTATCGGACTAGCCATTTTTGTTCTAACTTTTCAATTGGGAGGAACAGGATTTTCGATTCTATCCGCTGCATTAACACTAGCGATAATCATTGTTCCTGTTTTAGCTCAAGGGTTTCTTATTTCACTATCTAGTGTTCCTGAAGAATATAGACTAGCATCGTTTGCAATGGGAGCAAGTAAATTTGATACAGTGATGAGAGTTGTTGTCCCTTCTGCAGTTGTTGGAATTCTGTCTACAATTATTTTCGCTATTGCAAGAATAATTTCTGAGTCTGTACCCGTAGTTTTAACACTAGGAAGTAGTGTTCATACTCCAACCGGTTTCTTCGACCAAGGAAGAACATTATCCACCAATATATTTATTACCCTGTTGAATAACTCTTCTTCCGACGCCACTGAACAAGCATATGTTTCAATAATAGTCACTTTATTTTTTATTCTAATTCTAAATCTAATAATTAGGTTTATATCTAATTATATTCAAAAAAAACACTTAGGAAAAATAGTACAAAAAAGAATCCAGAAAAATGAGGCGAAAAAAACATGTAATGCACATGTAACGGCCAAAAATAATTAATAAATAAATCTTAATTAACAAACTAAACTTTATAATGTTTTTGTAAACGCAATGGAAAAAAATAACGAAAAAAAGCCAAAAAAAACAGCGAATAAAAAAAGTAAATCAGAAAAAAAAATCTCTGATTCTTCTGTTGGTATTGCTGTCGAACCAACTATAAAAGATACGCAAGTTTTAGAAGCCGACAAGCTAACATCATTTTCCAAAAAGAAAAAAGACAAAAATGTCTATATTGTTTGTGAAGGGCTCAACGTTTTTTATAACAAAGAACACGCTCTTAAGGATGTAAATTTTGTGATAAGACAAAAAAAGATAACCGCATTAATTGGTCCCAGTGGTTGTGGCAAAAGCACATTTATTAGAACTTTAAATAGAATGAATGACTTTATTCCTAATTGTAGGATAATAGGCAAAGTTATCTATGACAGTCAGAATATTTACGATAGAAAAGTTAATGCTAACGAAATAAGATCGAAAATCGGGATGGTATTTCAAAAACCTAATCCCTTTCCAATGAGTATTTTTGATAATGTTGCTTACGGACTTCGCATTCATGGAATTAAAAAGAAAACAGTAGTTGAAGAATTAGTTGTAAATGCTCTTAAAAAAGCCGCTATTTGGGATGAAATAAAAAATAAACTTAGCAAAAGTGCTTTAGGGCTGTCGGGCGGACAGCAACAGAGACTTTGTATTGCTAGAGCCATCGCCATGAAACCCGATGTATTGCTTATGGACGAACCCACAAGTTCGTTAGATCCTATATCGACGATAAGAATCGAAGAGTTGACTCAGGAATTAAGAAGAGATTACACAATTGTAGTTGTCACCCACTCCTTGCATCAAGCTGCAAGGTTTGCAGACTACACTGCGTTTTTTTACGAAGGAGAAATAGTGGAATACGGAAAAACAAGGGATATTTTTACCAATCCCCAGCACAAAAGAACATGATTGTATGTTACCGGGAGGTCTGCTTAATGAGCTTTTTAAACGACCTAAAGTCACTGAAAAAAAATATTTTAGTGTTTTTAAAAAACACTATCGAGATGCATAATGATTTTTCTAAATTTTTTAAAAACAAAAATTTTAAAAGTTTAAGTGGAATGGAGAAGCTTTATACACATGCGGTTTCTCATACCGAAGAAATAATTGATAATTCACAATGATTACTAATAAAACTAAGACCTGTTTCTCGCGATCTAAGGAAAATTATTTGTTATATAAGCATAGCGCAGCAAATAGAAAGAATATTTAAGTCAGTTTCAAGAATGGCTCGATTGAGCCCACACTTATCTGAACATGATGGAAAGATTATTTTGCAATTAGATAGTCAAATAATTTCAATTTTAAAAAATGTTTACACAATGATTGAAAATTGAGATTTGAAAATGGGAATAAAAATCACTAGTAAGCATAAAGAAGTGCACGAAGAGTACATTCATAATATTAGAAACTTATATGAGAAAAAGAATAAATCCACACATAATACATCGCAAAACGACATATCTTTTATTTTATGCCTTAAATACATAGAAAGATGCAGCGATCACATAGTTGACATATACGAACTTGTTTACTACATATTAAAAGCGGAGTTCATTCATGGCATTTAATAAAAAGAGTAGAATTACAAGTAAAAAGACAGATATTACCCAATGATATACAGACATCATCACTAATTCAGATTTATTTGAATACGGTCCCGTTAAAGGGACCATGGTTTTAGAACCTGATGGTTTAGCATTATGAGAAAATATAAAGAAAATATTGAACAAGGAATTTAAAAAAATTAAAATTGACAATGTTTCTTTTCCACTTCTAATACCCGAATCCATGCTAAATAAAGAAAAAGAACACGTCGAAGGTTTCAGTCCTGAAGTTTTGAAAGTGACTCAGGTAGGTAATAAAAAAATAAAAGACGCACTCATTATTAGACCAACAAGCGAAACACTGTTTTGTGACTATTTTTCAAAAAAAATTAACTCCAAAACTCAATTACCAATGAAATACAATCAATGAGCAAATGTTATGAGATGGGAAAACAACACACGTCCTTTTTTGAGAAACTCTGAATTCTTTTGACAGGAAGGGCATACATGTCACGCCACTAAAACAGAAGCAAAAGAAACAGTTTGACAAGTAATTGATATATACAAAGATTTAATTGAAAATCATTTAGGCATGGCTTTGTATTGTGGTGAAAAGTCTCCTGCAGAAAAATTTGCAGGCGCTGTTAAAACCATCGGAATTGAAAGTTTAATGCCCGACGGACAGGCACTACAAATTGCAACATCACACTATTTAGGACAAAACTTTTCACAGCCCTTCAAAATCCAGTTTCAAGAAGAAAGAGGTTCTTCTTTTGTTGAACAAACTTCATGAGGTATTTCAACAAGAATTATTGGCGGACTAATCATGGCACATAGCGATGATAAGGGGCTAATTATTCCTCCTAACATAGCTCCATATAAAGTATATGTCTCTAATATTAATCCAGAAAACAAGGAAGTCGCCCAATTTGTAGAAACAATTAAAGAGGAGATAGGGAGTATATCTTTTTTTGAAGACACTTCGAACAAAGGATTTGGCTTTAAAATAATGAATTTTGAAATGAAAGGCGTCCCTGTTGGACTGTTTGTTGGGAAAAGAGAGTTTGAAAAAAAAGAAATATTAGTTGTTAATAGACTAAGTGGTGAGAAAAAACTAGTAAAAAAAGATAGCTTAGTTTTATTAATAAACAAAACATTAACCAGTATACAAACTGACTTGAAAAAATCACAGCAATTGTTTTTAAACGAACACCTTGTTCCTGCAGCAAACCTTAGTCAATTGATAGAAAATATTTCTGATGGTAGAGCAGGAATAGTCTGTTTTTGTACAAGTAAAAAATGCGAGGCTAATATTAAAAAAAAGTACGGTTTTTGCAGTAGAGTTGTCAATCAAAGAGCAAAAAGCGGAAAATGTATTTTTTGTAACGAAAACTCTCTTTTTGAGGCAATTGTTGCTCGCTCCTATTAACTGTTTTTATAGCACACATAGTCTGCAACATAAAAAAACTTTCTTATACATTTTTTTGAAAACTTTTTTGAAACTTTTTTGATACACACTTATATATAAAATGAGAAAAATTTGATACCAATTTCTCTTAAAAAATGCGAAAAATATATGTGGGAGAGGAGTGATATGAAAAATTTTAAAGAATTACAAAAAAAAGTATGTGAAACGATTTTTTACTATAAAAGATGCGAAATGCAAGAATATAAATTAAATCTAATTAATTCAACCGAAAAGATTTATTTAGAGAACTGCCCATCTTATTTCACAGGACTTTCAGTAAATGAAAGCATTCAATTATTTGATAAAGCAACAAGTATTTTACTGAAAGAAGAAAGAGAAATTATAGAGAATCAAATGAATCAAGCAGAAAATTATTGATGATTAGATTTTTATTCTAGAGCAACATTCTATCGCATTGCAAAAACTACATACTTAAAATTTCTTGATTTACTGGGAGAAAGTAACTAATGCAGCGAGTAAATTTAAAGCCGAAGAAAAAAATTACTAAATTCTTTTCTTCGGCTTTATTTATACCGCTTTTTTTCAATGTTTCACTATATTCTAATATTCTTGAATCAAAAGAGGATAAAAAACTGATAGCTCAAAGCACCGAGGTATCTGTTTTTGGAATTTCAAACGATTACATTATAAAAATGAAAGCAATATCTTTTTTAACCAAGGGGACCAATGCAATTTTTACGTATAAGATTAATGATCAAAAAGACGTTATTCAAGAAGTACCCTATTTCTACGGATCAAAAGATTTTGTTACAACCATACCTAAGTCACAGGCAACAGCGGGAATTATCGATATTAGGTACGAGATTAGGTTTTTTGACGCCACAAACACGGAATGAACTGTTTCAGATACAAGAACAGACAGATTTAATCTTTATGATTTTTTACATAAGGAAAACGAAATAATCTTAGACAAAGAATATCGTCTGACAGTACCCAGAAGTATTATTTCTACGGGCGAATCGCTTCCCGAGATAAAAGAAAAAGAATACTTAAAAATCATCCCATTTGCAAATGAAATTAATAATGTAACTAATGCTATAAAACCTTTCACAATAGAAAGAGAATTTGAAAATGAGGAAAGCAATGTTTTTGATTTAAATTTTGAAAGTGGAAAGGCAAAAATTAATAATCTCAAGGGGTACTCTTTTTCTGAATTTGAGTTTGGAATAAACAAAGTAGATCAGAAAAGCTATGATTTTTCCATAGCTGAAATAATGCACGAAAACTTAATTGAAAGAACAATAAAAAATGAATACTCTGAGAATTGATCTTATGAGAATGAAGAACTGTTACTGCCAACCAATTATTCCAACAATTCTGGAAGAATAGATTTTTCTTTTTCATTGGAAATACCATACAAGGTTAACTTCATTTTGCATTGACCTATAAAGATTAACAAGAAAAACAGCACAGGAAAAGATGAAGAAAAGATGAAAAAAATAATTGAGTCAGAGATTGACAATCTTTCAGAATACGAAAGACAAACCTTTTTAAACTTTACAAAAGAAGAAATAATACAATTTTTAAGTTCAGGAATGACATTTGAGGAGTTTTTAAGAAGGAAAAATGAAGAAAAAATATAAACTTATCACAGTTGCAGCTTCTATCGGAATAGTTACTGCTAGTATAGCGGCCCCTACGTATTTAATTATTTCTAACGAAACTACTAAAAAAAATTCTAACGAGAGCAATAATCCACTTATTCCAGAGGAAAATGAAACACCTGCTGATACTGAATATCCGTACTCTTATTTTTTTGAATGACCTGCAATGGAAGACTTGGAGAAGTCAATTTATTTTGACAACGATGCAAATGACTTTATGATAGATTACAATACATTTGAATATTTGTTTGTCAAGGATGTAATTAGTGTTCTAAAACAAAATGTTGCTGAAATTACTTTTGATTTCTATAAAGAGAATGAGTTGTTTGTATCAATAGTCACAGATATTAAAATTTCCTTCAACGAAGAAGAATATCACTATTCTAGAAAATATCAAGTAAACAATGTATAAATAAAAGGATTAATTTCTTTATAATTTATGTATGGCAGTCATAAAAGAAGAAGTCGTTAATTACGATAGACAACAAGAAAAGGATTCTGAAGAAGAACGTCCCAAAACATGGGGGAAAAATTGGATTCTTGCAGGTTGTATCCTGGCATTTATTCTATCCTTATTTTTTAGTTTTTTAATTTTTCCTTTTTTTACGATGTATTATTGTGTAAAGTTATTTCTTAAATTATTTTCCACAAAGGATGTTAATACTTTTCACAAAAACGTACAGCTAATCAAAAAATGTTCAAGATGATCCTTTTGAGGAGCATTATTTATTCCTGGATTGTTGATGGCAGAGGGGCTAAGTATTCATGAAAGAGCATATGCTGTCGAGGTAAAAGGTATAGATCAAGACCTTGTAGAAAAGCAACAAAAATCAAAGAAAGTTAAAAAACATGAAAAGAAAAGCAAAAAAAAAGAGAAAGTTAAGTAAGAAATATCTGCAGAATATTCTAAAATATTCAATATGCCTGGTTAGCTCAGTTGGTAGAGCAGTTGGCTGTTAACCAATTTGTCGCAGGTTCGAATCCTGCACCAGGCGCCAACTCCCACACTAAAATGAAGTTCCCAGTCCACTCCAAAACATTTTCCAAGGCAGCAAAGCAAACCAAAACTGCGGCCATTATAATGCTTGTTAGTATTGTTTTTTTCATTTTTGGTCTTATATCGCTTGTTTTTAGGCACATACTTATCGAATATCAAAGACAAAAAGAAATTTCGGAAGAAAAAGCAAGAATGTTATATCGTTTTGCTGTGATCACCATCATCTTTGGTAATTGATTTGGAGGTTCAACCATTATAAAAGAATTCAATAAAACACTACCACCAGAAAAAATTAACTTTACGATATTTCGCGAGAGAATATCCAATGGATTAAAGTGAAATTTTTTGTTTGGATTGGTTTACATGATTTTACTAGTAACAGTTTTTCATTCAATAGTTTTATTTATCATTAACTATAAAAGCTCCATCATTATTAGAAAACCTAAAATTACCAAAGAAGACTGTGAAAAATTAATGAGGTACGCAATAGTATCGTTAGTTTTTGGTGACATTATTGGGGGCAGTATACAAATTCACGAGACCAAAAAATACATAAAACATGTAGAAAAATAGCGATTGTAACTATATAATTATTTTATAGGGGTGTAGCTCAATTGGCAGAGCAGCAGACTTCAAATCTGAAGGTTGCGGGTTCAATTCCTGTCACCCCTGCCATTTTTGTAGTAACATAATAGAAAAGAAATGAGGAAAAATGTCCGATATGAAAAATAAAATACAGCAAATGAAAGATAATTATGTTGCTGAACAAAGACTCAAGCAAGACTCTGTAAATAAGAAATCCACAATGGATAAAAATAAAGCCAAGACTTCTAACAATTATCAATTTGAGGATATCATTTCACCTATTACTGGTAAAGATACAAAAGCTGCATTTAAGAAATACGTTGGAAAGGGTGAAGAATTTAAGTTTACAAAACAACCAGCAGAAGTAACAGAAACCAAACCTACGCTACCTGAAAGGGACGCCGATGACTATTTAAAGAACCAAAACCACAATACAATGAGCAGTAATTCAGCTAACAATAATGAAAATTTAAATTTTGATGCTGACGAAACTACTCAATATGATGCGCAAGACATAGGTTTATTTAACAAAATTAAAAAGTAAAGATGGCTTTTAACTTAAAGAATTGTGAAGCAATTTATTTTCAAAAAGCCAAAACCATTCTTAAAAATAAAAAATCTAACCCCGAAGTAACTATGCATTTTTTTCAAAGGAAAAATGATGTAAAGCTAGCTGGTATAAGTGAAGTGTTAAACATTCTTAAAAAACACACAAAACACGAACTTTATGAAATTTATTATCGCAATGAAGGATCAATTATTGACTCTTCTGACACTGTACTAATGTTTAAGGGACATTACAAAAACTTTGGTTTTTTGGAAGGTATTATATGTGGAATATTATCTAGACAAACCAGTATTTGCACAAACTCATACAAAATAACTCGAGCTGCTAATGGAAAACAAATTACTTCAATGGCTGATAGAGCGGATCATTACCGTAACTTAGAAGGAGATAGCTATGCAATGGCTCTCGGTGGCATAAAAAATCAAGTAATTCCTTTATCGCAAAAATTCACTAAAAAAGAACCTGTAGGAACAATGCCACACGCCTTGATACAGAATTACGAAGGAGACACTTTAGAAGCAGCAATAGATTTTCACAACACATATCCAAACGATAAGTTAATAGTACTTGTTGATTATAATAATGATGTAATTGGTGACGGATTAAAAGTGGCGAGATATTTTAAAAATAAATTATACGGATTAAGAGTTGATACAGCACCAAATACTGTTGATTTTTCTTTAACTAAAACACAAGAAACCGGTGTCAATCCAACATTAATAAAAAAATTAAGAAAAGCACTAGACAAGGAAAATTTTAGGAATGTTAAAATAATTGTTAGTTCTGGGTTTGATGAAAGAAAGATAAAATCTTTTGAATTAGCAAAAACACCTGTGGACATTTACGGTGTTGGCGCTTCACTTTTGAATTTGGACATTAAGTTTACAGGTGATGTTGTCGAACACAACAACAAACATCAGGCTAAATATGGTCGTAAATTACTTAACATTCAAAATATGAATAAACAAATGTGATAATATTAATAGGTGAAAATCAAAATAATAATTTTTCTAGAGAAAGCAGGAAACAACCATGGATCTTAGTCCCATTGAAACAGCCCTGATAGCCGTTTCCATCGTTTTGATTATTGTTGTTGCAATTGCTTGTTTATATGGCGTTTACTTAATATTTGTAATGCTTAAAACGTTAAAAAGAGTGAACTTTCTAATTGAAGACACAATTTATAAAAGCGAGGCTCTCAATCCCACAGTTGAGACAGTTAGTAAGTTTAGTAACTATTTAGACTTATTAGATGTGGTTGTGAAAAAAAATTGAAAAACGGGACTTCGCTTATTAAAAAAGAATAAAGGGGCGATTTACGATTTTGTGGATCGAATAAAAAATATGAAAATTGATGACGAAGATCTTTATGTTAAAAAAGACAATCCTAAATTTTACTCCACGAAATCTAAAACAAAGACGGAACAAAAAAAAGAGGACATTAATTTAAACAAAAATAAACACTATTCTACAGAGGATGCTAAAAAGTAATGAAAGCTCTTTTGGAGTTGTTAAAAAATATAGTAGTCTTTCTCTCCGGATATCTTACTGCACTGTATTTGAATTCAGAAAATCAAACATTCGAAGACAACATTAAATATCAAATTTCCTATATCAAAAAAATAACTAATAATATCCTAAAGAAGGCTCAAATTTTGCTTTCTGAAAACAACAATATAGATTTGGAAGAAATTTTATTTAATTTGAAAAGACAATTCAAAAATGTTCAAGACTCATGGTTAAACAATGAAGGCAATGAAGTATATGAATATTTAGTGTCGCTTTCTAAAATTCTTGCAAAAGTTTTAGCGGATATAAACCAAGAAATATTAAATCAAAGATCTAAAAACGCCACATCCAACAAAGAGAAAGACAATCTATTTTCTGAGAATATTAAGGATGCAGAAAAGGTTTAATTTGTGTCTTTTTATGATGAAAGAATCTTAGACTACTACAAAAAAAATATTTTTTGATCTATTTTTATCGGAATTTTTTTATTTCTGCTATTCTTAATAGCACTAATAACTGTTGCGATCATCTTTTCACAAAGTGATCAAAACATAGTGACCTTTAGTAGTGTTAGCATCTCAACATCTATTTTAGGTTTAATTCTTGTGTCAATATTTTTCTATGGTTTTTTCAAAAAAAACTACACTGCCTTAAGATTATGTGAAAAGCACTTTAGTTCAGAATTTAATATTCAAATACAAGAAAAATATAAAGAAAAGTTCGATGATTTAGAAATAGATAATAATGTTGTTTCCTTGGTTAGCACAGGACAAGATTTTTTCACAGGTAATATTCGTATTTTAGTAAAAGGTAATAATAAATATCGTAAAATAGTATTTATTGTTGAAGCTAATTTTTGATTTTTCAATAGAGAGACACCAAAACTAAAAATTTCAATGATGGGAGAAGAAAATGACCAAGACGTTTCCAAAAATAATTTGATCGCGTAAATACGATAGTAAGTATGTAAACATTGTATGAAAAAAAGGAAAACTAATGTTTGAAAATCCGCTCTATTTACCATTCGAAAAAGAAATTGTTGTAAATTCTAAAACTTGCACATTCGATCAATTTATCATGAACATTAGACAAATGATACAAACCGCTAAACAGTTTGAATATTTTTATATTGGATTTGATTATGAAAATATATTGAGTTTTCCTCTATTGAAAAATCAAAAAATTAAAATGCTAAGAATACTGTTTACACAAATTGTCATCTCTTCATATAGCTTCGATACATTGAAAAAAAACAAAGAATCCATAAAAGAAATCGCCTTTTTCGGAAAAATATTAAAAACCGAACAAAGAGTCATGGAGTCAGAAATCATTTTAGGAGAAAGCATAAATCAAGCAAGAGAATTAATAAACACCTCTTCCAATCGCCTATCTGCAGAAGATTTTACTTCAAAAGTTAAGGAATTATTAAGTAAGGAAGATAAATGTAGTGTGGAAGTTTTTGATGAAAAAGAGGCTGCAAAGAGAAATTTTAATTTATTTCTCGCTGTTAATCAAGGATCACACAGAAAGCCTCAATTTATTACAGTTAAATACTTCGGAGCTGCAAGCGAAAAACGAAAACCATTTGTTTTTGTTGGGAAAGGCGTAACCTTTGATACAGGGGGTTTAAATTTAAAACCTAGTGGTGCAGCATCGCTTATAACAATGATGCACATGGACATGACAGGAGCAGCATTAGCATTCGGAACAGTTCTTGCATTGTCAAAAATGAAAGTTAAGGCAAACGTTATTGCCGTTCTTCCTATGGTAGAAAATGCTATTTCAGATAGAAGCATAAGGCCTGGTGATATAATTAAATCGCACAAAGGAGACAACGTTTATATTGGTAACACCGATGCCGAAGGAAGACTTATATTGGCCGATGCACTTTCTTATGTCACTAAATTTAACCCAGCATCCGTATTTGATGTCGCTACTTTATGTGGCTCTACGAGAATTGCTTTGGGAACTTTTGCAACGGCTGTTTTTTCTCGAAACGAAATACTATTATCGGAACTGAAAAGCATTGGGAAAAACGTTCTTAATCCGGTTTGACCATTACCTTTAGGCGATGAGCATGTAAATGCAATGAAACATCCATTAGCAGATATTTCCAATACGCAAAGAATGTATAATGGGGGGCAGTCTTCAACTGCTGCAGCATTCTTAGAAAATTTCACCAAAAAATATAAAAAAAACACTGAATGAGCACATTTTGATGTTGTTTCAAGAAGAGTTAGTTCTCCAAAAGATTTTTTAGCACAAGGAAGCTTAGGAGAACCAATTTCACTTTTTGTAAAATATGTTCAACAGAAAACACAAAGGAGTAAATAAAATATGGAAGCAAAAATATCTTTTCAGGAGAATTTCGCAATCAGCGAAACAAGTAAAATTTATGTAGGACAGGTAGTAAGAGAAAGGGAAAATCTATCGCTTTCTGCACACAAGAGCATAAAAAACATACCCATCTTAATAAAATCAAATTGCAGTGTCAGAAATGTGTTTCTGGCCATTCGGAAAGCTATTCAAGAAGTAATGAAGAAAAAAGCGGATATTTTTTCCATTAACTCTGCTGAAATATACAGCTTTATTTCAGACAAAATTAGTGTTTATGATTTTTATTCCACCCTTACAACAGAAGCAATAGTTGCAAGTTATGTTTACGATAGATTTAAAAAAGCAGAAAAATACATTAAGAAAATAGTTATTCTTGATGTTGATTCGGAAAACGCAAAGAAAGGTTTCAACAAGGGCAAAAACATAGGATATTCCATGAATGTAGCAAGAAATCTTGCAAACGACCCGGCCCAATATTTGGGACCTGAGGAGTTAGCTATGGAGGCAGAGAACATTTTTAAAGTTTCAAACAATGTTGAAGTTAAAATTCTTTCGGAGTCTGAGGCAAGGGATGAAGGGCTAGATCTTTATTTATCCGTTGGTGAGGGTTCATACAGAGCTTCCAAGTTTATTATTATTGAATACAACAATGCTTCTTCTAAACAATACGAAAAACCAATTGTTTTAATAGGTAAGGGGGTGACTTTTGATAGCGGTGGTATTAACCTAAAACCTTCCACTCCTGGAGGTATTGAAACGATGCATATGGATATGACAGGCGGTGCGATTGTTATTGGAGCACTGCTTTCCGTAGTTAGAAATAATTTGAAAAAAAATGTTATTGGTATTGTTCCTGCTGTTGAAAACGCTATTTCCTCAAAAGCAACCAGGCCAGGCGATATTGTTAATTCTCTAAGTGGTTCAACCGTTTGAGTTGGTAATACTGATGCCGAAGGAAGGTTGATTTTAGCGGACGCAATAACGTACGCGAAAAGATACGATCCTAGATACGTTATCGACATTGCAACATTAACTGGTGCAGCACTAGTTGCTCTTGGTGAATACGGGACCGCATATTTCACTGACAGTGAAGAACTTTCCGATTTAATTCAAACTGCTCAAAAGAACACTATGAGTTCTTTATGAAGGTTACCGCTCTGAGATGAGTTTGGACAAAACATGGAAAACAGTTTGGCCGATATTTCAAATATTTCTAAGGTAAGGTGAGGGGGACCAAGCAATGCCGCTTCATTTCTTAAGCATTTTGCAAATGATTACGACTCTTCAATTACAAAATGAGTACATCTTGATATTGCTCCCCGAATGACTTCTTGCGCATACGATTTTTTATCTGTAGGTGCAACAGGAGAACCAGTAGCAATGCTAACAAACTTCATTGAAAAAGTTTAACATGAGTTTTCCATTTCTTAAAAAAATTATCAATAATATAACTAATGAAAAAAAGTTACTTCAAACAATTGCTTCAAAAAAAAGTGTTTACTGTGGTTTTGATCCAACCGCTCCATTCATACATTTAGGCAACTATATACAATTGCTAAATTTAAAAAAAATCAGCAAAAGAGGATTAAAACCCATTATTGTTATAGGAGATGCTACAGGACAAATTGGAGATCCTAGTGGTAAATCAGAAGAACGAAATTTAGTTGACAAAGAAACTATCATAAAGAACACTAAGAATATAAAACAAATAATAAATAAACTTCTCCCAGAGGCCGATGTTTTGTTCAATACATCCTGAACTAAACAGTATTCATTTCTTGAATTTTCAAGAAAGTTCGGCAAATATATCAGCATTTCGTACATGCTAGAAAAAGAACAAATAAAAACCAGACTTTCCATTGATAACGGAAAAAACAAGGGAATATCATTTACCGAATTTAGTTACATGCTTTTACAAGCCCATGATTTTTATTACTTATATCGGAACCACAACTGTTCAGTTCAAATTGGAGGCAGTGATCAGTGAGGAAACATTACAGCTGGGATTGAATTAATCAGAAAGATTGAAAAAAACGAACCAGATGCTTGTGGAATTACATTCAATCTTTTAACAAAAGAAGACGGGACTAAGTTCGGAAAAACAGGGAAAGGAACCTTATTTATTGACATTAATGAAAAAATTCCTTTCAGAATGTATCAATACTTTATTAATCAGAAAGATTCCAACTTGGAAACACTTTTTTCCTTTCTAACTGAATATTCCGAAGACAATATAGACAAAGCAATAGAAAAACATCTTGAAGAACCGTGGAAAAGAAAAGGACAAAAAGAACTTTGTAGGGAGGTTTTTAAAAATTTATTTTCTGAGAAACAATTTTTACTTTGTGAAGAAATCTCAAACAAGTTGTTTAAAAATAACTTTGAATCTTTAAGTATAAAAGACATTCAAGCTATACGAGAAACCTTAAACGTAATAACAATAAAACCAGACTGTAATCTTGTAGATGCACTGACTACCATAAGCACAATCAAGAGTAAAACAGAGGCAAGAAGATTACTTTCAGCCGGAGCAATTAAGGTCAATGGAAAAAAAATATTGGAGACAGAAGCTCCGCCAATAACAAAAACACTGCTTAAGGAAAGGTTTTTGTTTGTCCAAAAGGGTAAAAAAGATGTTTTTTTATTTGATGTTTCTGAAAAAAATATATAAATAGTAGTTCTTTTTATGAAATTAAAACCAAATTTCTTGTAAAATTAGTTTATGAAAAAAAGTATGACTAAAAAAATTAGTGCAGTTCTTGGAGCAAGTGTTATTGGCGGCTCTGTAGCAGTAGCTGCGATTGCTCAATCTTGTGGTCCAACTGATAATCAAGACGAAAACGAAACATATAACAGAAATACAGCAAATTATTGACTTGACACAGAAGACGATGACAATCCCGATGTTGACTTAAGAGGAACCAGACTTACTGAGTTTGCTACACTTTCTATTTTCCTTTCGGACACCTTAAGCAGAGGACTTAGCATTCCCGCAGGAGCGGACCTTTCTACCTTTTCTATAGGAAATCTTGATTTTACTAACTTTACTGCTTTCAACCAAATAATAGGAATATTTCCTTCCATAACAACGCAAAACGTGACGCTTACAAATTTACCGACAACCGGTCCAATTTCTTCGAATTCAACATTACAAGGAAACGTCAATGATAGTTTCAATTATGTAAACTATTTAATTTCCTTCGGAGCGCTTGCTTATTCATTAATTGTGGAAGAAGAAGGATGAAACTCTTTTTTTGAGAGAGATAGAAGGGAAGCAGATCCCGACGGAAGTAACTACATAAGCGAGAGAAGAGTGCTTGTAAATAATATAGTTCAAATTCTAGATAATTCTCGCTATATCAGAAATATTGATCGATATGTCACAGGAGATTTAGGCAGAATGTTGTTAGGCATTAGAGAGGCTAGCGGAGTTACGCAAGAAAGAGGATTTTTATCAGAATTTTTAACTCATTTGTTGTTTCTATCTCAAAGAGAAAACTTCAATGCTGAAACATTACCGGCGGATATTTTTGCTGAACTACTATTTCCCGACCCTGATGATGCGACTGCTGATCCCATTGCTGGAAGCATAAACGAAGGTACATTTCTTTCCTTTTACAGAGATTTCGTTAATAAATTACCAAGAGCTAATACAATAAACTTTGCTGGTAATTTATCCATTAATAGTCCAACAATTAATCCTAGAGTTTTAGCTGCAGGATATTCGGGGTTAGATAACAGAACAGCATTAAGTACATATATAATGGAAGCGATTCGTGTTCCAGAAACACAGGGAAACACAAGTCCCGATGAAGCACAAACCAATATTTACTTAGGTATGGAAAAACTTCAGGTAATAGACCCTGAAAGAAACGTCATATTTTTAGGACTGGTAGGTCAATAGAATGAACAAAAGAAGTAGAACAATTGGTAGAAGAAAAAAAACCATTGGTGCAGTTTTAGGTAGTGGATTAATTACAAGTTCAATCGCTGTTGCAGCAATCGCTCAAACCTGTAATCCTAGTGATAATTTCAATATTGGAGAACGTGTACTTAGTTTTTATAACAGGAACAACCCCTCCATATGAAGCAGTGAAAACCAAAATCCAGAACCTATTCCTGGGTTTTTAGATTTAGTTGCTTTTTTTAGAGCGCCCACGGGCACTCCTGCCACTGAAGGAACCCTTGCATATGTGATAGAAAACAATGTAAGTTTAGGAGAAACTTTTAGTGTTGGTAACGACACCGTTAGTTATTACGAAAGAATTAATAATTTTTTTGGCATGTTTCCTAATTCTTCTATAAATGGTTTTAAAAGATGAGAAACAAGCGACATTGGTGCTAGCACAACAACGAACTCCTTGGTTAATTTATCCACAACAATTGCAACAACTGAAGCAATTCCAGTGCCAGATGACTTATCAGAATTAGACGATATTTTGTCAAATGTAACAGGCACTGCAGCAGTAACGGCAGTCAATGGTTTATCCACACAAGGAATACAAGCTGCAAACAATATTTTACCCAATATTTTTGATAGTATAGAGGCTTTTTCTGCACTTATTTCACTAGGTGTTTTTCTTAATGCTTTAAATGTAGATATTTCCAACAATGCAAACACATGAGCTACTAGATATTCTGAATTAGCATCTGTTACTGAATTGGAATCTCTACAAATTTTTAGGGAAGTAAGAACACAAGTTTTAGCACCATTAATAAGGAATATCGATACTACTTCTTCATCAGCAGCTAACTACTGAAACATACTGTCTAACGGAACTCAAGACAACACAGTGGCTCCCTTTGGTTCGGCATTTTTTGATGTTTTTACCCGTCAGCAATCTGTTTTCTTTGAAGAAAATACTAATGCGGAACGTTCAAGTGCACAATTTTCAGAATTATATAGTGGGGGACAGGGAGTGTTTTTTAGCTTTCTTCCTAACTTTGCTGGTGTATCACCAACTGATCAAGACGGAGCATTAATACCCCAATTATCTCTAGATATTAATTTGGATATAAGTACAGTAGGTTCAAATGTAGTGTTTAGGGGCGATATAGATGTTAATTTTCATAGGGAATTACAAAATGCAGATCCTATCATTCAACCTATTTTTACCTTTGGAATTGATAACTTGTTAAATCCTGATAGTGAAGCCATCCCTTCCTTTGATAGTGTGGTTTTTAATTCAAGGCAATCCTCAAGAGCATTCACATTTATAGGAGACATTACCAATGCATAAAAAAAAGAAAAGAATAACAGCTGCACTTGCAACGGGAATTATTTCATCAGCAACAATATTAGGAACTGTTGCGCAGGCGTGTGGCGAAAACACAGAAGTTTCTGGTCTTTACACAGATCCTACTTTTTTTGTTAAATACTTACCGGCTTATTGAGGTGATGCAGAGGCTAATAGAGCAGAAAATGAAAATGAAATTGGTAATCAAAGACGTTCTAATTACCAAAGATTGGTAAGGGATATTTTGGATTTGAATATACACACACAGAGAACAGCTACTGCTGCAGCCAGTAGAGGAAATGCAAGCTCCTCGACTATGATAAATGCTATTGCAACTGATGGCACAGCCTCCGCAGAAAATGGTCCTGAAAGAGTGGCAATAAGTAGTCGTAATACTTCAGCAACCATTAATTTGATAAACGCTATTAGAGACATAAATGTTTTGCTGGGAGTTTTCCCTTCCTATAACAGGACTTCAGGAGCAATAACAACACCTAATGATATAGATTATGACGGAAATGACGAAAACGAAAACTTTCAAATTAGGTTTACAAATGCAGACACAAGTAGTATGAGAATTCAAACATTAAGAAACAATATAGCGAGATTTATTGAGTCTTTCTCCGTTTTGTTAGGACTAAATTATATGAAATATAATATTAGAACCAGTCCAGATGGATGAACTAGCTTTTTTCAAACTTTAAATAGTGGCAGTTTTCAAATTTCAGAATTAATAGATTCAATATTCCGTTCTATAGACTTGGTTACTGGAGGACAACAAATTGATCCTTCTTTTAATGAATCAAGCTTATTAAATCTAGCTAGTTTTAGTTCTAACGATGTTCTTTCCACCGGAGTATTAAATTCAGGTTTAAGATACGATATGGTAAGTACTTTCAGAGAGAACTCCAGTCAAGGAGGTCTAAGCAACGACATTGACCCAATTAACAATCCACGAATTGAGTACCAAGACTTAGATCAAATTTTATATCTATATAATCCATTTTTAGTTACTGACTTAAGAGATGAATCCCTAATGAATGTTAGGGTGGATGTAACAGGAGATGCAAGCAACGGAAGCGAGATTATAATTAATATTGAGAATGTGGAAAATCCCGACTTTCCTATAACTATTATGCAAATGCAAGGACAAGTTAGCAATATTCCTGCTGCAAGCGATGTTTCTGCAGGAACAGCAGGAGAAGGAATGATTCTAGACAGAATAACTATGATATCTTCTGATACAAGTATTGGATCTTTAACGTTTTCAGGAGATAATAATTAAAAAAATGAAAAAGAATAGAAAAAGAACGATAATAAGTGCACTAGGCGCGGCAACCGTTGGAGCCGGAATAGGTGTAGCAGCAATAGCACAAGCTTGCGGCCCATCAGGTAACGACAATCCTGAAATTATAGAATATGCAAAATATAGTGAAACACACAATTTAGCGTTTTGAAGCAACCAAACCAATCATGCTGATTTTGTTAGTTTAAGCGGTGCAATTAGTGATATTGCTGGCAGCATTGGAAACAATACCAGTATTCAATGATCAATTTTACAAAATTATGTTGGTCTTATACCGGCAAGTCCCACACTTGTTTCTGTTCAACAATTCGATCCGGATCGAATTTATGAACAAGGAGGCGTCAGAGAAACAATACAACAAAATTCCGAAGTAACTATTTTTTATATGGCTGGATTATTGGGACTTATTTACTTTTACGGGTCCATAAGTGGCAGTGCGCAAATGTGAGAAACCAATGTCTTTACACCCACAAATGTTAATATGAGTTCTTTTTTAGCAAACATTCAAACCATTTTTACCAACATTAACAGCAATATACAAGATTACAGTTTCCTGCGCTCTGATTTTTTTCTTCCTGCTAATGTTGCACAGGACGAAACCATTACTGAATCAGTGACGGTTTCTAATGACATTGCTTCCCAATCACTATTAACGTCTATTTATGATTTATTTAATGATTTCACAAATTCTGAAATTAGTGACATGGCAAGAGTTTATTTAACTTATATGGACAACGTAATGCCAGCAATTAGCACAAGCAATCCCATCGAACAAAGTTCATTGAACTTAAACATTGGCTATAATAATAGTGACTTAATTTTAAGATTAGGTAGTGAACAAAATCCTGACGGATATACATTTCTAACTTTCCAATCTAACAACAATTCACTAGTAGAAGCAATTGGGGTAAGAGAAGAATACTTTACTGAACCAACCGCAGAGGCAAGGCGTAACCAAGCTCAAGTTTTTAGAACTAGCAGCATAGTTTTGAACAATCCACCCATCACCGGAATAAATTTTGAGGAGCAAGCAATAGTTTTAGCATAATGAAAAATCATAAAAAAAGAGTTAAAAACATAGCTATGGCACTATCAGCAAGTGCAATAGCTGGAACAACAGCAATTGGTGCCGTGGCACAAGCGTGTTCGGACAATACACCCCCCACACCCCCCACACCCCCTTCACCAGGAAGTAATGATTATGTCAAAAACAATGTTTTTGAATATGGGGCTTGAGCAAATTCACCAACAGCACTATTAAATATTTTCGAACAAACACTATTGTTAACCTCAGCTAGTGCAACATCACCTTATTCATGAAGAGGAACCAACACAACTGATAATGTTGTTCCATTAAGACAAAGATGATGACTTAATGATCGAGGAGGCGTTGAACCCACGATTAATTTTTCTGTATTTAACGAAATAAACAGTGCATTAGGAATAATTCCTAATGCCGAAGGTCAATCATCAGACTGAACCGTTAGTATCGACGACACAACTAATGAAGCCACTAACAATACACTTGAAATGCAAATTGAAACAGGATACATTATGTTTTCTGCCACAATAGGCCTAATGGCAATGTTTGACAGTATACTTAGAGATTTATATTCTGTTGATGCTTCTCAAGTTCCTGATGTAGATACTAATCAAATAGCCAGCAGAGCTACAAGATGGGTGGACTTATTTTTGGAAAACACAAGTTATAGGAATGTATTGAGCGGAGAAACTAATCAAGTTCAAATCGAACTAGTTCGTAATATAGTAATATCTGGCGTGGTACAGGTTTTATATGCAATGCATTATAGTACACTAGGAGACTTAAATGTTGATGTGAATTCAACTGCTTTAAATCTAGAACAAGGAAGAGAATTAAATCCTTATTGATACTTTTTTGATTACGAAGGTTTACTTGATGAATCCGGTGCGACCACAACATACAATGGCAACGCAAACATGTGAGCATTTTTAGCTGAATTTTTACCTAATTATCTTTTTTCAGATCCGTCTGCTCCAATTTTACAAACTACGAATACAGCCTCTCCTTTTTCAACTCTTTTAGATGCTATCAATAATGAAATTCCAGTTGGCGGAGAAGCACCTATTATATTCAGTACTAATCCTTCTAGCGGTCCAACACTTCAATCACCGCATGAAGTATTTACAGAAAGCAATACCGCAACCCCAAGCGGCGCGATTTCACTTACAGAAAATTATTATTACCGAAATTTAGCACTAATGTTTAATGGCACAGGCAATCATGAAGTGAGTCCTTCTTTGCCAATAACCGATGTAGGTTCTAGAATTGAGTATTTAAGAGATTTGCCTGCTACAAAAAGCGGTAACATTGCTATAAATGTCGATGTTACTAGCTCAACAATTGATGGTAATCTTGAAGCAGAAACAACCATAAGCCCCAACGGAGTTGACATTACTTACAGCGAATTCCAATTGGAAAGATACATAACTGCTATTAATGTTGAAAGAATACCTGTGTACTATCCTGTTGTTTCTGGTTTTTACATGAATTCATTCCTTAACCCAATAAATGTGCTTGACCCATTCAATAGGACAGCCAACACTGCGTTAATTCCTACAGACTATGTGATACTAACCAACCCAGCAACCGCTAATACACCACCTTTAAATAGTTAATAAGAAATTTCGAATTACAAAAAAAATGCAATAAGTAGTAGATAAAAAAGTTTTGTTTATTGTTTTTTGCTAATTAAAAGTTAATTGCTAAAATTCGAGTTGTATAGGCATTGTAACTGACGCTGTCGTAAATTATATTATTGGTAACTCCGCTCCCAACATCAGCTCAAACTTGAATATCATTATTTTGAGTATATATATCGGAATTTGCCAGAAGATTAATGTTTTCCTGTGGTGCCAACCCATTATTATCGGGTATAAAAACAATTGTAGTATTAAACGCGGGAAGAGTTCGTTGCGAGTGGTCTTGAGAAAGAATATCTAAATTACCAATATTAGGATCTGAATTATGAAAAATACTTTGATAAGCAGAATAACCCCCGTAAACAAAAAACGGAACCCCACCATACCTTTGCAGCATTATTGATTGTGCAGCTTCATTGCTAGATAAATATAAGTTTTGCATAATCATGAATCGCGGAGCTTGAGTTGCAAGGTTTTCAACATAAAGAGTTGCTGTAACAGCACCAAAGCCCAGTCCAACCATTGCATAAGAGGATAGCGGCACGGTTTGGAAACTTATTCTATTATAAGCACTAGAGCTTAAATAATTGACAACTGTTGACAAGTCGTTTTGAGGCTGATCGCCAAAAGTATAAATTCCGCCTGTTTCGGAGGTTCCTCTTGGTGAATAAATAACTGCGCTGTAGCCTAAGTCTATAAACGGTTGGACATACAATCAAACTGATTCCATGGACATCCCATAATCAACCACACCCACCACATAAGTTTCTTGATTAGGATTGGGACTTCCTGTATTTAAAATAGATCTTTGATTTGCTCAAGCCCTTGCCTGAATTACAACACCATCAGTGGTTGGAATACTTAAGCTATAAACTCTAACCTCATTATCCACTCCAGTTCCGTTAAATAATTCAGCATTGTATTGCTCTGTGTTCGTAACTCTTTGCGTTTGTTCATCTCTAGAAGGAAAGCCAGGAGCACTTTGAAGTATTAGGGAATAAACACCTCCAAAAACAACATTAGTGGAAAAGGGAACCGAAGCAATAGTAGCTACAGAGGCTGTTGCTACCGTAGTACTAATGAATGCTTTTTTTCAAAATTTTCTATTTCTAAATAAGTTTCATTGAATCTTTCTTCTTTTTTTTACTTTTTGAATACCTTGTTGTTTGCGCAGGTAGTATTTTTTTGTATATTTCAAACGTGCCATTTTTAACTTTTTAATTATATAATAAAGAAACAAAGTGAAAGCAACATATGAGTTTTTTTTCTAAATTAAAAAATAAAATAAAAAAAAGAAAGCAAGAAATTACACAGAAATATGATGAAGGATTGACCAAATCCAGAAGATCGTTAAGCGAAAGGGTTAATTCTCTCGTTTCCAAATATAGAACTATTGATGAAGATTACTTCAATGAACTAGAGGAAATCTTAATACTTAGTGATGTTGGTTTTGAAACCGTAGAAGACATGATGGAAAGTATAAAAAAAGAAATCAAAGGGTACAACATCAAAGATCCCAAAGCAATCAAAGATATTATTGTGGACAAAATGTTTTCCATATATTCTCAAGGTTCTCATGTAAAAACACAATTAGAACTAGACCCACATAACTTGAATGTAATTCTTTTTGTGGGAGTTAATGGTTCTGGAAAAACAACCTCTATTGCTAAAATTGCTAATATTTTACTTAAAAAAAACATTAGCACGATGGTTGCTGCCGCAGACACTTTTAGGGCCGCTGCCACCGAACAACTCCTTAAATGATCAGATAAGCTAAAAATCAAGTGTGTTACAAAAGAAAAAGAAGGACAAGATCCTGCTTCAGTTATATACAAAGCAATTCAAGAAGCGAAAAGTAACGGCACACAAGTTCTTCTATGCGACACTGCAGGACGACTACAGGCCAAGACAACTCTAATGAATGAATTGGAGAAAATGAAAAGAATAATTAATAGAGAAGTAGAACATCAACCAATCGAAACACTACTTGTATTGGACGCTACTACTGGACAGAATGGAATTTCCCAATCCAAACACTTTTCCGAAGTGACACCGATTACTGGAATTATTTTATCTAAAATAGACGGAACCGCTAAAGGTGGAATTGTCTTATCAATTAAAAAGGAATTTCGCATTCCAGTTAAGTACGTGGGATTCGGAGAAAAAATTGACGACTTGAAGGAATTTGACTTAGAAGAATATATATATAATTTAACAAAAGGTTTAGAATAACATAATGGTAAGCATATTTCTGGCAAATGGATTTGAAACAATTGAAGCTACCGCCTTCATTGATGTTATGGAGCGTTCAGGAATTACGGTTCGAACAATAAGTGTTGAAAATACAAATTGCATAACAAGCGCACACAATATTACAATGGAAGCAAATTCGACTTTGCAAAAACTTACCGATGAACAAATTTTGGAAACTAGCTTGCTCTATTTACCTGGTGGTCCTGGTTTTAAAACTTTAAATAATAACCAACGATTGCTTTCGCTTTTAAAAAAAGCTAATAAAAAAAGAATACTTATTGCAGCTATTTGTGCTGCTCCAATTGTTTTGGACTCTGCTGAGATTCTGGATCAAGTTAAAATCACTATGTATCCAGGTATGGAAAACATGATCAAGAGCGATGTAGAGTTTTCAAATCAAGATATTGTCGAAGACAAAAACATACTGACTTCCAAGGGACCAGGCACAACAATTGATTTCTCTCTCTTTATTGCTGCTAAATTTAGAGATGACTTAAAAATTCGCACAGTTAAAGACGGGATGTTGATTTAATGTTTGATATTTTAAGTTCCAAAATGTTGAGCGCAATAAAAGGTGTTAACAAAGAAAGTCATATAACAGAAAAGAATAGTGCTGAAATTATTCGTCAAATTAGAATGTCTCTTTTAGCGGCTGATGTAAACTTTAAAGTTATTCAAAAATTCATTACCAACATAAAAGATGAAATAATTAATACTACAATTTCTCACACAACTTCTCCTGAGCAGCAAGTTATTGCCATTGTCCACAAGGAGATACAAGATTTATTGGGAAATGAAATTTCTCCTCTAACAATGAATCATGCACCTACGATAGTTTTAATGGTTGGTTTGCAAGGTTCAGGGAAAACCACTACTAGTGCTAAGCTTGCCAACTTGTTAAAGAAAAAAGGATATACAGGCATGATAATTGCTGCTGACATTTATCGTCCGGCTGCAATTGAACAATTACAAACACTTGGAAAACAAATTAATGTTCCTGTTTACGAAAGAGGAGAAAAAAATCCCGTTGAAATATGTACCGATGGAATTCAACACGCTATTGAACAAAAATATGAGTATGTTATTGTTGATACAGCAGGAAGACTGCAAATTGATGAAAACATGATGAATGAATTAAAACAAATTGTGAAAAAAATCAATCCTCATGAAGTTTTAATTGTTGTGGATGGCATGACAGGTCAGGAAATTATCAATGTAGCTGCAGAGTTTGATAGAAATGTTAAATTAACCGGCACAATAATTACCAAGCTAGATGGAGATGCTCGTGGCGGCGCTGCTTTAAGTATTCGAAGCATAACAAATATACCTATAAAATATATTGGAATGGGAGAAAAAATAGGAGAATTATCTGAATTTCATCCCAAAAGAATGGCTGATAGAATTCTTGGCATGGGAGATATCGAAACTTTAATTGAAAAAGCTGGCGAAGTAATGGAAGAAAAATCGGCAAAAAAAATTGCCAATAAATTTCTTGAAGGTCGTTTCACATTGGACGACTTAATAAATCAATTGCGCCAAATCAAAAAAATTGGTAAATTCAGTGCAATTATGAAAATGATACCCGGAGCTCCAAAATTAACTAAAGATCAGAAAGACTTGGCAGAAGAAAAATTAGAGAACATGGAAATATTAGTAAATAGTATGACAATGGAAGAAAGACAAAATCCGAAGCTTTTAGAATATGCAAGCCGTAAAAAAAGAATTGTGAAGGGCTCTGGCAAATCAATTCAAGATTACAATAAGCTACTTAAAGAATGAAAAGTCATGAAAGAGCAATCAAAAAATTTGAAAAGCATGTTTAGTAAACAAGGCAACAAATTCTTTTAATATAATTGATTCTAAAATTTTAATGTAGTATATTTAGTATGACAAAAATAAAGTTTTTCAGAATTGGAACCAAAAAAAAGCCTTTTTACAGAATTATAGTCGCTGACTCAAGAAAAAAACAAACAGGCGCATACATAGAAAATTTGGGAACTTATAATCCTTTAAACAAAGAAACAAAAATAAACGAAGAATCAGTACTAAAATGACTTATGACTGGTGCTAAACCCAACACCTCTGTTCGTAAATTACTTTCATCTCAAAAGATCATGG
>JABABL010000020.1 GCA_014238225.1 Mycoplasmatales bacterium
AATTCCAGGTTCTGAAGGCTCTGAAGGTTCTGAAGGTTCTAAGTCTGTTCATGGCAAACCTTGACTTGCTTGAATGCTTTCTGCTCCCGTTATACTGATTGTATTATTTTGAATATTGAACGTTATGATCATGCTGGATGAAGAAGCAAAATATGTATTACCATAAGAATCCTCAGATAATGATCCTTGTAAATTACTAATAGTGGCTGTTGTTCCATCCATTGTGTAATCAAAGTTTAAACTAGTAATTCTTCCATCACTGATTCCGGCTTCGTCTAATTGTGTTTCTAATGTGTTAACAACAATAATTTCTGTTACTGTTGTTTCATCACCGTTTGTGTAATGACTTAGAAGTTCAATATCCTTTTCGAATTCGTTTGCAGTATACCCATCAGTAATAGCACAACTTTGAGCAATTGCTGTTATAGCAGCAGTGGTTGCAAGAGCAGTTGTCCCTCCGACTATGGATGCTATTTTTTTGTGTTTTCTTTTCATAAAATTTTCCTTCTATATTTCTATATATCGTTGCTTTAATTATACCACACTTGTTTAGTACAAATAATTATAAGTCACGATTTACTACTATAACTATTGTTTTATCAACTCAATTGTGTTTTTACTCTTGTTTATCGTGTGTTATTGAATATGAATGCGTCCTTTAATATTTATATCTAGTCAGTGAAAATATTTCTTAATATATTTTCACTTTTGTTTTGTTCTTGTCTTATGCTTTTCTCACATTTATTTTGTGTGTGCATTTATTTTTCTCATTTTTATTTCGTAAAAGTATTAAGAAATACTCACATTTAAATGTAAACAACTGAGAAATTTTGTTATTCAGAATAAATAGTCAAGATAACTTAAAGTATAGACATTTTCTTAAAATTACAAAACTAAGAATAAACTGCGTTTAAAATAATTTTATTATTGTCTCTTCTTTAGTAAATAATTTTAACAAAATCGCCCGCTGCGTAGAAAAAATCTAAACTTGCATGATAAAAAATTGTTCTGTTGGAGTCATAATCATTCGATATACCAGGATCTCAATCTTCGAATGTGGTGTTTATTGTTCAATAAGCGCTAGCTTTAAAACGGAAACTTAACATTTGAGGGTTAGGGTCTCCGAAAACAAACATATATTGACGACCATTAGAATCCTCAACAGTAAGAGAATAATTATAGGTTTTTCATTCTACCCAAAAACTAGTTCATGATCCGTATTCGGCTTCCGGGATGCTGCCGTTTATTACGGCATTTGTCAGAGGAAGTGTTTCAAGATCTATTTCCCCAAAATCAAAGTTAATAATTTTAGTGAAATCAGTTAAAGGAGGCTTGCTCTTATCTAATTTTATCTTTCCTCAATTTTCAAGATCTGTGGTTTCTCCATACGTAAATCTTTCTTTTCTGTTTTTATTTGTGATTCACAAAGTTCTTTGCTGAATTTGGTATTCGTAGGTTCCCTTTTCTCAATTTCTCGACGGGTCTTTTAAATAATTGACGCCTGCTTTTCTTACAACTTCCATTTCTTCTCTATTTTGTCCTTCGTATTTTTTAATAAAAGGACTGTCTGGTGAAAAGTCTGTTCCTGCGCCAGCAATAGAGCTAATCCCTGTTGCAGCAACCCCAATTGAAGACATAGATGTGAAAAATTTCTTCATGTGATTTTTTTTCATATTAATTTATTGTATCAAAATTTAATTTCTTGATTGCAATACTTGTTTTCTTCCCATCTCTCTCCTTTTTTGTCCACTTTTAGGGCTCAGACTATATTTACTAACAGTCGTTTTGTTTTTTGAAGTAACAAAACCGCCGTAATTAGAAAACAAAATGTAGTTTTTAATGTAATACGCTTTGTGTCCTCAAATAAACAATTTTAAAAAAACATTTAAATTAAATTTTTATCGTTGTACAGATACTCCCTGTTTTCTAGATGACTATTATTAATGTTAGGCAAGCAAAATAAAGCAATTAAAGCAAAACATTCCAAGGAAAAAACTTAAGTGAGCTATTATCATTAAAGATTGAGTTAAATCAGTTCCTGGTAGATTCACTAATTGAAATTTTGCATACACACCAGAAAGAATTAGAAGAATAAATCGTTCATATACTGTTTTAGGCGGTGTTGAACCAGAACTAGATGATGAGATAGCAACAAAAAATAAGAAAAACTAATTTTCGTGTTATTCATTCTTCGGCTAAAATATTTTAACTATTCTTCAAAAATAAAAAC
>JABABL010000021.1 GCA_014238225.1 Mycoplasmatales bacterium
TAACAAAAAAAGCGAATAGAGTAACCAACCCTTTTTATTTATAATTTTAACTAGAACATTTGAAGAGCAAAGAGGCTGCAACGACACCTTAAGAACATACCGTTTGTTTTTGCTTGAGATTATAAAGAGTAGGCAGTAGAACACCAATCGACCTTTTCATTAAACCATTGTTTGGCAACAGATAAAAAATTAAAGTATAATGTGAATATGAAAACGAAAACGAAAACAAACATCTCCAAAAGAAAAAAAATGATAGCTGCACTATCTGGTGCTGGCGTGGTTATGGCCTCCACATCAGCAGCAACACTTTCTTCAACCTTTTCTTCAATTGTTCACTCGTACCTTACTCAAGAGCAATTACAAGAATTTAAAAACGAGGTATTATTTTTCTTGGACAACCCCTACGACCCCGCCGTTAAAGACATATACGAGAGTTTATTACTCACACTGCCTAACAATCCAAACAACTACCTAACGAAAGAATATGAAATGGGTCGACCCTCAATATTAGAAGTCGTTTCTATTGATTCTTTAGAGTGATCTCACAATCCGGACGACTATTTTGTATACCATCCTTCCAAGGGGTCATGGCAACCATCCGTTTTATCTACGGATGAGTCACTAAAGATTACTTATACAACCAACCTTATTAATCCTGAGACCGGTAAAGCGAGACGGTATGTTGTTACGCACACTGCCGTAGATGAAGTTTTTGTTCCTGTTGGTGGTTCCCGTCACGAAGTGCTAAACGCAAGCGAAGGTTTTAATTTTGCTGTTATTTGAAATTTTTGGTCTCCTGACTTAAAGGAATGAAGTTGAGAACGAATAACTCTCTTAACAAGTTATTCTCATATAACTGAAATTTAGCAAAAGTTTTATAAACTTTGCTGCTAACAAAAAAAGCGAATAGAGTCAACCAGCCCTTCTTATTTATAATTTTAACTAGGACATTTGAAGAGCAAAGTCCCACCATATCGACACCTTATGAACAGATCACTTGTTTCAAATTAATTAGTTAGAAAAAACGAGCATAATCCATTGAATGCTACAATAAATGTGGAGATTATACAACAAAAAAATTAAAAAGAATATTAACAGGAGCTTCTGGTATTGCAGCAGTTGCGGGAATTGCGGGCGGAATAAGTGCCAGCAATGATCTTAGTGGCCTTTATACAACACCTGTAACAGAAAATAACAGCTGAACGGGTTCAAAACACGAATATACTGGCTTTCCGCTTTCAATAGGGTATGCAAGTTGATGATTTGCAGGCGAAGTAGTATTAAAAACTGAGAATGGTGAGATGGTAGGCCGTCAGAGTTATGAATAAGAGACTAACAGCCCTGCATTAGACACAAATTATAAAACCGAAGCAGATGTAGTAGTGCCTGTTATAAACCAATTTCACTTATATGAAAAAATAATGGTTGAACTTTCATGAAGTGTAACAGCAAAGGTAGGCGGTTACGGAGATCAAACATACGGGTGAGGCACGGAATCGTATGGTTTATTCGATTTACAACAATCCGTTTACACAACACGACAATCTAATAATCTTGATTCAGAATCATACAGCATGCGTATGCACCGCGCAACCGTGCATCTATCTACGGAACTTTACCGTGGTTCTGAGGCTCTTTTTTGAACATGGTTTTCAACAACAAATTCTGCAGCAATATCTGACATTACATATTTAGCATTCTCTGAATAATAAATTAATTATTTCAATAATCACGAAAAAACACCCTCACTTCCCTTATGGGAACAGGGAAAGGTGCAATTCCTGTTCACGGCAACAAAAAACCAGAGAAGTTCAATATTTCTGGAACATAGCAATAACAACCACTAACGATAACGAAATATCAAGCATTGACGATTTTAATGGTGTTTGTGGTGTTGTGAGAACAAATCAATAAAACGGTATTTTTAAATAGAATGTTTTATATTATTCAATTAAATAATGTAAGCACACAAAGCTAAAGACTTAAAATAAAGTTTTTATAAAGAGTACAAACTAAAAAGTAATGTATTACGCGGTCATAAGGCCAGTAACTGTATCAATTACCAAAGTACCTGCATCTATTGATAGTGTTACCGTAATAGTCCCAGCAAGAGCAGTGCCAGCACTTGTTGTACCGGATGTTACTGGAATTGTTACAGTAAGATTTTCTTCATTTGCTGCCACAACAATAGAAGCGTTTTCTAAGTTAGTAAATACTAGTGT
>JABABL010000022.1 GCA_014238225.1 Mycoplasmatales bacterium
TCGGAACTGCCAGCCGGTATTCCATAGCGGTGGGTGCAAACAGATACGATCGTGCGCAAAAAATCATCGGTAATGGAGTACTTCTTGGACTAACTTTATCGATAGTTGTAGGAATATCCATTATTTTTTGGACGCCACCATTAATAAGGGCACTTCGCGATTTAGCAGATCCTGTGACGAATAGCGCCACAGACTCCAGCTTTGAGCTGATTGTAGATGAATCTAGAAGGTATATAACTATTTTGGGAGGTGGAATGATTCTCTCTGTACTGTCGTATTTGCTTCCATCGCTGTTACGAAGCGAAGGACATCCTATTCACTCGATGATTGCGGTTTTGGGAGGAGCAGCAATAAATATAAGTTTTGACTTCATATTTATAGTCGGTGTAAAAACAGACATCGCGGGAGCCGCATTCGCCACTTTAATAGGTTATTTGTTTACAATTAGTTATTCATTAACTATTTTTTCATTATATAAACACAAGCATGTCCTCAAAGGATTAATAAGTCTAAAATTTATTCCCTCGATTTACTTTGAGATCGCAAGCGTTGGAGCAGGTGCTTTTGTCCGCTTCATTGGTGAAGCTATTGTCCCACTACTGATGGCAGTTGTTACTATTCAATTCGCGATTCGAGCCTCTACTACACCATTTGACAATGCACTATTTTGGTCTAGAGTCACTGGAATTGTAATTTTATTCTCCTCATTTTTTAGGCGACCGGCATTTGGTTTTATACAAGGAATGCGAACAGTTGTTGGTTATTTTTATGGTGCGAGAGACAAAGATAAGTTAGTGAAGGCCGTAATTTTTAGTTTTTCTTTAATTTTTGCTGTTTTAGTTGTATTCTTAATTTTTGCAGAAACACTTCCTGCACAGCTTGTTTCACTTTACGTAACAGACAATCCTGAAGTTGCGGAGTACGCAACAAGGGCACTTAGAATCGCTTCAATCAGTATCCCAATAATAGCCCCTGTTTTTCTTGTTTTGGAGTTTTATCAAGGGACAAATAGATTTCTCAAAAATATGTTGATATCTTCGTTACGAGGTGTTTTGGTATTCATCCCTGTAATATTTGTTCTTCAAGCCATCATCCGAGGCAGTGGGTATTTTGATTTAATTTGATACGTATTTTTAATTACAGACTCGATCGCATTTTTGGTTGTTATTCCATTTGCAATTGTAGACTTTCGGAAATTAAAATCAGGAAGATACTTTGAAGAAGACAAACATCTAGCAAGATTAAAACAATAAGTTTTTCTGCTTCTTTTTTTATGTTATTTTTTTGTTAAACTTAAAAAGATACAAAAGGAGTTATAT
>JABABL010000023.1 GCA_014238225.1 Mycoplasmatales bacterium
GTCAACTACGATGCCTATTTATCTCCTGGGGTTTATGTTAATTCAACTGAATTTGTAATTAATGTCAGCATAGACAGTCTTGATGTTTTATCAGTAAGCGGCTCAACAGGGAACTTTACAATTGAATTATCTAGTAATAGTGACCGACTTCAGTTTGGCTGAAATATAGTTGTTAATGTTCCTCAGTCACAATTATCTTCATTAATGGGCATTGATGCGACTGCTGCTAGACTACTAAACGATATTCAAAGTCGAATTGCGAACCAAAACAATCTCGACGTTCGAACTCGTGAAAATGTTCAGGGACTAATTGTTCCGGTTTTTACTGATGATAGTGTTTCCTGACCAGCCAATTCTTTTGGCTTTTTTTTCACTGCCAATAATGGTCGTGAAGTGATTTTATCTCCAAGGTCTACTCCGTCTCCAGCGGGATACACTATTAGTTCCTTGACATTTACTAATAACGCTTTAACCGGTATTGGAAGTAATTCTGGCGGATTTGTTGTAAATAGTCAATAATTTTCTAATCGGTGATTATCTAGCAATCTTTCTTAAAAGCATGCCTTATTTCATTATTATTTTCCTACTTGCCTTGAAATATGATTATTTTTACTAAGAAGTACCATATTATTAAAACAAGCTCCTTGGAACGAGCAATTTAGGGGGAGGTGAAATGTACCCGCTTGAACAATCAAAGTAATCTATCAAACAATTAATTAAAAATACAGAAGTAACTTTTGGTGATAATTCACCTTCTAAATAAAAAAATGAATGATTTTAGCAAAACAGAATGCAATACTGTACTATCTATTAAATTTATGACAGTTCTCTCTTCTATATTTATTTAATCTTTTGTTGTATTTCAATTATAATAACTTTGTGAAAAAAAATATAAAGATAAAAGCACTAACAACCCTTACAGCAGCAACTGGTATAACGATTGCAACAGTGGCGCAAGCATGTGCAAGTGGTGGTGGTGAGGTACAAAGCCAAAATGAACTTTTAGTACAACAAACATTAGTAAATCTAAATAATTCAGGAACAGTACCAACTCCTGGTTCTAATGAAGCCGTTGTATTTGATGAAATATTGAACCATTTACAGAGCACAGAACCTTCTATTGAAAACATTACGCAAATAACCATTTCAGACCCTGAGAGTTCAGTTTCTATAAATACAGAAGAAGGCACAGTTACGGTAAATGCAAACTCGATAACATTACAAACAACAGGCGGAATATATCGAACATACGCAAACACTTCAAATCTA
>JABABL010000024.1 GCA_014238225.1 Mycoplasmatales bacterium
GGTCGTTTGAAATAACCATCAACTCCCATATTTTCAGTATAAGTTATAAATGCAGCTGGCGCGACTTTATTAATGTTTTTTATTACAAAGTCCTTTTCTAGAAAGGAAATTGTAAAGATTAAAAGTGACTTCTTGATCTTGTCTCGTCCACTAGTAGCAGGAAGGACTGTGTAGCTTCTTATGTACCCTGCTTTTGATAATTGGTCTTCAATTGGTAAAATGTATTCCTCATTTGTAATGACGTTGATGGATAACTTCTTATTAATAGGAAAGTATTTATCCACAATAAATGATGACAGAACTATATATATTATTGTGGCGGCCACTTCAGATGAAAAAGCTTCGAGAAATTCGTTACTGTTTATTACTTCTAATAAAAAGTAAAGTAAAAACACACCAAACGCTACGATGCTTAAATTAATAATTGTGCTTCATTTTCCAATACTTCCTTGTTTTTTCCTACTTACGTAAGCAACAATGAAATCTGTTCCCCCTGCACAACCACCAGCTTTGAATGTTAGAGCGATTGGTAACCCTACAAAAAAGGCTCCAAGAACACCAGCGATTACACGTTCTGCATCGGCAGCAGCACCTGTCACAACCTCGTTGTTTCCATCAGTTATTTGTAATATGCTTAAATCTTGCAGACCCTCAATATATGTTCAACCGATTCCTCATGCTGTTTGAAGAAGCATAAAATACAAAGTGTAAAAAGTAAATCTCTTTCCCACTTTAATAAAACCAAATATAACAATTGGTATATTTATTAACACCCAAAATACATAAAAAAATGCTTCTAGTGGGATATTAAAGAGCCTATCATCTGTACTTAAAGACGTACCGGTTGCTGGAGCTTGAGTTCTGGTTAAAAGTTGAACTATAGTTTGGGCTATTCCTGATGTTCCAGCTGGAATAATGCCGGCTGGTAAAACGAAGACATTCAGACCAAATACTATAATGAAACAAGCAAGAGTAATAAGAAAAATCGACTTAACGGTGTGTATTTTTTCATACGGATTTACGATTTTATCTAATTTGCTTTTAGACTCTTTCACCTCTAAATATTATA
>JABABL010000025.1:0-711 GCA_014238225.1 Mycoplasmatales bacterium
GGGCGACCCATGGTGGAACGTATAGAAGTGAGAATGCTGGCACGAGTAGCCGCAATGCGTGTGAGAATCACGCACACCGAAAGACTAAGGTTTCCTCAGCAATGATAATCAACTGAGGGTAAGTCGGTCCTAAGGGGATGGTGAAAACCGAACTCGATGGACATACGGTTAATATTCCGTAACTTTATGTATTGCGATGGAGTGACAGAGGGTTATACTTTTTGAGTATTACTGGATTTACTTTGTCTTTATGAGAGATTTGTTTAGGAAAATCCGGACATATATATCTCGAGTAACGACACGATGGGGAGGAAACAAACCAAAGAAAAAGGAACACCCTTTCAAGAAAAGCTTCTAAGATCATATACATAAAACCGTACCGCAAACCGACACAGGTAGTCAGGTCGAGAAGACCAAGGTGAACGAGTGATTGCTCCTCAAGGAACTCGGCAAAATAGCGTCCGTAACTTCGGAATAAGGACTCCCAATTTGAGCAATCAAGTTGGGCGCAGCGAACGAATCTCCTGCGACTGTTTATCAAAAACACAGCTCCCTGCTAACTCGTAAGAGGATGTATAGGGGGTGACGCCTGACCGATGCCGGAAGGTTAAGCACGGGGGGTACTGCTTTTTTAGTAGTGCTGGACTGTGTAAGCCCCGGTCAATGTCGGCCTTAACTATAAGGGTCCAAAGGTAGCGAAATTCCTAGTCT
>JABABL010000025.1:721-1059 GCA_014238225.1 Mycoplasmatales bacterium
AGTCTGGTAAGTTCAGACCTGCACGAATGGCGTAACGATGGGAGAACTGTCTCGAGGAGTAGCTCGGCGAAAATGCATTACCGGTAAAGATGCCGGTTACCTACAGAAAGACAAAAAGACCCCGTGGAGCTTTACTACAACTTCATATTGGGATTATGTGTATTCTGCGTAGCATAGGTGGGAGACTTTGAAGCTTTTCTTTCGGGAGAAGTGGAGTCATCAGTGAAATACCACTCTTTATATATGTAATCTCTAACCCAAACGGAAAAAACGGATGGGAACAGTGTGTGGTGGGTAGTTTTATTGGGAAGATATCCTCCTAAAAAGTAACGGAGGAG
>JABABL010000026.1 GCA_014238225.1 Mycoplasmatales bacterium
TTGACCTATTAGTAAAGGAACCAGGGGAAAAGAAAGAAGCATAACGAACTGTTATAGAATTAAGAGCAAAAATTAGTTGATCATTGACAAAACTTACATTATTAACTGGGTCATCGATAGTAACCTCTGTAATGTTTGTAACTTCGGGGTTAGAAGTTCTAATATTTGTTTCTATTGCATCCCAAAGAACACCACCGTTTCCTGTTGGACGAGATGTTGCGCCATTTAGTTCATCAACGGCAAGCAGAGGAAATACACTAGGTAAACTTGTGTTTATTAATCCAGTTATTTCGCCAACAGATGTGATTTCTCCAGATGCAATTACAATATCTCTAATAATTAATTCTGCCGATACATTGGAATATGGTGTTATAGTTGTTCCATCGCTTACTGTTAAGTTAATCGCAGTTGGAGCAACAATAGCCAATGTTTCGTTTTCATTTATTTGTATAGTATTTTCTGGACTAATTATTGAAAAAGATTCAATAGAAGTTGCAGTTCCTAATTCAGCTAAAATAGCCGCATACAAAATTCCAGCACTTCCACCAGGATTTGTTCCACTAACAGATGATAGGTCAGATAACGCATTTATAATAACCTCTTGATCGGTTGGATTAGGTGTTAAATCAGAAACAGAAGTAGCTCCATCTTGAATTAAATCAAAACCAAAATTAAATGTAATATCTTCTATTACAAAATCACTTTGAGCATTATTATAAACAGCAACTCTAGAACTTGTTGTTGTAACAGACAAGCTTCCTTGTGCAAAGGTTATAGATGAAGCTGTAGTAGTTATATTATTGGTTGGGTCTGTAATATCTATAGCAGTAATAAGCAAAGAGTTATCATTGGCAACACGTCTAACAGCTGATTGAATAACTGTGTACAGTCTATTAACTGATGAATTAGAAACGGATACACTAATTCCAGTAAGTGCCCCAGCATATGCTTCAAGAGCAGATTCTGCTGTTGCAAATGTTCTCA
>JABABL010000027.1:0-569 GCA_014238225.1 Mycoplasmatales bacterium
CAAATATTTTAAAAAAATTAGATATTAAAACAGAAGCACTAGTAGGATTTGAAATATTTTTAGATAATATTAAACAACCAAAAAAATCTCTTAAAGATCAAAAGACACAATATAAATTTTCTGATTTTCAAAAGTCTGAGAGAGATTTTGCTTTCATTTTAGATAAAAACTTCCAAGTACAGGAATTAATTGACGTAATATCAAGTGTAGACAAAGATTTAATAAAATCAGTTAAAGTATTTGATGTCTATGAAGGAAAAAATATTCAAGATGATAAAAAATCTGTAGCTTTAAATGTGACCATTCAATCATCTGAAAAAACTTTAAATGAAGATGATTTAAACAAAATCAATCAAACAATCATTTCTACAGTAGAGTCAAAAATAGACGCTAAGATTAGATCGTAGTAATGACAAATATTGATCATATTAGAAATTTTGCAATCATTGCGCATATTGATCACGGTAAATCAACAATAGCTGATAGAATAATCCATAGTTGTGGGGGCCTTACAGAAAGAGAAATGAAGGCACAAGTTTTAGACTCAATGGATATTGAGCGTGAAAGAG
>JABABL010000027.1:579-894 GCA_014238225.1 Mycoplasmatales bacterium
AAATATTATTGATACTCCTGGTCACGTAGATTTTAGCTATGAAGTTAGCAGATCACTTTATGCGTGTGAAGGATCAATTTTGATTGTTGATAGCACACAGGGAGTAGAGGCTCAAACACTTGCTAATGTTTATCAGGCTTTAGATATAAACCATGAGATTGTACCTGTTCTAAATAAAGTTGATTTACCAGCTTCAGATTTGGAAAAAACAAAAAAACAAATAGAAGATGTGATTGGTATTGATACGGAAAATGCCATCCCTTGTTCTGGAAAAACAGGTGAGGGAATTGATAATATATTAGAGCAAATTATTGT
>JABABL010000028.1 GCA_014238225.1 Mycoplasmatales bacterium
AAATGTGTAATCCGGATTCTCCTGCTGACACAACTGTAACAGCATTTTTTAACAACACTGTTTTATCAACTAATAGTGATGGTTATTTAACTACTTCCTCTGCCTCGTCAGGATTAGAAAATTTTTGAATGTTTTATCAAAGAGCTTTAGATAGCATCGATTTTAACATTGATGTTGCAAATACAACCTTTTTAAGTGATGTTATGGTGAGTTTTACCATAACCAACGAAGTTGCTAATCAAGATAATACTTATAGTTTTGATTTTAATGTAAATAGCATTCAGGCATCTGTTCTAGGTTTAACAGAAAGAACAGACTTTGCCCCTTCAACAGGAAGGGAAAATCTCTTTAGTATTTCTTATAGAAATGCAACATTGGACATGAATAACATTTTTAATATTGAAGGAGTAAATGACTTAGTAAATTCTGACTTTTCAATCGAAACAATTGCTCAACAAGCAACCACTTCTTTTTACAATTTAACAAACGAAAACAACGTACCTGTAAATATTTTCCGTGCGATTACAGAAAGCAACGGATTCACAGTCAACGGCGCAACCGATTCAACGGATAGAGGTTTTATCACCAGCAATACTGTTTCTAATTTTTCTTTATCTAGAAGCATTCAACTATCAGATGTAACTATTATTTTGCCACCAAACAACGCAAGCGGAGAAAATGTAATTGTCGAAGTTTCACTAGCAGGCATAGATATAAGTTACGAATGAAGTGGATTTAATTATACAACACAACAAGGAACCGCGTCCTTGTCTTTTGTTTTAAGTTTAAATGCAAATTATGACACTCCTCGTCAACAAATCCTTAATCAACAAGTAGCCGGCGACTTTAATTTTTTTGCTCCTGACATTGCTTTAA
>JABABL010000029.1 GCA_014238225.1 Mycoplasmatales bacterium
AATGGACATTTTCTAGAATATCTTTACCAACTTGAGTTTTTACAAACCAGTAAAGGCATATTATTGCTCAGAAATTAAAATAGAAGAGACAAAATAAACAATGGTGGGAAATATAGACATAATACGTGCAGTTTTATATGAAAATAAAATGATTTTGGTCGTAAAATTCCAAAATTATCCTAAATTTCAAACTTTTTCGGTAACCTATCACAGTTCTTTTTGTTTAAGATTACCGATGTGTATATTCCTCAACATATGATAATAATAAAACATTAAAATATACTGAAAAAAAATCAGTTATGTCAATTAGAGTCTTATTTCCTGAAAATCACCATATGAGCAATTTCAAATGACAAAAAAAATAAAAATTCACACCACTCCCAGATTGGCACCACATAGTTTCGTGTTCAGAATACCTTACTCTACCAGAAAATTATATGTCATACTTTCTTCAAACATTGAGCACGGGAGCCAAAATTCTTACATATTGGCCTGCCCTATATGTTTTGTTCGCCCAACCAAGGACAATGGCATACTAATTTATAAATTTAATACTTATAATTACTTGTTATATGATTTGTATAATTTTAGGTTGTAAATAAAAATGTTTGGAGGAATTTGATGGTCACACCATTGTTTTAAAAGAAAATAATAGATCATAATTTCTTATAATTTGAAAGGCTCGTTTGAACAGTTACAATTTAAAAGAACAAAAATAACAATTTTTTTTATAAGTTATTGGGCTCTTGTGGACAGTTACAATATTTTACTGTCCGCCGTAACTATTTTTTTGGGGCGATTAAGCATCAAGTTTTCTTGTATTTTCTTTCTATAAT
>JABABL010000002.1 GCA_014238225.1 Mycoplasmatales bacterium
ATGAACTGAACTCAAACAATTTAAGGTATTAAAATGCCAGTGATATAATAAAGTAAATGAAAAAAAATAAAAGAATTATTACAACAGCAATGGGTGCTGCTGTTTTAGGTGGTGGAATAACTGTTACAGCAGTAGCGCAAAGTTGTTCAGGAGATCCTGGTCGTAATACACAACAGGACATTGCTACTATTGTCAATAGCGTTAATGAATTGAGCAATTACAGTCCAAGTTCTTCTCTTAGTAGATTGTCTAGTGAAATTATAAATTCTTTGAACAGTTCTTTGTTGCCTGCTAATTCCCCACCTGGTTCTAGGTTTATAATTCAAAGTTTGGATTCAATTGTAGCTCTTCAAGATTTAGTTTCAGTCAATCAAAACGGAACAGGATATACATTAACAGGTGTTGCGTTTAGCGGAAACGGAAGTGTAAGTAGTGACTTGAATAATTTTTATACAGTAACTGGTTCTTTAACTTTGACCGTTAACATTGTTGCTGGTAGCCTTAGTGTTACAGAAGCAACCGGATTATCCGCGACAAGCGGTATTGACACGATTTTAGTTTTTGCCAATGTCTTTAACTCCTATGTTGCTGGACAAACAATTGTAAATCCTATTAGCAACTCTATACTTGCTTCCATTCAGACGTCTTTACCTACTGACTTTGTGTTAAGTTCAATTGCTTTTGAAGTTATTGGTAGTGATGATGTAGAAACACAAGGCAATACATACAATGTAACAATTAATAATGTGACAATATTGGGAACCTTAGGTGTTGAAACTGTAGCTACTTCATTTGGAAATTTGTCGTTTATAGTAACCGAAGAACAAAGGACGTATAGCATTGGAGAAGTGACTTTAATTTCCCCAACCTCCATTGAACAATCTGTCATTCAGGGAATTAATGAATTGAGTAACTACAATAGTAATACTTCGCTTGTCTCAACATTAGCAATGCAATTTCTTGCGGCATTAAACAATACTTTGTCTGGAACCGTCCAAGCAATTTCATTCCAGAGTATTTCTTCAAGTGATATATCCATAAGTCAAAGTAACACAATGATTAATGTCTCGCTAGCCTTATCTGGTTCAACTGACTTTAATGAAGCTCCACTAGTGGAAGGCATAGTTATTATTTCAATTTCTATAAATGAAGAAAACGGGCAACCAGAAATTTCAGAAGACGGCATTACTGGTCTTTCCCAAAGTCCGTTAGATATAAACACAATTGTTGGTGCAGTCAATCAATTGAATGGTTATAGTTATGATGACAATTCAAATCAAACCGTTCTAAGTTTAGAAATTATATTTGAATTGGCAACAATAGTGAATTTATCTCAAACCACTGTAATTGGAGAAATAAATTCTGGTACATTTAATGAATTTACTAGTTCGGATATTCAAGAAGAAAGCCCCACTTCGTGAAGAATTGAAATAACAGCAAATAACAACATGCAATTAGTTGGGAGAATTCTTGCAGGAAGACTCATTACTCTTAGCGAAACAACTATTATTCTACAAATTAATTTTAATAACGGTGTTTATGAAGTAAATATTGATCCTTCCAACACTTCTCAACTTCTTGTTACCGCAACACGAGAGTCGATTCTTATTGGCGATATAAATTCTTCTGTTTTGCAAATGTATAACGGTAGCATCTCGTCTCCGATTACGCGTCGTTTAGAAATTGCCGAAGCAATAATAAGTGAGTTTGAAAACCTTGCTTCTCCCGTTTCTATTGCTATTGCTAGTTGAACATACCCAATTATTAATATTTTTAATGTAAGTGTTGTTGGTAATGATTATTCAATTTCACTGGCGGGATTCACAGGATCTGCGACTTCAAATTCTGGTAACGTTTCTCATGTTCTTACCGGAAACGAAGGGTCTGCAAGTAATTCAATTACTCTTCATTTCATTCTTGATGATGGAACAACTGTGCTTCCAGTAACCGGGGGATTATTTATATAATTTTTTTCTTATTGTATGATGCAAAAAAACTGAACATTAATTTCAAACACTTATGAGAAGAGACTTGGTTTTCTAGTAATTGTTTCAAAAAATGTATTAGAAAAATCCAGTAACTCATTTCATTATCAAAAAAACAAATATAAATAAAGAATATTTAGTATCGGTAGCAAATCTTAGCCGGAGGGTTGGCAATATTTACTTTTTATGTTTTTGTGTTAAAATTAGAGTCTGATGAAATATAGTGAACAAAAACTATCTTGACTATTAGGGGCAGGAGCAATGGCTGGTGGATTATCTTTGGTACCAATTGCTCAAGCATGCGGTTATATGCAAAAAAATGATGTAAGTGAACCTATTCCTGATGTTGAATCACCCGATGATACACCTGTTGTGCCTCCAGCAGAACCGCCTGTTAATTCGCCGATAGAATCATCGATTGCAGCTATTTTTACATCTCTTGACGGGTTTGAAGTCGGCACAAGAGAATTGAGCAAGCAAGAGAACAACATTAGTGAAGCTATACTAGATCACATAAATTCAATGGAAATTGGTGTTATTAATCCTTCTAATTTAGGAGATGCTACTTTCAATAGTTTTGTAGAAGGGTCAACTATTGACTTTAATTTTGCTAATAGTATACCCCTAGTAACTAGTGTGGGAGGAACCATATATTCAATAGAGGTTCCAAATTTGAATGTTGAAGTTCAATCGGGTTTACCGCATGCAAATTCCGATCTAACTTACCAAGGTATAAAAACTGGAATCACCGGTAATAACGTAAAAATTATATTTGGTTATAAAAATGAGGATTTTTCTTTTACCGCTTTAAGCGGAGGTACACTGTCAAGAGTTTCTCCCAATATTACGCTGGGCGAGTCAAAAATTAGAGAGTTGTTCGCTGACACCATTTCTAGGCTAAAAACAGGAAGTAACGATAATTTTAATTTTGAATTATTAATTACTGATGATAGTGTTCTAGAAGAAGACATGAGTCTATATTCTTTTATAAATTATTTAAGCTACACAGCTGGGATGTCTTCTGCTTTTTTAAGTGGACGCATAGCAAACGATTTGGACATAAGCATATCTTCAATTTCTAATAATAGTTTTACACTAGGTATTAACTCTGATGTTGACACTTTTTTGTCATCTAGTGTTCTGACAGGTTCTTGATCCACAAATGCAATACAATCACTACCAAATCATCATATGTATCTCTCCGAAACAGGACTTTCAAGACAAATTAATGTGGAAATTTTTGGCACGCAAGAAAATCCCATTTTTCTTTTTAACAAGGGGGAAGAGGGAAATTACGGAAAATTTCAAATGGAATCTTTAGGCAACATGATTAGCAAAGGCCTTATTACAACAAGTTGACCAAAAGTTGACTTATATCAGGATTTTATTCTTGAAGCAAACACATCATTAGGACCTGGTGTTGCAATCAATTCTTTGATACAGACGGAAGGAAACAATTTTAATTCCATGACTTATGCTAACAACACATATACATCTACAATGACCAACATTCGTGGCGTTACTACAAACTCCCCTTTTAGAGAAATAAATGCGGATACTATGACTGTGGTTGCAAATTTTAACACAGCAACTCAAAAACTTTATGTAACAAACGTTTCTGGCCTGTTTTTTCTATAGAAAATTTATAAAGTCATATCTTTTTATGCTTAGTCAAGTATTTTTTACTTTTTTGTGTCTATTTAAATGTCTAGGTTTACTGTAAATCGTATAAATTGTGAAACATAAATTATGTACAATACTTATGTGAACATCGAGAAGAAGGCCATGCCTACCACGAATCAAAAATTAGAAAAATGAACATTGAGAAAAATGCATCTTGGCACTACCATGGGTCTTGTGGGACACTCTGTAATTTTTGTGGCGGAAATTATGTCTTTAATCCTTTCTGCAATACTTTTAAAAATAGTTCTTACCTCTCCCGGAATAGGAGATGCAGCTCAATTTGGAATGGTCTTTTTTTCCTCAATAGCGGTTTTGGGCATTGTATTTTCCACAGTATATGCCATTACAGCTTTAATCTTAATTTCAAAAATAGCAAAGTATAAAATGATGTTGTCAAAACCTGAAAAATTTAGAAAAGAAATGCTTTCCATAAAAACAATTTCTATTGTTTGATTAATTTTTGGTGTTTTTTTAATCGTGTACAATCTATCGTTTGGTTTGATTTTACTCACAGGAGTAGTTGAAAATATTCAGGAAGTAACGCGTGTTCCTTTAGCAGAATACCTTGTGTTTACAATTACAGCTTTTTTATCTTTTGGTTCTGCGATAGTATTGGTTATAGGTTGATCTTTTATGGTTGGGGCCATTAATCATGAAACAAGCATTTTAATTCACGATAACAAGACGTTTAAATAAAATTTCTTAAAAATTAAATACTGATTGTAACGAGTTAAAAGTTTTTTACTTTAAAGATATTAATTTAACCATTATCAACGTTTAGGTTATTAATAGAATCGACACGAAAATTGTTGACATTTCCTGTGTCAACGTTCGAAAACACTACCATAATGCTGTCGCCAGTGTCTTGTCCTGAAAGAGTGAAATTACTGCTAGCATCTGATAGACCGTTCCCAAAAATTCCTGGTAGTCGTGCTGTTAGTGTGGTTGCCTGGTTGTCCATGGTTACAGTTATATTAGAGGCATTAATCATGTTAAAACCAAATCTAAATAAAAAAACACCGGACCCTATTTCTGTTCCAAGAGCACTAAAAAATGTTTCTTGAAGTGAACCTGGAATAATTCCTCCATTTGAAGTACTGTAATCTCTTATTGAACCATCGTTGAGGGTATTTACTAATTGCAATACAGAAGATGGAACTAAAGGAATTTCGCTTACAGAGTTATTACTAGAAATTGTTACTACCCCACTATTATTAAGCGTTGCTGTTACAGTGAAATTTCCAGAGATTACTGAAAGCTGGTCTGTAAGTGTACCTGTAACATTGTTAAAAGTCACTACAAACATTGAATCATTATTAGAAACCACTACATTTTCTGGAACAATAGTGTTGAAATCCAAGGTAGTTGCCGCATTCCCTGATGACTGGGTATCTATTTGATTATTCAAGGCTGTTAAAAATTCTGTTGCAAGACCGTTACTAATAACCGAGGAAGAACTATTATAAGACCTAAATTCATTTACAGCCTCAATAAGAACAAAAAGATTACTCATGACAAATTCTAATCCGCCTACTCCCGTGTTAGTAGATATTGCAAAATCGTTTGTGTTAGTAACTGAAGCGGTTACAGTAATATTTCCGTTAACCATTAATGCTGGATTTGTTATAGTGCCGCTTGTATCGTTGATGGTTGCGGTAAACGTTGTACCACTATTAGTGACCCTTACATTGTTGTTTGTAATAGGTGCGAATTGCATTGAGCGAAGCGTATGAGTTTGGGTTTCTACAAGTATTCGGCTGTTTAACGCATTTAAAAGTTCTTCCGCAAGTCCTGCGCTTGGAGTGGTTGTAGCCACATTGTAACTTGAAAATTCATTTACTGCGCTAACCAACATTTCGATTCTTTGGGTAGTTTGTGGATCTGTACTTGTGCATGCTTGCGCAACTGCTGCAACTAGCGAAACTCCAACTAATGAGGAAGTTGCTAGTGCGGATAATAATCTTTTTTTCATGATTTTATTATACTAAAAGTTGTTGTTCTCTTGCGTGTCGAGGAAAAATAAAATAATCCACTACTATTGGTTTCCTAAGTTTATAATTATTTGGTGGACCAAAAAGAAATCCAAATCTTGGTTAAAAAAATCAAAACTTTTGCTCAAGAAAGAGAATGAGACATTTATCACACACCCAAAAATATCACTATGGCTCTTTCAAGAGAAGCCTCGGAATTACTAGAAATTTTTCAATGAAAAACTCCTGATGAAAAAATAACTTCTGATGAACTAGAAAAAATAGAGGAAGAAGTAGGGGATATATTTACCTATCTTTTGATGATTGCAGATAAATTAGACATTGATGTTTTAAGAGCAACTCAAGAAAAAATAGAGAAAAATAAAATAAAATATCCAGTTAAACTAGCAAAGGGTTCTTTCAAAAAGAGAAAGTAATGATTATCTACAGTAATTCCGTTCGCAACTTTATTAAAGATTCTGAGTCAAATACCCTTATTAGGAACATTAAGGAAGGTTTTTTTACACAACTAGGCTATCGTCCTGGAATAAAGGAAGTAATTTCTTGACATTCATCTTTATACCTAGTCTATGCGATAATAAACCGTAAGCAAAAATGATTAGAAAATCAGTTGTTAATTGAATTTCAAATTCCTCACATTAGAAGTCGAATAGATTTAATATTTACTGGTAAAAATAAGCAGAAGGAAGACACCATTTTAGTTGTTGAACTAAAACAATGAACGAAAGTAGGAGTTGATAATTCTGATATTTTTAATGTAATAACGTCTGTAGGAAATAAAAATAGTTTACTTCATCCTTCGGTTCAGGCACAAAATTATGTCGATAGCATCACCAACGTGGACAAAACTTTCCTGAAAGACTGTAAATTAAAACCTTGTGTTTTAATGCATAATTATGAACCCCTAAAACAAAATGACCCAATCTTTGATCCTAAGTTTAAGAATATATTAAAAAATGCTCCTGTTTTTACAAGGGAAAAAACACCAGAATTTGTAAAGTTTATAGACGATAATATTGCTGGAGGCAAATTAAAGGATATTGTCGCTAGATTTAATGCAATGAAATTTAGACCTTCGAAAAAATTAATTGGTGAGGCCAACCAAGAAATGGATGACCTTAAAAAACTTGTTTTATCTTATACGCAAAAAGAAACATTTGAAATTATAAAAAAAAGCATTGCTTCCCATCTAGATGACGAAACAAAGACTTTACACATAGTGAAAGGAGCGGCAGGGACGGGAAAAACTATTGTTGCGCTATTGGCGTTTTTGCATTTTCGATATAACCATAAAAATTTAGAAACAACTATTCATTTACCTGGCACAGATTTTAGAAAAACTATTGAGACGATATTTAATTGAAAAGCGAAACAAATGATATACGGTGCTATCGCTGGGACTGTCCCGCGAGAAGGAACAGATATTGCCATAATTGATGAAGCACATTTAATAGATAAACGATTTGCTTTCAACAACACCAAAAACTACATAAAGGAGTTTTTACAAAATAAAAAAAACGTAGTGATAATAATGGATGATAATCAAATTACCTCCTGTAAAAAATTTGGAACAATTCAAACAGTAAAAGAGTATGCAGAAAGTTATTTTAATACAAGCGTATACGTTCACGAATTACAAGAGCAGTTTAGAGTGAATGGCGGGCAACAGTACATAAGTTGAATAAAAAACTGATTGTACGGAAATGACAATGGACAAGAATTTTTTAAAAATACAAAAGACTTTGCCATTAAAATTTACAAAGATCCAATGAAAATGTACAATGATTTAAAAAGAAAACAGGATATTGATTCTGAATCCTCAAGATTTTTAAGTACTTATTGCTGACCATGAACCAAAGATTTTAGCGATGATGGAATTCCAACGCCCGACATAGATCTTGGAAATTTAAAACTTTCTTGATATCCAAAAACTGATAATTTTAAAAATACCAAGGCTAAGTTAAAAAAAGGTTACAAGAAGTTTGTATCGAAACATAGCTTTAATTTTAACACAGATAAAAAGGGCATTGACTACGTGGGTTTCTACCAGACCGTTCAAGGTTCGGAGTTTGATCATGTGGCTGTTTACATTGGTGAAGACATTTACTTTAACACAAACACAAATACGTTTCGTGCTGATTCAAGCAAAAGCAAAGCTCCCAATAAATATTTTAAACTAGATTCAAATGACGATGATTACATTTGAAAGAAAAAAGAAAATGAAAAGTTTATTAAAAATCAGTTGAACATTCTGCTGACTCGTGCTAGAAAAAGTGTGAGCGTTTATTTTAAGGACCCAAATGCTAATATTTTATCTGAGAAGATAATTAATTAATTCTTATTTTTGGATCTTTGTTATATAGCTTCTTTATTTTCTTTCGTTTTTTTTAATCATACGAAAATCAATGTGACAGTACCCACCGGGGTTTTTTATAAGATAATTTTGGTGGTAATCTTCTGCAACACAAAAATTAAACAATGGACCGAATTCAACGGCTAGTGCATCTTTAAAGGAACTGTACATTTTTGCATGTATTTCTTCGATAACTTCCTTATCATCTTTATCGCTATAGTAAACACCAGAACGATACTGTACCCCCACATCATTTCCTTGCCTATTTATAGATGTTGGGTCAATAATTCTAAAGAGATGCAATATCAACTCTTCTAAAGTAATTGTTTCGGGATCATAAGTTATTTCAACCGCTTCCGCATGCTTAGTTGTTCCTCAGCAAACTTTTTTATAATTTGTTTTTTTGGTGATTCCGTTTGCATACCCTGTAACAGTACATTCGACACCTTTAAGTAGTTGAAAATATCTTTCAACTCCTCAGAAACATCCGCCTGCAAAATATATTTTTTTCATACTCTTATTTTAACTTATATCCGTCATTAAATACAACATCACTTAAATACAAGCCTCCAGAAATTAGTTTATTGCTGTATTTGGCTTTTGCTGGACTACTTAAACAATCTTCTAATTCAACTTTTGTAATTTTTTGAATTTGAAAGACAAGTAAGGCGGAGAAAATAGCCCTTACCATGTACCTTAAAAAACCGTTGCCTTTGATTTTTAAAATTAAGTACTCTTGCTCAAAGCAGTAAGAAATATCGTATATTTCTCTAATAGTGTTTTCTTTATCTGAACTAGAAAAAGACAAGAAATCGTGTCGCCCTATAAATAATTTAAAAAAAGTATCAAATGTTTCTTCACTAAAGTGGTGTGGTCAAAAAAGTGCATAGTGATTTTCAAATATTTCTTTTCTTTTAGTGTTAATTTTATAAATATACTCTTTCGATACAACGTCAAATCTTGGATGAAAACTATCAGGAATTATATAGCAATCTATTAACTGAATGTCGTATTTTTCTAACCCTGCAGAAAAACTTAATATTTTTCCTGCAGAGAAAACATGATTAGTTTCAAAATGAAAAAATTGTGCTGTTGCATGTACCCCTCTATCGGTTCTACTGACTCCAAAAATTATAATTTTAGTATTCAAAGCCTTAGACAAAAAGTCTTCTATTGTTTGCTGAATGGATATTTTGTTGTTCTGTCTTGCCCAACCAAAAAAATGAGAACCGTCGTAAGCAACTTTTACTAAATACTTCACGTCTAAAAGAATGGATAAATTAAAGGATTATTGTTCGGACCTAATCCTGGAATTCCTCCATTTATTGCATTTCTAATAAATGCTAGTGAAAAGAAGGGACCTGCTTGATTACCACTAAAACTATAGTAACCTACCAAAATACAGAAAAGTAAGACCGCCATCGAAAGAAAAATAGTTGCATAATCTTCTCATTTCACTTTAAATAAACTGTATCTTGTTCTTATTTGTTGAGGGGAATATCCTCTTGCGTCTAGTGCGTTAGCTAAGTCATCTGCTTTCTGAAAAGCACTTACAAAAAGCGGAACCGTTAATGCTATTGTTGCTTTTCCTCTTTCTTGAATACTACCAAAGCCAAAATCAACACCTCTACTTGCTTGTGCCTTTAAGATTTTATCTGCTTCATCAATAAGTGTGGGAATAAACCTCAAAGCAATTGCCAACATCAAAGCTACCTCATCTACTGGGAAACGAATGTATTTTAAAGGGAACAATAAATCAGAAATTGCTATGGTAATGTCCAGGGGTTTGGTTGTGATGGTTAATACGGTTGTAAAAGTAATAATTAAGTAAACGCGTAACGAAATATACAGAGTTCGGTAGAGGGCCTGGCTGTGCAATGTAAACGCTCCTGCATTGTTCCCTCACACAACTCCTCTAGTATCAATCACACCGGCTGCTGGAACACCTGCTGATGCCAATAAAAGTCAGTTTAGTATAAACAAAATAATAAATAAAATAAGGATGGGCTTTAATAAGTCAAAGAAAGTTTTGAATTTAATTTTACCGGCACTAAATAAAATTATTGCTATACCACCAAGAATAACATAGGATTCAAATCCTGCATTTAAGAAAATCGCAATAATAAGAATAATAATACCAATAAATTTTATCCGTGGGTCAACTCTGTGAAGGAAGGAATCTCTTTCGATGTACTCGCCAGGAACTATGTTTTTAACCGCCACTAGACTCTTCCTTTCTGTTTTTTATTAGAAAAGATTTTAATTCCTCTTTGAACTCATTAAGTGTCTTAGCTGTTTGAATTTTAAATCCTTTAATTTCTTTTGAAACTTGACGAGCAAACTTGTATAAAAGGGGAGGGAGAAGACCATATTTTTCTACCTTTTCTTCTGAGTCAAATAATTCCTTTGGCGTGATAAACTCTTTAAAACTACCTTTTTCCATAATTATCACTTTGTCGCAGATTTCTAGAACATGATCCATATTGTGAGTGATCATAATAATGGTCTTTCCTAATTCCTTATTCAAATATTTAAATAATTCCATCATCAGTTGTTCACCCTTTGGGTCAAGGCCAGCAATTGGTTCATCAAAAATCAAAACATCAGGCTCCATAGCAAGAACACCTGCAATAGCAACTCTTCTTTTTTGGCCACCACTTAAGTCGAATGGGCTTTTGTCTAGAAGTTTCTCGGATAGTCCAACAATTTTAATATACTTTTTAACACGTTTTTCAACTTCTTCTTTTGGGACTTTATAGTTTTTGGGACCAAAGGCAATATCTTTAGCTATGGTATCGGCAAATAACTGATACTCTGCAAATTGGAAAACTAAGCCAATGTTTGTTCTGATAAGTTTAATTTTTTTTCCTGTTATAAAATTTCCAATTGTTTTGCGATAAAAATTAGCAAAAAAATCCAAAGGTCTAATTAAAAAATCGTTGACAAATTTTTGTCGAGTGGTATCATTTCCTGAATGCTGGCTAATTAGTTCGCGTTTTATTTGTAATGTTTTTTGAAAACAATTTTTATTAAAATCTTTTTTACTAATGTTTAATTTCTTGAGCATAACGGAAATGGTTTTTTTATCAATGGGTGTTTTTCCCCTTTCCAGATTTCTTCATAGTTTTACAGAAATACCTGTTCCTTTAACTGCCTCGTAAACACTTATTTTTTTTGCTTTTCGTTGTTTTTTAATAGACAGACCTTCTCCAACAGTCTGTTCTATTACTATTTTTCCTTTGGTGGGTTTTAGCAATCCATTTATTAATTGTATAGCGGTGGTTTTGCCACATCCTGTAGCACCTATCATTCCGTAAATTTTACCGTATTCCAATTCTAAATTCAAATTATTTAAAACAGCAGTTTTTTGGTGAGTGCCTATTCCATAAACGTAACTAGCATTTTCAAATTTTATCGACATTGTTTTATAAATTCCTTAAAAAAAATAGTGGGTTTAAAAGATTTATCAAATTTAGAAAGATATTCACTTACTGTGTAAGTTAATGGTGTGTCCAACCCAACTTTTCTTAATTTTTCAGCATGGGAGAAAACTTCTGCAGGGGTCCCTTCCATCAAAACTGTTCCCTTATCCATAACCAAAACATGATCAGCATTGATAACTTCTTCCATGTCGTGAGTGATGCTGATAATTGTTTTGTTTTTTTCTTTTCCTAATTCAATCATTATTTGTTTGATATCTCTTTTGCCTCTAGGATCCAGCATACTTGTAGCTTCATCAAAAATGATAATGTCATTTCTTAATGCTAATATTCCAGCAATGGCTACTTTTTGTTTTTGACCACCGCTCAAAAATTGTGGGGCCCTGTCATAAAGATGAAAAACTCCTGCCTTTTTAGCAGCCTTTTCGATTATTTCTTCCATTTCAGAAGGTGGAACACAGTTGTTCTCTAAGCCAAAAATAATATCGTTTTTAACTGTGGTGCCAATAAACTGATTATCCGGATTTTGAAACACTATCCCAATGTTTTTTCTAATCTTTGCTAGGTTAGTTTTTGTTATTTTAGTTGGGCCTATAAAAACATTGCCCGAAAAGGGCTTAATAATACCAGTAACAATTTTACTTAATGTACTTTTTCCACTTCCGTTATGTCCAATTATAACCGTGTACTTCCCCAGTGGAAACCCACATCCTACATTGTGTAAAATTCAATTTTTACTATTAGAATTATACTTAAAATTTATTTTCTCTAAAGTAACGGCATTTTTCATATACTTTTAAATTATAACTATATAAAATTTTATTAGACCAAAGAAATTTCAGCAATAGTTGCGTTATCGCCTAGACGATTTTTGATTTTTAGTAACCTTGTGTACCCGCCGTTGCGAGTTTTATATTTGGGAGCAATATCACTAAACAAAATATCAATAGCTTTTTTCTTGTTTTTTTCAGCAACATTAATTTTTGCAGCAACTCTTCTTCTACTTGCAATGTTTTGCTTTTTAGCCAATGTAATAAGCTTTTCAAACTGAGAGCGTGCTTTTTTTGCTCTAGGCAAAGTTGTTTGGACTTTACCTTCTAAGATTAAAGAAGTAAGTAGATTTTTTTGAATTCTTCTACGGTATGCAGAATTTTTAGGATTTGTTATTTTTTTGAACGACATTCTAGTATTCCTTAAACCTTAAATCCAATTCTTTTACTTTGTCGGCAATCTCATTGTAAGATTTTTTCCCAAGATTCTTCAAGTTCATCATTTCTTCTTCAGTGCGGTCAGTAAGTTCTTTCACAGACTCAATTCCCGCTCTTTTTAAACAATTATAACTTCGAACAGTTAGATTTAGATCCTCGATCTGAGTATCCAATACTGCTCGTTTCTCTTCTTCTTCTTTTTCAAGAATTATATTTTCTACAGGTAAAAACTCACTTCAATTCACAAACTCTTCCAAATGAGACTGTAAAATTTTTGATGCAGCAGAAACCGCTTCTTTCGCAGTTATTGTTTTGTCTGTTGTAACTCTCAATATTAAAGATTCATCATTTCTTTCTCTATCTCTAGTAACAGATGTAACTTCATAATTAACGTTTCTAATTGGAGAAAAGTCGGCATCAGTAGGAATGCAACCACTTTCTTTTAATCAGTTTTTAGTTTCATCAAAAGTGTAGTAACCTCTTCCTGTTGTCACATAAATCGTTACTGCCAAAGCATTAGCAGCAGATGTTGTACAAATGTACAAATCTGGATTTGTTATTGAATATCCTGCAGGTAACTCAATATCCTTTGCGTATAATTTTCCAATTTTAGATTTGTTTTCCAAAATAAATCCACTAATTTCAGTTTCATTTACTTGTGATAAATCTGATTTAATAGCCATCTTTTTTAAATTAAGAATTATGCTTAAAACGTCTTCAACAACTCCCTTTAAAGCAACATACTCGTTATTAGCTTTTTCAAATTTTACACTAATCATGCTGCTACCTGGTGTAGAAGATATCAATGTTCTTCTTAGTGCATTACCTAAAGTATTTGCGAATCCTCTTTCTAAAGGTTCTACATTAATTTGACAATAGCTGTTATCCTCGCTACTCTCTACAACCATAAAACTAGGTTTTTTGAATTTTTTCATTAAATTCTCCTTTTTCTTTTTGGCAACAAACAACCATTATGAGGAACAGGTGTTACGTTTTTAACATCTATTATTTCAAATTCTTGTGCTTGTAAGCTTCTTAGTGCCGCTTCACGTCCTGGACCAGGACCTTTCATTCTAACACTTAGTGTATGCATACCAAATTGTTTAATTTTTTTACCAACTTCTTGTGCTGCGATTGTAGCAGCATATGGCGTGGACTTTTTACTTCCTTTGAAACCGATGGCTCCTGAACTGCTTCATGCCAATATTTTTCCATTTTTTTCACTAATGGAAATAATAGTGTTGTTAAAAGTAGAGTGGATATGTGCCACTCCTTCCGAAACGGATTTTTTAACTTTTTTCTTTGTTATTGTTTTTCTTGGTGCCATTATTTACTTACTTTCTTCTTATTAGCTACTGTTTTTCTTGGACCTTTAATTGTTCTTGCGTTTTGCTTTGAACTTTGTCCTCTTGCTGGCAACCCTCTACGGTGCCTCATTCCACGATAACTTCCAATTTCCATTAGTCTTTTAATACTAAGACTTTTTTCTCTTCTTGCGTCACCTTCCACAGTGTATTTGTCAACAATTTTTCTAATTGTTGTTAATTGGTCTTCTGTTAATTTTGATACTTTAGTGCTTTCAGCAATATTTGCCTCTTTCAAAATTTTTTGTGAGTTGGATCTTCCAATTCCATAAATCGCTGTTAAAGCAATAACAACGTGTTTACGATTTGGTACATCTATTCCTTTAATACGTGCCATTACCCCTGCCTTTGTTTGTGTTTAGGATTTATACAAATCACACAAACCCTTTTTTTTCTTCTAATTGTGTGACATTTATCACAAATTGGTTTTACTGAACTTCTTACTTTCATTTTTCTTCTCTACTTCTTTTTGTGCCTATATGTTATGCGACCCTTGGTCATGTCATATGAGGATATTTCAAGCGAAACAATATCGCCTGGTAATATACGAATATAATGCATGCGCATCTTGCCGGATAAATAAGCATTAATAATTTTACCATTTTTTTCCAATTCTACTTTGAATAAAGTATTTGGTAAAACTTCAACTACTTTTCCTGTTGTTTCATAAACATCTTTTGCCATACTTAAATTTTAGACAAAATTTTCGATTTTTTATCATTAATTATTATTGTGTGTTCGAAATGTGCTGATAAACTTCTATCCACTGATTTCACAGTTCAATTATCTTTCGCAATATATATGTCGTTTTTTCCCAACAAAAACATCGGCTCGATTGCCACAATTTGATTGTTATAAAATTTGTCTCCCTTTCCTTTTTTTCCATAATTTAATATATATGGTTCTTCATGCAAGTTTTTCCCAACACCGTGCCCTGAAAACTCTTGAACGATCGCTAAATTATATTTTTTTGCAACTTTTTGTATCACATTACCAATGTCTCCTGTGGTCATTCCTGCCTTTAACTTTTCTACAGCAATTAAAAGCGCTTGTTCAGTTCCTTCTAATAGTCTTTGTTGATCAACACTAGGTTTGTTGCCAACACATACTGTAAATGCAGCATCTCCTGTAAAACCTTTGTACTGAGCACCTAGATCAATGGATACTAAATCATTGTCTTTTAATCTGTAATCAGAAGGTATGCCGTGAATAATTTCATCATTAACGCTTGCACAAATAGACCCTAAGAATCCTTGATAACCTAGAAAGGAAGGAATACAATTATTTTCGATAATTGCTGCTTTTGCGATTTTGTCTAAATACAGTAGCGAGACATTTTCTTTAATCTCTTTTTTCACTCTTTCTAGAGCAACAGCAGTTATATAAGCGGCGTGCTTAATTTTAGCAATTTCACTTTTTGAATACATTAGTTAAACACCTTTTTGAATATTTCCGAAACTGAAATAGACTCAACATTAACTTTTTGTAATATACCCAATTCAGAGTAGAAATTAATTAGTGGTTCAGTGACTTTTTCGTATACTTTTATTCGTGTTTCTACAGAGCTTTTACTATCGTCTTTTCTTTGTATAAGTAATTCGTTATCAAAGTCACAATGATTTTCGATTCTTGGCTTTTTAGATACAACATTGTATACTTTATAACACTTTGGACAAATGCGTCTACCACAAAGACGATTAATCAAAATTTCCTGTGCGCAATCCAAGTAAATCACTTTGTATGTGCCAAAATTGTGTTTCTGTATAATTTCTTGCAAAAATTTTGCTTGATTAATAGTTCTTGGATAACCATCCAATATAAAGGTTAACTTATTATCGTATTGTGAGAATTTTTCCAAAAACACTCTGTTGGTAAGGTTGTCGTTGATAAGCAGTCCTTCTCCTAAAGTCTGTTTAACTTCTTGTGCTAATTTTGTTTCTAGTTTGCAAATTGCACGAAATAAATCTCCAGTGGATATATAAATTAGATCTTTCTTTTTATTAGAGTATTGAACTTCTGCGTATTCTGCAAGAGTACCTTTGCCGGCGCCTGGTTTGCCCAAAAAAATGTATAACACTATCAGATGCCTTGTATTTTATCCTGTTCGTTTTCTTGAGTATTAGAACTTTCACTAGAAAACTTATTAGATAACATCGCCTCTTGTCGGGCTCGAAATCTACCGTACTCTTTTTGAGTTAATCGTCCATCAATTTGTTGAGTAGTGTCGATGGCAACACCAACAAGAATTATTAATCCAGTACCACCGAAAGCCAATTGTGAAGGTATGTTTGTTGCAATGATACTAATTAAGTAAGGAATAACAGCAATGAAAGTAAGGAAGGATGCTCCTAGAATGGTCAGTCTAAACAAAGTTGATTTAATATATTTCGTTGTTTCTTCACCCGGCCGCACACCTGGAATAAACGAACCGTTTTTTTGGAAATTTTCACTAAGTTGATCTGGATTAATTTGAATAGAGGCATAGAAAAAGGAGAAAACAATTATGAGGGCAGCATACATTATTAACCCATAACTGTTCAGTCCAAATATGGTATTTAGCGTATCTCGCAATGGTGTGCCTTCAGGGAAAAATTCTCCAATTGTCAATGGCAATGTGATAATCGAAGATGCAAAAATAACGGGAATAACACCAGCAGAATTAACTTTAAGCGGAAGATACGATATCTGTTCCTCTTTTAAAGAAAGGCCGCTTCCTGTATTCTGAACTGGAATCTGCCGCACAGATTGATTTACAAACACAACTCCGAGTATTAAAACAAAATAGAAGATGACATAAGTTAGGTAGAGAAATATTTGGTATGTAAAGAGAGAGGCTGGACTTTCAGGATTAGCAATTGAACGGAAAAGACTAATAAAATTGGTTGGTAAAACAGCAATAATACCAGAGAAAATAACCAAACTTGCACCGTTACCAATACCTTTTGTTGAAATGGTGTCTGCTAAGAATAACGCGAATAAACTTCCTCCTGTTAAAACCACCATGATGTAAATAAAGGAAAATGCTTCATCAAATCTAAAAGGAAATGTGATAACGTTGTTATCTCTTAATGTTGCGGAAATCGCAACTGCTTGAATTAAAGAAATAATAACAGCAAGGATTCTTGTTATAAAGTCAAGTTTTTTTCGACCTCTTTCGCCACCCTTTGCCATTCTTGTCAAAGGCGGAACAACATCAGTACTTAAAAGTTGTGTAATAATAGATGCTGTAATATATGGCGACACTCCAAGCGATAGTAAACTAAATTGTCGTAAGGCACCCCCACCTAATAAGTTAAAAATTCCAAAAACTGAACTCCCATCAAAAGTGGCGCTTTGTGTTGCACTATCTATCGAAACACCAGGAACAACAATTGAAGCTCCTAATCTAAAAACTATTAAAATTAGGACGGTTACAAAAACACGAACTAAAAGTTCTTTGGTTGTGAAAAAAGCTTTTAGCTTGGCGCCCATATTAAATTACTTGGACACTCCCACCAGATTTTTCAATAATTTTTTTTGCAGTTGGACTACAGTAATTACATTTAATTTTAAACGATTGTGTAATTTTACCACCTGCTACTATTCGTATAACATTTGTCTTCTGTGGAATTATTTTGTTTTCCTTCATCAAGTCAATATCAATTTTTGTTTTTACAGCATACTTGTTTAAATTAGTTGTTTTAATAACAAGAATATTATCTCTGTTTAAACTGTGAAATCCACGTTTAGGAATTCTTCTGAACAAAGGTGTTTGTCCCCCTTCAAATCCAGGACGAGTTCCGCCACCAGATCTAGAGTTCTGCCCCTTCATTCCTTTACCGGATGTTTTTCCCCAACCAGAAGAGGTTCCTCTTCCAATTCTCTTTTTTCTGTGTCTTGCACCCGGAGCAGGTTGGAGATTATTTAGTTTCATTTTTTATTCTTTTCTGCATTCTTGCTTCTGCCATTTCTGCACGTTCCTCTTTAGATATTATTTTACTATTTCTCTCTTCAATTGTCATTAATTTTGACAATGCTTTGATTGTAGCAGCAACAACATTAATTGGATTATTGCTACCTAGTGATTTAGCATACACATCGGTTATTCCTGCTAACTCTAGCACGGACCTTGCTGTTCCACCAGCAATAATTCCAGTACCCGCTTTTGCAGGTTTTAATAAAATAATAGAAGCTCCGTATTTAGCTTGTACAACATGTGGAATGGTACAACCTTTAAAAATAGGAACTTGAATAGTGTTTTTGTTAGCTTTCTTGAATGCTTTTTTTATAGCTGCTGGAATTTCAGTTGCTTTTCCATTATAAAAACCAACTTTCCCTTTTTTATCTCCAACTACAACTAAGGAAGTAAAACGAAAATTTCTTCCACCCTTGACAACTTTAACAACACGGTTAATTTTTATAACTTTTTCTGTCATGTCGCTGCGAGGACGTTCAAATCTTCTACCACCCTGTGGACGTTCACGACGTGATCTAGGATTTTTATCCTCTCTATCGTTCTCCTTAGGCATAGGTGCGCCTGTTCCACTAGAACCTGTGTTACGTGTACCGGCATCATCGTTTGATGTAGGTTGATTCATTGTTTTTGCCGCTTCTTTTTCTATTTGTTTATCCAAAATTTGTTCTTTTTGTAGATTTTTATTTTCAGTATTAGACATTAAAACACTATCCCTTCTTTTCTAACAGCGTCCGCAAGGGCTTTAATTCTTCCGTGATATAGGAATCCGCCTCTGTCAAAAACTATTGTCTTAATTTTTTTTGTCTTGCATTTTTTCCCAATGTCTGACCCAACTTTTATTGAAGCAGCAATGTTGGAACCATTTGGAATTTTCAGTTGCAAGGAAGAAGAACTAACTAAAGTTGTTTTTTTGTCATCGTTAATAACTTGCACAAAAATATTTTTATTACTACGAAAAACAGCTAGTCTTGGACGTTCTTGTGTTCCGTGAATTTTCTTCCTAATAATTTTATGTCTTTTTACTCTAAGGAGTGTTTTTTTATCTGTCATTACTTACCTGCAGACTTTCCGGCTTTTCTACGTACATGTTGTCCTTTGTACATAACACCTTTGCCTTTATAAGGTTCAACTGGTCTTATTTTTTTAATTTTAGAAGCAAATGCTCCAACTTGTTGTTTGTGACAGCCTGAAATTTCAATAACGGTTGGTTTTGGAACTTTAAGACTTATTCCTTCTGGAATGTCCAGAATAACAGGATGAGAAAACCCTAAGCTTAAATTTAGTTTTCCTCCATTTAAATTGCATCTATAACCAACACCATTAATAATTAAATGTTTTTCAAATCCTTTTGTTACACCATCAATCATATTTTTGATTAAAGAGTTGACTGTTCCGTGTAGCTGTTTATCTTGTTTTTCTTCAGAAGAACGCAGAGTTGTGACAACATTGTTGTTAATCACAATTTTAATTCTGGAATTAAATTTTTCTATTAATGTTCCGTTGGGACCTTTAACCTGAATTTCATTTCCTGGATTTTGAGTGACTTGTACAGTTTCAGGAAAAACTAATGCTCTATTACCAATTCTTGACATTATCAAACAAAAGCTATAACTTCACCGCCAAGGTTTTTGGATCTAGCTTTTTCTCCTTCCATTATTCCTTCCGATGTAGAAAGAATAACTCTTCCTAAACCATTTAAAACACGAGGTATATCATCAACTTTTGAATAAATTCTAAGGCCTGGTTTTGAAATTCTTTTCAGTCCAGAAATAACTCTAGACTGTCCGTCATTTCTGTAAACCAAGTAAATGAAAAGTTGTTGTTTTGGACTGTCCTTAATAACTTTTACCTTGTAACCTCCGATATATCCTTCTTCATATAAAATTTTTGCAATTTTCTTTAAAAGAATGGAGGAATCCATCGTGGTGTAATTTTTAAATTGTTGATTAGCGTTTCTTATACGCGTAAGCATATCGCTTATTGAATCTATAACCATAACTTCTCCTATCAACTTGCCTTTCTAACTCCAGGTAATTCGCCTTTGTATGCCATTTCACGAAAGCATATACGACAAATCATATATTTTCTAATAATTGCACGTGGCCTTCCACATCTCTGACATCGGTTGTAGGCTCTTACTTTAAACTTAAAATGTCTATTTGCTTTTACTTTTAATGATTTTTTAGCCATGTTCTTCCTTTGTCTTTTTTAGTGGAGCACCTAATTGAATTAGGAGTTCTCTTGCTTGTTTTATATTGGTTGTGTCAGTAACGATAGTGACATCCATTCCACGATTAACAGATATTTTGTCGTAATCAATTTCTGGAAAAATCATGTGTTCTTTAACACCAAAACTATAGTTACCGCTGCTATCAAAAGAATTGCTACTTAACCCTCTAAAGTCTCTAACACCGGGTAAACAAACATTAAATAATTTTTCTAAAAATATATACATTTTATCGCCACGCAAGGTAACCTTTGTAGCAATAGGCATGTTATCCCTTATTTTAAATGCAGCAACAGATTTTTTAACGCGAGTAACAACCGCTTTTTGTCCTGCTAGAAGAGTCAATTCGTTAATTGCTTCATCAATTCTTTTGGAATTAGTAATAGCATCTTTCATTCCCATGTTAATGGATACCTTAACCACCTTAGGCACAGCCATAATGGAACTTAATTTAAACTTTTTTTGTAAACGTGTTCTAATTTGTTCGTTATACTTTTTTCTTAATTCACTCATTATTAACCTTTATCAATAAACGTTCCGCTTTTAATTGCAAAACGAAATTTCTTTTTTCCTTTATATTTTAGCCCGATTCTTGTTACCATCTTTTTGTTTTTGGGATCTATTAACATAACGTTTGATTTATGAATAGTTCCCTCTTCCTTAACAATTCCACCTTGTGGTTTTTCTTGTGTGGGTTTAATGTGTTTAGTAATAACATTGATACCCTCAACAATAACTCGTTCAGTCTTAGGAAAATATTTTTTAACAACACCTTCTTGTTTTTTGCCTTTTCCGGCTATTACTCTTACTTTATCTCCGACTTTAAACATTATAAAACCTCTTGCGCTAAAGAAATAATTTTAGCGTATCCTCTTTCTCTTAACTCACGAGCTATCGGTCCAAAAATCCTAGTGCCCCTAGGGTTTTTATCATCATTTATCAAAACTGCAGCATTATCGTCAAATCTTAGTTTTGTTCCGTCTTTTCTTGTTATACCTTTCTTGGTTCTAACAATCACGGCTTTTATAATATCGCCTTTTTTAACATTTGCATGTGGAATAGCTTTTTTAATTGTTGCAACAACTTGATCACCAATTGAGGAAAATTTACGGTGACTACCGCCTAAATTACGAATAATAAGTATTTCTCTTGCGCCGCTATTGTCAGCTATTTTTACTCTAGATTCTTGTTGAAGCATTAGACTTTTCCCTTTCTTTCAAGAATTTTAACTAAACGACAATGTTTTTTCTTGGACTGCTGTCTTGTTTCTTCAATTGAAACTAGGTCACCTATTCTTGCTCTATTTTCTTCATCATGTGCGTGATATTTTTTACTAGACAAGTAAGCTTTTCCATATAGTTTGTGTTTTTTGTAAGTGCTTACAAGAACAACAATGGTTTTATCATTTTTGTCACTAACAACTGTTCCTTTGTAACTTCTTCTTCCTTTGGTTGAAATTATTTCTTCTGTTTTGATTGGGTTCTTAGCAGCCATTATTTACTCTCTTTTACAACTGGTTTTTTTGTTGTTGTTTTTTTAGCAACAGGTTTCACTGTAGTGGTTTTTTTAACAACAGGTTTTACAACATTTTTTTTAGCAGTTTCTTTTGGTTTGGACACAACTTCTTTAGCTTTTTTACTAGAAGAACCGCTACTTTCCTTAACAACTGTAGCTCTGGTTGCACTTCTTTTAATTTCGGTTAATTGTTTAGGTTTGCTTGTGGTCTTTTCTTTGGAGTCGGCGGCTTTCGCTTTGTTCATGCCTTCTTCTAGAGCCTTCATCATTGATTCTTGTTTTTCTTTTTCTAGATCTTGACGTTTTTTCTCAGCAGCCTGTATCTTTTCTAGTGAAGGAGGTTGAAATTTAAGATCAATTTTTTCACCATTTTTTTCTCTAATTTTTAAAATAGTCAATATTCTAGCAATATCTTTTCTCAATAATTTAAATCTGTGTGGGCTATCTAATTTACCAGTAACAGATTGAAATCTAATGGCGAATAACTGTAATTTTAGTTCATGAACTAATTTAACAAGTTCCTTTGTTGTTTTTTCATGTATTTCATTAACTAACATTATTTGTCCTCCTTTGAAATGATTTTTGTTTTAATGGGTAGTTTGTGGCTAGCAAGTCTTAACGCTTCGAATGCAACCTCTCTTGAAACTTCATCAATTTCAAACATTATGGTTCCTTTTTTCACAACTGCTACTCAAAATTCAGGAGATCCTTTTCCGCTTCCCATTCTTACTTCTAAAGGTTTTCTTGTCATAGACATTTGTGGAAAAATTCTAATTCAGATTTTCCCGCCTCTTTTCATGTAACGTGTCATTGCAATTCTTGCAGCTTCAAGTTGTCTTTCCGTAATTCATGTTCCTTCTAGAGCACGTAAAGCATATTTACCAAAGTCAATATTAACAGCCCCTTTTGCCTTACCTTCGTAAGATACTCTGTGAGGACGTCTATATTTAGTTCTCTTGGGTTGGAACATGCCTTCTCCTTCTTCTGTTTGGAGGTCTTCTAGTGTTACGGTTTCCGTAATTTCCGTGACTAATTCATACTTTTACACCGATTTGGCCGTATGTGGTCTTTGCAGTAGCAGTCGCATAATCTATGCGGCTTTTTAAAGTGTGTAATGGAACAGAACCTTCGGAATATCCTTCGCTTCTAGCAATATCAGCACCACCCAATCTGCCTGCAACCAATGTTTTTACGCCTTTAGCTCCGTTACCCATTGCTTCTCTAATTGCTTTTTTTTGAACAATTCTGAAAGGCATTCTATTTTCGATTGAGTAAGCTATTTTATTAGCAAGTAGTTGAGCATTAGCAATACTTGTATCGATAGGAACAACTGAAAATTTAATTTTTAGTTTTCTATTGCCAAGAGTTCTTCTGATGTGATAAAGAAGTTTTTCAATATTTTTACCCTCACGACCTAAAACTTCACCTTCTTGAGATGTTCTTATTTCTACATTAAGTCCGTTAACAGTTCTTTTGATTATGACTTCACTAATGTTCATGGTAGGAAGTCTTTTCATAACTTCTCTTCTTATAACAATGTCTTCTTTTAGTCATTTAGCATAATCACCTTTGGTTTTTGGAAATCACTGAGACCTTCATGTCCTGTTAATTCCTAATCTTAGTGCTTCTGGATTAACTTTTTGTCCCATTATTCCTTCTCCGCAACTTTCAACAATATATGTGAAGTTCTTTTATTTATTGGAAATGCTCTTCCTTGAGCACGTGGTCTGAATCTTTTCAATGTTGGTCCTTCATTAGCAATTGCTTCCTTTATGAAGAGGCTTTCTCCATTCATAGAATGGTTGTTAACAGCATTAGTAATTGCAGAATGTAATAAATCCAACACTATTGTTTTTGACTTTTTATTAATACTTTCAAGAATAGATATTGCTTCTGCAACTTTCTTACCACGGACTAAATCCAAGACTAATCTTACTTTACGAGGGCTAATTCTAACTGTACGAACCCTAGCAATAGCTTCCTTCATTATTAACCTTTCCTGCCTTTTCCATGCCCTGTATATTTCCTTGTTGGAGAAAATTCACCAAGCTTATGCCCTATCATGTCTTCGGTAACAAATACTGGAATATGTTCTCTTCCATTATGTACACCAAAAGTGTGACCAATGAACTCAGGAAAAATAGTGCTTCTGCGTGATCATGTTTTAATGATTGACTTTTTACCTTCTAAATTTTGCTTCTCAACTTTTTTTAATAAGTGATCAGCTACATATGGTCCCTTTTTAACACTTCTTGCCATTATTTGCTTTTCCTTCTTCTAATAATTAATTTTGTAGATTGTTTTTTATTGTTTCTAGTCTTTACACCCAGAGCTTTTTTTCCTCATGGAGTTAAAGGTGCTGCTCTACCAATAGGTGATTTTCCTTCACCACCACCGTGAGGGTGGTCATTAGGGTTCATAACAGAACCTCTAACAGTTGGTCTTATTCCTTTTCATCTATTTCTACCAGCTTTTCCAAGCTTAACTAAGTTGTGTTCGGAATTGCCAACAGTACCTATTGTAGCTCTACACTTAGCCAAAATTTTTCTGGTTTCACCGCTAGAAAGACGAATAATTACGTACTTGCCTATTTCATCTTTTCCCAGTACTTGTGCGCTTGTTCCAGCACTTCTGCATAACTGAGCTCCCTTGCCAGGGCTCATTTCTATATTGTGTACAAAGGTACCTTCAATAATGTTTTCTAGAATCAAACAATTTCCATTTTTGATAGGCACGTTGTTACCACTAATAATTTTTTGCCCAATGTGAGCTTCGGATGTAGCAAGAATATATCTCTTTTCGCCATCTTCGTAATTTACTAGACAAATGTTGCATGTACGATTGGGATCGTATTCCAATGTGGCAATTCTTCCATATATATTATCTTTGTTTCTTTTAAAGTCAATGACCCTGTATTTTCTTCTTGAACCACCGCCACGATGTCTAATAGTGATTTTGCCTTGGTTGTTTCTACCAGCATTTTTCTTTTTGGTTTTCAACAGAGATTTTTCAGGATTCTTAGTTGTCAAATAGTTCGTTAAATCTAAAAGAACAGTATTTCGTTGTGCATTTGTATTTGGTTTAAATCTTTTTAGCGCCATTATTTTGTGTTCTCTTTCGTTTTGTTCAATAGTTTGTTTTGAACTTCCATTACGGATTCTTTATCAATAACAATATAATCAGCGTGCATTATTTGAATAATGTTACATTGATTTATTTCTTCATACTCTATTAATGGTACATTGCCAGTTGCCAAGCTTAAGACAGGATTAAATTTTTTGGAAAGGATAAGAATTTTTTTATCTGAGTACCCTAGATTTTTAACAACTGCAACAATTCTTCTAGTTTTTGGTTCTGCAATTTTCATTTTGTCTACTACAATTAATGCGTTTTCTTTACATTTTTGGCTAAATACTGATCGGTATCCTAAATTTCAAACTTTCTTGTTTAATTTTACTTGATAGTTTTTTTCCGTTGTTGGTCCAAATACTACACCACCAGTACGTCACTGTGGTGATCTTATGGAACCATGACGAGCTCTTCCTGTACCTTTTTGTTTTCAAGGTTTTCTTCCGCCACCAGCTACTTCGTCTTTTGTTTTAACTTTGTGGGTTCCTTGCGTAGCCATTCTTCTTGTTGCTGTTACAACATCAAAAATAACTGGGTTATTAGGCTCAATACCAAAAACAGAACTATCCAAGGTTATTTTTTCTTTTTTTTCACCTTTTAAATTAAAGACAGGAATGTTAACCATTATTGTTTACTACTTTCTTTGTCTTCATTTTCTATGGACTCATCGTTCTTTTCTTTTGATTCACTGGCATCGCTGTTGCTTTTAGTATTTTCTCTTTCTCTTTGGGAGCGGACTTCATTAATTATTGCTTCCATTTCTTCAACAGAGGAATCGGTTGTGACACTTGCTCCTCATTTTTTAGCTTCTTCAAGTAATTGGTTTTTCAATTCTATTTCTTTTAAGTTGACTATTTTTATAATTTCTTTTGCTTTTGTTTTCTTTTTGGAAGAAATAATTTTAACTAAGGACTTATTTGGGCCTGGTATTGCTCCTTTAACCATTAAAACTTCATAGTTTTTGTCAATCATAATCACAACTAAATTTTCAGATGTTGCAGTTCCGCCACCCATCTGACCGGGAAGTTTTTTTCCTGGCATAACTCTATTTGGAGAAATTGGACCCATGGATCCGGGACGTCGGTGATATCTAGAACCATGACTCATAGGTCCTCTAGATTGATTATGTCTTTTAATCGATCCTGCAAACCCTTTTCCCTTGCTTACACCTTGAACACTGACAATGTCGCCCGGTTCAAAAATGTCCACGCCTAAATTGTCGCCAACACTTGTGTTTTCCAACCTCATATTTCTTATTTCTCTGATTGTTTTATAGGATTTTAAGTTATTTTTTGTGAAATATCCTTTTTGAGGTTTATTTAGTTTTTCAGTGGGTTCAATTGCTAGTTTATAACTATTGTATCCGTGTTTTTTTTCAGTTTTAATTTCGCAAACATGGTTAGGTGGTAAATGAATTATAGAAACCGGAATAGAATGACCTTTATCACTAAAAATTTGTGTCATTCCTATTTTTCTTCCTATTAAACCTTTCATATCTCTACAACTTAATTTCGATGTTAACGCCTGATGGTAAAGCCATTCTTTGTAAAACATCCATAGTGTCCCTATTAAAATTTCAAATTTCTATTAATCTTTTGTGTGTTCTTAATTCAAACTGTTCTCTAGAATCTTTGTATTTATGCACAGCTCTTAGAATAGTAAAAATTTCCTTCTTTGTTGGAAGTGGAATTGGACCAACAATATTAGCACCTGTACCTTTTGCAACTTCGATTATATTCACAACTGATTTGTCCAACATGCGATAGTCATAGGACTGTATTTTGATTCTTATTCTTTTCTTTTTCATACTACTGTTCTCTGTGTGCTCTTTTACTAGAGTATAATATATAATAGCAAAAAAAAGAAAAATTAAGCATTAAATAGAAACTTTATGTAAGTTTTGCGAACGTCTTTATCATTCACTCTAGTTTATTAAAAATATTTGTATATACAAAGGCAGATTTAGGGCATGCTCCTGTAGCCTCGAGTGCATCAGAATAACTAGTGGCTTTTCCAAGTTGTGTAAAAGATAGGTACCCTTTGAGCGCTCCTATTTCTTTATGAAAAACATCAGAAGCTAAACTAATTCCAGAAATATAAGGAATCATCACCTTAAATACAGAGTAGTCTTGGTACATCTGCTCAACTATGAAACTTCAAAGGCTGTCAGAAGGAAATCCTTTTTTTTCGTTTTTAGTTTTAGGAAAATACTTGTTTACAAGTTCTCTGCTTTTTTCGAAAATATCCATCCCTGGATCTTTTGCTAACTTCATTTTTCTTCCTTTTTCGTGTGCTCATTTTTCTAACTCTAAGCACATACAAGGGTTGAAGACATTCGCAAGAAAGTCTTTAATATATTTTTCTAACAAAAATGCTTGTGTTTTTTTGTTTTTACTTGTGTGAACTACATGTTCAAGCAAGAGAAATTTTGTGAAAACTCCGGATGTTAATAAATTAACAAGAGGTGGTGTTTGAAACCCCTTCACCTGTTTAGTTGCACTTTTTAGGGAATGCACCGCAATTCCAATCTGTTCAGCCAACAAAATAAGGCTCAAAGGTGAATTATCTCATTTTATAGAAACATGCGGATAGACATTTGCATTACCCGAGGTAAATGATTCATCCTTTTTGTTTTTATCAGAACTCAAATCTACTAAATTATTGTCAAACAAAAATTCAACACTGCTTCAGTATTCTTTTCCCAAGGGCTTAAATGCATGCTTAAGAATTTGTATAGCTTCTTCAATGCTTATTTCTTCATCTGTTTGAATAAGTGGTCCATTTCAATCCCATGGTTCTGGATTATCAATTTTAGTAATTTTAGCAATGGTTTCTTTTCATTGAATAACAAGGTTTGTCTTCTTTTCAACGTGTTGGATTACTGTCGAAAACACCTCTTCATCTATTCTTTCACTGAATAAAAAGGAATCAAGAACACTATTAAAATGTCTTAATTTAGCGACTTCATTTTGCGATTTTATGTGCAAATCATAGAGAGTTATAAATAAAGAAGAACTGTAATTAACCGTGGATCACAAAGATTGATAGGCGCTTTTTCGTAATTCAGTATCTTCGTTATATAAAAATACTGGTAAATTTTGCATAAATAAATTGTACATTTTTCCATCTTTGTCACGAACAGGTGTAAATCTCAAAGATCTTGTCATAAGATCATTTCGAACAATTGATGGCGAACTGATAAGTGGTGCAAATGTATTTAAAAATTTATTTTGCCTATGGTCTGCTCTGTGAGCAGAAGCTTTAAAAAACTCTTCATATACCTTTTTGTATCCAGATATCTCGTTATTTTTTAAATACCCCATAACTTTTTCTTCACTACTCAATATTTCAAGGCTTGAGAAAGAAACGTGTCGATCTCCTTGCCCTAACATTGATTGGATTTGGTGATAGCTTCGTGCTGCTTTTGCATCAGTTGTGTTGCTTGAGTGTTTTAAAAATAAATAAGTTTGCATTATGTTTGCAAGAAAGACTGTTTCTTCCGAATGTTTTATATATTTAGTAAAGTTTTCCAAATTTTCGGTTATCTTCCCCTTCATTTTTATAATCTCATTGATAGCGACTTCATATGATTTTTGATATTCTTCTACTGTTTTACCGTTAAGTATTTTCTCAACGTTTCATTTATATTTTTGTTCCATTTTTATTTTTTACTACTAAAATGTTTTTTGTAGTCTCCGTACCCCTTTTCGTTTAATTTGTCTTCGGGAATGAAAGATAGACTTGCAGAATTAATGCAGTATCTCATACCGTTTGGTGAAGAAGTGTCTCCCTTGAAAAGATGCCCAAGGTGGGAACCAGAAGTTGATTTTACTTCTGTTCTAATCATTCCGTGCGAAACATCTTTTTTTTCTATAACTTTATCACTGTCAATTACAGCTGTAAATGAAGGTCATCCAGTACCAGAATCGAATTTATCCAAACTTGAAAAAAGAGGCTCTCCAGAAACTACATCAACATAAATGCCCTTGCCTTTTTCATTTCAATACTCGTTATCAAAAGCAGGTTCTGTTCCTGAATTTTGCGTAACATGATACTGAAGTTCAGTTAATTTCATTTTTAAATCTGTTTTTTTCGTCTCGAAAGTGTTTTTTTTCTTGTTTTTGAACATCAAAGTTATTATGAAATTATGTCGGTAACGTTTCCAGCACCAACAGTTCGTCCGCCTTCTCTTATTGAAAATTTAGTACCTTTTTCAATAGCGATCGGAGCAATTAACTCTATTTCAAGTTCGATATTGTCACCAGGCATAACCATTTCTACATCTTTCGGTAATGTTGCAGCACCAGTAATATCAGTGGTTCTAAAGTAAAATTGTGGTCTGTAATTATTAAAGAATGGGGTATGTCTTCCACCCTCTTCTTTTGTTAATGCATATACTTGTGCTTTAAATTTTTTGTGTGGTGTAACAGATCCTGGTTTAACAACTACCTGTCCTCTTTGAATGTCGTTTCTCTCAACACCTCTTAGTAAAAGTCCAACGTTATCCCCAGCACGAGCATCATCTAAAAGTTTTCTAAACATTTCAATTCCTGTAACAACAGTCTTTTTAGTAGGAACAACGCCAACTATTTCAACATTATCGTTTAACTTAAGCGCTCCTCTTTCAACTCTTCCGGTTGCAACTGTACCACGTCCAGTAATAGTGAAGACATCTTCAACTGCCAATAAAAATGGTTTGTCAATATCTCTGACTGGTGTAGGGATTGATTCATCGACTGCATCCATTAATTCATCAATTTTTCCTTCTCATTTAGGATCATTGTTTAATGCGCCAAGAGCACTTCCTCTAATAACGATGGCATTGTCTCCATCGAAATCGTATTGAGTAAGTAAATCTCTAACTTCTACTTCAACAAGATCTATTAGTTCTTCATCATCTACAATGTCGCACTTATTTAGGAATACAACAACATTAGGAACACCCACTTGGCGTGCCAATAAAATGTGTTCTCTTGTTTGAGGCATAGGGCCATCGGTCGCAGCAACAACAAGAATAGAACCATCCATTTGTGCAGCTCCAGTAATCATGTTTTTAATATAGTCGGCGTGACCAGGACAGTCAACATGAGCATAGTGTCTTTTGTCTGTTTCGTATTCAACGTGAGCAGTGTTAATTGTTATACCACGTTCTTTTTCTTCAGGTGCTCCATCAATATCTTCATATTTCATAACTGTTGCTTTACCTTGTTTAGCTAAAACATTGGTGATTGCAGCTGTTAGTGTTGTTTTACCGTGGTCAACGTGTCCGATCGTTCCTATATTTACGTGGGGCTTTGACCTATCAAATTTTTCTTTTGCCATTTTTTTTCTCCTCTTTGGTTTTTAAAGTTTTTATTCTATTACAAATTATATACAAACTATTATGATTATGTACACAAAACATTTTTTTAATTAAAAATTATTTTTTAGCTGAGTCAGCGATTATTTCTTCTACGGTGCTTTTAGGAGCTTTTTCATAACTACTGAACTGCATCGTGTAATTTCCTCTTCCTTGAGAAAAAGATCTTAAGTCGGTAGCGTATCCAAACATTTCTCTTAACGGAACTTTGGAACGTACAACATTAGTATTGCCTCTCTCTTCGGTGTATTCAATTGTACCTCTTCTAGCAGAAAGGTCTCCCATAACATCGCCAAAGTAATCTTGAGGAACAATAACTTCAACATCCATAATCGGTTCTAGTAAAATTGGTTCACAGTTTTTCTTTGATTCCTTTAGAGCCAAGCTAGCAGCAATTTTAAAAGCAACTTCGCTCGAGTCAACATCGTGATAAGAACCATCATATAATGAAGCCTTAACATCGATCATCGGATATCCAGCAATAATTCCAGTTGCAAGAGCATCTCTAATTCCATCGCGCACAGGATTAATGTATTCACGAGGAACACGCCCTCCCACGACTTTGTTAACAAATTCGTATCCTTTATCTTTATTAGGCTCAAATTTAATTCATACGTGCCCGTATTGACCACGACCACCTGATTGACGAATATACTTACCTTCGCAATTCCCAACTTTTGTTAGTGTCTCACGATACGAAACTTGTGGTTCACCAACGTTCGCTTCTACTTTAAACTCTCTTTTTAAACGATCAACAATAATTTCTAAGTGTAATTCTCCCATTCCAGCAATAATAGTTTGCCCGGTTTCATGATTAGTAAATGTTTTGAATGTTGGATCTTCCTCTGCTAATTTATTTAAAGCGATGATTGATCTTTCTTGATCAGCCTTTGTTTTAGGTTCAATTGCAAGAGAAATAACTGGTTCTGGGAAAACCATAGACTCAAGAATAATTTTGCTGTTTTCGTCACAAATAGTATCACCAGTAGTGGTATCTTTCAATCCCACAATCGCGGCGATGTCTCCTGCGGAAACTTCTTTTATTTCTTCTCTTTTGTTGGCATGCATTTGCAAAATTCTTCCAACTCTTTCTTTTTTATTTTTAGTTGCATTGAATACATAAGATCCTGCCTTTAATGTACCACTGTAAACCCTCGCGAAAGTTAATTTACCAACATAAGGGTCTGTCATAACTTTAAATGCTAAAGAAGAAAAGGGACCGTCTACTCTGGGTTCGCGTGTTTCTTCTTCGTCTTTCATATTAACACCCACAATAGCAGGAACATCTAAGGGAGAAGGCAAATAGTCTAAAACTGCGTCTAATAAAAGTTTAACACCCTTATTTTTAAAAGCAGAGCCACATATTGTTGCATGAAATTCTCCTTCTATAACGCCTTTTCTAATTGCTCTTTTTATTAATTCGTTAGGAGCATCTTCATTTTCCAAGTACTCGGCCATTAAATCTTCATCGTATTCGGCAACAGCATCGATTAAAGTATGTCTCATTTCTGTTGCTTTTTCAAGTAAATCTTGAGGAATGTCTTTTATTACTGCTTCCTCTTCTTTTTTACCGTCAAAAAAGTGTGCCTTCATTTCTATCAAATCAATTATTCCTACAAAATCATCTTCACTTCCGATAGGAAGTTGAATGGCTGATGCCTTAGCTCCCAGTCTTTTTCCGATTGAGGCTAATGAATATTCAAAGTCAGCACCAATTTTATCCATTTTATTTACAAAAATAATTCTTGGAACTTTATACAAGGAAGCTTGTCTTCATACTGTTTCGGTTTGAGGTTCGACACCGCTTTGTCCATCTAAAACAGCAACAGCTCCATCCAAAACTCTTAAACTTCTTTCTACTTCAACAGTAAAATCAACGTGTCCGGGAGTATCGATAATATTAACTCTATGATCTTTTCAAAATGCTGTAGTAGCCGCGGATGTAATGGTGATTCCGCGTTCTTGCTCCTGCGCCATTCAGTCCATGGTTGCCGCACCTTCATGTACTTCACCAATTTTATAAATACGACCAGTATGAAATAAAATTCTTTCTGTTGTGGTTGTTTTACCGGCATCAATATGAGCCATAATACCTATATTACGATATTTTATTAGTGGATATTTTTCCATATTTATTTATCAACGATAGTGTGCAAAAGCTTTATTAGCGTCTGCCATTCTGTGAATTTCTTCTTTTTTCTTAACCGCTCCGCCTGTTAAATTGGAAGCATCAATAACTTCATTCATTAAATTTAGTATCATTGTTTTTCCATTTCTATTTCTTGCATTATTAACTAATCATCTAATTGCTAATGCTTGGGCTCTGTTGGGCGCAACTTTAATTGGAATTTGATAGTTAGCTCCCCCTATTCGACGTACTTTTAATTCAAGAACAGGCTTGATATTCTCTAGTGCTAACTCAAAAACCTCCAGCGCGGGTTTGTTTAGTTTTTGTTCTACCATGAATAAAGCACCATAAACTATTTTCTGCGCCTTTGCTTTTTTTCCATCCAACATTACTTTATTAACTAACTTTGTTATAACCAAAGAGTTATACAGTGGATCGCTTAGAACTTTTCTTTTATCTGGTTTTAGTTTTCTCATCTAGTTTCCTGTTTTACTTCCGTAAAGACTTCTGCTTTTTTTTCTTCCCTCAACACCTGATGTATCCAATGCTCCACGAATAATATGGTATCGTACTCCTGGCAAATCTTTCACACGGCCGCCTCTAATCATAACTAAGGAGTGTTCTTGAAGATTGTGTCCTTCTCCAGGAATGTAAGCTGTGACCTCCATTTTGTTTGTTAGACGAACTCTTGCGTATTTCCTCAAGGCAGAATTAGGTTTTTTAGGTGTCATGGTTGCAACCCTTGTACATACTCCTCTTTTTTGTGGTGCTGCTAATGTGTTATATTTCTTTCTAACACTATTGAAGCTACGTTGTAAAGCAGGCGATTTGCTTTTTTTTACTTTTACTTTTCTTCTTTTTCTTATTAATTGATTGACTGTTGGCATAGTTCTTCTAATCCTTAAAATTAATTATATAGAAAAATATCTAAATGCTTAAATGAATTGTATAAATTAATAAAAATATATATAATTAAATTAAGAAATTAAGGAGAAACATGGAATTAGAAACATATTCAATAATAGGAAAGCCCGTCATAACTGAAAAATCATTTAGATTGATGCAAGAAGAACAAAAGTATACCTTTGAAGTAAATCCACGAAGTCACAAAATACAAATTAAACACGCGTTTGAAAAAGTGTTTAGTGTGAAAGTAGCTAAAATTAGCGTTATAAAAGGAATAAAGAAAAAGAAAAAAAGAGGGAAATACCAGGGAATGACAGCTGCACAAACAAAAGTTATTGTGAAACTAAAACCAGGATACAAACTAAATGTCTTTGAAGAAGAAAAATATATGGTTGACAATGCTGCAATAAAGGCTGTCTCGGATGATATAAAGGCAATTTCAAAATCCTCGCCAAAATCCACTGCTAAAAAAACAGTCGAGACAAAACCTACGACTAAGAAAACAACTGTAGCCAATTCCACTGTCAAAAAAACAGTTGGAACAAAACCTGCTGCTAAAAAAACAACCGTACCTAAACCTGCTGCTAAAAAAACAACTGCTGCAAAACCCGTTACTAAAAAAACAGTTGGAACGAAACCTGCTGCTAAAAAAACAACTGCTGCAAAACCCGTTACTAAAAAAACAGTTGCGACTGCCCCCGCCGTTAAGAAGACAGCAGTAACTAAACCTGCCTCTAAAAGTGCCAGTAAACCATCAACTAAAAAATAGTATTAAATTGATTGCTTAAATTATTTTTGGAATGTTTACTCGTGGATGTTATCACATGCTTCTTTAAGAAGTTTAATGCGGTGAATAATCAAACTGAAATTTGTATGTTCTTGGCTGATGGGTTCTTCCCCTAGTTCCTTAGTAGTCAAACCAGCAACTTCAACACTCAGGGTATTAATATCGTTTTCAATTGCAAAGTATCTTTTCATGATTTCTTCCCTTGTTATCTCTGTTTTCGTTTTTTTCATATCTGCCTGCCTTTGAATTATTTTGTATATTTAAATATTACACTATCACATGAAGATATAATTAAACAACCTTTTTCATTACAAAATCGATACATTTCTCTAAAATTTTTTATTTTGTGACATTGAAAAAGTGATAGAATAAACCAATAAATATTAAGGATAATAGCTTTATGTCAAAAAAGAAAATATTGAAAACAATTATCAGCGCAGCAAGTGTTTCAGCACTTGTTGGTCCCGTTGTAACAGTTATAAAAACTTCTCAAAAAGAAGATGTTAACGATAATGTAACTGTGGAAGAGGTTAACGACCACGAAACAGTGGCAGTAACCCTGGAGCAAAACGAGAGAATAGATGCTACCGATATTCCTATTATTATCGGTGGGTGAATGAACATAGCTGCTCAGCTGGGAATTGCTCATGATTCTTCATCTGGTAGAGGCTGAAATAATATGTTTTGAGGAAATCAATGAAACTTTGACTGAAATCCCACAAGCGCACTAAAAGAATATAAAGATGGATTAATTGGATACCAACACCCTTTATCGGATCCAAACCTTGTAAAAGATGGTGTTTTTACCTACTCTGATTACCGTAGTGCTGACACACGAACAGGTAATAGACATGCTTATGTTTTAAACGATGGTTCTTTCAATTCCACTTTAGACTACGATAACTATGAAACGGATGTTTTTTATAACTACAATTCTGGTGATGGTGGTTCCCCTATTTTGACCTCAAAATTAGAAAGTAGTTTTAAACTTGGAAGTAATCCAAACTTACAAGATGATGTAAGTTCCTCCTTTCTTCTGTTGTTGTACAGTATGTTCATTACTGGGGAGGGTGCGAAATTAACTGGCGACCCTACATGAGATACTGCTCCTGAAACTCTTTTCTTATCACCTGTTTTGCAGTTACGCAGAAGCAGTCCTCCTACCGGATACAATGATCTTTCTATTGCCGCAGCTATCGGAACCGCAGCAGTGGGGGCAATTATTGGAGGAGTTAGCGGAGGACCTATCGGTGCAATATCTGCAGCTGCTGGTCTGGGCTTAACTATGTTATTTACACCACAGTTAAATGGAATGGGTATTGCCGGAGTGAAAACTTCTCTTGAACAACCTAACTATATATCAATTAAAGGTAGTAAAGACTTTCTATGATGAGAAAGCGTTAGATTAAAAAATAAATACTTTGAAGATGATTCATACAATATTGAGAAATTTTTCATGACCGACTTGACTTTAACTAGTACATTTAATGCGAAACTTAATTATGATGGGATGAATGGGTGAAAACCATGGGCTTCAATCACAGAACCTGGTGTATCATTTTCTTATATAGCGGAAGGTACCAGGACAATCACTAATTCAGAAACTTTCGATTTTTCTAATTGAATAATCGAGAAGAAAGACTAACAAATCATGAAAATAAAAAATAGAAAAAAATTCACGCAAACACTGTTGGCCGCTTCAGGATCTGCTGCTCTAATAGGTCCTGCAATCACAATGTTCAATACACAAACAGAAGTTAATGTTAATGATGATGAAAACATCGAACAAGTCACAGACTCTGAAACACTAAGCATAGATTTAAGCAAAACAGGTTCGTTGTGAAGTCCTGATATAAATTCTTTTTTTGGCGGTGATGCTGTATTCACTGCATCTTTGGGATTCGTTCACTCTGCATTAAGTGGTAGAGGATGATCCAACATGTACTGAGGAAATGAGTGAACTTTTGATCACTCAACACACACGAATGAGAATTTAATATTTCGTGATTATGGTTTAGGAAGTCAAAAAGGAATTGCTGCTTCGAGTGGAATAACAAACACCGCAGGAAGATCTTTCAAATACTCTGATCATAGAGAACAATTAGTTACTGAAAAGCAATACAAAAACGGCAATTCAATTATTTTGAACAGAGGATCGTTAAATTCAACACTTGCATATGAGAACTACGAGATTGATGTCACTCAAGAGAGAAATGACGCTTCAACAAAAATATTTGAGAGTAATTTACACAGTAACTTTACACTAGGGGAAAACCCCAACTTGCAGGATGATGTGAGTTCTTCCTTTCTTCTGTTACTTTATAGTATGTTCATAACAGGAGAGAGTTACGAATTAACAGGTGATAGAACAATGGAAACTACTCCTGAAATTCAGTTTATTGAACCTGTCTTTCAACTAACACGAAACAGCGAATTAAATAAGTACAATGATGTTTCCCTTGCTTCTGCTGTTACATCAGGATTATTGGGCGCGATTATCGGTGGAGTAAGTGGAGGACCTGCTGGTGCCATAGCCAATGGTGTTGGGTCCGCATTAATCGGTTTGTTTATGCCACAAATGAATGGAGCAGGTGCTGAAGGAGTTAAAATGTCATTAGAAGAACCTGATTTTGTTCCTATTGATGGAGCAAAAGCATTTCTTTGAGATAGTTCTGTAATGTTAAAGAACAAATATTTTGAAGATGAATCATATACTACAGATAAGTTCTTTATTACTGACATTAGTTTAAACATGAATTTGGAAACAAAATTAAGTTATGACGGATGAAATGGCTGAAAGCCTTACGCAATAATGTCAAGCCCTTCTGTTTCAATGTCTTATGTGGCTGAGGGTACTAGAATTATCACTACGGCAACTACTTACGATTATTCAAACTGACTTATAGAAAAGAGAGGGATATAGAATGGCAAAACAGAAAAAGAAACTTATTAAATCACTAATTGGTGCATCTGGTTCGGTAGTTTTAATAGGGCCTGCAGTTACAATGCTAACAACGAACGCAGAAGTCCCTGTTAATGATGATGTCATTGTGAAGGATAAAGAAACTTCAAGTATGCAATTTGAATGACAGGATGGATTATTTGCGGACGATGTTCCGGTGTTCTTCGGCGGCTCAACAGATTTTTCTGCTACATTGGGATTTGTACATGCTGATCGTGCTGGTAGAGGATGATCAAATATGTTTTGAGGTAATCACTGAAATTTTGCTGTAAATAATGGGTCCGAACAAGTGTATCGCGACCACGGTGTTGGGAAACAAAAAAGCATCTCTGCTGAGAGAATGACCGGTAAAAAGTTTACTTATTCTGATCACCGAGAAAATTTAGGCAATGGTGGTTACAACACTGATGCTGTTTTTTTGAATGAAGGATCTTTAGGATCAACTCTTGCTTACGATAATTATGAAATACAAGTGGAACGTAAAGATGAAGGTTCAGGAGATTCTAATCCAGTTTATGCATCACAACTGAGAAGTAATTTTGAATTAGGGGAAGATCCCGACATGATGGACGATGTTAGTTCTTCATTTCTTTTACTAATGTATAGTATGTTTATCACAGGCGAAGGTGCTGAATTAACTGGAGATCCAACAATGGACTCTAGTCCAGAATTTCTTCACATTACTCCTGTAATACAAATAAATAGAGGCGGATACGCCAATATGTATAATGGAATGTCGTTAGCTGGTGCAGTTGGTAGTGGAATCCTTGGTTATTTAAGTGCTATGGGAGGAGGCAGTACTGCTGCTGCAACAATTGGAATACAGGGGCTATTGGTTTCTTTGTTTGGGCCCCAATTGAACATGTCCGCTAATAACGGTATCATGACTACTCTAGGCAATCCTTCTTATATAGCGTTGCCTAAGGCTAAAGAGTTTATCTGAAACGAAGCCATAAGACTTAAGAATAAATATTTTTTGGACGAAAACTACCACACCAAACAATTCTTTGTCCATGACATCGCTTTAACAATGGATTTAGAAACTAAACTAGAATACGACGGTTTCCATGGCTGAAAACCTTTCATGGTTGCTAAAAATCCTGGTGTCTCTATCAGCTACACTGCATCTGGAACTAGAACTGTTGTGACCATGTCTACTTATGATTATTCACAATGAATAATAGACAAAAGATAAACTTCAAAAATAACTTCTCTTATTAAAATTAAAATTTAATGATTTGTCAATTACTTCTGTTGGTGATTGCTTTATTTAGTTGTTCTATTTAGACATCTTGTGTGTAGTCTTTGTCAACACCAGTTCCGGCAGGAATAATGTTTCCAATTATTACATTTTCTTTTAGTCCATCTAAATAATCAACACTTCCTTTTATTGCTGCATTAGTTAGAACTCTAATAGTATCTTGGAAGCTAGCAGCGCTTAAGAAAGAATTGGATTGTAGTGGGGCTTTTTTAATACCCGAAATCATTCTTTTACCAAGTGCTGGCAATTTGCCCTTCAAAAATGCTTTTTCATTCGCTTGCTGGAATTCAGCAATATTAACAGCAGTGCCCGACAATAATTGAGTGTCTCCTCCATCAATAATACTGATCTTTTTAAGCATTTGGTGGATAATTATTTCTATGTATTTATCAGAAATTTCAATTCCTTGTAATCGATAAACACGCTGAACTTCTTTCAAAATATAATTTTGAACACTAATCACGTCTGTAACTTTAAGAAGTTCTTTTAGGTCAATTGCTCCGTCAGTTAGTTTTTGACCAGCTACAACGCCATCTCCAACACTAACTCTCATGTACGCATTGTATTGTGTTTTAAAGATTTGTTCATCGATAAACTTTCCATCAACACTGTTATTAGTGATAGTTATAAAATTAACACCACTTTTTTCTTCAATATGTGTGACTTTGCCATAAATACTTGAAATGGTTGCAACTCTTCCTTTAGGGGTAATGACATCCAGTAGTTCTTTAATTCTTGGTAGTCCTTGAGTGATATCAAGACCACCAGCAGTACCACCAGTATGAAATGTACGCATTGTTAACTGTGTGCCGGGTTCACCGATAGATTGTGCCGCCATAATTCCCACTGCAGTTCCTTTTTTTACGATAGCATGAGTAGCAAGATCAATCCCATAACATTTTTGACAAATACCTTCGGGATTTCCACATGTCAATACACTTCTGATTTGTACTTTTTCAACTTTTAGATCTTCGATTACATCCATATCTTTGTTTGTAACTATATGTCCATTTTCAAAAATAATCTTATTGTTGTCCTTTATATCCTGAGCTAATGCTCTTCCAACAACTCGATTACGCAAGGCAACAATTGCTGTATTTGATTTCTGGTCTTTTATTTCCTCTACTTCAAAACTATTAGCAGTTCCACAATCTGTGGATTTAATAATTATTTCTTGAGCAGCATCTACAAGTCTCCTTGTTAAGTACCCTGAATCAGCAGTTTTTAATGCTATATCCGCCATACCTTTCCTTGCTCCGTGAGTAGAAATAAAGTATTCGGACACCGTTAGTCCCTCCTGAAAGGAAGAAATAATTGGAAGTTCAATGGTTTCTCCTTTAGGATTCAACATAAGTCCTCGCATACCAGCTAACTGCGTATAGTTGCTAATATTACTTCTAGCGCCAGAGTCAGTCATTTTAAATATTGAATTCTCCACATCGCTTGTAAGAATTCCTTCTAATTCTTTTTGAATTTCGTCTTTAACCTTAATTCACTCGTTGATAATAAGCACATGACGTTCACTGTTGGTAACCATACCTTCGTGATAATAACTTTCAATGTTGTCAATAATTTTCTCTGTGTTTTTAACAAGAGTCTTCTTCGTTGCAGACAATTTAATGTCTCCCAAAGAAATGGATGTTCCACTTTTAGTAGAAAAATTAAATCCGTTACTTTTAATTTTATCCAGTGCCTCTGCTGTCTCTTCCTGAGAGTAATTTTCAAATAACTCGTAAATTAACTCTTGTAAAAAGCTCTTTTTAAAAGGAGTTTTTAAAGAGGCTGTTTTAGTGGCCTCACGAAAGTTTTTTTGCGGCAAGTAAAGACGACTAACATCTATACTGCTGAATGCAGTTTTCACTCCCTCATTGATGAATGGAAAATTTGAAGGAAAAGCGGAATTAAAAATTATTTTTCCAACAGTAGTCATCAAATAACCATTGCTGTATTTCTTCTCTGTTTTTATTCCAGAATTTCTGATAGAAATAAAAATTAATGCGTGTAAAGAAATTCTATCGTTTTCGTATGCTTTGGTAGCATCTTCTTCATCTGAAAATATACATCCTTCTCCTTTTTGATTGTGTTTTTCGGCAGTTAAATAATAATTACCTAGAATCATATCCTGACTAGGAGTAACAATAGCTTTCCCATCTTTTGGACCAATAACATTGCTACTACCTATCATTATTGTTCTAGCTTCGCGAATTGCGTTTTTTGTAATGGGAACGTGTACAGCCATTTGATCACCATCAAAGTCAGCATTAAACGCAGTGGTAGCTAATGGGTGTAATCTAATAGCTTTGTCGTTTGTCAATATTACTTCGTATGCTTGAATTCCTAATCTGTGTAACGTAGGTGCTCTGTTTAAAAGAACTGGTCGTTTTTTAACAACTTCCTCCAAAACAGGTCAAACTCTGTTATCTTTTTTGGTAATTCACTTATCAGCAATTTTAATGTTATTACATAATTCTCTTTTGATTAGCTCGTGAATTATAAAAGGTCTAAAAAGCTGAAGGGCCATGTCTCTTGGTAAACCACACTGATTCATTTTAAGATTGGGTCCAACAACAATAACACTTCTTCCTGAGTAGTCGACTCTTTTTCCTAGTAAATTTTGACGGAAACGTCCTTGTTTACCTTTCAGTACATCACTTAATGACTTCAAGGGTTTTTTAGATTTATTAAGTGCTGGTTTCAATTTTCGTTGATTGTCAAAAAGAGCATCTACTGATTCCTGTAACATTCTTTTTTCATTATTAATGATTACACTTGGAGCTCCCATTCCCATAATTCTTTTCAACCTGTCATTACGAATAATAATACGTCTGTATAGGTCGTTTATTTCACTAGTTGTAAATTTTCCACCATCTAATTGGATTATTGGTCTTAAGTCTGGTGGTATAACAGGAATGCAGTGCATAACCATTCATTCAGGCTTATTTTCGCTTTTTCTAAAGTTTTGAATTATCTGTATTCTTTGAATCAAAGCATTTTTTGTTGCGGATTTAGATTTACGAAGTTGAGCTTTTACTTTTTTAAATTCTTTATCAAGATCAACGCCCATCAATAATTTTTCTATGGAACTAGCACCAATGTCAAACTTAACCCCTGTGTGCTTAGTTAAAAAATCCAAACATTCCGAAAAAGAAGCGGCAACATTGAAATCATCTAGTGACAATGCTAATTCTTTAGCACGAACCACTAATTCTGGTTTCTTCTCTTTCTCAAAACGCATAGCAAGTTCATTAAAAATAGTTCTGAAGGTATCTCTGCTTCTGTTTTGGTCAATTAAGTCCTTGTACTTAAGTTTAGGACAAGTACCTGGATCAACAACAATATAAGATACAAAGTAGATAATTTCCTCGATGCTTTTTGTTTTAATCCCCAACAACATAGATATTTTACTGGGGTTCGCTTTTAACATTCAAATGTGACTAACTGGTGAACCTAACTCTATATGTCCAAATCTTTCTCTTCTGACAATGGACTCGGTAATTTCAACCCCACATCTTTCACAAACCTTACCTCTGTTTTTTGCCCTTTTATATTTTCCACAGAAACATTCAAAGTCCTTGGTAGGTCCGAAAATTCGTTCACAGAATAATCCATCTTTTTCAGATTTCAATGTTTTATAATTAATAGTTTCAGATTTAGTAACTATACCGTTGCTTCACTCTCTAATATTTTCAGGGGAAGCTAAGTTAAGCTTTATTGATTTAATTTTACTGCTGTTTATTGATTTGTCCATATTATTCCTTATAATCCTTGTTGGTTTTTTCCATTTGTTGACTTAAAAATTCAATTTCTGAAAAGTCTTCGCGAATTTCGCTTACTTTATCGGAGCCTGCTTGTTCAATATCAATCTGCTCTTTATGAACAAGTTGATCTTTTTCCTGAATAGCAATGGTAACATTTAAAGCCAAACTTTTTAATTCTCTAACTAAAACTAGAAAAGACTCTGGTAAGTTAACTTTAATTTTTTCTTCACCTTTTATGATGGCTTCGTAGGCCTCTGTTCGTCCTTTTATGTCATCAGACTTGATAGTTAACATTTCTCGTAAAGTGTAAGCACAACCGTAAGCTTCTAATGCTCAAACTTCCATTTCACCAAATCTTTGCCCTCCATTTTGTGCTTTGCCACCCAATGGTTGTTGTGTAATTAAAGAGTACGGACCAACTCCACGGGAGTGAATTTTATCATCTACCATGTGCGATAACTTCAACATGTACATGACTCCAACGGTTATATCGTTGTCGATTTTTTGTCCGCTTCTTCCGTCGTAAAGAGTTGTGCTTCCGTAGTTTTTAATTCCTTGTTCTTTAAGAGCATTTTCTATTTGTCGAGTTGTTAATCCTTCAAAAACAGGAGTTACATAATAAGTTTCCCCTTTTAAGGCTGCAGCTCCCAAGTGTAATTCTAATAATTGTCCCACATTCATTCTTGAAGGAACGCCAAGAGGGTTTAATAAAATATCAATTGTTTTTCCATCTTTAGTATGTGGTAAGTCTTCTTCCGGTAACACAATTGAAATAACACCCTTGTTTCCATGACGACCTGCCATTTTATCCCCTTCTTGTATCTTACGTTTTTGCGCAATAAATACCTTTATTACCTGGTTAACGTCTTTAGGAAGCTCACTGTTTTCAACATGCGTATATCTAATAACTTTAACAACAACACCGCCTCCGCTTTGTGGAACCCTTAACGAGTTATCTTTAACATTTTTGCTTTTTTCGCCAAAAATAGAAATAAGTAAACTGTCCTCTGGGCTTAGTTCTCCTTGCCCCTTAGGACTAACTTTCCCAACCAAAATATCCCCACTGGATACAGTTGCTCCCTCAGTGACAACACCCTCTTCATCTAGAAATCTTCTGCTTTCCTCGCTAGTATTGGGTATGTTTCTTGTAATTTCTTCATTTCCTAATTTGGTTTCAGAAACATTAATTGTGTGTTCAGAAATGTGAATAGATGTAAAAACATCTTCCTTAACTAATCTTTCGCTAATTATTATGGCATCTTCATAGTTATAGCCATGTCAAGTCATGAAACCTACAGTAATGTTTTGACCTAATGCCAAACAACCATTTTTCATAGCAGGTCCGTCTGCTATTATTTCATTTTTCTTGATTTTTTGTCCAACTGAAACAAGTGGTTTTTGTGATATTCGAGTTTCTTGATTGCTTCGCCCTGTGATTAACAATGGATATGTATGGGTTTTTTCGTCTTTGTCAACAATTATTATTTCATTACCGTCAACATACTGAACTTTACCAGCACTTTCACTAATGACAGCTTGTCCACTGTCTTTTGCAATTCTTTCTTCCATTCCGGTTCTGACATTTGGTGCATTTGGTATCAATAAAGGTACGGCTTGGCGTTGCATATTGGCACCCATTAGTGCACGGTTTGCATCATCGTGTTCCAAGAAAGGAATACAAGATGTAGCAATTGAAACTATCTGTTTTGGAGAAAGATCAATGTATTTGATTTTTGATTTTGATGAAAGAATTGTGGATCCTTGATATCTTGCCACAACATGATCTGAAGTTATTAAATTATTTTCATCCAAAGATGTTGTTGCTCCAGCAATAATTTGTCCGTATTCCTCTAATGCTGTTAAGTATTGGACTTCTTTGCTAACAACACCCTTAGTTACAACACGATATGGTGAAGTTAAAAAACCATACTTATTAATCTTGACGTATGTTCCTAAATTACTTATTAATCCAATATTTGGTCCTTCTGGAGTTTCTATAGGACAAATTCTTCCATAGTAACTAAAGTGAACGTCTCTCACTTCAAAGCTTGCTCTGTCTCTGCTCAATCCCCCGGGACCCAATGCAGTAATTCTTCTTTTATTTGCTAATTCACTTAATGGGTTGGTTTGATCAAGAAATTGACATAGTTGAGAAACATTAAAAAATTGATGAACTAAAACAGAAAGTGGTTTTGGATTAAGCAATATTTTTGGTGTTACTCCTTCTGGATATGTAAGGGACATTTTTTCCTTCACATTTTTCTCAATTCTAGCAAGACCGATACGAAATTGATTTTCTAGTATTTCACCAATATTTTTAATTCTTCTATTGGAAAGGTCATCAATGTCATCATCGCTACCAATACCTTCTGTAAAGTTAATCAAAAAATTATTTGTACATAAAATATCCGCAAATGTTAAGTTTAAAGAATTTTCTTCCTCAGGAACTCCCAATATTCTAATAGTGGATTCTTGTTTTTCATTGTCGGAATAAATCAAAATAGAATCGAATGATATTTCGTCCACGCCAAAATTGTTATTTACTTTAATGCTTTTTCTGAATAACTTCTTTTTGCTTCATTCTTTAATTTCAAACATTTTGTCTCTTGAAATGAAAGTACCTTTTTTAAAAACCAATTTACCTTTGGAGTCTTTTATATCTTCGGCAAGTATTTTGTGATATAGGTTCCCACTTATATTTAATTTCTCATTAACTTTGAAACGACCAGCAGCTGATAATGTATATTTTTTTCCTTTGAAAAACAAATCAGAAATATTCTGTTTTGCACCTGCTAGTGTCGTGGGGTCTCCAGGGTATATTTTATTATATAGTTCCAGTAGGGCATCATCATGATCTACAGATGTATCCTTGGTTAAACTTTTAATAATTATAGGATTGTGATTGAAAAAATCCTCAATTTGAGCATTACTCATTCCCATTACTTTAAGCAACGTTGTGCCGGGAATTTTGTGAACTTTGTCGATCTTTAATCACAGTATTCCTTTGGCATTCACTTCATACTCTATTCATGCACCATACGAAGGAATTATATTGCTGTAAAACAGTGTATAACCACTTTTTTTGTCAAAAATTTGCTTAAAATAACAACCAGGGGAGCGAACAATCTGCAAAACAATTATTTTTTCACTACCGTTGATTAAAAAGGTTCCTTTTGAAGTTATGTGCGGTAAATGACCAACAAAAATATCTGTTTTCTCAACATCACCGGTAATATCATTAACAAGCTTCACTTTTATATATATATTGCGATCGTAAGATTTTCCCCAGTTTTTTGCTTCTTGAATTGTACATTTTGGTTCTAGAAAATAAAAACCCTCGTAGTATAATGTTAATTTTTTCTTTTCGTTGATCATAGGAAAAAAATCAGCAAAAACTTTGTCCAATTCGTTTTCAACAAAATTATAATACGGATTTAATTGAACTTCTAGTAGGTTATCAAAAGTATAATCTACAACTTTATTATCCTTTGTGCTTATACGGCTGGCGCTGTTTTCTTTATTCATACTTATTATTCTCCCTAAAACTAAAAATTTAACTTCTGTTGGTACAACATGCTAATAAATTATACACTAATTTATTTTATTGACACAATTTCTTAAGAACCACAAGACACACAATCATCTGGATCATTGATTGAACAAGAAAGTTGTTCATCAGCTAAATCGTCATTTTCAATTATGTCAGAGGAGAACTTTCTTGTTTCTTCAGTGCTTAATCTCGTTTGTTTCGATTTTTGAGAAACGGTGAATTGAATTGCATTAGCGGCAGATTTGGTTCTCAGATAATATAAACCTGTTTTCAACGCTTTTTCTGGTGTAGAACCGAATACAAGATTGTCTTTAATAGACTCTAATTCTAGATTCAATAACTCTTTTTCTTCAGAACTTGCTTTTTTAATTTTTTCTTGAATTTCTTCATATTTGTTAAATGCTTGAACATCCTTAGTAACACCGTTCCCCCACCCATAAAAATGCATTGTATTTAAAGTTCCAAAATTAGGATCAGCTAAGTGTATATTCATGGACTGTGTTTGGTCTATGAAGGGAGCTCTTTGAGTGTAAAGGTTAATGACACTTCTTTGACTTATTTCCCAAACAGTTTTGTATTTTTGTTTTATTTTGTCGCTTACATTTAAATTTTGGACACTACCGTTATTCAATTTAATTTCATTAATCAATTCCGGAGTTCACAAGTTATCCCTAACAAGGTCGTCAACAAGATATCTGTTGACAACAATGTATTCACCTGCCAAGACTCTTCGCACATATAAATTAGAAATCTGAGCTTCACAACTTGCCTCATTGTTAAAAATAGTGGCTGTAGAGGCTGTAGGCATTGAACAAGTTAATAGTGAATTTCTAACACCATATTTTTTAATGTTTTCGCGCAATGTTTCTCAATCATAGTTATTGCTAGGTTTAACATTTCACATATCGAATTGTAGGACTCCTTTAGAAATTGGAGACCCTTTGTATGTTTTATATGTTCCGTTCTTTTTTGCAATGTCATTAGACGCCGTAAGAGCAGCAAAATAAATAGTTTCAAAAATTTTAATGTTTATTTCTTTTGCTTCCTCGCTCTCAAAATTTACATCAAGTTTGAAAAATACATCTGCTAGGCCTTGCGTTCCTAGTCCTATTGGCCTATGTTTAAGATTGGAAAATTTAGCAGATTCAACTGGATAAAAATTCACATCTATAACTTTGTCTAAGTTTTTTGTTACTAAGTAAGCAATTTGTTCCAGTTTTTTATAGTTAAATTTTTTGTTCTCAACAAAGCGAGGCAAAGAAATGCTTGCTAGATTACAAACCGCAACTTCGTCAGCGGAAACGTATTCTAAAATCTCTATACAAAGATTAGATGTTTTCAATGTCCCAAGGTTTTTTTGATTGGATTTAATATTTGCAGAATCCTTGTAGGCAATGTACGGTGTTCCGGTTTCAATTTGAGATTCCAAAATTAACTTTCAAAGCTCTCTTGCTTTAACCTGTCTTATGTATCTTCCTTCGCTTTCATATTTTTCGTATAGTTCAACGAATTCTTCTGCATACACTTCTTGTAAACCAGGACACATTGATGGACACATTAGTGATCACATCTCGTCTTTTTTTACTCTTTGCATAAGCAAATCATTCATTCAAATTGCGTAGAATAAGTCTCTTGCCCTCATCTCTTCTTTACCATGATTTTTTTTCAAATCAAGAAAATCAAAAATATCATTATGTCAAGGTTCAAGATAAATTGCAAAGGCTCCTTTTCTTTTCCCACCGCCTTGATCAACATATCTAGCAGTTTCGTTGTAAACCCTTAGCATGGGAATTAAGCCGTTAGAAATTCCGTTTGTGCCTGAGATATAAGAACCTGATGCTCTAATGTTAGAAACAGCTAATCCTATTCCGCCGGCTGTTTTAGAAATCATTGCAACTCGATGCAGAGTGTCGTATATACCTTGAATACTATCATCGGTAACTGTTAACAAGAAGCAAGATGACAGTTGAGGGTGGACTGTTCCAGCATTAAAAAGTGTGGGAGAAGCATGAGTAAAATAATGTTCAGACATGTAGTTGTATGTTTGAATGGCCGAGTCAATATCGTTTTTGTGAATGCCAATTGCCACTCTCATATACATATACTGTGGTCTTTCCACAGGATATAGTCCTTCGTGTTCATCATTGTGTTGTTTCAATAAGTATGATTTGAAAAGAGTTCCGTACGCCATAATATTGAAATAATAATCCCTGGAACTATCTATGGCAGCGTTTAATCTGTCCTTGTTCTTCATTATTATGTCGTAGTGTTCTTTAGAGATTTGAGGAAGTCCGCGGTCTAATACTTTATCGTGATATCGATAAAGTAATTCAGAACATTCAGTAAAAGTGCTTGGTGTATCTTTGTATAAAGCTTTTATTGCCAAGCGACCGGCCAAAAGTAAATAATCTGGATGTTTCGAACCACAAGAAGCGGCGGTTTCAATTGTTAATTGTTCCAATGATCTTGTAGAGACACCTGGATATAATCCATTAATCACTTTCTTGGCTATTTCAAGCGGAATTACGTATTTATTATTTAAACCAAACATTGCAGATTTAATAAATTTTAGTATTTTTTCTAGATTAACACTTTGCTTTTTGCCATTTCGTTTGACTACGTATGACATGTTCTAAAAATCCGAATCAAAATTTATTGAATTATCTTTTTTACCAACACCGGCTTTTTTGTATTCAGAAACTCTTTTCTCAAAAAAGTTAGTTTTTCCTTCTAGCGAAATCATATCCATAAAATCAAAAGGATTCTTTGAATTATAGATTTTTCCTATGTGTATTCTTTCTAATCAGAAGTCAGCCACATATTCTATGTACTGACACATTAATTTTGCATTCATACCGATAAGCGCAACAGGTAACGATTCTTCTACAAATTTTTTCTCTATTTCAACTGCTTCTTTAAAAATATCTATTATTTGGTTTTTGGGCAATTTATTAACAACATGATTGTTATATAAAATAGTGGCAAATTCACAGTGTTTCCCTTCATCACGAGAAATTAATTCATTTGAAAAAGTCAATCCTGGCATCAGTCCACGTTTTTTCAATCAAAAAATCGCACAAAAACTACCAGAAAAGAATATTCCTTCCACAACCATAAACGCTATTAGTCGCTCCTGAAATGTTCCTTTGGTTATTCATTTAATTGCTCATTCCGCTTTTTGTTGTACAATCGGAATGGTTTCAATAGCCTTAAATAAGTATTCCTTTTCCTTAGGGTCTTCGATATAGGTGTCTATTAAAAGAGAATAAGTTTCGGAGTGAATGTTTTCCATTGCTCCCTGAAATGCATAGTAAAAACGCGCTTCGGTATATTGAACATCAACTATCATTCTTTCAAGAATGTTTTCATTCACAATTCCATCACTGGCAGCAAAAAAGGCAAGCACATACTTAATAAAATGTTTTTCTCCGTCATTTAGTTTTTTTCTTCAATCTGTTAAGTCTGCGTGTAAGTCTATTTCTTCTGCTGTTCAAAACATAGCCTCCACCGTTTTGTATTGTTCTCACAAATCAGCATGCTGAATTGGAAAAATAACAAACCTATCTTCTGTTTTTTCCAACAGAGGCTCTACTAAGTTTTTTTTGTCCATTTTTTCCCCTTTCTCTTATATTAATTACTTTTCTTTGAATTAATGATTTTAAATATAAAAAACAGTAAGATTGTTGGGTTTTTTTAAAATTACTACTAAAAATTTACCAATTGAGAAAATTATTTAATTTCGACTTCGGCGCCAGCTTCTTTTAGTTTAGTCGCAATCTCTTCTGCTTCTTCTGGTTTAATGCTTTCCTTAATTGGTGTCGGTGCAGATTCAACTTTTTTCTTTGCATCCATCAATCCCAATCCTGTAAGTTCGCGAACTATCTTAATGACAGCAACTTTGTTTCCCCCAAAGCTTTTTAAAGTAACCGTGACTTCGCTTGGTGCATCGTCTACAACTGCTGCTGCTGCCATAGTTGGTGCTGCTGCCGTTACTCCAAATTCTGTTTCGATAGCTTCTACAAGTTCATTTATTTCCAATAAACTCATTTCTTTTAAGCTAGCTATTAAATCCTCTTTTTTTATTTTTGCCATTATTTCTCCTTTTTATGCTTTTTGTGCTTCTTTTGTTTCTGATAACGCTTTTAATGTTCTTGCTAATTTAGCGGTTGGTTCTTGCAAACATGACAATAACATGGATAACAAACCTTCCCGATTTGGTAATGTTGCTAATTTTTTAACATCATCTGAAGATGTTCATTTAAAGTTAAAAATTCCAGACTTAAACTGAATTTTCTTTTCCTTGTTGACAGAGGCAAAATCTGCTAAAACTCTAGCTCCTGCTAATTCGTCTTCGAATGAAAATATATATCCATTTGGTCCAAGAATGTCGTTCTCTAATTCGGGATACTTCTTGAATTCCAAAGATCTTTTAATTGTATTTTTTTTAATTATTTTAAGAGATGCGTCCTCTTTTAATAAATTACTTCTTAATTCATTCATGTTATTGGCAGATAACTTTTGGTAATCAAAAATTATCATGCTTTTAGCATTTTTTAAAACTTCCTTGGTTGCGTTTATGTCTTTGGTTTTGTTTTTAATGCTGGTTCTCATAACACTCTTTCTCTCGCTTGTTTATTGAGAACCTTTGAACAGATGCCTCGGTAACTGATTAAGGTTCCCCTGTTACTTTCTTTGGCAACAATTCAATAATATAATAAAATAATACAAATGGAACAAAAACAATGCTTAATTCTCATAGACTGTCAAAATGATTTTTTTGACAGTGGTTCTTTAGGTGTAAAAGGAAGCAAAAAAATTATTCCTGTCATCAACGAACTAATTAAACAAAGTCGTTTAAGAGGGGAACTAATAATTGCTAGTAAAGATTGACACACTTTGAACCACTGTTCTTTTGCTGACTCCCATTCGGGAAAAAAAGTATTCGATAAAATAGAAATAAACGGAATAGTTCACACTCTTTGACCGGTTCATTGTGTTGCCAACACCAAAGGTGCTGAATTAAGTCATCAACTACATTTGAATGGTTCGGAATACATAATAAAAAAGGGTATCCAAAAAAATGTTGAGGCATATAGTGTTTTCAAAGATGTGTATAGAAATAAATCAACAAACATCGAAAAAGTACTTTCAGAACATTTTATTAAGAAAATTATAATGGTGGGACTAGCGTTGGATTTTTGTGTTTTCTATTCAGCAATGGATGCTCTTGATTTAGGATACAATGTTGAAATTGTACTTAATGCAACTGCCTCTATCTCGGAGAAAACCAAAAAACGGAAAATAGAACTACTGAGAAAAAAGGGTGCGTCTTTCAGAAATGTATAACGAAAATTACATTCTTAAAAATATCGATAAAATCTATGGGGAGTTGAGCTCTACTTTTGAATATAAAGGATGAAAATGAAATGATTGCATCTATCACGTTATTCCCATGAGTCTGAAAAATGTAGAGAAGGAACAAAAATATACTGGTACTTTCACTTTTGAAAAAAGCGTTATGGTTTTCAAAAGTGCTAAAAAAGATTTAAGTTTCAACTGAATTATTGAAGTTGATGACATAAAAAGATACGGCATAATAAAGACACTTCATAAAAATCAAAATTGGGTTTCTTTAGTTCTACACTTATTTAAGGGCAAGAGAATGGTTAAAATACTATTAAACACTAAACAAAGTTTTTCATTTTTGTCGGCTTACAAAACCTGAATAAACGATAATGTTGATAAATTCAGAGGAATCTTGTTGAAATAACTATGCTTTGTAATAAATTCTAACGCTTGGGCTCATTGTGGAACTAATGGCAATTCTCTTAACATAGTCGCCTTTGGCACTAGAAGGTTTAGAACTAATTATTTTACTTAGTATAAAGTCGTAATTCTCAATTAGTTGCTTATCTGTGAAGTTACTTTTCCCTAGTACGCAGTGAACATTGGCATCCTTATCTGTACGGTACTCAATCATGCCTTGTTGTATTTTTTTTATTATAGAAACAACATCCGTTGTAACTGTACCTAATTTGGGGTTTGGCATCAAACCCTTGGGACCTAGTAGTTTTCCTATTTTTCCAATTTCAGGCATCATTTCAGGTGTAGCAATTACGTTATCAAAGTCAAATCATTTTTGATTTTTAATTCTTTCAATCATATCTGCATTTCCAACATAATCAGCACCCGCTTCTTTGGCCTCTTTTTCTTTAGATTTAGTCAATACAAGAATTTTAACTTTTTTACCTGTTCCATTGGGAAGGGCAAGCGTGCCTCTTAATTGTTGATCAGCATGTTTAGTATTTAAGTTTAAGCGAAATACAACATCAATTGTTTCAACTTTGTCTTTTTTAATAACTTTTTTAATAACGTTAATTGCTTCCGCTATTTCATAATTTTTTAACTGATCAATGTTTTTTAACTGAGCTCGGTAAAGTTTCCCTTTTCGTTCAATAATACTTTTTCTTTTTGCGGGCTTTTTTTTCGCTACCGGAGTAACAGTAACTTTTTTTTCATCAACAGAATTTGAATCTTGTTGGCTGTTTTTTTCAACTTCTTCAACTTTTTCAATAGTGTCCGTTTTAAAAAAGTCTTCATTGTTTTCTGAGGGAGGAGGAGTAATTAGGACTTCTTTTGTTTTGACTTCTTCCTCTTTTGAATCAGTATTAGAAGCAACTATTTCGTGCGAAACATCTGTAACAGCTAATTGAGCTACTTCTTCCATGAAATCATTTTTCTCCTCTAAATTAGATTTCTCATCTGTTGCCGCTCTTGCTTTATCAACAACTATTGTTTTCTTAATTTCAGCCATTATTCTTTATTCCCCTCTGGGTTGTCTTGATTGTCTTCCTCGTTTTGTTCTTTATTTTGTTCTTCTGTGCCATCCAAATTAATTCCATCATCTGCTGGAGCTACTGTAGTTTGCGCTTCCTCCAAAACAGCTTGGTATGCAGCTTCTGCCATTGCTTTTTCTTCAGAAGGAAGTGGAGCTTCTATTAATTCATGCTCAAACCCTTCTACTTCTATACCCATGTTGCGTGCTGTTCCTTCAATAACTTTAATAGCAGCCTTTATGTCGTTCGCATTGAGATCAACTAACTTGTACTCTGCTATTTCTGTGATTTGTTTTTTGGAAATTTTTCCCACGTTCTCTCTTCCAGGTAAAGAAGAACCTTTTTTAACACCTGCTGCCTTCTTTATCAATATAGATGCAGGCGTGGTTTTCAAAACAAATGAAAAACTCTTATCTTCATACGCAGTTATAATAACAGGCACAACATCTCCCATTCTTTCCTTTGTTTTGTCGTTAAATTCGATACAGAATTGAGGCATATTAATACCTAAAGATGCTAATTCAGCACCTGGTTTTGCCTGTCCTGCGTTAAATTGTATCTTTGCTATTCTTTTTATTTTTTTAGCCACGAAACTTCTCCATTTCTGCGTGGTTAAACCCACTCACTAATTTTATATATTATATACAATTATTTAATTTTTTCTAAGTATATAAATTCTATTTCCATCGGGGTGCGGCGTCCCAAAAACTCAATATCAACTGTAGCAACTGCTTTTTTTTCTTCTATTCTCGAGATTTTTCCTTGTTGATGTTTGAAGGGTCCGAATAAAATTGTTACATTTTCACCAATTTCAAAGCTGTAATTATAGTCAACATTTTTATGATTTTCATGCAAACTTATTTTTTCTAACATTTCGTTCACTTCTTTTTCCGTTAAAGGAATGGGTTTGGTGCCCTTCCCGCTAGAGCCGCTTATCCCAGTTACACCAGGTGTGTTTCTAACAATATATCATGCTTCATCATTCATGGTCATGTATGCAAATAAGTATCCTGGATATAAATTTCTCTCTTGTTCTTTTCCTGTTTTATCATGGATTTCACGTTTCTTAACAATTCGAACATCCAAAATTAATTGTGTAACATCAGCACTTTCCGCTCTTTTGATTAAATCATTCCTAACTTTTTCTTCTTGTCTGCTGTAACAGGTAACTACATATCACCTAGGTTTTTGTGCTTCTTCCATTATTATCCTTTGTTGTTTTTATTGAGCGAGAACGAGGGCAAGAAATCCAAAATCTACACCGTATAAAATTGCTGCAAGAATAAGACCAAAAATAATAACAACTACAAAGTCCTTCACCAATGGCTTCCCTACATGTCATTTTACTCTACGTAGTTCTCTGTTCATGTTGAATAGAAACTCCACTAGTTTTTTTCGAAAAGATTCTCAATAAGTTACTCCGCTATCCTTTCTCTCTTGTTTTTTTACTCTTTTTTCTTCCGCATATTCAACACGTTCTTTGTTTCTAGTTTCTATTTTTTCTAAACGTATTTTCTTCTTCTGAAGTTGAATTTTCTGCTTTAGCGTTAATTTGTCTTTTTCTTCCATTTATACAGTTTCTCTATGCTCTTGATAATTATTACATTTTTTACAATACTTTTTAATAACAAACAATTTATTATTTGTTATTGACATATTGTAGTTAATACTATTGCAATTAGTACATTCTATTTTTGTTCTAGTGGACATATTAACTATTATACATTATGACTTATTGAAAATAGCCTTCACTTTTTTAATCATTTGATAGTTTAGAGAGTTTAATTTTGGTCGTGAGATGCTCATCTTTTTTTCTATTTCTTTGTTTTTATATCCCTCAACCTTTAATTTACACAGTTCCTTTTCCTTTTCGTTAAGCCTATCTGAGTAGATAATTTTGTCAATAATCATTTTATTGAATATTTGCTCATGTAGATTAGTTTTATTTTGTATGAAAAATTTTAAATTATCATAGTTGCTGCTCTTATTAATAGTTTGGTGTTTTAGTGTCAAGAATTTTTTGATGTAATCGTTGCTTAGTCCTTTGAGTGTTGTTATAAAAAATTGCACAAAATTAATTTTAAAACTTTTGTCGTATCTGTAAATAGAACGAATAAAAGATTTATGGATTATAAAATCAAAATCATTAATTTCAAGCCCTACATTATAAAATTTATTCAATTTACTTTTTAGAAGAATCTTTGCTTTCTTATAATGTCTATTTCAAAGTAAATTGAATAGTTCACTGCTAAATTCATTTTGTAATAAGTATGCTATCTCGTTATCTGTCATTTTTCATTTCAAAATTTTTACTTAAGATAACGGCAGTTGCACTACTAACATTCAGACTTTCCACTACGGGGCTGGTCTGAATTCAAGAATAGTAATCACAATTTTTTTGCAAAATGGGTTTAACTCCAACAGCTTCATTTCCAACAATGAATGCCGTGTTTTGGCGAGGATTAGTGTACTCAAATTTTTGTTCTGTATTCCCTTTACACATCCCTACTGTAACCACGCCGTGTTTTTTCAATTTCAATAGAGCATCGTGAATATTTTTTACTCTAATAATTTTAATATTAGTAACATACCCCGCGGATGTCTTATACACTGTTCCGTTAACTTGTGATTGGTTTTTGTCGCAAATAACTATGTAATTAACCTTAAAGGCAACTGCATTTCTAATGATTGATCCAAAATTTTGTGGATCTTGAATTTGGTCCAAGACAAGAAATGTAATTCCGTCATTCGGTTTGATGTTTTCCAAGGTTCTTTTCATATCTTGATATTGGAATTCGCTTTTTAATTCGGCAATGACACCTTGGTGGTTAACGTTCATCATTCCAGTTAATGCGGGTTTATTTTTATAAACAATCTTTCCATTTAATTCAGGAATTTTTGCAAACGGGGAATCAAAATAAGTAAATACTTTTTTTATTGCGATTTTCTCGTCTATAATTTTTTGCACTATTTTCTTTCCATAAATAATATTGGAATTTTCCAAGAAATTTACTGATTTAAAACTATTTTTTTTATATTTTGGTCTGTTCATTATAAAATACTCTTTTCAATAAGGATTTTTCTTATTTCATCTGCCTCTTGATACTTCATTTGACTCTTTTTGAGACATCAATTTTTGTACAAGCTCTTTTCTTCAATTGTTATTTGCACATCTTCAAAAACAAATCCTAAGATTTTTTTTAGACAATAAGTTATTCTTGAAAAACTTTCGTTTAATTCAACACTATTCTTTTCAAAATTTTTGTACAGTGTTTGTATTTTTGTTATTTTCTTTTCTACTTCGGAAAGGATATTAGGAAAGTTAAAATCATCTTGAATAGCTTGTTCTATCTCAGTATCAATTTCATTGCTTTCTTGTAGAATGGTGTCTCTAATTTGAAAATTTTTACTAATTTTTTGAAAAAGAGAATTTCATGCCTTCACTTTTGTTTTTGCTTCTGTCAAGAGAATGGAGTTTAGATTAATGGGTGCTTCATAAGAGGATTTATAAAAAATATAACGCAAAGTGTTTGAGTCATTTTTATCCAAAAAGTCTTTGATTTTAAGTATATTTCCTAGGGATTTGGACATTTTTACTCCAAAAATATTCAAACTTCCGTTGTGCATCCAAATATTGGCTAATGGTTTTTGGTCGTATGCGTACTTTTGAATTATTTCGTTTTCATGGTGGGGAAACTTTAAATCAACTCCCCCGATGTGAATATCGGCGAATCCGTCTAAGAACTTTTCAATGAAGGCAACACATTGGGTGTGTCATCCAGGCCTTCCTTTCCCATATTTGGAATCTCACTTGATTCCCTCATCAGTATTTTTTCACAAGACAAAGTCAGCAAAGTATTTTTTATTTTTGTCATTATCAAGTGCTTCATCCATTTTTTCCAAGTTTTGATTACTCAATTGTCCGTATGCTTTGGAAAAACTCTTAACACTGAAATAGACATTGCCTCCTGCTTTGTAGGCTGCCTTTGAATCAAAAAGTCTATCGATATAACTTAAAATAGTGTTTATTTCATTTGTAACTTGTGGTTCATGGGTAGGTGTAAGTAAATTTAACATTTTCTGATTATCTTTGTAGTTTTTAATGTGCATTTCTGAAATATGTTTTTCGGTAACATTCTTCTGCTTGGCGCTAAGTATAATTTTATCGTCTATGTCGGTGATATTAATAACTGTAGTAACTTGAATTTTGTGGTGTTTAAAATACCTCATTAAGACATCTACTAGAATGAGTGGTCTCATGTTTCCTATATGCAGTTCGCTGTACACTGTGGGACCGCAAACATATATTTTTAATGTTTTTTTCGATAAATCAATGCTCTCTTTTTTTTGGGTAAGGGTGTTAAATATCTTCATTTTTTATTGCTCAATGTTTAATAGTTATTGTACTCATTTTTACCTTTTTTGTACTTGAAATGTTTCTGTATTTTTCTTCTATTTCTTGTGGAACAGGTTTAGAAGACAAAAAATACTTGGTAAGTTCGTTACACGGAGAGTTTTTGATCTTTTGTTTATCCCCTTGTTCAACACAAATACCGTTGAAAAAAAACGAAACTTGTTCTGTTATTGATTCTACATACTTATAATTATTGGGGTTGGAAATGAACACTATTTTTGTATTATTCTCCTTAATTACAAACTTAAGTTGATTTAAAAAATCCTTAAATTCCTTATGTTTTTTGTCAAAATTGTATTTCTGCAAATTAATAACTAGGAGTTTGGAATTAAAAAAAATCGCAAAAAGAACTGTGATTTTATTTAATCACAGCTCACTAATCGTGTCTGCTTTTGTTTGTAAAAAATCACCATTTATTCCTGCTTTGTTAAAAAGTTCTGTTAGTTTGTCGTATTGGTCGTCTAGTATTTCATAAGCCGACACAGCACTGTTTTCGCTGTAGAGGTTTTGAGTAGTAGTTTGCGAATGAAAATTTTCCTTCACTGTTTTGTATCTAGTTTGAAAAGTTCTTTTTTGTTGATTAGAAAATAATTTACTATTATCTTTATAAAACTCTCCAAATTCCTTTTTACTATCGTTTTCAAATGATTTTTTAAAAACAAATCTATATTCTTTGGGAGGTTTGTCAACATAAAAATGATTCAAAACCTTCTTTTCTCACAAAATTAGGTGTTTCAACGCGTGTTTCTTCTTGCTAATTAATGTTTTTAAATTTTCTTTTTTTTCTAACTTACAGTTTTTAATTTGCTCTTTGTAATGAACAACGTTAGTGCGATAACGCTCAAATGCATTCCAAGTGCTATTGGAAAATTTTTTGTCAATGTTTTGTAGATGCTTTTTATGATTATACTTAAGCAAACGATACGGCTGTGTAAAGTGTTTATCTTTGAAAATTTTTGACTTTAGAAAGAAAGACTCTATTTTTTGCGTATATTGATCATTGTAGTTGCGTTCGTGTTCTTTGATTTCAAAAAATTCCTTTTCAATGATTTTGTCATATTTTGCTCTCAGTGCATCAATTTCAGTAAAGTTTCTCGCCTCAAAGAGACTAATTATCTTCCCTTTTTTTCAGTTGGAGATTGAAGCGTTTGGTCCTTGTTCATCAATTAATTGTTTATCTAAATTAACAGAGAATTTTTCAAAATACTCAGGGTTTCTTTTTAATTTTTTAACTTTTTTGTGATTGTTCTTAAGTTGTTTAATTGATAACATGTCCAATTCATGACGATACTCCTTTTTTTTAGTGCTGTAACTTTCCACAAATTCATTATTTGCCTTTGTGAGTTTCTCCAAAAAAATACGCACTTCATGTCAGTTGTGTTCATACATTTTCTTATATTTTTCTTTCAATTCTTTTTTCTGTATAACAAAGGAATCCACCGCAGCCTCTACGACCGTTTTAAATTCGTTTTTTTCCAAATAGTATTCGGTGTTCGCAATCTTAACTAAAGATTTTTCTTTAGTTACTCTTTTCTTGTAATTGTTGATGATTTTATTTTTTTTATCTTCGTGATACTCTACAAACTCATGAAAATACTCTTTTTCCTTTTTTTCAATAGTTTTCAGTTTCTCATGTTCAGTTTTAGGAACAACTGTTTCTCAATAGTTCATTCTGCTTGTCAAGTTTTGTAGAAACAACCTTTTTCGTTGTTTGGACTGTAATTCAGAATCCTTGAAAAGTTCCGCAAAGAATGTGTCAACAATTCTATATCTGTTTTTTAGAATTCTTCGTTTGATATCAAAAAAATCAACAGAGAATAATTTTTCATCTCAAAAATTTATAGTGTTTTCGTTATTGTATGTGTTTATTTCTCCACTAAAAGGTAATTTTTTATTGAGCATTTTCTCTATATCGTTGCAGTGAGTATTGGAGAAAAATGTTCAATATTTAGTTTTATTGTCCAATATAAATTCTTCGTTTCTGAAAACTTCCCTATGGAAGTTTTCGTTTGTGGAGAACTTGAGTTTGCTAAATTCTATTACACTCATAAAATCATTATAAGTATAATATTAAAATATGAAAACAAAAATAGCGATTATTTTATCGTCTTGATGATTAGTGACCATTGTCATTATGTTTCCTTTAGCTTTAGAGTTTGGTTCAATGCGCGACACTCTTGGTGGAATTGCCTATGAGGTTATTGCCATTATTTTTTTAGTTGTCAACGGATTAGGTGGAGTAATTTCGTTTGGCTTTGGAGTTAGATTAAAAAAACAAAAAACAGTAAGAAGTGTTGTTCTTAAAAAGACACGTTCGTCCTGAGAAAGTGAAATGGTGGATTCTTTTGCCACTAATCACTTAGGATCTTATGACTATGTCACTTTTATAGCGAAGATAAGGTATTCTTTTTATATTCTATTTTTTTGAATGATTAATTTTTTAACTGTTTTACTAATTTTACTTTTTCTAAGATAGAGAATTGCTTTTTATTCCAATACAAAATGTGTTTCGGATAGTTTTCTGTATTTTTGATGTTCTGAAAGGAGTTCATCGAAATAACTAGATTTTTGTTCTTTTAAATTTTGGATAGTTGTTAAGGACTTCATTAAATTTTTTGTGTATGGATGTTGTGTATTACTGAATATTTCTTTCGAAGTTCCTTTTTCAACAATTTTACCATTGTACATCACCACTAGTCGATCACAAACATATTCAACAACTCTTAAGTCATGAGCAATTAAGATAATTGTGAACTTATATTTTTCTTGCAAGTCTTTTAGTAAGTTTATAACCTGAGCTTGTACACTGACGTCAAGTGCAGATATCGGCTCGTCCGCAATTAATATGCTAGGATTAACGACAAGGGCTCTAGCGATACCCACTCTTTGCATTTGCCCACCAGATAGTTCTGAGGGAAAATTATTAGAAAAGGCTGGATTTAAACCACAATCGCGCATTGAAGAATAAACTTTTTGTCTAATGTGTTTATTTCTGTTCACAATGCTGTGTTTTTCCTTGGTTTTTTTAGTAATTTCTTTAATCTTTTTTTGCGTTTTTAGTGAGAGTTTTCCTCTTATTTGTTTATTGTTTAGTTTCTGTTCACATTTTTTAACAAATTTGTAATGCGTAGCGTGCAATCTTTCTATTTCTTTTTGACTTTTTTCTATTTTAGTCTTGAGATCGCGAGTATGTTTTTTTCTATTTTTATGGAAGTGAATAATTTGTTCACGCAATGTTTGTTTGAAAAGAGAAGTGTACTTTGCAATGTTATTGATGTATTTTTCTCTAGCCACTTTTGTTAATGCTTCGCGTGTCAATCCGTTTTCAATAAGTATAGACTCTTTAGCTTCTATAATTTTTGTTCTTTTTTCAAATTCATACTGTTGTAGTCAAGTAATATGTTTTTTAAACTCATTTTTTTCAACTTTTGTTGTGATGTTGTTTTTTAATTTTTCTGCTCTTTCTTTATTTCTTTTCAGTTCTTGTTCGAAGCTTTTTTTTATAACATCAATGGCTTTACTAATTTTTGCTGTTACAGCGGCATCCAAGGGCTTGTCTTCAAAACTATCATCCCTTGTTTTTTCCAAAGATTCTCTAAACAAAGATCTTTCTTTTTCTTTATAGGCACTTATGGCTTGCTTATAATACTTTTTTTCAAGCTTAGGCAGTCTTTTGTGTTGTGTAATCTCTGCATGTGCACTTAAAATTTTATTTTCTTCTATGTCAACATGAAATAGATAGTCTTTGTAATTCGAGCGATAATACGACAACAGTTCAGCAATATTATTTTGCGCATCTTTACGTTTTTTTTCGTCTTTTATCAAGTCTTCAGACTTTAGTAATTCTATTTCCAATTTCAGATAGCGATACGCCTTCTTTGCTTTATCTTTAAAATCATTTTTGTTAAGCAATCCTTCTGCGATTATGTCGAATATTTTTTTACTTGTATTTACAGAACCAAATGGATCTTGAAATATCATTTGCACTGTATCGGCCATTCAGGAATTAAATGATCCCTTAATAGCATTGGAACGAGCGGGAATCATTCGCTGGTTTATTGAAATTGAACCGTTTTGTCTATTATATAAGCCTAGCATTGTTCTTGCTGTTGTCGTTTTCCCGCTGCCTGATTCTCCGACTATTCCGAAAAATTCTCCGGTCTTAACAGAAAAACTAATATCGTCCACTGCTTTTATTAATTTTCCATTGCTATTAAAAAAAACAGAAAGATTACTAACATTCACTGCTTTTTGATGCTCTTGTATACGAATAACTTTTTTTTGTTTTTTATCAACTATTTGTGTAGCTGAGGAAACTTGTTTACTTTTCATTTTATACTAACCCTTTTTTAAATTTGTCTCATCTATCTTTTATTATTGTTGGCGGTGAATATTCAGGCGCTTTATCATCTAGCAATCACGTTGCTGCATAATGAGTCTCACTAATTTTTTTCAGATCAGGTTTTTCAACGAAATCAATGTTTAAACTGTAATCATTTCTTGGAGCAAAAGCATCTCCTTTGATAGTTGCAATATTTAATGGAACAGAACCATGTATTGAGTGCAGTCTTTTATTTCCAGAATTAACATCTGGTGAGGACATTATCAAGCCTCAAGTGTAAGGGTGTTGAGAATTAAACAACACTTCTCTTGCTGTACCGATTTCAACAATTTTTCCTGCGTACATAACAGCAATCCTATTTGCAATAGAACTAACAACTCCTAAATCATGAGTTATAAAAATTGCACTTTTGTTGAAGGAGTTTTGTAATTCTCTTATTATTTTTAGAATTTCAGCCTCGACTGTTGGATCTAGTGCTGTAGTGGGTTCATCAAAAATAATAACTTCAGGATTACATGCTAATGCAGCACAAATAACAATTCTTTGTTTTTGTCCTCCACTGATTTCATGAGGAAACAAATTATAAACTCTCTCGGGATTTTTTATTTTTACTTGACGCATAAGGTGAAGGGCTTTTTCCTTTGCTTCTTTTTTGCTTTTAGTAATCTTGTGAATTAGAAAACTTTCCCTGATTTGTTTTCCGACTTTATAGACAGGGTTTAAAGTGCTAAGTGGATTTTGAAAAATTTTAGTAATAACAGAACCTCTTAGTTTTTGTCATTGTTTCTCTTTGTGCTTTGTAACATCCTGTTCTTTGATTTTAATTGAACCGGTGGTGTAAACTGAACCTTTAGGAGCCAATCCCATTAGTGTGCTTGTTAAAACTGTTTTCCCACAGCCTGATTCCCCAACAAATGCTAGTACTTCCTTCTTGTGTAGACGAAAGCTCACATTTTCAACAATTTTTTTCCCTTTTCGGGCACTTTTTTTCTTTTTAATTTCCAAAGAAAGATTGCTCACATCAATTAACACGTTGGACTCTTCGTTAGTGTTTTTTATTATTGGTGTTGTTTTTTTTAGTAGTTTTTTTTTCATTATCTGTTAGCCTTAAATACATTTTGAAATGCATAACCTATCATCTGTATTGATAACGTGATTATTAGAATAAATATTATTGGGAATAGAAGGGTTAGCGGGCTTGTTGCAAGTAATTGACTTTGGTTTCCTATTATGTTGCCTAAAGTAACATCACCGCTTGCAAAACTAAGACTGAATCCAATTGCTCCAAAAGAAGTTTCAGCTATTATTACACTAGGAATAAGAAAAATAATATTAACTATAACGTAAGGAATAACCTTGGGTATGTAGTCTAAAATAATTTTATACCTTTTAGTTCCCAATATTCTAGAAGCAACATTGTACTCCAAGTTTTTTATTCTTATTACTTGTGCACGTACATTGAAATACATCGGAATTCATAGCGATATAACGAATATTAGCATAATAAAACCAAAATTAATTTGATTTCCTCTGCTAACAAATTGTGCGTAAATAATTAGAAATAACGCAATTAAAGGAAAAAAGGTCAGTATTTTTACTATTACCTGTAAGAATTGATCGAATATGCTTTCTGCTCCGGAGGAAAACGCCCCCCCTATAATTCCCAAAGTGGTTCCTATAATAGTACATAAAACTGTAACCGCAATGGCAAGAGCTAAAGAGGTTCCAACTCCTACACCAATTAAAAGTAACATATTATTTCCGAAACTATCAGTTCCAAAAATATACTGGGCCGATGGTGTGGCGTTATTAAGAATGTTACCATTGCTACCAGCAATGGGACTTAAAACATCAATGTTATTAACTGCTAGGTAAATTGGAACTCCAATGATGTAAGCCAATAACAATAAGAATATTATTATCCCTATTCAAGCAAATCAGCTAGAAAAAAGCTCTCTAGACACTGTGGCTAATTTGCCATGATGTTTAAATTCTGAATCATCAGTTTTACTAACTTCTTTATAGAATTGCAATTGTCCTAGGGGTGTTATTGTTCTGAAAAAAGTATTTATTTCTCCCATTTTATCCTTTTCTCACTCTTGGATCTAAAACCAAATATAAAATATCTCGTGCTGCATATCCTAATAAAACTATAAGAGAACCTACAAAACTTATCACAAATGCTACATTATATTCTGTTTGCTGAATAGCTTGTATTAAATTTTTTCCGGCTCCCGGTATATTAAAAATTGTTTCCGTAAAGGCAGCTCCGCTAATAGCGGCGAATAGACTAATTGGGGCAACAGTAGCAACTGGGTATAAGACTTGTTTAATAGAGTGCACACTGGCAATTCTGAAATTGGATACTCCTTTTGCTTTTGCAAAGGTAATGTATTGTTCCTTTGACTCATTTATAACGGCCGTTCGTACAAGAAAAAAGGACGCTGGTAAAGATATGAACAAAATAGTAAAGAACGGAAGAATAAGAGAAATAACTGGTCTTGCACTATTGTACGAAGCAGGAAGGTTTTCTCCAAAATTAATAGAGCCCAAATATGAGAAGAAGATTGCTAGAATGACAGCAGGAGTACTTAACAAAACTCCATGTATCAAGGAAAGAAAACTATCTGATGTCTTACCAACTCGATTACCAGCAATAATTCCAAAAGCCGTTCCTGCCAAAATAGAAAGAGCGGTTGCTGGTAATGTGTATTGTAATGAAGTTAAAAAGTAAGAAAAAACAAACTGAGTTACCTGCAATCCAGGAGAAGACACATAGGAAACTCCAAGAGATCCTGTTTGAAAAAAAAGCGAAACGTATCTTATAAATTGTTCACCAAGCGGTAAATCTAGTCCTAATTCTCTTCTTCGAAATTCTATTTGTTCTGGTGTGGTTCCCTGTCCAACTGATCCAACATTGCCAGGTAGGCTTCTAAATAAAAAGAAAAAAACAATGAATAGTAAAGCGGAAAAAAAGATTATTTCAAAGAAAGTAAGAAGAAGTCTTAATAGTATTTTTTTCGAGTGTTCTGACATTAAAATATGTTTCCTCCATTGGAAGCACTTACAAATTGAGAAACTGTGGGTAGCTGATAAGTGCGGCCATTAATTGTAACGACTGTTCCATCAAGATAACCGTTGTAGTATGAAAAGAATCCTGTCGAGCTTTCTGCTAATCCTGCTATTCTATTTACTGTTGTTTGAGCCTGACTAATGGTGTAACCCATAGCCGGAACGTCATTATAAAAAGCCTTAAGCAGTGTATTAATATACCCTCATTGTGAGGCATCACTATCGTAAAAATTGTTGGAAGCGTTTGCCACGGTTAAGTTGGGTAAATTACTGAATACTTCACCAGCAGTTACGGTGGTGGCAGAACCAGAAGAAGAGAAGGGGCCCATTCCATTTAAATTCAGATTATTTTGATTTCTTAAATCCACCGAACCTTGTTCAGAACTTGAGTTACTTCAAAAATCATAATATTCTGATGTTGCAAAAGATCAGTTTCCACCAGAAGCTAAAGCAAATGTTGGATCTGTTTGACCAAAGATTCCACTAAAAAAGTCAAATGGCGTGTTTGTATCTGCACCTCATCCGCGGATGGATAAGTCAAAATTATGTGTTGTTCCAAAAATTCCTGATGGAGAAAAGAATTGCGATGTTGGTATTATATTGTCCTGAAATCCTAAATTAAGACGAGAAGACATACTATTAAGTGTTTGCAATCCTTCTTGTAATCACAGTACATAAGGAGGAACGCCGCCAGTTCCAGAACCAGCACTTCTCGCAAAATTAATTGTTCTTGAAAGTGATGCTGAACCATCTGGTGTGTTTTGTAAAAATTGATTTAAAAAGTATTCAGCAATTTGTAAACTAAATCTCTGGTCTGTTCTTGCCGACTCAGGAATGGTTAATCAAGTGTTTAAATCGTACGTATTAGAAGAGAAACCTCCTGAATTTAAGATATTATCATAAACTGTGCTACCGGCCGAACTAGAAAGGTCTCCTGTAAGTACACTATTTCCTGATCCAGTATACTGAACAACTGAACCAGAAGTTTGATAATCAAATTCTTCTGACTCAACTGAAATAGCTCTTCCGTCGTCATTGATATAGTATTCGACTCCGTTTGAATCAGTTACTCTTCCGGATGTATAGTCTGTTAAACTTATCGAAACATTTCCTTGATTTCCAGTTGTACCTATGGGAATAGAAACTCTCGAATCACCCCCTAGATTATAAGGAATAAATGCCGACTTTGCAGGAATAATGGTCGCAGTTTGAGCAAGTTGATCAACTCTTTGAGCGTTTAAAATTCATGAAAAGGCTCTCCTAAAGTTTACATCGAAAATAGGAGATGTTTGAGCGTTCCTAGCCATAGCACCTGTGTTGGCGTTAGGTGCCAAGAAATATGAAAAGTAAAATAATGCTGGTGATCCAGTATTTGTAATACGATAAGGAGCAAGAGCCGCCTCTCTTAATTCTGGGCGATTGGCATCTGTCACTGTCACACTGTTGGCTAAACTTCCGATAGCTCAGTCAATAGCTCCAGCACGAAAGTTTTGATAGTACCCTCCCGATGCCGCTGTTTGAATAATAACACCGTCGTTTAGGGTGCTGTTAGCTTTATAGTACTCTTCGCTTTTAGCAAATGTTCCACTAAAACCATAAATGACATCACTATATCTAAAAGGACCACTTGTAATTGTACTAAAAGGTGCAGCAAAATAGTCACTGCCTGACTCTGTTTGTCTAGAATTATAAAATTCCATGTTTGTTGGAAACGAACTTCCGTGTGTTAGTAAAGAAAGAAAGGTTTCATTAGGAGGAAGAAAATCAAACAAATATGTAATTGACTTTGCTGGAACTAAACCGGTATTTAGACCTGCGATTTCTGAACTATTAAAGTAGTTTCGTATTTCTGAACTGTACTGAGATGTTCAGTTAATTTGACCTAGTGATTCAATAGACTGAGCAGAATCGCCATCATTAAAAATAACTCCGAACCCAGTTGTACACGAGTTTAATCTACCCCACGCTACGTTTCTTTCTGATTCACTTTGACTATCATCAAAAGAAGAAAAACAAGCATTAGGCCCCGTAAGAGCTCCCAAAGGGGCAAGTTGAGTTCATGGTGCAATGGTTCCACTGTTCCTAGCCAAAATTATTCTTAAAGTATTGTAATAATCGCTTGGTAAAACATCTGCTGTTTCTCTTGTGGTTATTCCGTTTTCCTCAATAGTGTTGATAAAATTGTCGTTTTGGTCTCGTCACCTTGGTGAGTTAACTACTCCGTTTGTAGGGTCTGTGTTGTCTCCCATTAAAAAGGTAAAACCGCGATATGAGGTTGTCTCTTGCCCATTTGACTGAGCAACATCGTTAATTCAAAGAGGACGATAATATTCAGCAACTGCTGGGTCTCTTCTTTCTCTTCTCACTAATCCGTCTTGACCGGGCTGTGCGAATGGGGAGGAAGAACCTTCAAATACTAGGTCGTTCCCTTCTTGGTCTGTAACATTGCCGTTATACACGTATGATAATGGTTGAATGTCAAGCAGTTCATTGAAACCACCTTCTAAATCAATGCTTCCTACAGGACTATTCATAATATCTAGTCTGTTTCTTGGCGAGATTAAAGGTGTTTCAACCAATGAAGCAGCATTAAGAGGTGAAGCCAAATTATCAATTAAGTAATTAAGACCGTCTCAAGAAACGTCTCCTAGGGTTAAAAATCCTCTTGTTGGTTGAGGCGCACAAGCTTGTGCTACAGTTGCAAAAAATCCCAGTCCCAGAGCAGAAACTGCTCCAACTAGTAGGTGTTTTTTGATCCTTTTTTTTCTCAAAGCATCCTTTCTTTAATGAACAAGTGTATATTATTTATTATAGTAAATAATATTACTGGGTACTATTCTACGATTACTTTTTTTAACAAAACAAATGCTTTGTTGCTCATGGATGAAGCCAAGAAAATCTCAACTGGAAGCAAAATAATGTGTGGCAGTAAAGAAATTAAAAATGGTATTCCTAGTAAGATTTGAAAATAAAATGGAGTTGCAAATAAACTTATGGGGAGAAACAGAAGCGTACATACGATAGCGAACTTTAAAACACTCGTGTTTTTTTTGTTCGAATAAAAGTGAAGAAACGCAAATACGGAGAGAATAAATGCTCCAATTGTTCCGATAACTAAAATAATAATTCCTTGGAGTTCAATGGAAAGGGATGATAATAAGTCAGTGCTTGTAAATAACTCATGAATAAAACTATTTCAAAAGCTTATCTGAACAATTTGAAAAAGTCATCCTACCGCCAACAGAAAGTACATGACTACATTGACGGTGATTAAAGAATTTGAATTTACTGTTATTTTTCTATTAAACAAATTTATTAATGCTCCTGGGAGAAAACCTATTAAACAGGCATTGAATAAAAAACCAGCAAAAAAAACTCCTCCAGATAAAGCAAATCCAAAGTTATTTGCCATAAACGCCACTAAAACTCCAAAAAAGGGACCATACAAAACACTAACAAGAATTGTTGTAACATCACCAGTAATTCTTAACAACGACCCTATAAATGGAATGACATAAGCATAATTGGAAATAATTGTCAAAACAACATTCATCGCCAAGAGCAAGGCACAAATCGCAATTTTTTGCTTTGAAAGAGAGAAATTAAACCTTGGATTCTTTTTTTGTACAATACTAGCCATAACAAAGACAATTAAGATTAAAAATGAAAATACAACATTAATAACTATCATGTTGGTTGTCATTAACGTATTTTAGCACATTTGCAATGAAATAAAAACTACCTGTAAATATAAAAACTGTTTCTGGTTCAGTTTTTTGTAAATATTCAGAAAGAGATGTAAGTGTGACATTGTGAATCTTTTGTAAACTTTTGGGTGACTCAAACGTGACATACTTGACTACAAATAATTGTTTTGATAAAAGTTCAACCATAGGTTTTCATTTTTTTTCTTTATTGAGTCCGACAACAACAGTACACTTATTGTGAAATTTTTGGCTTATTTTGAAAATTAAGTGTTCTAATGCCTCCGTGTTGTGTGCCGGGTCAACATACATGTTGTTGCTAATTTTGCTGAATCGATATTTCACATTATATTTCTTGATTATATTTTTTCCTTGATTCATTTTTTGAAGAATGAAATTAGCAAATGAAGTATTTTTTTTAAAAAAGTCTTGTGATTTTGTTTTAAAACAATAATCTTGAATATCGTTCTTTTGTAAGTATTTTTTTATAAATGAGTTTATTTTTTTATATGGAGTTTTAACTCAAAAAAAGATCTTTGTCTTGTCGGCAACCCGTATTTTGTTTTTCGTTATTTTCAAATAAGAATGTCCAAGTATTTTTTCATGATCTTTACTAATAGATGTTAGTGCCGCATATTGATGAGGGATGTAGTTTACACAATCCCACAATGCACCTATTCCACACTCTAGAATACAGAGGTTAATTTTATTTTGTTTAAAAAAAAATATGGCAATAAAAGTCATGATTTCAAAAAAACCAAAATTTTCAAGACTAGCAATTTCATTAATTGCTTTGTATGTATTAATAAAAGCAGTATTTGATATATTTTGATTATTAATTTTTATTCGCTCATTTACTACTAATACATGGGGACTAGTGAAAGTTCCTACTTTCTTATAATGCTTCATGAATGCTTCCCCCAAGAGGTGTGTTGTGCTGCTCTTCCCGTTTGTGCCAGCAATAGTAAATACAGTGAAATCATTTTCATAAATGTCTAACTTCCGTAATGTTTCTAAGAAAATTTCTTTTCTTTTTTTCTTACTAAGGTTGTTTTTTTGAGAGAAAATTTTTTGAGTTAATAAACTAAACTCGTCCTTAATAAACATCCTCCGCTTTCCGGAGCAACGAGGCTAATGTTTTTCAAACAAAATAAATAATTACTGTATTAAACGCAAGTTCAAAAGGAGCAATGATTAATCTGCCTAAAAATAGAGAGGAATAGGTTATGGGAATACCGAGCGCTTGAATATCAGCCCACGGTGTTATTAGAACTGCTACAAAATATTCAGTCAACACACTTAAAAAGAAAATAGGTAGTATTGTTTGCAATTTAGATTTTCTTTTGGGATGCTTAAAAAATAGAATAATCCCAAAATAAAACAAGGAAACCATAGCGATGCTCAGAATTATAAGAACTATGCCTGCCTCTCCTGGAATACTTATTCCTCCGCCTTGACTGTTTCCAGAAAATATGGGAATTGAACCTGATAAACCTTGCGGTCCTGTTAATAAAATAATCAAACCAATTATGGTGAAAATAAATAAAATTGTAGTGGTTCAAAAACTAGTGGTTGTTTTTAGTTTTTTTGAGTGACTCAATATTTTACATAAGCCTCCAAATAATCCGTAAAGTAAGATGGCTATTGTGTAACCCGGTTGAATAAAATTAGGCCTTAAGAGAAGAACAAGAATTTCAGTTACAATCCCCATTAATACTCCAACAAGTGGTCCAAAGGCAAACCCCCCAATTTTAATTAAAATTCCTTCAAAAGCAATTCTAAACCCGGGATATGCAACAAGAGGGGTGTATGTCGTAATTAAAATTACAAGAGCAACACTTATAGAAGATAGAATCGCGGTATAAGTAATTCTTTTTGTTGGTATTTTAAATTCTTTTTTTAAAAAATAAAGGAATTTACGGATGTTTAATCCAGTAACTTTTTGACGAGATTTAATGAATCTAACTATTGCGTTTGAATTTTTTTTTTCCATTCCCTATAATGTTATCAAAGAATAGGCAATAGCTCATTATGTTTCAAAATTTCATTAATTTTCTTAAAAATATTTCTTCTGTAAAAGTTCTTGTTGAAAGCAAACGGAGAAGGATGACTCGTATTAATAACGTAATAAGTGTTCAAATTTAATTCTTTAATTAAGTTTTGTGCTTGTACTCCCATAGCCAAAAAAACTACAGTTTTCCTTTGGGTGATTTCCCTTAAAACATTCCTAGTAAACTTTTCTCATCCAAGATTACGATGTGATAGTGGATGTCCTTCTCTAACCGTCAAAACTGTATTTAAAAGAAAGACACCTTGTGATACTCACTGCGTTAAATCAGAGGATTTTGGTGTTATGTTAAATTCAAATTCTATCTGTTTGAAAATATTTTTTAGACTTGGAGGTATTTTGTTGTTCTTAGTACTAAAAGCAAAACCGTCCGCAAAATTTTTAGTATGGTAAGGATCTTGCCCTAAAATTACCACCTTGATGCTTTTGAATTCAAGTTTTTCGAATACTCTAAATACATGGCGGAAAACAGGATAGCATGTGTGCCTATTAAATTCATCTTGAATTCTGTTGGAAAGATCAGTAAAGTATTCTTTTTTGCTTTCTTTTATGAAAAAGGGAGTTCAATCGTTATTAATTTTATGAACTTCTTCTATAAGACTGACCATTATTTATTAAGAAGGAAAGATAAATCCCCCGGCAAACAACACTATGATGATTATTATCACAGCAACAACAACCAAAGTAAGATTTATTATAAAAAATGTAGAAAATCCAAATGTCTTGTCCGGTGTCTTTGTTTTTTGTTCTTCGGTCTTTAAAGGAGAGAAAGATGAAACACTTTTTTTTCTTTTTATTGTTTTATTAAGAATAGGATTTTCGATATTTCTCTTAGAAACAGGTTCCTTGTGGCCAGTAATCTTGCTTCCAGGAAGCTTTACTTTTACAACTTCTCGAAAATTTTCTCTACTATTTTGAATTTTGTTCTTTTTCAATCTCTTCCCTTATTTTTAAGTAATCAAAATAATTAATGGAACGATATTTATTGTTAAATGTTTCGATGAATATTTTACCGCCCTTGCCAAAGTACGCCTTTAGGCAAAACTTAATAGCTTCCTGTTCATTTGTAAAGCGACGAATGGTATTTCCCTTTTTACTTTTCTTCACAACTCACTTTTTACTTTCCTGAATAATGAAAATGTTCATAAGAATATTGTAAATAAAAAAATTATTATTTTAAAATATATTTGGTTTATTATATACTGATATTATGAAATCACAACAAAAAGCAACACACGTAAAAAAGCCAATAAAAAAAGTAAGTAAATCAGCGAAAAAGAATAAAAAAAATTCCAACGCTCCTGTAGTTAGGAACATTAAACGAGTAACCTTTATTAGTGTTGTGAGTTTGGCAGCCTTAGGCATTAATACAATTGTTAATAAAATAAGATCGATGTTTGCAAACGGACCAAAAAGCAAAAAATCTGATATTAAAGTCGAAGAAGAACACACAAATAATTAACTTCTAAGTTGGGAGTTAATTATTTTAAATATATTAGGTTGGGAGTTGAACATTGGTTACATTAAATAAAAAATTACTAGGATTTAAATAAAATACTGTTTCTGCACTGGGGGCATTTTCCCCTTGGTAGGTAATTTCTTCTCTTATTACTCCGCCGCCTGGCGTAGTGTTTATGTTTAATGCATTTATCTCTACATCTGCAGTCACTGCTAATGAGCTTCCACCTTGTAAATTGATTTCGCCAGTTATCGTTAAATTTATTGGGGAAGATGCATCTGATGCTGCATCAAATTTAATTCCTAAGTTTGTTCCTGAGACAGAATTTGAATCTGCAACAGGATTATTAACATCAAAAAAGGAAACTCCGCTGGGCAAGACATTATTTGCGGAAAAGGAAATTGGTGTAATTGTAAGAAACAGATATTCGCTTGTGAAACCACTAACATTTGAGTCGGCAGAGACAGGGCGACAGTTACTGCTAAATCCTGCTGTCTGGCAAGATTCATTTAGACTGCCCCAAAGACTGCGGTGTGAATTAAAATTGCCGTCTGTATCGTTTGAAATAACATTACCAAAAACTATACGTCTAAAATAATTACTGTTCATATTAGTGATGGTCGCAGTAGAAGGGGGGCCACATTGTTGTGCAACAACCGCTATTGTTCCTATGCCTAATATTCCTAAGCTTCCTAAACTTCCAACGATTTTTTTATAATTTCTTTTTTTGTTCATGCTTGTATTTTACCCTTTGTTCTTAATATAGTCCTCAAATAAACCGTATTCTTTTATAAATTTCAGGCTTATCGTTTTTGTAGCGCCGTTTCTATTTTTTGCAATGATTAAATCTGTAGCCACTGCTTTAGGAATTGCAGACTGTTTTTCGTCTTCCTCATCATTTTCTTCTCGATTATAATAATCATCACGATACAAAAACATAATTAAATCTGCATCCTGTTCGATAGCTCCTGATTCTCTTAAATCACTCATTAATGGTCTTTTATCTTCTCTCTTCTCCGGGCTTCGACTTAGTTGTGAAAGTGTCATGATTGGAATATTTAAGTCTCTTGCAAGAATTTTTAGTCCTCTAGATATAGAAGCAACTTCTTGTTGTCGGTTTTCGCCAGGCTTCTGGTGTACTAACATTTGTAAGTAATCAATAATAACTAATAATATTTCCTGGTTATTTTGTTCTAATATTTTTGCCTCTCTGTGCACCTTAGCTTGAATATTGGCAAGTGAAAGATCGGCAGTGTCATCAATTAAAATATTGTAGGAAGACAATCGATCAATAGAAGTGTTAATTTTTTTTCAATCATCTTCTTCAAGAAAACGTGGTGAGTTTATTTTTGAACCGTATATAAGTGTTTCAGCGGAGATAATTTTTTTTAAAATTTGTTTTTTAGGCATTTCTATGGAGAAAAAAAGGACCGCTCCTTTATTTCGGTTTTGAAAAGCGGCCCTTTGTGCCATGTTTACAGCGAGAGTTGTTTTCCCCATAGATGGTCTTGCTGCAAGAATGGATAGTTCTCCTTTTTGAAATCCGTTAGTTGTGCCGTCTAAAAAACGATAACCGCTCGTTACTCCGGTTAACTTGTCAGGATTATTCTGTTGATTGATTAAATCTTCTCTAACTTGTTTTCCAATGATGAAAGCGGATTCAAAATCAACTTTTGATTTTGAGATGGTCGCAGATAAAATTTTTTGTTGTATTTGAGAAAAAGAATCCTCAGAGCTAACAGCGGGCTTGTTAACGATTTTAATACCCTCTTCAAGCGCATACAATATTCTTCTCTTTTGCGACCTTTCAATTATAATTTCTAAATAGTCGCTTAAAGTGCTATCACTAATTCAATAACTAACTATGTTACTAATATAATGTTCTCCACCAACTTTACTTAAATTACCGTTCTCCTTTAAATTATTAACAAGTGTATTGGCATCAATTTGTTTACCATTCGCATACAAAAAAACAATTTCGGCAAAGAGAATATTATTTTGTCTTGAGGAAAAATCATCAGCCGAAATTTTCACAATTGCATCATCAAGACCTTTGTTATCGTTTATTAATGTTCCAATAACTGAGTTTTCAATTTCTCTTAAATTACTAGAATTACTTATGTCCATCTTCCTTCTCTACAACGATATTGACTTTGGCGACAATATCTTTATGAATTTTTATTTCCTTAATGCTGTTTCCTATTTCCCTGATGTTTTCATTTTTCATTATTTGATTATGCTTTAATTGTAAATTATGTAAATTATTAACTTCATCAATTATTTGCTTAGGAGTTATACTGCCATATGTGTGGTTGTTTTCAAAACGAAGTTTAAATTTAATTTGTTTTTTCTCAAGTAATTTTTTTACTTCGAGACTTTTTTGGGTTTTCTGATTTTCTATTTCTCTCTGTTTGTCCTTCTTAGAATTTAATTTAATTATGTTCTCCGGTGTGTACTCAATCGCAACTTTTTTAGGCAATAAATAATTATAGGCGTAACCATTGTTTACATCAATTATTGAATCCTTTTTTTGAGTCTTGTTGAGATCTTTTATTAAAATAACTTTCATGAATTTCCTTTATTGTATTTAATGTTACTACAAATTTTTACACATATTTATTCCAAAAGCATATTTTAGAAGTAAAAAGCACTATTTATTGGGTAACTCAATATCATCAATTATAAGTAAGAGTTCGTCGAGCATATCCTCTGTTGTAGAATCTGGTTTTTCAACAGCTGCAGCAGTAAAATGTCCTCCTCCGCCTAGTTTTTGTGCTATTGTCTGAGCATTTATGTTTCCAGCGCTTCTGCAACTCATTGATGAAATATCAAGTGAATCGTAACTTATAACAAATGACAATTCAATACCTTTTAATTTTATTAACTCTTCCGCTGCCTGCGCAATAATGCTTTTAGGTGCTTTTACATTTGGGCTCGCAACTGCAATTACAATTTTTTCTTTGTAAACTTTAAATCCTTCTATCAACTTGTTTTTAAGAACAAAATCATCATAGTAAAACTTTAAAAAATCATCGGCTACTTTTGTGCTTGCACCAAGTTCTTGTAATTTTGCACAAGCATCAAATGTTCTACTAGTTGTTCTTACTTTGAAACTATTGGTATCAACTATTATTCCAGTCAATAACAAGTCGAAGACAAACTTGGGAAGTTTGGAAACAAGATTAGAGTAAGTTAAAATTTCTGTAAGAATTTCTGCGGTGCTAGATGCCCCCGAATTCACATACGAGTCAACTACATTCTTGAATGTGGCGCTTGTGGACCTGTGATGATCAATAACGATTGTATCTTTAACAATGTCGTTTAGTGCAGGGTTTTGAATCCTTTCAGGAAAATTAGTATCAACAACTATCATCAACGTTTTACCATTTGAAAATTTTTCTGATGCTACATCGTTGATATATGCTTCTTTAAAAATAGAAGGCGGAACAATTTTTTTAAGACTGTCCATATTGTTTTTATCTATTTCCTTAAAATTTAGTACAATTTTTACGTTTTTATTTAGATTTTTTAAACAGAAATATAAACCCAATTGTGAAGCCAGACAGTCAAAATCGGGAAATTTATGCCCTACAAGTATAACTTTTTCTGCATCTCTCATTCTTTTTATAAGCCTTGTGCTAAATGCTCTTACATCAATTCTAGAGTTGCTCGAAGGAGACTCCGTTATACCACCCTTAAATGTTTGTTTATCCGATTCGTACTCAGTTAAAACAACCTGATTCCCACCTCTTTGTTGGCTTAATGTTAAGTTCTGACTTGCCAAGTGATGAATAGCATTCAGATTTCCATACCCATATCCAAATCCCATGCTCAAGAATAGTGGATGCTGAATTTCTCTACTAAATTTCTCAAAAGTTCTTAAAACAGGAAAGTCCATATCTGAGTTTCTTGCTAGCGCCACTCTAGTGGTAACAACAAAAAATAAACCCTGTTTTAATTCAATAGATAAAACATCGTTTTTTTTGAACCATTGATTTAAAATTTCATAGACCTTGGTCTTGGTTATAAACACTAAGTCTGGGGCAATGGAATTTAGTGTTTTATCAAGGTTGTCGATAGAAACCATCCCAATAGCTATATTTTCGTTGTATACTTTTTCAATGTAGCTTTGAAAAACTGTGTTGTTACGCAAAAAGACTAAATTAGTATTAGGAAAAAAATCTACATTAAAGTTATGACTTCCGATTGAAAGATTTTTGATGTTTCGTCGCGCATTTAAGTCGATATTTTTTTGAGATAAAATCTTTCGAAAGTCAATATCTATTAAACTTGTTGTAAATAGACTCGACAAATAGTTATTTGCTCAAATAATTTTGTCATCATCGTCAAGTATTAAAATGCCTATCTTTCCAAAAGATAAAATTTCTTCAAGTGAAACGTTGAATATTTTTGTACTTAATTTTCGTTCTCTTTGATTTTTGAAAAAATGGACAAAATAAAATGAAAATGCTAAAAGAATAACTAACGACAGGAGAGCAACAGCTAAAATAGCTTCAGTTTTCCTGCTTGTAGCGTCATAGAAAAAAGGAACGGCAAAGCCAATTCCCGCACCTACTGAAATAATAAGAATGATTAAGGGTATGAAAACTCTTTTTTTCATTAATATGTTGTTGTTTTGTTGGTGGTGGGTCTAGATAATTTACGTTCTTTTTGAACAATATATGGGAATAGACCCATGAATCTTGCTCTTTTTATAGCTTTGCTCACCATTTTTTGATACTTGGGTTTCGTACCAGTTATTTGACTTCCTAAGATCCTTCCGTTTAATGAAATAAATTTTTTCAATAACTCGGTATCTTTGTAATCTATATATGTAATATCGTTTTTTGTAAAGTAGCAACTCTTTTGTCTAGTAATTTTTTTCTTTTTTGCTGGTTTTTTATTCATTTTTTACTCCTTTATAAATCCCAAATAATTGCATCTTCTTCTGAAGATGTTTCTTCTGTGGGTTCCTCTCCTGGAACACCTGTATTGATTTGAGAAAAGTCAACGCTTTTCTTTCTTAACTCTTCATCTATATCGATTGTTCCGTCTGAAGAATTATTGTCACTACCTATCTCAAATGAGTTTTCTGCTGTTTGACGAGCAGCGTTTTTTCTTTCCAAAAACTTAACGGTGTTGGCATTTATATCGGTTGAATATCTGTTTTGACCATCGGAAGTTGTGTACTTGCTGACTCTTATAGAACCCTCAACAAGAATCATAGATCCTTTATCCATATAATTGACAAGATTAGATGCAGTTTTTTTGAAACAGACACAATTAATAAAATCAGTTTCGTCATTTCGAGAAAAATCTCTATTTATTGCGATTGAAAATCTACACATTTCTGTTCCTGTGCTTGTTGGAGTCAACTCAGGTTTTTTTGTTAAACGCCCAACTAAAACTACTTTATTAAACATCTATTTCTTTCCTTTTTGCAACGTATGGTCTTTGTGGTCTTTCTCCGCTATTCATTCTTTCTCTGGCAATGGCTCTTCTTTTACTTTTCATTTGTTTTCATTTGCTGATTTTTCGAACTTTTTCATTATCTAAATTTATTAATAAGTATCTTAAAACATTGTTATTAAATTTTACATATTCTAAAAAGTCGCCAATTTGCTTGTGACTTGTGGACATAGTAACAACCACGTAGATGCCCTGTTTCTGTTTTTGAATGGGATAGGCGAGAGTTCTTAAACCTCATCCTTCACTTTCTTTAACAGAACCAAAAAAATTAGCAATTTTCGCCTTTTCTTTTTGAACATCTGCTTCGCTTAGGCTTGCAGAAATTATATACATTAGTTCATATTTAGTCATATTCCTCTTTTCGGTCTTTGGTTATATCTGATAACAAAGAGTTTTTTATTTATCATACATTATTTATATGATAAAAATAATTAATTCCTAATTTTAATCGGATATTTCAATAAAAGTATTTGAATTTTGAAAACTGAATTCTCCGGTGGTAAAAATAAAATTGAATGTTGTTCCATTAGCGGTTGCTGACTGTCTGAAATCTACAGTTACATCTCCCCCTTCTGCTGAAGCGGTTCCGTTAATTAATATACCTCTAACATCGTAATCTGTGCTGTTTGTAACTGTAACATCGCTGACTGAAAAATCAGAGTTTTCTACGCGTGATATTGAAATAGTTCTAATCTCGGCTGTTTGATCATTATTTAACAATGTTCTTAATTGCGCATTTATGGAGGTGATTATGCTTTCAATAAGAGGTGATGAAGGGCCCGAGGCAGGATCGTAATCATTAATAGCTATAGTTTCATTTAGTATGTCGGTTTCGGGTGCAGAAATATTACTGATTGCCAGTGATGAGATAAAGGGAATGGAAGATGTAGAAATATTTATTGTAGGAGGAGCTAATTCATTATCATCGTAAAAGGGTGTTAAAACTTGAAACACATCAGTATTGTTACTAATTGGGAAAGACGCCATTCCGCTAAATCCCCTTAGTTCAACATCGATGGATGACTCAGAATTAAGACTATTATCTAAAGAAACTTCGTCAAACTGAAGTCCAGAAACCGATGTGGTCATAGTGCTTGAAGAAGAGAAAACCGTGGTAATTTCATTAATGTCAATATTCAGTTGAGAAATTATTTCTGTTGCCAGAACACCATATTCATTAGCAGAGTTGTAACCTCTTAGAGAATTAACCTGAGCACTTATATAACCAGTGTAAGAAGAACTCATCATATTAGTATCAGAAAGAGAAGTTGTATTGAAACTTGTGTTGTTATTCTCAACAGAGAAAGACAACTGAACAACGTAAGAGTTTTCATTACCTACATTTGTTACTACGGGACTTAGTAATTGAGGCACTGGCACAGAACCGTCCATTGGATTTGGAGCGATGTATCTTGCCAATAAATTAACGTTTACGGAGTATAGGTTTAAAGATTGGTTAATTTCAACTTGATCAGCAGAAATTTCAGGAATTTCAATACTAGTAACAGCTAAATTACCACTGTTGCCACCGTTTGCCAAAACATTTAATTGTCCTCATATTTGCCCTGCTACCGTGTTATCCAAATCTTGAGGGATATTTGTAGAAGGTGTACCTGGATCACTCGGGGGTATGAAAAGAGGTTGGTTTGACAGTGAGTTAATTTGATTAGCAATTCCTTGTGCGGTAGGATTAACAACATTTCCACCACACTGTTGAGCAATAACTGCGAGAGAAATTCCTCCGCCAATAGCGCTTGCCATTAGTGCTGATTTTATTTTGTTCTTTTTGTTTATTTTTTTCATAATATCTCTTTTATTTTATAATATTTTTCGAATATGTGTTGATTTCACTGTTTTTACTTTGAGAAAATTAAACAAAATTAATTTTTTTCTTTTTAGCTATCATTTTAAATTTTAAATCGAGGTTTGTAGGACAGATTTCAGCAATATTAACTTTTTGAAGTAGTAGCATTATTAATTCGTCAATATTAATTTCCCTCATACTCCCCTTGACAAGTTTGTCTTCTTTCAGCATATCATAATATAAATTTTGTTTATTTTCAATATTTATAGAGAGCTTTTTGGCCTGCTCTGAAAAGTCCCGAGCGCTTACCGCTTCACCAATTTGGAAAAGAGTTAAAGTATTCTTGATTTTAGGATAATAAGAAAAATACTTACCTTGTTCCTTCCAATATCATTCATCAAAAATTAGTGACTCTACAGGTCTTTTTTTCTCATAAAAAGGTCATACCCCTCTTAAAAGAATATTTCTTTTCTCTTGTGTTATTCTCTTAATTCTTTCAAAATACAGTAGATGACCATATGATTTGGCCAACACGTCGTCTTCAACGGTAAAGAATTTGCGCATAGGTTTGGTAATACTGCTGTACTCTTCAACCACATTGTTTATTCCCTTCTCTATAACATTGATAACAGCATTGGCTTCGAAATCCAACCCTGACTCCCCAGAAATGCTTTTACCAACCGTAAAAGTGTTAATTTTAGTTTTTATATTGTTACCGGTAGGGTCCCTTTCAGAGTCCCTAACACAAAATATATTGCTTGTCACAAGAGTGGTTCCTTTTGCAATTTTGTTTATGGTTGCATAATAACGCAACCATTTATTAACCCCTTGTAAAACTTCACTAATTTCCGAATCGTACAATGTGTCAAAATTTATAGCACGAAATCCCGTCTTTCAATATGAGTTGAGTCCCGTGCTGCTATTCACATATAAAGGTACATGTATATAATGAAAGTTTTTGTCACTAAGCAGTGTTTTTTCAATGGAGCGAATTATTTTGCTTTTAAGCAGCTGGATGTCTTCAATGGTTGTGTCTGTTATATATTCGGCAGGCAATTTATTTTTCATTCTTTTTTCTTGCGTGGGGAAACAAAATAATTTCTCTAATACTTCTTGTGTTTGTTAACAACATTATCAATCTATCGACACCGATACCGATTCCAAAAGCAGGGGGAAGACCATACTCCAAGGCATTAATGTAATCGTGATCCATGTCTACAGCTTCTGAATTTCCTTTGTTTTTTTCGACTATTTGTTCTTCAAATTTTTCATATTGGACGAAGGAACTGTTTTGCTCGCTAAAACCGTTAACATATTCTCTTCCGCCCAAAAATAATTCAAATCGATCAGTGCAATCTGGATTGTCTTTATTCTGAAGAGACAACGTACTCACTGCAGAGGGCAATTGTGTCACAAAAGTTGGATTAACAATAGTGTGCTCTACTTTTTTTTCAAAAAATTCATTTTGAATGTGTCCGATAGTGTTTTGATAATTCTGCAGCTCTACATTGTGTTTTTTAGCCAAGGCTACTGCTTGTTCGAATGTCTTTACTTTTTCAAAGTTAACACCAGTGATTTGTTCGATTAGTTCGGACTGTTTTATTTTTTTTCATGGTGTTGTTGCATTTATTTCTAAATCTTGATATTTGAAAATTGTATTTTTGTGAAATTCTTTAATAAGTTTCATAAATAAATTTTCCACTAAATTCATCGCGTCATTATAATCTCCATATGCACAATACGCCTCTATACTAGTAAATTCGGGGTTGTGTTTGATAGAGATACCTTCATTTCTGAATAAACGGCCTATTTCAAAAACTTTATCGAATCCTCCTATTAGTAATCTCTTTAAATAAAGCTCTGGTGCAATTCTAAGATATAAGGACATTTTCAAAACGTTATGTTCAGTAATAAAAGGTTTAGCCGTGGCTCCTCCAGCAATTGGTTGTAATATCGGTGTCTCCACTTCTAAATAACCATCGTCAATAAAGTAATTTCTTGCAGTTTGTATCACTTTGCTTCGAGCAATGAATAATTCCTTAACACCTGGGTTTACAATTAAGTCCAAGTATCTTTTACGTTGTTTCTCTTCAACATCAACTAAACCATGGTATTTATCAGGCAACGGTGAAATACATTTTACAAGATGGCGGAACTTAACTGCCTTAATGGAAAGCTCACCAGTGTTAGTTTTTATTATGCTGCCCTGAACTCAGATAATGTCTCCTAGATCGGAGTCACTAAAAACTGTAAAGTCTTCCTCACCGACAGTGTCTCTTCTTACATAAATTTGAATCTGTCCTTGTTGATCTTGGATATTTAAAAACCCTGCTTTCCCTTTTGCTCTCTTAGTCATAATTCTGCCAGCCAAGGATTTTGTCGTTATGTTTAGTTCAGTTAACTCTTCTTTTGAATAACGATCAAACATTGTTTTTAGTTTTTCTGAATTTTCGGTTCTCTTGACAGCATGTCCGTAGGGATCTATGTTTCTCTCGCCTAAATTTTTTAATTTATTTATTCTATTTGTTTCTTGTTCATTGAACTTTCGATAATTTTTTAATTTCATATTTATGCCTAACTACTCACAATACTCACTAATGTTGTTTGTGGGTCTAGAGTATCCTTTTCAAAGTTAATTGTTATTGTTGCAGTTCCAGTATACGACGTACTTCCATCACTGCTTGTAATATTCATATCTGGAATAGTAACAGTTGTCGTTGTTAAATTAGATATTGACAAATCAGCTATATCTATTGGAGTTGAAAATGTTATCGTGGTAGCAATAGTTGAATCAGAAAAAATATTAGTTCCATTAAAAGAGGCAAATCCATCTGTTGAGCCTCCATTAATGAAACTTAAAATATTTGCGGCTGTGCTGTTTAAAAGACTTCCCGAGGATGAATCGTAATTCATAAGATTATTAATACCAGAAATAGTTCTGGATTGTACTGTTTCAGAACTAGTCATTAAGTTTGATACATCGACTAAAAAATTTGCTCTTCCAGAATCCGGTATTGCTAGAGTTATTGGTTCAAAAAATCTCGTATAGTTGTCAACTATTTCCCCATTAGAGAAGAAATTACCCTCAACGCCGCTGATAGGATTTTGGAAAACAGAAACAATGTATTCTCCATTGTTGTATCTAAAATCGGCATTTCTTATATTGTTAATTTGAAAGTTTTGAATTGTCCCACCATCAGCAGTTTGAGAACTATTAATTCCTGTAATAATTCCCTCAGCTCATGTGTTGATAGGCGGCATGTTGGTGTTTATGTTATAACCATTGTTTAAAGATAATCACTCGATGCCGTTTGTTTCATTAAGTAAAACTGATTGAAATTGAGATGTAAAAGTTATACCAGCAATGCCGTTATTCTGATTTATTAATCAAGAACCTGTTGAACTAAATACGATGTTAATGATGATGTCATCATTATATTCAAAACTATCATTAGAACTAAGATCGGTAACGATTTCCACTGAACTGCTGGGAATTACTATTTCTGCTGTTATTCCCGAACTTGTAAAATTAGTGTATCTGACATTGGAACTGGTGATAGTTGGCATAGCGATGCTTGTGACGGTTTCATCTAATGTTAAAGTATTAAACGCTTCTACGGCTTGCCCTGCTATTCCTGACAATGCAGGAGTTACAGCGGAAGAATAGTTAGACAACAATTGTATACCGCCGCTTTCATTGAAAATTATATTTTCCGTATTTATAAAAGCTTCCTCCCCTATGTTAATGCCTGTTAAAGCTAATCTACCGTTGTTGTTTAAAATTGTTATTACTAAAGAATTTGTTACGATATCCCCGTGCATTAAAATAGTCTCATTATTAGTGTTAGTCGCAATTCCCAAAAAATTAAGTACTGTAACAATGTATGTATTGCTTGATTCATCAAGAATGATGTTATTGTCTGTAACGGTGGAGAACAGTAATTCTCTTACTACTAGTGGTTCATCACGGTTAGAAAGTTCACCATTAATACTTTGAAGAAAGGAAGTGGCAAGTGAGTTTATTTCCGAGCCATTATATGAACTTAGTTCGTTGATTGCTGTGATAATTTGCGGTAAATCTATATTTTGATCTACCGAAGTGCACTGCTGTGCAACAATCGGAATGGCGAGTGAACCAATAACTGCAGAGCCAATCAGTGCTTTTGAAATGTTTTTTGTGTTGTGTTTCATTCTTAATGTAAATTATATTACACAAACACTTATTTTGATTACTCTTTATTTAAATTAAACAGCATTATTTCAACATTTTAAATATAAAAACTTAAAATAAATGTACAGGTAAACTCTTGGATAATAATAACAACAATAACAGTAATAATACTCCAGAAGATAAACCTTCTAGAAATGGCTCGCTGCTAAAAACACTCGGAATAGTAATTGTTTTAGGAATTATTGGTTTTATACTATTGCTTCTTTTCGCACCCACTTTATTTAGTGGTTCCCGACCAACTACAATAAGTAGTAGTGAGTTTAGAGAAAAATATTTAACCTGGGACAACGACGATGCTAATGCTATTACAAATACAGCTAGTGTAGCGATTTCAAATCCCGGTGCTGTTACTTATTATCAAAATGATTCAGAAATTATCGTTCATTTATCGGGACGATTTGAATTTGCAACCTCAACAGATGGGGTTAATTGAACACCCACTGGCACAATACAAAGTATTAATGAAATGGCAATATTTAGTGCTACTGGGGATTCTGATATTCTAGGCATTAACGGTAATGGTAGTGATGGTATCGCTAATCAAATTTATTTCGAAAGAACGAATTTGGTTTCAGAACAGGGCGGTACTAGAGGTGAAAATATAACAGCCGATACAACTCCTTATGCCGTGACGCAAATACAAACCCCTGCCTCAAACAACACTGCAGCGGTTATACTGCAATTGTTAATATCAATTCTTCCATTTGCATTGTTAGTGATTGTTGGTATTTGACTGTTTACAAAGTTCTTTAAAGGAAGACCGGAACTGAGTGTAGGACAAAACAAGGCAAAGTTAACTACTTCTGATACTAGATTTTCAGATGTAGCTGGAATCATAGACGAAAAATTAGAACTGGAAGAATTAGTTGATTATCTAAAATATCCTCAAAAATATATTTCTATGGGTGTGAAAATACCAAAGGGTATTTTATTGGTTGGTCCTCCAGGAACTGGTAAAACATTATTGGCAAGGGCCGTTGCTGGGGAAGCGAATGTTCCTTTTTTCAGTATTTCTGCTTCAGAATTTGTAGAAATGTTTGTTGGTGTTGGGGCGAGCAGAGTAAGAAACATGTTTAAAACTGCTAGAAAATCTTCTCCTAGCATTATCTTTATTGATGAATTAGATGCTATTGGTCGTCAACGTGGAACGGGCTTAGGTGGCGGAAATGATGAAAGAGAACAAACACTAAATCAAATTCTAGTAGAAATGGATGGATTCAGCACAGGTTCTGGTGTAATTATTATTGCTGCAACCAACAGGCCTGATGTTCTAGATCCAGCATTACTGCGTCCAGGCAGATTTGATCGCCAAATACAAATAGGGTTGCCTGATGTTAAAGAACGAGAGCACATTCTTAAAATACACGCCAGAAACAAAAACATTAGCCCCAAAGTTGACTTTCAAAATGTTGCAAGAAGGACTCCTGGGTTTAGTGGTGCACAACTTGCAAATACGTTGAATGAAGCGGCATTAATGGCTGTTAGAAACAAACTAAATTACATTAACGGTGAATGTGTCGATGAAGCTATTGATCGTGTTATTGGTGGTCCTGCTAAATTAGCGAGAGTATACAACCCTTATGAAAAAAAATTAGTAGCATACCACGAAGCAGGTCACGCATTAATTGGTGTTTTGTTGGAGGATGCACATGAAGTGCAGAAAGTAACAATTATTCCTAGAGGACAGGCTGGCGGGTACACATTAATGACCCCTAAAGAGGAAACATTCCTACAGTCCAAGAAACAACTATACGCAACAATTACAGGTTACTTAGGTGGTAGAGCAGCCGAGGAAATCATTTTTGGAGATCCCGAAATAACAACGGGTGCCACTTCTGATATAACAACTGCTACCACTATTGCACGTAAGATGGTTACCGAATTAGGTATGAGTTCATTGGGATTGGTCAAATACGAAAAAGATGGGGATGATCCGTTTGTGGGAAGAAGTTTGGGAAGCGGGCGTAACTTTTCTGGTCAAACAGCTAATGAAATAGATAAGGAAGTTAAAAAAATAATGGACACATGTTTTGAAAAAGCGAAAGATTTAATTTCCAAAAATAAAAAATTACTATCTCTAATGGCTGAAGCACTAATCAAATTAGAAACAATCACATCAGAACAAATTCGTTATATTTACAAAAATAGAAAACTACCTCCTGAAACAAAGAACATTAGGCTGACAAGAGAAGAAAAAATTGCAATGATTGACAAAGGTAAAATGTCTCATTCAGAAATTAAAACTAGGAAAACAAGTGATACAATTTCTATAAAGCCAAATCTTGAAGATGAAGAATCAAAAAAATAAAAAAACACCCAAATCAATTAACGGAAAAAGAGCTTTACAAGCTAAACAAAAGTTAATAAACAACTCAAAAAAAAATAAAAAAATATACTTAGAAGAAATAAAAAGCACTCTCTCTGAATACAAAGAGAAACGAATTCAAAGTAAAAAAGAACGTCTCATCTATTTAAATCAAAAAAATGAGCATAAAAGGCAGAAAAAAACACAAAATAAATTAACTCGTAAACTTTCCGGTTCTATAATTGATGCTAGTAAAATTTTTGTGTCGGAAGAGGGTTTCGAACCCGACATAGAAAAAAACATAATAGAAATAAAAAATGTAGAAAAAACATATGTAAGTTTAGGTTCTTATAATAAAATTTTGAAGAAAATTAGTGTGTCGATTCAGAGAGGCGAAATAGTCGCAATATTAGGTTCAAGTGGTGGCGGGAAGACAACCTTGCTAAATATAATCGGAGGTTTGGATAAAGCCGATTCTGGAGATGTTTTGGTTAACGGTTACAATTTGTCTTTTCTGGGCGATAATCATTTAACATTGTTTAGAAGAAAATTCATTGGTTTCGTTTTTCAACAGTACAATCTTCTTCCTTCGTTAACTGCTAAAGAAAATGTGGAGATAGGATTTAACCTTGCCTCAAGAAGTAAAAGCAATGTTTTGACAATGGACGAAATTATTGATGTTGTAGGATTAACGGCAAGAAGAAATAATTATCCTAACCAAATGTCTGGTGGAGAACAACAGAGAGTCTCAATAGCTAGAGCTTTGGCTAAAAATCCAGAAATATTGTTTTGTGATGAACCTACTGGAGCATTGGATAAGGAAATGGCAGAAAATGTTCTTGACACTCTAATATCTATAAATAAAAGATTGAAAACCACAATTATACTGATTACTCACAACCAACAAATTGGTTTAGTGGCGAATAAAGTTATTGAAATGGCGGGCGGCAACATTAAAAAAACTACAATAAACGAAAAGCCATTATCTCCTAAAAATTTAAGATGAACATAAAAATTGGTAGCGTTGAAATAAAGGGACGTGCTTTTTTAGCTCCGATGGCCGGTATATGTAATTTATCATTTAGAGAAATTTGTCGAGAACACGGTGCGAAATTGGTATATAGCGAAATGATAAGTAACATGGGCATAAAAAATAATAATAATAAAACCATGCAAATGTTAACAACTTCACAGGATGAGCGTCCTGTTGCCATTCAGATTTTTGGTTCAGATATTGACAGTTTTGTTCATGCTGCAAAATACATCGATAGAAAAATTGAGTGCGACATTATAGATATTAATATGGGCTGTCCCGTTCCAAAAATAAGTATTAAATCCCAAGCTGGTTCAGCATTGCTTAAAAATCCTGATAAAATTGCAAGAATTATTACCGAAATAAAAAAACATATTTCTAAACCGTTAACAATAAAAATACGTAGTGGCTGAGATGAAAAGAATATAAATGCGGTTGAAGTGGCGACAAAAGCAGAAAAAGCTGGTGTTGATGCAATTGCGATTCATGGAAGAACACGTTCCCAGTTCTACATGGGAAGCGCGGATTGAAACATTATAAGAAAAGTGAAGACTGCTGTTAAAATTCCAGTGTTTGGTAACGGTGATATAAAAAATGCAGATGATGCATTACGAATGCTTGATGAAACAAAATGTGATGCGGTTTTAATTGCAAGAGGTGCTTTAGGAAATCCCTGAATTTTTGAACAAATAAACTCAAAGCTTGAAAACAGACCCTTTTTTGAACCTTCGCTTGAACAAAAAATGAAAGTATGTATTGATCATATAGAAAGACTAATTTCTTTAAAAGGAGAAGAACGGGCTGTTAAGGAGTTTAGAGGATTTGCTGGATTTTATTTAAAAAACCTTCCTAAATCAAAAGAAATCAGACAAAAGTTTTTCAAAATGGAAAAACTAGCTGATCTAAAACTCTTATTAGACGAATACCTTGGTTCTTTGTTTAGAGATTTGGTTGCTTAGTCCTTGTCAATGGCATCAAAATTAAACTCAGCCAGATAAGGAAGATTGCGGTAATTCTCTTTATAGTCTAAACCAAATCCCAATAAGAATATATTTTCTACATCAATACACTTATAATCCGTGTAGCATTCTTTCAAATACTCTGGTGCTTTTTTATCCGCAAAAACAACAACTTTTACACTTTTGGGTTTTTGTAATTCAAAATGTTTTTTTAAAAATAGAGTAGTTTTGCCCAAGTCGTGTACATCATCACAAATTAAAACATGGCGGTCATGTAAATCAATGTTCACGTCCATTATTAATTTAAGTCCTTTTGACCTTTCGGTTTCCCCACCGAAAGAACTGACTGTTACAAAATCAACTTCGTGTTTGAAATTAATATATTCTGACATAGCGGCAAGAAACATGTAACAACCTTTTAAAACACCTACAATTACAGGTGTTTTATCTTTATAGTCAAGATTCAGTTCATTTTCAACCATATTTCGAATTCTGGTATGTATTTCTTCTTTATCAATAATAATTCGCTTCACATGCTTTGGTAGTTTGGAATTCATCTACGCCTCTTCTTCTATAAATTCAATAAGCTGGTCGATACAATCAGTCGCCATGCATTGACAAAACACTTCGCTATACTTTTCCTTCATTTTTAGTAATAATTCTTTCAGGGTGTTTTTTTCCTCATCGCTCATGTTACTCCTTTTTCTTTAATAGTTTTAGTATATTATTTTTAGATTTATTCAAAATTTTCTTGCTGTTAAAGTTTCTACACACATCAATAATGATTCTTGCGACTTGTCTAAATTCCTCTTCTGTGAATCCTTTTGTTGTCATTGCTGGTGTTCCAATTCTAATGCCACTTGTTATAAACGGTCTTTCGACATCAAATGGCAATCCATTTTTATTTAGTGTGATATTGATCTTCTCTAAAGCATTTTCCACAAATTTTCCAGTGAGTCCAAAACTTTTTTTAACATCGACTAAAAATAAATGGTTGTCGGTGCCATTGGTTGTTACAAAGCAATTACTTTTCATGAATTCATCAGCCATTGCGGAGGAATTGTTAACAACTTGTTTTTGGTATTCAACAAAAGAGGATTTTTGGGCATCAATAAAAGCCTGCGCTTTAGCAGCGATTACATGCATTAGTGGCCCTCCTTGTGTGCCTGGAAAAACAGCTTTATCCACTTTGTCACGATATTTTTCCTTAGTTAGAATAAGGCCAGATCGTGGTCCTCTTAAAGTTTTGTGAGTTGTACTCGTAATGACGTCGGCATATGGAACTGGTGAAGAATGAATTTTGGCAGCAACAAGTCCTGCAATGTGTGCCATGTCGACCATTAAATATGCATTGACTTCGTCACAAATTTTCCTAAATCTAAAAAAATCAATTTCTCGTGAGTAAGAACTTGCTCCGGCTATTATTAATTTTGGTTTTATTTTCTTTGCAACTTCTAGTATTTCACTATAGTCCAACATTAGGTTTTTTTCAGAAACCTCATATGTAAAACTTTTATAATAGATACCGCTAAAAGATATGTGGTATCCGTGAGTTAAATGCCCTCCTGAATTAAGTGACATTCCCAATATTTTATCTCCCGGATTTAAAAAGGCAAGGTATGCAGCAGCATTGGCTTGACTGCCTGAGTGGGGTTGCACATTTGCGTGTTCTGCACTAAATAATTTTTTTGCATTGTCAATAGCCAGTTGCTCAATTTTATCCACATACTCGCACCCCCCGTAGTATCTTTTGCCTGGGTATCCCTCTGCATACTTGTTAGTTAAAATTGAACCTTGTAATTCCAAAATATCATCATTAACAAAATTCTCGCTGGCAATAAGTTCAAAGTGTTCTTTTTGTCTTTTGGTTTCTTCTTTTAAATATTTTTTTATGCTATTATTCATTGCTTTTTATAATTTTAACAATTGAAAGGAAAAAATATATTCAAATAGTTTTTTATTTTTCTCTATCTCTTAATACAACGGCTTTTTTACCACCGATAACCTCAATAATCATTGAAGGCTTCCCTTTTTCATATTTATAATCTAGAATAGGAATGGTTAAGCCAAATATTTTTTCAATTTCCTCAATGCCATGTAAACTGCGACATCCGCTCTTATTGATGCTTGTTAGTAACAAAGGACCAACAGATTGGACTATGGTATTAATTGGTTCATCTTTTATAATTCGTATGCCGATTTTATTTTTAAAGTAATTTTTGAACAAAGAACTTGTTCTATAGGTAGGCAAAATTACTGTTGTAGGACCTGGCAAGTACAAATCCACAACTTCTCTACTGAAATCATTCAAATGACAAAAATTATCAATATCTTCTTTGTTGGGAAGCAAAAGAGAGAGAGGTTTGGAAAGTGGCCTTCTTTTAGCATTGTGTAACTTGTATATGTTTTTTTCACTTAAAGGTATGCAAATTCCAGGAATAGTGTCGGTTGGAATTACACAATAGTTATTTAGTTTCAGGTTGTCTATTATTTCTTGAATGTTGAGTGTCATTATTGGTTTACTTTATCCATTTAATTTTAAGGTTAGAACTTATAAAAGGAAAAATATTTAACTCCTAAAAACCCCAGCACAGATGATATTACAATTACTTCCAATCAATCAATCAGTTGAACTATGCTTTGAAATGTACTTCGATTATCAGTATATGTAAGACCACCAAAATAAAAGCCTGCTAAGTTAGGGTTTAGTATATACATAGCGTCGTTTGCACCCGGTGCGGACGGTGGTGCGCTTTGAAAGAACTCTGCAAACTGCGTTCAAGGATCTCCTCCTGCAAAGGCAAATATATTTGTCATGGCTCCAATTGGATTAAGCGCCATCGCAGTAACTATTCCTGGTTGTGAAGCAATTTGACTAGGAAAGAGAAAAAAGAGGCCCGATAATGCAACTAGAAAATAGGCAGGAATTTGGATAACTATTGTTAGTTTTTGATTTTTTATTCTTGAACCCAATAATCAGCCCACAGCAAAGAACATCACCGAGATAGGAATTAACTCTAGAAGCATTAAAAGGCCTTTCGCTACAGTTAATTTATCTTGAATAAAGACGTATCCGCCGGCAGCTTCAACAATTCTTGATCCTGTAGGAACTATGACGGCATCACCTCCGTCAATTAAAATTGTTCCCCCGTTAAATCCTCCCAAATTATTTGAAACAACCAGAACGCCGATTATGGTTAATATCCCGCCCAAAATAACGACAACGAAGAAACTAGCAGTAAAGGCAAATAAAACAAATCACGAGTTATATCCGGATAACTTAAATCTTAGAAAAGTATTGTTGGAACGTTCATATATTAATATAATTGGAAAAACGACAAGGGCTCCTTGGATAATAAGATAAGAAAATGCCACCGCTGCCGCGCCACTAGGAGAGGCATGTGCAGGCGCACTCAAGCCAATTCCTATACCAATAGGAGCAATTATAAGAAGCAATGGTATTCAAAAACTTTTAAAAAGGCCTTTAAAATTAAATAGTGACAATTTTAGAAAAGATTTAAAAATGTTTGTAGTTGCAACGCTTGCACGAGTGTTACTGTCAGGCATCATGTCTTTGTTAATAGACTTTTTATTTAAATTCAAAATCTGCCCTTCCGTCTTCTCCAATTACTGTTTTATCGTCTTTGTAAAGTTTTGTAAACTCTTTTGTTAGAAAACCTGCGCCGTGCATTCTGTATTCAGTTTTATTTTTTTCAAAGAGTTTTTTACCTTTTTTAATAAAGAAGAAAGTGTCACAAAGCATTTCTATTTCATCAAGAAAGTGGCTTGTTATAATCACAGATAATTCATGTTGCCCATTCAAAAATTTTAAATACTGAATAACTTTTTGCTTAGCTATCGGGTCTAAATTACTGGTAACTTCGTCCAGTATTAAAACTTTAGGTTTATTAGATAATGCAATCAAAACATCTATTTTTTGTCTCTGTCCCTTGGAAAACTGTCTAATCTTTTTTGCTATGTTTTCAATTTCCAAATTATACAAAATCTTATTTACATAATCTCAATCTGTGTTGAATTTGGTGCTTATATTTATGGCATCCTTTACTGATCAAGAGAGATTGTACAAATTGTCTTGTAATTGGACACCAATGTTTTGATAAAGATATGGTTTTTTGTTTTTTGTTCAAACAATGTCTTTTTGATTTTTTGAAGGAATAAGCTTTAGAATGCTCAATAATAAAGTAGTTTTGCCAGCACCATTAGGTCCTATTAGTCCAAGAAATTGACCTTTTCTTAGCGTTACATCGACATCAACTAAGGAAAAATTTTTATAATCCTTACTAACTTTTTTTGCATCCAGAATAACTTCGCTTTGCATACAATTATTCTATATTTTTTTGAGTATGAACGGTTTACTTATTTATTATCAGAAACCTGTTTTTCCCAAAAATATCCTTTTGAATTCTAGAAAATTGCATAATCTTATGTATCCTTAGTAAATTTTCAATACTGTTTTTGTCGTGCTCGTTAATTTCCAAAACTACGAAAAAAGATGGAGTTGTATATGAAAGAAATTGCTCAATAAAAAAATCATAAAAACTTCTGCGTTTTTTTCAGACCAGTGCACCCTTTGGTTCAAAATGGAGTGTTTTTTTGGTTTTCCAAAATTTTTTTTGGACATAAGGGGGATTCGAAATAATAATGTTGAATTTTTCTTCTTTAATCTTTGAGAACAAGTTACTTTTTAAGATTTTCACTTGAGAAATTTTTTCTGAGTTAATTTTCGTAACTTGAAGAGTTTTTCTAGAAACATCTGTACACAAAACGTCTGCATTAGCGAATTCGTTTTTTATTGAGATGCCAATGCAGCCACTTCCAGTACCCATGTCCAAAACCTTTGCCTTTGTCAAGCTGTTCTCTTTTATATATT
>JABABL010000030.1 GCA_014238225.1 Mycoplasmatales bacterium
ATCAATTTACTTGCTTCGAGGCAAATTCGGTGAAATTCCACACCAAAATAAAACCGTAGAACAGAACACCCAGAAATTCGATTTTTTTTCTCATTAAAATGCCCCAAAAATCACATTTACAACACTTGTTACGAAAACAATTACATTGGTGTGTCAACTACCCATATCTGGTTTGGTTGGTAAAGAAAGAAATTCAGAAAGCATATTCTCTAATTTGTTTGGCAAGTAAATATAAAAAGGCTACGCATTTGGTATCCTTGTCCTTAACTATCCGTTAATGACAACTGGTAAAACTGTTCATTATGTGTATCAAAGTTATTCTTCAAACCAGTTGTCTTGAGATATACTATCTTCTTTCATGAATTGCCGACATATGTGGACATTTATTGTTCCGATTTATGCCTACAGAAAGTTCTTTTTACAACGATCATTTTGATATAAAACACTTGTATATAATGTTCATTCGATTACTTTAAATCGTCTTTTTTCAAAATGAAACTAGAACCCCAAAACAGTTCACGATTTGTTTTAGTGAATATTACTCAACTAGGGTCGTTTCGGGTTAAAAATACTTCCCGACGACCTCGATAGGGACTAAATAAATGATATTTTGAGTCGAAACTGTTAATAATTAAGGTGGCTCTTTTTCTATAAGTTTGTTCATTTTGCAATAAGATTATGGACAGAAAATCGGGCGTATGTAATTCAAAACATAGGTAAAGTTTTATATATTTGAAAACCAGGCACTTCAATGAACATTTTGATATATCACAACTATATATTAAATTCTTGCAAGTACCCTAAAAACGCAATTTTTCATGTTCAAAATTA
>JABABL010000031.1 GCA_014238225.1 Mycoplasmatales bacterium
AATTATTTGGCTTTGCGATTCATTGCAACATAAAATCAAAATATTTCCAATCATTCAAACTGTTTTTGATAATTTAGCACTAACCGACCCTCATTTAACAACCGATGCTTTTGTGGCAAAGGGCAATTTTGTTTCAAATATTGCTAACTCCCAAGCCGCGGACGGGTTTGTCTACACGGGACAGGCAACAATTTCCGCCGACCTGAGAGACATCTCTAGTGATATTGAAAGTGTCCCTCCTATAAGCGGAGAAATCCCTGTTAATAATCCCGCGGACCTCATTGATTACAGCACTAAAAATTATAAAGATATTGAATATTTCGGAACAACCGACAGCGTTTTTATGCTCCCTTCTAGCACTATCAATATTGACGGAGACCCAATCCCCCAGGGTATTTATGAATATAACGCCCCCACAGCACGTCCTACACTATTGGTTTCTTCTTCATCGTTAGATCCCACTGAAAGCCTACAATTCTTATACGCAGACAATGAGGGAAATCTTTTTGCCACAGTCGTCGCCGATGTAAACAACAACCCCGCCACTTCAGAAATTAGACTGTATTTAGTGGATTTAGACAACCAAACCCTCGTTAGACAACCATATACTAGTCCGACAATTACATCAACTCAAGCTGGAGAAGACACAATCACCAGTGATTTAATTGTTTTTGAAGGAAAGGTGGTCACATATGATTCACGTTTTGACACAACAGACGCATCAAATTCCTTCGCAAATTTAGAGGTTGGTATACCCACAAACCTAAAAATAAGGCCGTCTAATTCTG
>JABABL010000032.1 GCA_014238225.1 Mycoplasmatales bacterium
ACCTGACAAGGAATTTCGCTACCTTAGGACCGTTATAGTTACGGCCGCCGTTCACCAGGGCTTCAATTCAAAGCTTCGTCAATAAAGACTAACTAATCCTTTTAACCTTCCGGCACTGGGCAGGCGTCACCCCCTATACTTCCTCTTACGAGTTAGCAGAGAGCTATGTTTTTGCTAAACAGTTGCCTGAGCCTATTCACTGCGGCTGACACAAGGTCAGCACCCCTTCTTGCGAACTTACGGGGTCATTTTGCAGAGTTCCTTAACTACAATTATCTCGCTTGCCTTAGAATTCTCATCTTGAGGACGTGTGTTCGTTCTCGGTACAGGTACCATATCATTAAGCGGTAGAAGCTTTTCTTGGAAGCATGGATTCATACACTTCGCTACTAGGTAAAACCGTTCACTCCTCATCATATTTCAGTGTTATGCTAAGCGGATTTGCCAACTTAACCACCTTTATATTTGACCCGGAATCCAATAACCGGGATGCATTATCCTTCTCCGTCACTCCAATCCCTAAATATGGTAGTACAGGAATATCAACCTGTTGTCCATCGACTACGCCTTTCGGCCTCGCCTTAGGTCCCGACTAACCCTGGGAGGACGAGCCTTGCCCAGGAACCCTTACGCTTACGGTGAAGTGGATTCTCACCACTTTTGTCGCTACTCATGCCAGGATTCTCACTTCTTAGCAGTCCACATCTCCTTACGGTAATGCTTCATTCCACTAAGAACGCTCCTCT
>JABABL010000033.1 GCA_014238225.1 Mycoplasmatales bacterium
TTATGACACCATTCTCCTGCGATACCATTTGGTCCAGATACGATTTGTTTATCTATAACAAGTCCTCCTCCAGCTCCTGATCCTAGAATAATACCATAAACAATTTTATAATTTTTTTACCAATAATAACACCACCAGTAGGAAAATCTGGTCCAGGAATATGTTTCATTAATTCATTAATTTTTATTTCCTTATTATTAATTAATGCAAGAGTTCCTTCTATAATTTCACCTAAATTATGTGGTGGTATACTTGTTGCCATTCCAACAGCTATTCCACCTGCGCCATTAACTAATAAGTTTGGAAATTGAGCAGGTAATACTGTGGGTTCTTTTTCTGTTTCATCATAATTATTTTTAAAAGTAATTGTATCCTTTTCAATATCATCGATTAAAAATTGTGAAACTTTAGACAAACGAGTTTCTGTATATCTCATTGCAGCAGCAGGGTCCCCATCAATTGAACCAAAGTTACCTTGACCTTGAATTAATGGTAAGCTCATTGAAAAATCTTGAACCATTCTTACTAAAGCATCATAAACTGATTGATCACCATGTGGATGATATTTACCAATTACATCTCCAACTATTCTTGCTGATTTTCTAAATTGTTTTGACCAATCGTAACCACCTTTGTACATGGCATATAATATTCTTCTGTGAACAGGTTTTAACCCATCTCTTATATCTGGAAGAGCACGACTAACAATAACACTCAT
>JABABL010000034.1 GCA_014238225.1 Mycoplasmatales bacterium
CAAACTCCTCGATTTGTTTTTCTGTTTGGAATATTAAAGTGTCAGCCTCATTGAGTTTTTGTATTTTTTCTAGTTTTTCTGTGTCGGCATCAGCATTTGCTTCTGCCTCTTTTTTCATCCTATCTATTTCTTCATCGGATAAACTACTACCAGACTCAATTTTAATATTTTGTTGTTTTCCCGTTCCCTTATCAACAGCTTTCACATCGATAATACCATTAGCGTCAATATCAAATGTAACTTCTATTTGAGGAATTCCTCTTTGTGATGGTGGGATGTCTGTTAACTGAAACCTACCTAATGTCCTATTATCGTTAGCCATAGGTCTTTCACCTTGTAGTACGTGAATATCAACAGCTGGTTGATTGTCGGCTGCTGTAGAAAATATTTGACTTTTAGACGTTGGTATAGTTGTGTTAGAGTCTATTAACTTTGTCATTACCTGACCCATAGTTTCGATACCTAGAGATAATGGTGTTACATCTAGTAACAATACATCATTTACTTCACCAGTCAAAACACCACCTTGTATTGCTGCTCCCATAGCTACAACTTCGTCAGGGTTGACACCTTTGGATGGCTTTTTATTAAATAGTTTTTCTACAGCTTTTTGTACTGCTGGTATTCTTGTAGACCCCCCAACTAACAAAATTTCGTCAATATCAGAAGATTTTAATCCAGCATCTTTTAAAGCTTTTTT
>JABABL010000035.1 GCA_014238225.1 Mycoplasmatales bacterium
TCTCTGTGATGTAAATATGATTTTAGTTTATGTTCTATTTCTTCAGGAGATTTAATATTTGAAAAATGCCAACCTCCATCTTTAATAAATTTAATACTGTTATATTTAATTTTTGAAAAAATTATATCTAATCTAAATAAAGAATATTTTTTATCCTTAATATTTCTTAACCACTGAGGACTTAAAAGATTTTTTTTTCTACAACCTTTAGTTCCAGACCAAACCATATTAGGTAATTTTAAATCAAACTTGTAATAAAACATGTCTTGTTGAAACATTAAAATTTTTTCTCTCAAATTATTTAAATTTATATTTTCAAGATTTGGAATTTCGTCAACATCAGAAATCAGTATTAAATCTTCGGGACTTGCTTTGTATAAACCATTTGCAATGTGATCTCTTTGTCCATTTTCTCTTTTAGCAGCATTAAGAATATATTTTCTTGATTTTTCACCTTCATTATCATTTTCATAAACCACTTCTATTCCATCAGGTTCTTTATCAAAAGTTAAATAAATTATTTTATCTTTAAATTTTTCAAATTTTTCTTCATTCTTTTTTTTATTGATGGCGGCGATTCTTTTTTTTCGAGCGGCGACCACTACTTGTTGTTGTTTTTGCATCCTTTGTTTTGATAATTTTTCTTTTTTTAGCTGTGCTTTGTTTT
>JABABL010000036.1 GCA_014238225.1 Mycoplasmatales bacterium
GTAAGTGCCCCAGCATATGCTTCAAGAGCAGATTCTGCTGTTGCAAATGTTCTCAGCCCTGATATTACACCGACACTTGAAATTGCATCATCACCAATCACTACATTTGCGATTGAAAGTTCTTGTGTTGCGTTAGTTCAATTATTAATGGTAAGTGCGTCACTTGTTGTTATAAAAATTGAATTTTGTAATAAACCAATTATATTGGCATTTTGATTTGTAAAGACAATGTTAGTTGGTGCAAAATGATTTTGCAAACGAATTTGTTGTATTGTTGCTGTAGAACCAGCGCCATCAAGCATACGGATTGTGTCTTGTAACTGATTTCACAATACTAAAGCGCTTCCAGAAGTCGGAATTTGATCTAAATTAGCAAGTAAGAAAGTGTCTCTTATTAAAATTTCACTATTCGTTGGTTGTGGTATTATATTGCCTCCGTTACTGATTGGGGAGGAAATAGTAATTTGACCAGTTGTGGTGTCGACAGATATTCCTGGAATGGAAATCGACCCAGCCTCATTAGAATATGTAGAAACAAGACTACCAGCTACTGTAAAAGTAATGGTTTGAGTTGTAATAGTTGCTACAGTATTATCTGTATTTAATTGAACAAAACCTTCAGGATTTTGAATCTGTATTCCAGTAATTGCAGTAATATTAGAG
>JABABL010000037.1 GCA_014238225.1 Mycoplasmatales bacterium
GTGGACAAGGACAAACAGAACTTTGAAATACCTGATGATCTTCTGACAGACTTTGAGGCATTGAAATCTGTCACACACCTAGATACCGCTAATCTCATGAGAAAATTGATCAAAGATTATTCCAAGTATGTATGGGTGATATAAATTGTTCGCTTATGTTTTTAGCTCACATGAGACGAAGTCTCAAGTGAGCTTTACCGATCCTACTTCGTCCGTCGTCGTCGTTCGTCTGTATGTTAACATTTCACTAAAAAGACTACTCCTTCTACAGTTTTCATCCAATTTTGATAAAACTTGGTATATATGATCATTGGGCCAATGCGCTTCGGAAAAGTGTTTGGATAAGAAATTTGACCCCCGGGGGCCACAGGAGGGACACTTAAGTGGGTAAATTAGGTCAAATTTCAAAACGCTACTCCTCCTTCAAATATTAAGTTAAAAAAATAAAACTAATTAGATATTTAGAATCCTTGTGGCATGCTTTATCAGAATTGTGTTCGGTTTAAAGATCAAGCAATATTTGGGTTACACGTTTTGGGGTCAAAGTTCAGTATAAACATATAGCGACATTAGCTCAAATTAACTAAAAAGACTACCCCTTGGTATATATGATAATTCGGCCAA
>JABABL010000038.1:0-384 GCA_014238225.1 Mycoplasmatales bacterium
TTTTTAGCTTTGATAATTTTGTAAGGGACTAGGTCGATATCTTTTTGAACTGCATCTTCTTCAAAGCGACGACCTATTAATCTCTTAATTGCATAGAGAGTATTTTCAGGGTTTGTTACAGCCTGTCTTTTAGCGGGTTGGCCTACTAAAATTTCGTCAGAATCTTTTGGGTATGCAATAATCGAAGGGGTTGTACGATTACCTTCTGAGTTTTCAATAATCTTAGCGACACCTCCATCCATAACCGCAACACATGAATTTGTAGTTCCTAAGTCAATTCCAATAATTTTTGCCATTAAATTTACTCCTTGTAATTTTTATATAAACCCTATTTAGGGATATAAAATCTTTTTTCAAGGCATTAATGCAATTATTTTGCTGAAG
>JABABL010000038.1:394-613 GCA_014238225.1 Mycoplasmatales bacterium
GGTTGAGTCGCTTATTCATTCCGCTTAGTTGGAACTCATAATCAAAGTCTGAAACCGCTCTTAATCCTCTAATAATGATTTGAGCATTATGTTCTCTTGCAAAATCAACTAATAATGAATCAAAACTCAATACACGAGAATTGGTTAAAGGTTCTATTGCAGATTCAACTGCCTTAACTCTTTGATTGATTGATAAAAAGCTATCTTTGTTAGTATTTT
>JABABL010000039.1:0-251 GCA_014238225.1 Mycoplasmatales bacterium
ATAGCGCACTAGTACCGTGAGGGAAAGGTGAAAAGTACCCCGGGAGGGGAGTGAAATAGTACCTGAAACCATTGGTTTACAAGCAGTTGAAGCGGACTTGTTCCGCGACAGCGTGCCTTTTGAAGAATGAGCCAGCGAGTTATGGTATGTGGCAAGGTTAACCAGTGATGGGGAGCCGGAGCGAAAGCGAGTCTGAATAGGGCGTCTAGTCGCATGCTGTAGACCCGAAGCCGTGTGATCTATCCATGGGC
>JABABL010000039.1:261-610 GCA_014238225.1 Mycoplasmatales bacterium
GAGACAGGGATAGGGGTGAAAGGCCAAGCAAACACGGTGATATCTGGTTCTCCCCGAAATGCATTTTGGTGCAGCGTCGCATGTTCAGTCGTGGAGGTAGAGCACTGAATGAGTTAGGGGGCCCACAAGCTTACCGACCTCAATCAAACTCCGAATGCCATGACTCCAGAGTGCGGCAGTGAGACTATGGGGGATGAGCTTCATAGTCGAGAGGGAAACAGCCCAGAACACCGGCTAAGGCCCCAAAGTATGGACTAAGTGGCAAACGATGTGAGACCGCAAAAACAGCCAGGAGGTTGGCTTAGAAGCAGCCACCCTTTAAAGAGTGCGTAATAGCTCACTGGTCGAG
>JABABL010000003.1 GCA_014238225.1 Mycoplasmatales bacterium
GTTTCCAAATTATTTTTTTGCAAATGAGCAAGTAAAATTGAACCCAAACCTGTTTCATAATAAGCATCATCGTAAACAACAACAGGCTTTTCTGTTTTAGTAATGTGTTCGAACATATTAACATCGAAAGGTTTTAAGAAAAGAGCATTGATGACCTCAATATTCTTACCTTGTTTTTGGGTCTCTAAAGACAGGTTCTCAACATTACTGTCATAAGCTATTATATAACCATCAATATTTTTTGGAGTGTAGTGAACTTTTCATTCTCCAAATTTTAAAGGTTTTACGATATCACATTTAGCAGTTTCGTCATTTTCCATTAACATCATTGAGTTTCTAATAATGAAAGAATTTTTATTATTAGGTATAGTGAACGCTACACGCATTAAATCACAAATATCTTGTGTGGTTCCTGGATTGGTTAGAATAACATTCGGTATATTCGCCAAAAATGAAATATCCCAAAAGACATGATGAGTGTTTCCGCTTGCAGGAGCAATTCCGTTGTGATGAAGTGCAAATACTGCAGGTATTTCCATACGAGTAAAGTCATGTAAAAACTCATCATATGCACGTTGAAAAAAAGATCCCATATACTCCATAAAGACCTTCTTACCAGAAAGAGCCATTCCAACATTCAACAACGCTTGTTCTTCCTCTTGAATTCCAACATCAATAATTCTACTTCCAAAAGTTTTTTTCAAACCAATTAGTCCGCTATAGTGACCCATTGCTGCTGTTGAAGCAACAATATTTTTGTCTCTTCGCATCTCATTTTTTAGTGCGTTGACTAATATTTTTTCACGTGTTGTTTTAGTTGGGTCTCCGATTAATTCTCCAGTGTCTTTATTCATTTTTTTAATACCATGATAAAGTCCAATGTGATCAGCAGCTGCGTATTTTACACCGTGCCCTTTTTCTGTTACAACGTGAAGAACTATACTTCGTTTGTGATTTTTCGCAAATTCAATTGCCTTATCTAATTGTTTGTAATTATGTCCTCAAATAGGTCCCAGATAGTCTACATTAAAAAATCTAAATATATTATTATCATCAGATCTTGTTTTAAATAAATCTTCGCAATTTATTTCAGAAGATTCTTTGTCAACATATTGTTGTGTTCTTTGATTCAATTTAATTTGTAGTGCACCAACAGCCCTTGAGATTGACTGGTTATTATCATTTAAAATTACGATTGTTTTTTCAGAATCATGACTTCCAATATAATTCATAGCTTCAAAAGTTGTTCCATTTGCAAAACTAGCGTCACCAACTATTGAAACCACATGACGCTTAATGTTTAGTAATTTCCCTGCAAGGGCATAACCGGTACCGATTCCAACAGCCGTAGAGGAATGTCCTGCTTCCATTTGGTCGTATTTTCCCTCTCTAAATTTAAGAAATCCGCTTATACCTTTATATTGTCTTAATGTGTGAAAATCCTTTGCCCTGCCTGTCAATATTTTTTGTGTGTAGGCTTGATGACCTATGTCCCATAACAAAACATCTTTTGGTAAGTCCAGTGATTTTAAAAGCGCAACTGTTAGTTCCACTGTTCCTAAATTAGGTGATAAATGACCACCCACTTCAGAAACGGTTTCAATAATGAGATCTCTTATTTGCTGTGAAAGCACTTCTAATTCCTCAACAGATAATTTTTTTAAAAAGTCTGGATTCTTTATTTCTTTGATATTAAACATTTTTTAACTCCTCTTTAAACAGTTCAGCTAGGGTTCTACCTACACCATCTTCATAGTTGTTATATGTCGTTGTGTACTTTGAAATTGCTTGAATTTCATTTGGAGCATTTTTCATTGCAAAACTTTGGCCAGCATAAATTAACATTTCCTCGTCATTAAAAGAGTCACCAAAGGCAATAATATTATTCACAGAAATATTCTTTTCTTTTGCTAAACGTTTAAGAGGTACCGACTTATCAACACCCATTGGTCCAAGCGATAAGCAAGTTACAGTTCTGTCTTTGTAAGGCAAATCAGTTTGTCAGAAAAACTTAATCTTGTCTTTATATTTATTAATTAAATAATTATATTCATTGGAGCTAAATTCTCCATCGCTACGAAGTTTCACTGCTACAATTTGAGCGATTTCAGAAGGGTTTTTTTGTGTAATGGCAACTTCATTTCCCCACATTTTTCAAACATCAACCATTCAACTTTTTCTATTAGAAAAATACTCTTTTCCACAATTTACAATATAGAAAAAATCCTTTTCTTTGAAAAAATCAATAACTTCGACAGCACACTTATCAAGTTTAACATCGTAAATTAAGTCCATATTATTTCATAATTGAGCACCATTTGTTACGGCATAGTATACGTTTTTTTTCTCTATACCCAAACCATGTTTCTTTATCAATTCGTGTACTTCATACGATCCACGTCCGGTGTTTATAACCACATAGTGTCCTAATTTGACTAACTTTTTCAATATTGCAATTGACTCCTTTGTTATAACGTTATAAGAGGCAAAAAGCGTCCCGTCTAAATCAATACTTACTATTTTTTTGTCTTTTGTTTTATTCATAATAGTTTTATTCTATTTTAAATTTTGGATTTTCTAAACAATTTTTTAATTTCGTACATAAGTGTGAATACATCTGAAGGATTAATTCCCTGTATTCGCGACGCCTGGCCAATTGTTAAAGGTTGCACTTCGCAAAAACGTTTTTTTGTTTCACTTGAAAAGTTCAAAACAGATTGATAATTAAAGCCTTTAGGTATAGCCATGTTTTCTTTTTTTAGAAATTCCTTTATGTGTTTGTCTTGTTTAGCAAGATACCCTGCGTATTTTATTTCAGTGCTTACAATGAACGCCTCAGTAAAAGTCATTTTTATTTGTGTATGTTTCAAAACATCTTCTATGGTTATATCGTTTTTCTTCAACAATTGGTATGCTGACTCTTTGTTTTTTATTTTTATCGAAGGATGGGTTTTATTTCACTCAGAGGGGGAGATAAAAATATCCTTCAGTATTTCTAAAGTTTGAGTTACTTTGTTGTATTTTTGAGCAACTTTTTGATACTGTTTCTCATTAATTGTCCCAACCTCAAAAGCATGTTTAAACAATCTTTTGTCTGCGTTGTCGTTTCTTAAAAGCAAACGATACTCCGCTGTAGATGTTAAAAGCCTGTACGGCTCGTTGGTGCCCTTAGTAGTCAAGTCGTCTATTAAAACCCCAATGTATGCTTCATTTCGTTTGAGAACCAACGGACTCTTTCCTTTTAGTTTTTGAGATGCGTTAATCCCTGCTATTAATCCCTGGGCTGCCGCTTCCTCATATCCACTAGTTCCGTTTACCTGTCCGGCACAAAAAAGATTAGAAATGATCTTAGTTTCTAACGACGAATTAAGTTGAGTAGGATAAATAGCATCATACTCAATTGCGTACCCTCATTTAAGTGCTTTGGCTTTTTCTAATCCGGGAATTGTTTTCAGAATTTTTGCTTGAACATCATTCGGTAAAGATGTTGACAATCCCTGTAAGTAAATAGAGTCCGTTTCCATAGATTCTCTTTCCAAGAATAATTGGTGAGTATCTCTTTCTGTAAACCTAACAATTTTATCTTCAATACTAGGACAGTATCGCGGGCCTGTTGCAACAGTTGTTCCGTTATACATAGAACTTTTTGATAAGTTATCCAAGATAATTTGTTTTGTTTCTGGTGTGGTTCTTGTTATAAAACAATCAATATAGTCATTGCTTTCAATTGGTGAATCTTTTCAAAAACTGAATGATAATTTTTGCTTGCTTCCAGGAGCAACTTCCAAATTACTGTACGATATTGTGCTATCTTCAATTCTTGGTGGAGTTCCAGTTTTTAAACGAATCAATTTAAAACCCAAAGCCTTTAATTGATTAGAAAGTCCCTTAAATGTTTTTTGGTTATCAGGTCCCTCAGAATTACGATCATCTCCCTTCATTGTTACTGATGCCATGTAAGTGCCTGTGGTAAGAATAACTATTGAACAATTGTAGGTTTTTTTGGAAGTGGTAACTCCACATATTTTATTATTTTCGATAATTAGATTCATAATTGGTTTTTCAATTATCGTTAGTTGTTCTAGCTTACCTAGTATTTTTTGTGCTGTTTTGGGGTAAGAGATTTTATCTACTTGAGCACGTAAGCATTGGACACTGGCACCTTTGCTGGTATTCAACATTTTCATCTGTAAAACATTCTTATCAGCCATCGAACCCATTATTCCACCTAATGCATCAATTTCACGAACAACTATTCCCTTAGCTGTCCCACCGATAGCGGTGTTACAAGGCATGTGTCCGATTTTGTCTTTTGAGAGTGTGAAGAGAGCAGTTTCTAATGAAAGCTTAGCACAAATATTTGCAGCTTCAATTCCTGCATGCCCTCCACCTATCACAATGACATCAAAAAAACTTGTCGAGGCATTCATAGAGTAGAATTATTATATACTCACTAGTTCAAATATCTAAAAATTTATCAAAAACCTAACAATAATCTTCACAACGATAGGAACCATATTTATTTTTATGTATCAAAACAGGAGTATAATATAAGCAGAGAAGATACTATGCGAAAAAATACAAGGAAAAAAGTAAGGAACATAGCCATTATAGGTGCCGCGTTAGGATTAACGGCAGGGGGATCTGCTGGAATAGGTGTGGCTGTAGGACAACATGCTATTGGAGCACCCCAATCTGTACAAAATAATGTTGCACCACCTCCTATTGATTTACCACCAACACCAACACCAACAGCGCCAGATGCTGGGGAAACAGCTACTGTTCAAGCTATTTATAATGAAGTTGTAGCAACTTACTTTAATACTATTCCTTTAGTTCTTGATGGTGGAGACATCGGAACAAGTTCTTTTACTAATCTAGATTTATCTAACCCAATAAGAGCAAGTGAAGAAATCCCACTGCAAATTGATGCTCTACCTTTAGAACTCGAAAGTCAAGAAAATTTTTTATTACTATTATTTGAATCACTAGATGATCCTGTTTATAATGCTTTTTTCAATACTGGAACCGTTAGCGACGTATCCTTTAATGGCGTTCGACTAAGAATTTCAAATAGCGATATAGATGATCAATTACTTGGGACATACGACACAGAAATCACAATAGACGGCTTATCTTTGAATTTTAATCCATTTGGAAATCCTAATGACCCTGCTGTGGCAGCATTCACACAAAGACTGGAATACGGAAGACAATTAGGCGGAAGTACAGATGTTCCAATACTTGGTTCTATTTTAATTGACGACATATTGGTTGATGATGATGAAGGTGTTAATCTTGAAGATGTTGAGTTAATAGGTGATGAATTGTTACGTAGTTCAATACCACCCGGAACAGAAGCCTTATTAGAAATATTTAGAGTTCAATATTTTAATGTATCTCTTATTCCCCCATATGAAGAGGGTGACTTTAGAAATGAGTTAATAGATTCTTTCATTTTCCCTAATTTTTTGTCACTATTAGATCAATTAGGACTCTTTGTTCAAAACTTAGAAGATTTTGATGTTGCTAAAATAACAGGGGCTCAATTGACATACTATAATTCAGATAACATTGTGTACATTGATCCAAATAATTCCAACTCCCTACAAATCACTTTGCAAGTAGAAAGAATAGTTTTTGAATATGATGGAACATATCACCAATTTAGTTTTATTGAAAATGATTACAGATCGTTTGTAATTTTTAATTTAATAACTTCTGAAGGCGGCGGAGGATACGATGTTGATGCATACGGTAGTCTGTCACTTGATTTTAATGATTCAGTTATTCTTGATGTTCCTGGTGATGGCGAGGAACCAGGCGATGGAAATGGCGAAGAACCAGGAGATGGGAACGGTGAAGAACCAGGCGATGGAAATGGCGAAGAACCAGGAGATGGGAATGGTGAAGAACCAGGCGATGGAAATGGTGAAGAACCAGGCGATGGAAATGGTGAAGAACCGGGCGATGGAAATGGTGAGGAACCAGGTGATGGGAATGGTGAAGAACCAGGCGATGGAACTACTCCCGGATGACAAGGAGATACACCTCAGGCCGTTGTTGATAGAGAAGAGACACATGAATTGTTTGAAGAATTTTATGCATCTTTGAATAACTCGATTTATTCGCTTAATAGAATTACAAACAGCTCATATTCTCCAACCACACGAACTGAACAAACTTACTGACAATTATTAAAAACAGCTTTTGAAGATGAAGTAGGCCCTATTGATGATATTCCGGCTTGAGAATTTATTTACAATATATACGAAATAAAAATTTCTAGTCATGATGGGGAAACGGTTTATAAAAATGGTGCTGGCAAAAATGAAGGGGATGTTGAACATATTGCTTCAGGAGTATTAACTTTTAAAATCGACCTAAAAATAACAATGGACAATACTGAAATCAAATATTTTACATGGGACATTCACGACATACTATTTACTTCTGGGGGAACAGGCTTAGGAAATCTAGACTATAACATTGCGCATAACACCAAAACACACTTTAAAAAACTAAAAAACGGCCCTAAAATTTAAAATTACAAAAAGTAAATATTGATTAAAACATAATAATTTGTTTTTTTAAATATAATTAAATATAAAGGGACAAAATATGAGTAAAAACAAAAAAGCAATTTTTAACACTATTACAGCATCAACTTTGATCGCAGGAGCGGGGATAGCAGCTATTGCACAGGCTTGTGCACCCGATAGTCCTGTCACGCCTAATTTACAAAATTCAATTCGTGTTTTTGAAGAACTCAATGGTTATACACAAGGAACATCGCTATCTACGGAAGCTACTCATTTTTTTACAACCTTGCAAGCGGGAATTAGAACTGCGGATACACCTAGTCAACCCAGCAATGCAAATATCGTGAACATTCAAATCAATACATCTATTAGTAATGCGATATCGGCGGACAGTACAGGAGAATTTTTGTCAATTGCGGCAAATGTTTTAACAATTGGTGTTGCAGGTCAACAAAACCCAGGGGGAGATTCTAGATTTACCAATAACAGAGCAGTACAAATTTCTGGAATTAGATATCGTGATTCTGAAATTATTGATGGTGGTTCTATATTGTCTCCATCAACCTCGTTCCAATCAGTTTCTAACACCACACTTATTAATAATGCTGTTGCTTTGTTAGCTTCTTCAACCTCTAGTCCCTGATGAACCAAATGCAGCGGCACTCTGAAATGCTCTTCAGGCTTCAGTCATCCAAATTGGGAGCACTAACTCTTCTGTCATAATAAACGATGTAACAATCAACATGGGAACAGGAAGTTCAAATGTAATTGTAACAAGCAACTCTTTAACGATTACTCGCGGAGATATTTCCATTGCAGCTAGTGGGGATGCTGGAGTAAATTTCAATTCGTTATTTAATAATGATTTGGACATGAATGGTTTGGTAATCAGTAATATTCAAGTAATCGCCGGAGAGATTCAGTCCTTGGGGGCCGGTAATGTGACCGGGTTAAATGGTGTTAGTAATCGCACAATCATTGATAATAACATTCAAAACCTTTACAATGCAAACACTGCGCCACAAGGAGGGCTTGTTCTTTACAATTTATTTCAATCAGCAATACAAACCATTCAAGGAAACGAAACAGCTTCGATTACAAGATTTACTATTGCTGATTTAAATTGAATACAAAGTGATGCAGTTTTAAATGGAGATAGCACTTCGAATATTTCAATTGCTGCAACAACTTTTACTGGTGAACCAGTCATCAGAATAGAGGCTAGCGGCGGAACTCAAACAATGTTTGAAAGCAGAAGAAGCATTCTTATACAAAACGTCATTGTCAATAACGGTACTATTGTAAGTGCTGATCCAATTGCCACTGATTCTTTTTATGCAACCACTTCTTTTGTAGGTGCAATTACGCGAGAGATTCAGGAGATGACGAACACAGACATACCTTTAAACAACACACTTTCTAATGCAATTGTTACAGCTATACAAGCTGTTCCAAGGCTTGCACCTTCGTCGGCAATTGAATTAACTTTTGTATCAATTAGGGATTTTACCGATGATGTGACCATTACTGAAACAATTACAGAAGACGTTTATGATATTTCTTTTGCTCAAGATTCTATTACATTTAATTTTCTATCTACAGATAACACTGCTTCTAATTCAACAATTACTAATAGCTTAGGTGTATTCACCATTGGAAATATAAGTGTGGATTCTACAGATCCTTCAAATCTTATTGTGCAAGTTCCTTCCATTGAGCTAAATGACTTACTTCCCTTAGATCCTTCATCACTAGACGGAGAAGCATTACTACTGAATACAGCTATTGACTTATTAACCAATGGAGGAATATCCTCTAGCACTAATCAAAGTGTTTTACTGAATGCAATAACTACAGAGATACAAACCCAAGCAGGAGATAACTCGGTTATTAACAGTATAGAATACCTTGGTACGAATTCAAGTTCTAGTGTCGCTGCAAATCCATCAGGAGGTAATTTTAATCTTATCTTTGGTGCAGGTAGTTTGCTAATTGATGTTACTACAGAAGCTGGTGATAGCGTTTTTTGATCGAATACGGGAAACTTCACTTTATCTCAAATCACAGTAGTAGATCAAGTGTTTAGTGGAACGATAACAACATCATCAAATTTAGAACCATACAACAATGTTGTTTCAGCCACTTATAGAGCATTTTCAGAAATAACTTCATATACTGCAAGTCAGCCGCCAGTGGGAATATCAGACTTAGCCACTGCTCTTTTAGCACGAATAGAGGCTGCTTTAGATAATGGAGTTACTTTGAATAATTTTTCGCTTACAACACCTTTGCTAGCAACACTTGACAACAGTGCTGGAACAAGTGTACAAATTTCACAAGAAAGTGCTGTGCGCATAGCTATTGTTACTTCTACCCCAGCAGGAACAATTTATGGGCAAATTTATGGAGAAATAGTAAATCCAGTAGATGGAACCATCCCAGACTTAAGCGGATTAGTGCTGGACTTTTCATAAAGTCAGCATCGCTTTGTCTTTACAGTCACTAAATTAAATCTGACAAAAAAAACAATTGAATAAATTCTAATAAGCAAAACATATACAATAAAAGTGCCCGTGGGTATGTTATATTCATTTATGACATTGAGCCGCCACGGGCATTACACTATTCCAGTTAAGTGCACCCACTAGATATTTAAGATAACCAATTAAAAATAGAAAAACAAATACTTAAATAAAACATATGAAAATTTTTGTAAGCGCAAAAAGGACTTGGAAAGTAAGACTAGTTTTATGATCTAGGTGGTCACATGTAGCTGGGATAGTATAACAGTTGCTGGGTAGTTCAATAGTGGTTGTTGTAAGGTTAGCGAACACACAAACAATTCCCTTCTTGGTGAGGCCTTTCTTTGTTCTCTTAACATTTTTCTCTGAGTAAATAAGTTTTGCAACGTAGATAACGATGTAATGACAGTACGATGAAAAGTGAACAAATAAAAAAGTATCGATTTCTCTATCGGGTGTCGCGATAAGGAAAACAGCAATAACGAGCGCAGTACAAACTTCAATTGTTGTTGGTTCAGAAATTAACAAACACGACATAAGAAACACCGGAATGAACGAAGAAGAACAAAAAAATCCAAATGTCCTTGATTAATTTACTAAGATATATTTTTTAGTTTATAAAAGTCATTTTAACTTTTGCTACAACTAGAAACACATACTTCAATTCATTTTCCGTGGTTTCGTAATTCACTTTTTAAACAACTTCATTTTAGAATTTAAAAAAGGCAATAAATCTTTCGCTGTCACAAAAAGAAAGCCTTTTTTAAACTTGATATAATTAAGAAGCCAGTACTTATTATGAACAATACCGTAACCAAAACATCTTCACCTAAAAAGAAACAAAATAAAAAAGCACTTTTTACCAGTTCCATTAGTGAAGAAAAACAATCCTTAAAAATTTTTCTTAAATCAGGCCACGTTAGACTTTACTTCAAAACATTGATTTCTCTAATTAAGGCTAAAGAGATTAAGAATAATAAGACAGAAAAAGAGCAAAAACACAGTTTAATGAATAGTTTTTTGGATTATTTTAATAACGACTATAAACAACAAGCGACAACAATAAAAGACAATAATCAACAAGTTAAATTTAACGAACAAAAATTTAACAACTGAATCTCCAATCACCGTAATAAAATCCAAACAGAAAAGGCTAAATACAAAAAAACACTTATCGAAAACCACGAGAAAGTCAGTCTTCTTAGCTCATCTCTTCCATTGGGACTTCCTAAGGTTTCACATTTAAATCACGAGAAAAATAAAGAACTATCAAAAAAAATACACTCCACTTTTGCAAAAAAACATGCATTAGAACTTAAAAAACTAAGCAAAGGGATTACAGCAGATAAACCTAAAAAGCGAAAATTAGAATTTAAAAAGTTAAAGCAGGAGCAAAAATCAGAAATAAACAAGTTTACTTCTGATTTTTACATCAAATGCAACGTACTGAAACCGGTATATCTGAAGTTTGCAAAAACAAGAGAATTACTAAAAACAAAAATTTCGAAAATTAACTTTCAAATTATTCGTTGGGAAAACCTTGAAACCATTAAAAGTGAAAGAAAATCTTACCTAGTTAAAAGTAAAAAACTTTTTAAAACTGTAAAAGAAGACAATCATAAAATTGAAAATAAGATAAATTCAAAGCTTAAGGAAGTAAAATCTCAACAGGTTAAGTTTAAAGGCAGTTTATCAAAAGTTGCAAAATTAGAAATCAAAAAATTCAAGTATTTAAGTTCTAGTCTTGTCAGACAAACTTCAAAGTCAAATTTCCAACAAAAATCTGATCCTTTCATTAAGTTTATTACGAAAGCAACTGGAGTATTTGAACGCAATAGGTATCTTGATACTCTTAAAAATGCATTTGGTAGCCTTATTCCAATAATTATAATTGGTGCTTTGGGAGTTCTTTTTTCAGCGGCAATTTTTGGTGCTTCAGGAAATGCACAGGCCTCTTTAATGGGAGTAATCTTGCCGAACCAGGTTGATTTTTCTGGCCTGAATCCTGGAAGCACTTACATAGTGGGAAGCACTGCAGCTACCATTGCAGCATATGCACAAATAATTCTTGTTCCTCTAAACTTTGTCACCCTTGGTTCATTGTCGCTTTACACAGCGTTTCTTTTTGGATTTTTTCTTGCTAAAAAATCTAACTACAGAACACCATTCTTTGCTGGGCTCTTTTCAATGATGGCCTTTTTGATATCTACAATATCTTTTGCACCATTTACTACTCTAATTTTTAACGGAGTTTCTACTAGCGGAACCTCCATTGATTTTCAAGTTGTTTATTTTGGGGCACAAGGACTATTGTCTGCAATAATTGTTGCTTTAGTTACAACAGAACTATTTTTAATTTTCGATAAAAGCAAAACTCTAAAAATCAAAATGCCTAAAAGTGTTCCACAAGGAATATCAGATAGTTTTAATTCGCTGATACCTGGAGTTCTTTCTATAGTTTGCTTATCTGCTTTAAATTCAGGGTTTGTTTTATGGGCCACATTTGGGAACGTTAACACTCTTAGATTTGAAACAGGTGACCCCAATCCAATAGTTACCATTGATAGATTTTCTCAAGGTTTTGCAACAATGGTTGCCACATTTGTAAATGACCCTTTAATTGCCTTTGCATCATCGGAAGCCGGTAATATACCTATTGCCTACTTTTATATTTTCACACTATCTCTAATATGATTTTTAGGCCTGCACGGAGCAGCCATTACCCAAGGAGCATTTTTACCCATTCTTCTGCAAATCCAACAGAACAACTTAACTATTTTCAATGAACGAGGGGCTGTCGGACTGGCAGCAGATGGTGCCATTTTTAGTTTGCCAACATTCGATGCATACTTATTTTTTGGAGGATGAGGAACGGGGCTCGCTTTCGGAGTGATTACCCTGCTTTTTGGAAAAAACAAAATCCATCGGAAGATAACCAGCATTGCAGCTCCTGGATTAATATTCAATATTAATGAACCTATTTTGTATGGAATACCTTTTGTTCTAAATTTTCCTATTTTTATTTCCATATTAATTTTGCATGCCACACAAATGGGAATGGTAATACTATTTACCGAAGGACTTGGACTTGTTTTACCTTCTTTTAATTTTATTCCCTGGACTAGTCCAATAATATTTGGTTCCCTCCTCTCAGTGGCCTTTCAACCCGCTACTGTGGCCGCGGGACTAGGACCATTATTCGTTGTGATTCTCCCTTTAATAAACCTAGCACTAGCGGTAGTTGTATATATTCCGATTACAGTTGTATACAATAAGAGATATATTAAACAAGAAAAACTTAAAATCAGTGCAGGAACAAGACTGCAAGAAAGCACAGCATAATGAGAAAAGGCATATCACTATACCCCAATAAAAACAATCAAAAAAAAATACTAGAATATTTGGAGACAGTGAAAAAACATGGTGTTGATATTGTCTTTACTAGTATGTTGGAATCTGTTAGTAATAGAAAAGAAGCAGAGGAACTGTTTTTGCCTATTTTTAAAAAATGTGACGACCTTAACATAGAGGTCATGATTGATATGGCTCCTGATGTTTATGAAAAATTGAAAATTAAACCAACCGATAGTGTGTTCTGAAAAGAAATGTTTGTTTCCATGTTGAGAATGGACTCAAACAATGATCCACATAGTCTCTACACCTTTCTTCTACAAAATAAAGACATGAAAATCGTTTTGAACGCATCTAACCCGAGCAACGAATTAAAGGGTTTAGACGACTTTAACACGAGCACTGATCAATTAATAGGATGCCATAACTTTTATCCTCTACTACATACAGCGCTAGGAGAAGACTTTTTTCTAAAACAGTCAATTTTCTTCAACAAACATCGTGTGCCACTTTATGCGTTCTTGTCATCACAAGATAAAAGTCAAGAGGGAGTTTTCCCGGAAAACGATAAATTACCGACATTAGAGATACTAAGAAACAAAAGTGTTGGGTTTCAGTACAGATACTTTATGGCTACAAATGTAGTGGATGGTTTATTATTTTCCACACAGTTTGTTCCTGAATCAGAGTTTGCAGAAGTTAATTCCTTTGATTTTCATGCCTGCAGAAACTGATTACAGATAGAATTAGACAAGGAAATTACAAGAGAAGAGAAGAAAATTGTTCTTGCAATAAATCACACGGTCAGGTGCGATTTATCTGAAAATATTTTGCGCATTTCCGAGAGAAGAATTTCTGCCTCATTAGATAAAGACACAGTCATTAAGCCTAGACAATACAAAAAAAACTCTTTTTTACCCGCTGGTTCCATACTTATAATGAACTCTAACTGTGGAAGATACATGGGAGAAATACAAATAGTGCTTCAGGATGGGGAAATAAAATGAAATAGCACAATGAATTACTGTGGATCTATTTTAGATGATGACTTTCAATACATATTCAAATACATTTATATGCCTTGAAAGTTATTTACCTTTTTTGTTTAATTTTTTATCAATCAAAGCAATCATCTCTTGGGATATATCTAATCAATTCATTGCATTCATAAATTGATCTTCGGCGTGTATGGAAATAAGTTCCATGCGAGTTACTTCTCCCCGTGCTTCTTTTTTTTGTAGATCTAAATGATGAGTACTAGCTTCTTGCAAGTAAAACCTTGCTTTTTCTAGTGATTTATTAACGGACTCTTCATCCTCATCTTTAGCAAATTTTCTCAAGGCAATTACAGAATAGGACTTTGATTGACCGCTGCTTGCGATGATTTGCATTGCTATTTTGTACTGATCTTCTTTACTAATTTTTGTCATCAAAACAAGCCATTATTTTCTGTATAACAGAAGAACCATCCATTAGTCCATAGTCGGCATGTTCTATGACCAATAAAGGTTTACCGCCCACTTCTTTGGATATTCTTTCTTCCTCATATCTCATTTGTGGACTTAATAAAAAAGCATCATATTCATCATAGTATTGAGGAGCGTTGATTAAGGGCATAAAGTTAACTTCAATATCCAAATTGTTGGTTTGACAATGTTCTTTCATATTTTTCACGAGCATTGAGCTGCTCATTCCTGCATTGCAGATTACTAGTATTTTCTTTTTCATGTTTATATAATATATTATACTTATTAAATGAAACCAAATTTTTTTAAAAGTTTGTTATTTTACGAAGACTATGAAGTTTGCTATTCCCAACGGTCTATTTTTGGCACAACAAAAGAAAAAATTTATTTACCTATTGAAAAAATCTGAGACAACTTTCTAACACAAAATGAATTAAATTTTAAGAACTTTGATAGATTACAGTTGAAAACAGGAATCAGAATTAGAGATGCTAAAAATGGACGAATGTTCACAGTCACAGATTATACGAAATACGAGTGATTCGCCATTAGAACCACGATCCAAAACAAAGTTTATCGAATAAAGTATTATTTTCAAATGAAAAAAAGATTTGTAATTGCTCACTTCCATGAATGAGTTTTATATGATACAGATGTTGAAAGCAAGAATATTATCTCCGATAGATTTAATTGACATTTATCTTTTGAAAGAGATGCAAAAACATACTTTTCCACCATCAACAAACAGTTTTAGTTACTTATTATAAAAAATATTTTGATCGTGTTTTCTTTTAACAGCATCGTTATGATTATCCCCACCATCAACGTTTGAACTATAGTAAATAGGAACATCATAATCAAGATTAGATAATGTTTTTGTAACACCAATCACAATCATGTTCATTATCGAAGCACCAGTAACCGTTGATGTTGCCCCAACTTTTTCTTTTATATTTTTTATCTCTACTACGGCATCACCTTTTAGTCCACCATCATCAATAACAACATCTGCAAAATCCTTTAATTTTTTGCCCGAAGAGTGTCTGGACTTTGTTTGTTCCGAATGATTCATATTGGTTATGGCAACAACACTCATTCCTTTTTCTCTTCCTAATCGCGCCATTTCAACGGGAAGTCCATTAATTCCAGATACCGAATGTATTATTAGCACGTCCCCCTCTTTGTAATTTGAGCTTTTTAATATTTCAGTTGCTAGAGGTTCAAACCTTTCAAGAACAGTGCTTATAGTAACAGGAGTAGCACTTAATGAAACACCCTCACAAAAAATACAATTTATCAATGCTAAACCACCAGCTCTATACATTGCTTCCTGGGCAATTAAATGAGAGTGACCAGTGCCAAACGTTCATATGTTTCTTTCATTCATTATTGCTTTCGCTATTAAAGCAACGGCTTCTTCTATACTTTTCATACTTTTGTTTTCAATTGTTTCAAGAGATTTTCTTATTTCTTCTAAGTAGGTTTTATACACATTTTTCATCACGATATTATTGTAATAAATATTATTGTCCATATAACTTTATTCACTTGAAATGTTCTTTTACGATTAGTAAGGGCTGTATTTATGCTGTAAATACAAGGTCCGTCATGCAAAGTTTGATATTATATAGTTATCTATGATAAGTGAAAAGCGAATTTTTTTGGATGTTGATGTTGAAAGACAGTACGACGCGTTTGTTTTTGCTGCGGATCAAGCCAAAACACTCGGCATTGCTAACAATACTCAAGCTGTTTTTAAGGCATTAAAGGCACGAGAAGAGGAAGGTTCCACTGGATTGGAAAATGGTTTTGCCATACCTCACGCGAAAAGTAAAGCGATAAAAGAGGCCGCAATACTTATACTTAGATTCAAAAAACCTGTGGTTGACAAGCATTGAAAAACCCTAGACGACTTACCTATTCAGGTGGGTGTGTTTCTGTTAGTTCCGGAAGAAAAGGTTTCAAAAACACATATTAATTTGTTAAGCAAAGTTTCACAACTTCTTTTAGAAGACGAAGTCTGTACTATTTTGAAAAATGGGAATAAAAAGGAGATCATTAAAGCCTTAACGGTAGAAAAAAAGACTTATGTTCCCTCCTCAAAACCTTCTAAAGAAACCCAACAGAATGGCACAAAATTGAAAAACAAAACCATTGTTGGTGTTTCTTCCTGTCCAGCAGGATTAGCACACACATATTTAGCAGCCAAAGCTTTAGTTAAAGCAGGTGAAAAAATAGGTGCCAAGGTAAAAATAGAAACCCGAGGAACAACAGGAATTGATGATGAAATTTCCATCAGCGATTTAGAGGGAGCAGATGCTGTTATATTCGCTAGCGATGTAAGGGTTGATCAAAATAAATTTGTTGGTAAAAGATTTTATTCCTGCTCTACAAAAGATGCTATTAAAGACCCGCTTGGCTCTTTAGCCTTAGCACTGAAATCAAAGTCATTTGTTGTAGGAGAAGGTAGAAAATTTAACGGCAACCGTCCATTAGATAAAGTAATGCGTTGATCGCACGATACATTTTCTGAGCCTTTTTGACTTGCACTTTTGTTAATTGCCTTTACTGGAATTGCATACGGCATATTATATGCATTTCAAACATATCAAGGAACGTCGAACGATTTTTTGCGCGTTTTATTGGGTGGAGAGTTTTCTATAGGTGACAGAACTGTTTCTGGCAGTAATATATCGGGCTTTTTTGCAGCGAGCGGAGGATTTGGAATAATACAAATAGCAACAGCTATTTTTGCTGGGTTCATCGGTTATCGAATAGGTGGTAGACCAGGGTTTGGTGTTGCACTTGTTGCTGGGTTTTTTACTTCTGCCGGAGGTGCTGCAGCAGCAAACGGGGAAGCAGTTATTAATTTTTACAACCCTTATGCAGCAGTTTTTGGCAATGGCATACAACTAGTACTTATTTGACCACTTTATGGAGCACTAATAGGTGTACTTGGTGGATTATTTGCAAAGTACATATACCTAGGAATTAAGAAAACTAAATTAAACGGGTTTTTAAAAACACTAGTATTGTTTTTAGCATTGCCTTTTGTAACAGCACTTAATATTTTTATTTCCAACTACATGATTGTTTACCCCTTATTTATAATTATTAATCCTATTTTGCAAGGCGTTATTATCAGCGGTACTACGCTCGCACAGTGATTTACTATGGAATTATGGTGATTGGTTTTAAGTTTAGGCATAATCGCGGCAATTCCTTGTGTTTACTTTGCATTTAAAAATCCTGTTGTCGAAAGTTTTATAAAAGAAACATCGGAAAAAATAAAAAATAAACGTGAAAAAAAAGGAGCTAAACACTACTTAAATGCTACATATAAATACTTCATGTCCGGAATATCTTTTTTCCTAGTTGTTTTAACTGCTACATCTCTTCTCTGGGGAGCTGTAGGTTTGCTCGCAATCCCAACAATAAGAGGGGCCTTTCCGCCGTTTCTTACAGAGCTCCTGGAAACATTATTTTCTAGAGCTGGTGGTTTTACAACTGACGGCACATGAACAAGTTATACAACCGCAGGACTAATAACACAGTTAATAAATAATGTTGGATTTTCAACGTTTACTCTTGTCACCATTATATTGGGCTCTTTTATTGCATACTCAATAGGAGGAATTGTTGCATTTATGCCTGCATTAATAATGGCAACACTTGGTAATGACACTTCTGGATTTTTGGGAGCCGTTGTATCGGGATTTTTAATTGGCTTTTTAATCAGATATTTGTACATAGTTGTTTTGAAAATAAGAAACAGAATTAGAAAGAACCCTAAGTGATGGAAATGAAGTGTTTTTGTTTTTGCATCCTACTGAATAATTCCTGTAATTGGTTTTCTTTCCCTTTTGGTCGGTACATTTCTTATAAACGGAATCATCGGAATCGTAAATGAAATAGTTGTTGGGGGCATTCAAAATTTTCAAGGCCTCTCTATTGGTGGAACAGAGGGCATCTTTAATATAAACGGTAACTTTATTGTTGGGTTGATTATTGGAGCAATGATTTGTTTTGACTTAGGCGGACCAATTAATAAAATTGCTGTTGCCGCTGCACTAGCAATAAGAGGCAATAATATTTATACACCAGGAACAGAAGAACTATTCGTGCCTTTGGCAGCACAAGCCGCTGCTATCTCAGTTGTTCCATTGGGATTATGATTTTCTACATTGATTTTTAGAAAAAAATATTCTAAGCAAGAGCACTTAATAGTTGAGAGCGGAGCAACTCTAGGATGAGTTGGTATATCAGAGGGAGCTATTCCCATGTTAGCGAAGGACCCTTTTCGCATGATACCTGTTAATGTTATAGGTGGTGCAATTGCTGGTGGTTTAGCCGGAGGATTTGGATTAGGAGCAGTAGCAACTATTAATTCACCAATCGGTATTTTTGTTGGTGTAATACAACCACTCGAGTTCCCTGTTTATCCATTTGCATGACTATTAACAACATTTGCTGGAATTTTCTGGGTCGCAATTGTTTATGCTCTCGTAAAGAAAAGAGTTCCTAAAGAAGAAAAGGACGTTGTCATAAAGGAATTTAGAGAACGAAAAATGGAGCGAAAAGAAAAATGAGATAAGGTTTTTAAAAAGAAAAAACCCGCTCTTGTTTAGTTCCAAAAACATCCGAACATCAATTAGTAAACATGCTTTAGTTTAATGATCAAAGTTATAAAAGACTTTGCAGGAACAACATTATCAAATATTTCATCTTTTTCAAGTTTAGCATCACTTAATCTAACACTCAACAACGATTTTCCACTTAAAGTCACTTCTTCATCTTTCTCAGAAGGATTGTACAACCTAAGAAGAACACCATCTTCATTCATGTGCCTAAGGGTACTCATGCCAATATGTCTATTTGAAATTTTTAAATCAATAGTTTTATTGATTTTTTTCTCCAAAAAAGTATCAACCTTTTGGTTTTCAGGTCTTAAAATTTTAAAGTTAGCGATACTGTTTTCAAAAAAGTACTTTTTTTGACGTTGGTAATAGACGTATTGACTATTAAAAATTTGATATCTAGAAACAATGTGTTTTTTGTCTTTTACAATTGATATTCCAAATTCAAATTTCATTTCTTTTTGCAACGTTCCATCAGGAGTTTCATGTTTGAATGTTGATGTTCCAGATGGTCTTCCAGGCCTTCATAACAATTCGGTTTTGCCTAAAAATGATGGTGTTCTAAATAAAACATAACTAATTTTGTCTTTTGTCGGAGTAAATTCACCTATACCTTTATTAAGGGTGACAAAATTACTTTTGCTATTTTCAAAAAACACAACACCGTTATTTTGGTACACAGGCGCAGGATATTCTTGGTATTTTAGATCTTTTCATTTCTGTTCATCAACAGTTGGACTACAATCATTGTAGATTCAGTGTAGCAAGGATTTTGCACATTTAGAATCCTTGTTATTTTTGAAGCCTAGTTTTCATCGTGTTTCTGTAGATTTATTTTTAGTTTTTAGTTTGATATTAAGAATTTTACTGTGTTTGGCGAGAGATACACTTCATTTAAAAATTTGAACACTTGTTTCTGTCAAGGCTTCATTCATGAAGTATGTTATTTCTGTTTCATATTTTAATGTTTTTAAATAGTTAGAATCATGGACAACAATATTTCTGTTTTTTTGAGAAACAATTATAGAACCACTGAATACTTTTGAAGGAGAATAATCATAACTATCGCCTTTATCAAAATCTGCATCAATCATCATGACATTTTTGTATGTTTTATCGGTTCTTTTGTCCACATACTCGGCTCCGTTTTCAGTTACACGAAAGGATATGGATTTATTTTGTATGAAACCTGTTTCCTTTTTTGAGCTAATTTGAGAAAAACAAGGCAAAACTTTATTTTGATATTCAAAAGAGATTTTTCTTCAAGACATTCACTCCATCTCGGTTTCCAATGCTATTGTTACATAGTAAAATTCATAGTCCAGATCTGGGTGATTGTCAACATTGTGAAATTTAAAATCGTGGTAACCGAGTTTTTTTGTGATGGAAAAATTTGTCACAATTAAGTCGTCAACTTTTAATGCAAAGTTTAAGTGATCAACCACTAATTTAAAAACATATGTTTGTACTCTTTCTGTTGGATAAAGGTTAATTAAAAATCCCGAGTCATCTTCCGGCGCCAAAAAATAACTTAAATCCCGCATCAGTATATTTAGTTCAGTTTGAAATATTGACTTCGCTCTTTCAAGTCTTCCAACAATTCCTCTATTAGTTCTGTCAGAATTACATCCACCTAGACTATCATGAGCAGAGCACTTTATCATTTCTCCAATTGCGTGGTGAACTGTGCCATTCTTTTGAACATTATCGAGAATTGTTTTACAAACAGTATAAAAAGGGAAAAGCACATTATATAAAAGTCGTTCAGTTTCTCTAAACAGTAGTTTTATATCCATCCGGTTGGAGGAAATAGTTCTATGTGTTCTTGCTTTAAAAGGTTCTCTAATGTTTCCACTGATAGTGGGAATTGACTTGCTAGTTTCAAGGGACTGAAAAAAATCCTCAATAGAACTAATTTTTCAAGTATTTTCTGTATCAAGTTCATCAGCTTTTTTTATAAAAAACGGTAGGGAGGGTATTATGGGAAATTGATCCGCGCCAAAAGGAGCTAAAATATGCTTAATGCTTCCATCAGAGGATTCAGATATTTTATTTACTTTTTCAACAATGTCTTTTCCTACTTTTTCAAAACGGAACTGTTCGCTTTTTTTTCAAGCCCCAACGGTTAGGTTTTCCACTTCATCAAAAAACGAAGAAACAAAACCTGTATATCCAAAATAAAAATTATAGGATAAAACACTGTCTTTGTTTGGAGAAACAAAGTAATTTATTACGCTTTTTGCAATTTGTTCTGGAGATATTCCTCTTCAAAACACTCAATTTTTAAAGCCAAAAGTTTTTAAGAAGGACGGTAAATTTGAGGGAAATCCAAAGGAATCGGGTGTATACATTGTTACGGGAATAGGTAGATTATGTTTTTTACTGAAATTACGAGCCAGCTCCATGTTCATCAGTATCGACTCAGGAGAGGAATTAAAATAATCTTGTTGTACAAAGGAAGGGGGAACAGCCAGTTTTTTTGTTGACATTAGTTTAATAATCAAATCTTCGTAATCTGGATTATTTGTAATAAAATCTGTTAACAAAGAAAGCTGACCATCCAAATTAAAATGAGGGAAATGACGATCATTATTTAAAACGTAGAGAACTTGTTTTAGATCCCTTTCCAACAACACATCAGACTCTTCTTGTGTAAAATACCATTCTCTATCCCAATGAGTATGGGGTAGGAAATGTATGGTTCAATTTTTCACTAAGGTATTATACTATCGTTGCTCTAATTCAGAATAAAGAAATAACACTAAGTTAAGAAAACAAGGAGCAACAAATCAGTTTCAAAAATTACAAATAGTATAATCAAAGTAGTGATTCAAAAATATATTCAGAACGAAAAACATGTCGATGCATGATGAAAATATGTATTTAGATACTCTAAGTATATATTTTTTGCATTCTTAATTGCTATGGCTGCATATGGTTGTTTTGAGCAATTTGTAAATACAAATGTCGCGACAGGTGGAATCGGTGCTGGCTTAGAAATTATTGGCGGAGGGCAACAATTTCTTTTCTACCACGTTGTTAACGGTTTACAACAAGTAAGTTATAATCCACTTCAAACCTTTATGCAAGCTTTAAGTCAAGGTAGTTTCTTCTACGCTTTGTTTGTTTGACCGTTGGGACAATTGGCTTATTCAATTTATGTTGGGTTCGGTGCGTCGGAAGTCGGTGCTTTTTTTACAATATTTTTTATCGTTATAATAATCAGAAGTTTTACTTTGATATTTACATTTAAAAATTACACACAACAAATTAAAATGCAAGCTGTACAAGTTAAGGCCGCGCAAATAAAAAGTCAGTACGATCAAAACGATAAGGAAGAAAAACGAAAAGGACAAATGGAAACCATGGCCCTTTATAAGAAGTATGGGGTAAAACCTCTTTCTTTAATAGGTTCTTCTTTTGTGACATTACCCTTCTTTTATGCGATGTATCGAGTATTTTCCTCTCTAAATGTTTTGAAAACAGAGAACCTTGGACTTGTTCAATTAATTACTTCTCCAATATCTGGTTTATTATCCGGGCAGTTCCAATATTTGGCAATTATCTTAGTTGTTATTCCCATCCAGTTCGTTTCTTTTAAATTACCCACATGACTAGCAGCCTCTAGGAGGACAAAAGCACTAGATGCAAAGGCAAAAAAACAATATAAAAGTACACAACTTGTTAGCAACGTTATTGTTGTTGTTTTTGCTATTATTGCTATAACTGTACCCACATCACTGGCTTTATACTGAATGTTGTCTGGAGTTTATACAATTGTACAAAGCTTCGCAATCAATGCGTTTCTTAAAGGAAAATCCGGAAAACTCGCCCCTGGTAAAAAATCTAGGCGAAAAAATTATACCTATAATTTAGTATCTTAAAATGGAAAACACTTTCATCGCTTTAAGCAGTCCTTTTAATAAATCAGCAATTGCAATTATTAGAATTAACGGGGATAAAAGTTTAGAAATAACTAATTCCTTTTTAATCAAAAAAGTAGAAAACTCTCGAGGCAAAAGATTTTTGCGTAAGTTTTATAACAATGGTCAATTTATAGATGAAGTAGTACTTAACTTTTATCCTGCACCTCATTCCTACACAGGAGATGATCTTATCGAGATTATGTGTCATGGGTCGGTATACATTATTGAACAAATAATTGCTTCTTATAACTCTAAAGGAGTTAGATATGCGGGGCCAGGAGAGTTCACAAGAAGGGCCTTAATAAATTCAAAGTTAGACTTTGTGAAGGCAGAGTCAATAAATGAACTAGTAAACTCTGAAAATAAACTTAGTCATGATTCAGCAATAAATTCATACGACGGAACCGTGAATAAGTTGTTTCGTGAGATAAGAAAGGAACTTAACTTTTTGTGAGCAAATTTAGAAGTTGATCTTGATTACCCTGAATTTGATAATCAGAATCTTGATAAGTCCATAATCAAATGCAGAATAGAGAAAATGCTAAAGTCATTAAAAGAAATAAACAATAATTCTGAAAGTGTCCTCCCCTTTTTAAAGAACATCACCATTTCCATTATTGGAAAACCGAATGTTGGCAAGTCTACTCTTCTAAATGCCTTGTTAAAAAACAACAAAGCCATTGTATCTGATATTCCTGGAACAACAAGAGATGTAGTAGAGGGTGAAATAAATATTCATAATCAAAAAATGAAAATATCGGACACTGCAGGAGTACATTCAACTGAAAAAATAGTTGAAAAAGAAGGGATTAAAAAGACTTTCGAAACAATCAAAAAAAGCAACCTGATTATACATGTTTCAGATGATGGAGAATGAGAAGACATGGACATTCCAAAATCAAAAAAAATCATCTATGTTTATAACAAAATCGATTTAATTAAGAACCCATTAAAATCAGATGAATATGTGTGTATATCTGCAAAAAACAACAAAATAGACACTTTAAGTGGCGAATTGTTTGCATGGGTTAATGAAATGAGCGAAATAATTGCAGACAATTGTCTAATTAATTATCGGCAGTGAAATATTTGTCAATTGATTCAAAAGAAAATGGAAGAATGACTTGAAAAATTCAATGCGATTCAAGAAGATCTACATGCATTCTTCTTAAATGAAATTAAACATTTATTCGATGAATTATTAGGAAAAAAAATAGAAGATAACCTAGAAAATACATTATTTAATCATTTTTGTGTAGGTAAATAAAAAAAATAGAAAAGAGTATTTATAATAAACACATACATGAACGAACAATATAAAATAGTTGCACTATCAAATTGTCATGACTACGCCAAAAAAGTAAGTGCTTTAACATCTATCCCTATTGTCGATACGGTACAAAAAACTTTCTCTGATGGAGAGTTTTGAATTAGATTTGAAGAAACAATTAGAAACAGTATCGTTATTTTATTTCAAACTATGTATCCAAACCCTTCCCAATCGGTATTGGAATTATTAATTACAATGGACGCATTAAGAAGAGCTAGCGCGAAAGAAGTTATTGTCATTGCACCATATCTGGCATATTCAAGGCAAGATAGAAAAATAAAAGGAAGAGATCCAATTACTGCTAAAGTAGTGGCAAATATTTTGGAAAAAGTTGGACTAGATAGATTAGTCACATTTGACTTGCATTCCGGACAAATACAAGGGTTTTACGACATTCCTTTCGATGATTTATTGTGTTGACCGGTTTTGTTAATGAATTTTGAAAAATATAATGTTGATAATTTAGTTATCGTTGCTCCCGATTATGGAAGTGTAGTAAGAACTAAAGCTGTAGCTAAAAAGGCTAATTGCCATTTTGCCATTGTCTTAAAAGAACGACAAAAACATAATTCTGCAAGCGCCATTAGTGTAATTGGTGATGTTAGGGACAAAAATTGTCTTATTGTTGACGATATGATCGATACTGGCGGAACATTGAAAGCATCGGTCGACATGCTTAGAAAAAAAGGAGCGCGAGATATTTATGTCATGGCAACGCATGGAATTTTTAGTGGGAGCGCTTACGAAAACATAAAAAAAATGGATGTTAAAAAAATATTTGTTACTGATTCAATTGATCAAGGTAAAACCATTCAAGACTCGAAAATTGAAGTTGTCGACACTTCACAGTACATAACACGTGTAATCGACTGCATTATAAGCAATCATTCCATCTCGGATGTTTTAGCTTATTTAGAAGGTAAATAAAGTGTTTTTAATTGTGGGACTAGGAAATCCAGAAGAAGGTTATGATTTCACACGTCATAACGCAGGATTTCGAGCAATAAATTCGCTCTGTCGAAATTTAGACATAACACTAGATAAAACAAAGGACAATATTGAATTCAAGGTGTTACAAAATGAGAAAACTATAATTGCCAAACCTAAAACTTATATGAACTTATCGGGTACTCCAATTCGTGCACTAGTCAATTTTTATAAAATTTCCCTAGATAAAATAATCTTGGTACACGATGATTTGGATATTTCTCTAGGTACTTACAAATATAAAGAAGGCGGGGCTTCCGCGGGACATAACGGTGTCAACGATGTACAAGATAAACTACAGACTATTGCCATGAAACGAATTAAAATTGGAATTGGCAAATCCACACTGGAAAATGTTCCTTCAAGAGAATGAGTCTTAATGCCTTTTTTGCCAAATGAGTTGCCTTTTTTAGGCAAGTGCATAGGAGATTTGACTAGAAAAATGACCTTTTTTATAAAAAGTTCTTCCAAAAAAACTGATGTCTTGTCTGCATCGTATTTTCTTCCATAATGATTAAGAATATTTTTAGTTTGGATAGTAAAGAAAAATACTTACTAGCGTGTAGTAACGGAGTTGATAGTACAGTTGCTTTGCATATTTTCTTGAATTTAGATTTCAAAATAATTGTGTGCCATGTGGATTACCAACAACGAAAAGAGTCATCACTAGAAATTAAAAACATTAGAAAAATTTGTAAGAGCAAGGATGTTCCAGTCGAGAACCTAGTTGTTTCTGAAAAACATTCAGGTAATTTTCAAACATGAGCAAGAAAGATCAGATTTCTTTTTTTTGAAGAAATGGCAAAAAAACACAATACTCAAAACATTATCATTGCTCATCACGAAAATGATTATTTTGAAAGTTATTTAATAAAAAAGGAAAGGAACGTTGTGAATAAAAGCATTGCTTTGCCAATAAAATCGAAATACAATAATTTAATAGTTTACAGACCTTTTTTAAAAGTTCCTAAAAATGAAATATTACAGTATGCAATTAAAAACAAACTTCCCTGAGTTGAAGATGAATCCAATGCCTCCATTAAATATTTGCGAAACGACATTAGGAGAAAAATTTCAAAAAAAAATAAGAAGGAAATAGAAACCCTAAGGAGTCAAATAAAGCTGGAAAACTCAAAAAGAGAGAGTACAAATATTAAAGAAAAAAAAATGCTAAACGAGTGTAGCGATAAAAATAACATGAATTACAAAACTTTTTCTCAGTATAACTTGTCCGATAAAGTCTCAATACTAAAATTGTTTTTGATAGGAAATGAATTAAGATTTTCAAATAAATTTATTTACAGTGCAATAAATCAATTTGAGGGTAGAAAATCAAATGTTTCGCTTCCTATTTGTAATAAATTTCTTGTGAAACAATATAACACAATCATGGTTAAGGGTTCCCAGTACATGAATTTTAGAAAAGTTAAATTCGTTGTCTCTGCCATAGAAGACAATAAAAACATAATTTTTTCATCCAAACCCTTTAATGGTTCTTCATGATTTTATATGAATACAGAGGACTTTCCGCTAACCATAACTAATGAATATCAAGGTTTAAAAATTAGTTTGGAAAACAATCGTCATAAAAAAATAAGTAGGTTTTATATTGATAAAAAGATCTCCATAGAGGAAAGACATAAAAAATTCATAATTATTAGTAAAAATAATAAGATCATAGCGATAGACAAAATATACCACGAAAATAAAAATAAAAAAAATGAGAAAATCTTTTATAAAATCGTATTATAATATTCGTAGAATGGAAGGTGGAACATGAGTTTCATAAAAGTAATAGACAGAAATAGAGAACGAGAAAGTATAAAGTACATAAGTGCTACACGCATTATCGATATTTCAGAACACAAAGGTAGTTGAAAAATAACTTATTTAGCTACAAATGATTTACGTTTGACAGGGTATCTTGGAGATAACTGAGAAGACGAATTAAATACTGCTGGTAAAGTTTTAGACTTATCTAAATAAATATCATATGCTTCGTTTTCCAGTATCTGTTTCATACAAGAGAAACAATAACTGCCTTAATGAACATACAGTTTTAAAGTCAATAGTAGGAAACTCCGCTAGAATTCACAATCAAAAAATGGCTTTTTTGATTGATGAAAGTGAAAAAAACCTACAAAAATTTTGGATTGAGAAAAATAAACAATGTTCTTTAGTACACCCCAAGGGATTTAAAATTATTACCTGCGTAAAAAGGAAAAAATTTAAGTTCAAGGTGTTCAAGGGTTATCCTTCAAAATTAATTTTTAAGCGAGAAACTATATGTAAAAAATACATGTTTCTTGACAGCGAATGCAAATGCAGTTTTGCGGTTAATTTTATTGTTGCAAAACTAGAAGCAAATAGATATCTTAGAGATTATAAAATTTGAGAAAACATCTTACCAGCGCTTGTAAAGTAATTTGTGATTTTTTGGTTTAACTTTTTAATATAATAACAACAAGGAGAAATATGAATTTTGAATGTAAAGATAAAACACTAATTGGAAAGCCAATTGGCGTAGGAGAACAATTAGTTTTTAAAGCCGTTGACAAACACATGGAGGAATACCATTCTTCTGATATAAAAGAAGGATGAAAAATTATTTCAGTAGTTCCCAGCTTAGATACAGGAGTTTGTTCAAAACAAACAAGAACTTTTAATAAGTTAGTTTCGCAAATTGAAAACACCAGAATTATTACAATTTCTTGTGATTTACCTTTTGCACAAAGTAGATACTGTGGAGCCGAAGGAATAGACAAGATAGACATTGTTTCTGACTACAAGTATCATGAATTTGGTCATAAAACAAACCTACTTATTAAATCTGCAATGCTTCTTACAAGAGCAGTATTGGTTTTAGATAAAAATAACATTGTTAAGTATATTGAAGTCTGTGAAGTCTTAGACAACGAGCCGGTTTACGATGCAGTTTTAAAAGCTATCGAAAACTAAACTTTATTTTTAATTACTAAATGTTGTAATTTGTTTTTAAGCGACAAATTATTTGGATATTGTAATACCCACAAAAGAAGAACCGCTGCCAGTTATAAAGAAAAGGTCATATTTTTTATTTTTATGAAGATGAAAGTATCGTTTTTGTAATTCGGGAAACAAAATGAACAAAACTGTTTCTAGGGAATTGAACATTGAAGACAGCAATTCCGTGTAATTATTTGCTAACAAGGCTTTCTCGACATCATCAATTTTTGGATGTATGGTTTTTGATAGGTCTAAGTGATTAAATATTTTTTTTGTTGATGATTGGTAATCAGGATTTAAGAAGACATCAATATTGAAGAAATTTTCAAATGAAAGAGGTGTAACTTTTTCTCCCTGACCAGTTACTCTAGCAGCCCCCCTACACAGAAAATAGGGAACATCCGATCCAAGTTTTAACCCCAAGTCACTCAACGTCTCAATAGAAAGGTTGAGGTTTAATTGTTCATTAAGAAACAATAACGTTTCACCTGCATTGCTACTACCCCCACCCATTCCAGAACCGAGAGGAATTTCCTTTGTGATGTGGACGGTGATACCTTCTTTAAAATTAGTTTTTTTTCTTAACAATTCAATAGCCTTGTACACTAGGTTATCTTCTTGTTCAATTGATATATGTTGATTTTTGATTTTGTTTTCTAGATTTATTTTTGTGTTTCCAGATTTATGAATCTCAAATGAAAGAGTATCTCAGATTTTTTTGTAAGGCACCATTATTGTGTCTATTTCGTGATAATTATTAGTTTTTTTGCGGATAACGTTTAATGCTAGATTAACTTTTCCATAACTTTTTACTTCTTGTTTCATTTTTTTACTATACCATTATTCTCAATTCTGTTCTTCTAAATAAAATGAATTTTTAAACAAAAAGAAATATGTTCCTCAAAAGATTTATTTCATCACTGTGTAGTGATTCTGAACTAAACTGTTTGAATAGACAGGAGTTTTTAAATGTTTTGGTTTCGCAGCACTATAGTTACCGGTGAAAAGTGTAAGACCACATTAATAAGAACGGAAATAATAGTGACTATAATTTAATCAATCAAACTGTGTGTTAGTAATTGAGAGATAATGCTAGATCCTTCATCACAATAAATATTTTGAAAAGAACGCTCTTTGAGTTTGGCAACTAATTGTCTTAATGGACCAGAACACAGTTTAGAATTCCCAATACTACTGATTTCAGATTCCGAAGCAATATAAACTTTTTCATTCTTATGGGGCATTCGTACCCCATTTCTATAACTTTGTTGTAAATATTTTTCCTAACTATCACGGTATCAAGGAAGGAATCACAATCTTCAGAATTGTATTCCGAAAGATAACCGATTCCTTCCTCTTTATCCGTTATATAACCATCTAGTGTCATCGATATATATAAGCAACTAATTTACATTCTTTGTTTTTCATAAATATGATTTTCCCGTCATAAATTTTTATTCTTCTCTATTTTTCCATTAGAGAGGAGAAGGGACATTGAAAAATAAAAATTTGTCTCTTTCCGGTTTGAATTATAATAGTAACAGTTACTAAAATAATAGTGAAAAGGAGTATTTATGAAAAGAAGGACAAAAAGACTTACACAAGCAATCTTAGGAATTGGAGCATTAAGCACCGGTGCTGCAGTTACAACAGTTGCACAAGCTTGTAATTTAGATGATCTTATCGGAACAGTCGATAACGAAACTTTAGAATCAGCATTCGCAAACGTCTTAAACACAATGCACAGTTACAACGGTTCCTTTTCTAACAATGATATATCGTGAAATGACCCAGTCAGTAAAATAATTCTTAATACAACAATGCAATCACTAACTTCATTCTTATCCGATACCGTTGCGCAAAGAGATGTACACGTTGTAGACATTAAAGCATTTAGTTTCGACTATAGTATTGATACAGAAAACGAATTCACTGCGGAAATATCTAACATAAACGGTTCTGCACTATTAAGTGATGACAGAGTTGTATCAATTGTACCGGACGGTAATGCAAGCGTTTCAATACTTAACTTATCGCCAGAAAATTATAGAAATGCTTCTATTCAATGGTCGGGAATAAAATTTGACATTGAAAACCCTCGTGATCCAAGTAACGGAGGAGACACTCCAATAAACCCAGTGGATCCCACGGATCCAGGAGAATTCGATAGTGCTAAAGATGTATTTTTTAATGCTGTTAGCGAATTAACAAATTATACTTCTGGAAAACAAATCAGCGATAATTCCAGAGCAATACTGAACTCCTTCGGGAATTACAGTTATAAATCGATAACTGAACTTAATTTTTCTTTTGTTATCAGAGAAGAAGTAAACGCCAAGGAAGCAGACACTTTTTATGCTGAAATTCTTGACTTTTCAGGAGTGGTTGTAACTTACAATAATCAATCTGTTAATGTGGTGTCCACTTCCACTGCTGGTATTGGTATAGCTGGGTACAGTTCTAGTAATTTCTGAGGAGCTGGGTGATATGGAATTATTGAGGGTGGAGAAGCGCCAAACGATACTGCTCCACTACCTGAAAACCCCGCATTAGTCAACAACCCTTACAATCCTGCTAACGGCCAAATGCCAATCAGTGCAACAAAATGAGGCACTGGCTTTGCTCCATTTTACGATACCGCAGCTTGACAAAGTGAATGGGGATATAAGGACGCTTGAATGGGTCAAGGAATTACCAATCCACTAGCTTTTACTCAAGCGACAGGTTTGAAAAGTTTTACTACTGCCTTTATACAACAAGATGGACAAGTTAGTGACCGTATACACGGCTCATTGGCTGGTTTAGATAATGATCAAACTGAAGCAGGAATGGACTTTTTCGAAAACGCAAAAGGATATATGGATTATATAAAAGAGAATGACGGACATATAACGCTATCGTTTGGTGGCGCTGGAGGAAGCCCTATTTGAACATTCGCTGCAGAACACGGCTTTAGTCAAGCTGATTTAAACGCAGAAATGAATAGAATTATTGATTTATATGATGTGGATGCTTTAGATTTTGACATAGAAGGCGCACATGCTAATCCAGAATTTCCAGGAGTTGAAGAAGGAATTAAAATGCTAGCAAATTCTCTTGTTGAAATAAGAAACAAAAAGCCAAACATGAAAATAAGTATGACGTTACCTGTCCTTGGTCGTGGACCAAATGGAAACGACAAAGAAACATTATGAGTTACTGGACTACAAGCAGCTAACGGGTTAGGGTGAGTTGATGTATTTATGGATAAACTTGGGCCAACCTTTATCACTAATGCCATGAGCATGGATGGTGGAGACCTAGGTTTTGCTTACTATTCAAATATGGAAGATGGCGGTGCACAATTTGTTATTGACAGTATTGCTGGAGATGGCAACGGAGATAATGGTGTTAAAAACCAAGTTAAAGCTTCCGCTGCAAAATATGGTTACACTCTTACTGAAGCTCAAGCTTGAGCATTAACAGGCGTAACACCTATGATTGGACAAAACGACACCTTACCTCAAAGACTTTATCCTGATGGATGAAGAAAAGTTGTTCAATTTGCTAAAGATAAAAATATGGGAATGCTTTCTTATTGAGCAGGGGAAAGGGACCACTACACTGGCAGCACCGGTCCATATAATAACATCGGTATTGAAGGAACAAAGCCTTTCGAATACATGGCAATTGCTATGGGCATAGCATAGTATTTTAATTATTTAAACAACGTTTAAAAGAATTCCAATGAATTAATATAAAAATAAACCTTTAAGAGGTTTATTTTTATATTTAAGTGGTTATTACAGCTTGGCAACCCTGAACATCTCCAGGAGAAGAGGCATTACTACCACTAAATACAACTGTAATGCCGTTCATGGATGGACCTCGATCACCACTAAGGGTGTACGGATTAGATTGTCCACCATTTTCGGTAGCGTCACCCATGATATTAGGGAAAAGAACTGTGTAGGACCCATTAGTTCGAGTGACATCAAAAATTGTAAGAGCATTATAGGATCAATCCAAAACAGTAATATTAACTCCGCCTGCAGGAGCCGCAACAAATCCCGCAGCAATTGCATTAGCAGCGGCCAGTATTCTTGGATTATCTAATATTGAACCAATATTAAACTCTCTTATACCACGATTATTCATGTCATCTATAAGTCCCGAGAGAACAGTTGATTCTGGCATAAGCCTACCTAAGTTTGAAGACGCCAGTTCTACTTGAAAAATACCGCCGTTTTCAGTAATTCGTAATATTATTTCTGCATTAATAACTCTAATGTCTCTACCATTTAAGGCTTGTCCAATGACCACAGAAGGGCCTCTTGCAGTTATAGCAACATTTCAGGTTGTTGCATTCAGTTCTGTAATATCTGAAACAGAAGCAACATTAAATGCATTGTTTTCAATTCTACCAAAGGTGAAATTTTCTGAACCATTGTTTGTTGCAGTCCCTAATCTTTCTATTATTAAAGTACTTAAGGGAGATGGACTACTGGTATTTGAAGTATAACCATTAAGACTGTTAACAGCGATAACTATCACACCTATTTCTGCTGATGTTTGATTTAGTCCAGTAACACCGTTGGGGGCAATTATCAGCATGCCAGTGCTACTATCAATTGTGATTGCAATATTAGCCATCCCACTAACATTAACAAGATCTCCTGTTGCGGTTCCTGTTGCGTTCGTTCTAACAACAATTCCGGCTTGAGGATCGATGGAAATGTTTGACGATGTAATCATCGTAAAAGTTAACGATTCCAGTGTTCCGTTTAGAACACTATTTATGGAAGCTAAAAAATCCATTCCCAGTTCTGTAGTAGGGTTTGAACCAGCCGCATAATTACTTAACTCATTTATCCCATTAATGATGGTTTGCTCCACCGACACAGGTGAAGTTAAAGTAGTCGTTCCAACAGTGAATTGTCTGTTTGTTTCTGTAAGAGTAAACGACACATTATCAAAAGAAGTTGATATATCACCATTGGATGATGTTCCTAATATTCCCACATTTGAAATAGCAACAACATATCTGTTGTCGCCGGGTGTAATTGAACTAGTTGTAATGTTTGAAAAAACAAGGGAGTTTAATGTAAAACCAGTTGGTAAAGCAATCTCAATAGACGATAGAACGGCTTGAGCAATTATATTTGAAATTATTGTTTCACCTGTGTAAGTTGAAAGAACATTCACACCATTAACAATTGTTTCCTCGACATTATTAGCGGTTATCTGAGTAGCTGTTCCCGCCGACAATGATCCATTGACAACATTAATCACAAGAGTCAAGGAACCAGTTATTGTATAAAAGTCATCCTGATTATCACTAAGAACCCCTGTTCCCATCAGAGGTAGATTAGACAATGTATAAGAAGCTCCACCAGTGTCTTGAGAAACGAGAGTAGATGTAGCCGCAATTGAACCAAGGGTTTCGACTGTAAATGTTGTACCAGATGGGGAATTTAAAGGAAGTAAAGAAGTATTTAATGAACTCAACATTTCATTTGCTAGGGAATCAAGAACAGGAGATTGACCCATAGTAACATCATAATTACTTAGTTGGTTAATGCTGTTTACAATACTTGTGATATCTTGCTGCACATTTCTTTGATCGGTTCCACCACATGTTTGAGCAATAGCTGCTATAGCTATGCCTCCAGCAACTGCCGAAGAGCCCAAAAGCGTGGTTATTTTTGTTTTATTCTTTTTCATTTTTTACCTAATTTCAAGACTATTCTATCAAATTACTTATGCGGATAATATTATATTGTGCTTCGGGAGGGGCAGAAACAATTCACTAAGGTAAGTTCCCAAATATTTGAAAGATAAAACACCATTTAGTTTTTTCTGTTGTTATAATTGGTTTATGAATATAAAAACACTGTATGTTGTAGATACAAAAGACACAAATCCCTATACAAACTTAGCAATAGAGGAATATTTGGAGAAAACTTGCGTTAGCAAAACAAGCGTAATTCTAATGATTTGACAATCCAAAAAATCAGTTATTGTTGGGCATAGTCAGAATGTTATTACAGAAGTTGATGTTGTCAAGTGTCACAGGGACAATGTCAATATTGTACGCAGAAAAAGCGGAGGGGGAGCCGTTTACCAAGACGAAGGAAACTTAAATTTTTCCTTTATTTGATTTTGCGATAAATGCTCCATCGACAACACATATAACGTAGTTTTTGAAGCATTAAAAAACCTAGGATTGAGTACAGAAAAAATAAGTAAAAACGACATTTTGATCCATCAAGGCGAAAGTGTTTTCAAAGTTTCTGGTAGTGCTTTCATTAGTAATTCTAAATTTTCATTGCATCACGGAACACTGCTTGTAGATTTGAACATTAAGGATGCTGAAAAGTACTTAACTCCTTCAGCTGAGAAATTAAGTTCAAAAGGGATAGACTCTATAAAACAAAGAATTACAAACATCAAAAATTTAATTCCTGACATTACAATAAAGAAAGTAAAAAAAGCTTTAATTAGTGCTGCAGAGACAGAATTTAAAGCGAAGGCAGAAGTTATTGAATCGCTAACGGAGACTAAATTGCAGAAGATGCCTGAAGTCATGGAGTTAGAGAAACTTTACGAAAGCAAGGAATGGATTTATAGCAATCAAACATTGTTCCCGTTTAAAGAAACACACGTTTTTCCATGAGGAGAAGTAGAGATGAAGGTAATTATCGACAATAATTTTTTATCCAATGTTGGAATCACGGCAAATGTTAAAGATAAAGAATGAATTAGTAGAATATGTGCATTTATTCACAACAAAAAAACAAGACCTTCCGAATGACAAAAAATCATGTCTGAACTAGCCCAGGAACACCCCAAATATAAGAGAGAATTTCTTGACGTAGGTAAGGTTTTCTTAAAGCCCTTTATTTTTTAAGTATTTTTGGAACATAATAGTCAGTAACAGTGCCCTCAGCAATTTCTGCCGATAAAGCAATTGTTTCGCTTAATGTAGGATGAGGATGCACAGTCATGGTTATGTCTTTGATGTGTGCTTTCATTTCGATTGCCAAAAGAATTTCAGAGATTAGATCATCAGCGTGCTTGCCAACAATACCCCCACCAATTATATAGCCCTTTTCATCGAAAATTAGTTTAGTTTTCCCAAGAGCAGCCTCCGCAGTTAATGCCTTTCCAGATGCCATTCACGGAAGTTCGCCTTTTTGAAATTTAATTTTTTGCTCAACGCACTCCTGTTCAGTTAACCCTGCTCAAGCTATTTCAGGGGATGTGTATACAACTGATGGTATTATTCGCTCCTTATCACGAAAGACATTTTCGCCAGCAATTATTTCTGCAACAATTCTTCCTTCGTATGTTGATTTATGAGCCAGCATTGGATTTCCAATTATGTCGCCTATTGCGTAAATTTTTTCACAAGATGTTTGAAGTAATTCATTGGTGATAATGAACCCTCTCTCATCTACCCTGACACATGTTTTCTCTAAACTCAGGCGATCAGAGTTAGGAATTCTTCCTATTGAAACCACAATATTATCGAATTGTTCCTTAAATGTTTCTTTATTTTTAAGATTTTCAAACTCCACAGTAAACTTCTTGTCTTTGCCCTTCATCGTTATTTCTTTAGTACCGTGTTCATAATAGATTTTCTTAAATCTGTCAGAATTAGCTTTCAAGAAAATATTCATTAAATCCTTGTCTACCATTGGTAGTAACCGGCTTGTTCTTTGCAAGATAGTAACTTCACTGCCTAGTGAACTATAAAATGTACCCATTTCTAAACCAATGACTCCACCCCCAATAATAAGCAACTTGCTGGGAATTCTTTCAACCTCTAAAGCCTCCGTAGAGTATCAAAATTTTAATGGAAGGTTTTCATCATCTGGCAGTTTTCTATTTCTTGAACCACAAGCTATGATACACTTGTCGTACTCAATTTTCATAACCCCTGTTTTAGTTTTTACCGTTACAGCAGCATCATTTAAAAATTCAGCTTCACCAATTATGTATTCTACTTTCCTTAAAGCCGCCATTTGTTTTAAACCTCCGGTCAACTTTTTTAGAATTTCTTGCTTTCATGCCACTAATTTCTTGGTATTTACTTTGAAAGTATCCTTTGTTTCTAACCCAAAAAGAGAAGCATGCTTAATTGTCTCTGCAGCTTCGGCTACATGTAACAGAGCTTTTGAAGGTATACATCCCACATTTAAACAAACACCTCCAAGGGTTTCGTGTTTTTCCACAAGTGTTACATTTACACCCAAGTCGGCTGCTCTAAATGCCGCTGCATATCCCCCAGGTCCTCCACCGATGATTAATAACTGAACTTTTTTAGTTTCCATTATATTTTAATTATGTCTCCTGGTTTTTCCAGCATTGTTTTGACTTCTTCTAAAAACAATGACCCCTCTTTACCATCTATTAATCTGTGATCAAATGAAAGACTCAAAGGCATGGTTAACTTTATAGCTGGTTCCTTGTTTTTATCAACGATATAAGTATATTGTGCTTTACATAAACCCAATATACCAACATTCGGTCTATTCACTATCGGCGAAAAGTACTTTGTGGATGTTCCACTAATGCTTGAAATTGTAAATGTTGAACCGCCCATTTCATCAGCGGAAAGTTTTCCCGCTTTTGCTTTTTCAGCTAAGTCAAAAATCTTTTCACTTATTTCGTAGATTGTTAGTGATTTCGGTTCTACTATTGTTCCAACAACTAAACCATTAGGAGTGTCGATAGCTATTCCGATATTTGAAAAATTCTTATAAATAACCTCGTTGCTTGCCATATCAATACTTGCGTTCATAGTTGGAAATTTTTGCAACGCAGCTGCAACAATTTTCACTGAAAAAGCTAAAAATGAAATCTTTATATCTGGTTTAGATTTTTTTGCTTTCTTATACATACCAAAAATATCATCAATGTAAGAATCTTGATACATTGCTACATGAGGCACTTCTGCTGACGCTTTTGCTAAAAATTTTGCAGAAAATTGCTTTATTTTGGAAAGTTTTTTTCGTTCTATTGTTCCGTATTTAGTAAATAGAGAATCAGGCAAAGGTTTTTCAGTTGGTTCAGCTACTGCATTGCCAGATTTAGACAGATGTTTTTCGATGTAATTTTTTGCAATCATTGTGTCAATTCTTCCAGTAGATGTTCGTTCTTTAATGTCAGCAGGATCAATATCGAAAGTCGTTATTAAGAATTTAGCGGCAGCTGTTGCGTATATTTTTAATTCTTTTAATTTTTTAATTTTGATAGCATGACGAACCACTAATGCGGCTTGAGATTTTTTTAGAAGTTTATTTATTTCAGGTTTAAAATAATTTCGTTGTAGTGTTTTCTCTTCAGAAAGCGAAGACATTTCATCTTCTACTTCCTTTACCATTTCTTGAAAAGAAGAAGTTCCGCCCACTCCTTTTACAGTGGACATTACCTGTTCATTCTCATCTGGTTCATCATCTTTTACTTGTTCATCTGTAGCTTCTTTTTCTTTTGCAATTTTCACTTGCATGGAGGAGACATCTGTTTTTTCACTTTTTTCTGCTGCAGCTTCGTACTCTAATAGATCCTCGCCCTCGACTATTTCATCGCCTGCTTCTTTTAGTATTTTGGTCACTTTTCCATCAAAATCAGCAGGTATATCCATGGTAGATTTCGCACTTTCCAATACAGTTAAAGCTTGACCATTAGTGACTAAGTCGCCTTCTTTTACTAACAACTCAGATATTTTTATTTCAACATCGGCACCGATTACTGGTATTTTAAATTTCATTTAACACTCCATAGGATTTTTTTTGTCATGCAATTTTAATCCGTTTTTCTTTATAAATTCTTCTAGTTTATCTTTATATTGCGAGTCTTTTTTTGACATTGCGTATAAAGCTACATAAGCGATAGTGTATCTATCCACTTCAAAAAATGTCCTCAAGTCAGCTCTAGAGCCACTACGACCAAGACCATCTGTTCCCAACACATAGTAATCATTAGAAATGTGCTGACGTATTTGTTCAGCATTTGACTTTATATAGTCAGAAGCTGCAACAATGGGGTTGTCGTTATCAAGCATGATTTCTACATGACTTTTCATCTTAGTATCATTGTTATAAATTCTCTGACGTGTTACCTCTTCACAATTTTTTCTTAACTCACCATATGATGTTGCAATGTATATTTTTGAATCAATATTATATTGTGATCTCAAAATTTGTCCTGCAGCAATAACCTCAAGAGTAATGGTTCCAGAACCCACCAAATTAACAGAGCCGGTTGAATGGTTTGCAAACATGGACCTATACACGTATAAACCTTTTAAGATATTCTCCTCTGACCCAGATAGTAGAGGAGGATGTAAATGATTTTCATTCATAACAGTCATATAATAAAAATTACAGTTATTGTTTTCGTACATGTCTTTTAATCCTTGATACATTATAATTGCGACTTCGTAACCAAAAGTTGGATCATATGTTTTGCAACCAGGAACGTAACTTCACATAACTAGATTGTGACCATCTTCGTGTTGTAAACCCTCACCATTCAAAGTAGTTCGACCAGCAGTTCCTCCAATTACAAAGCCCTTTGCTTTTGAATCCGCAGATGCTCAAACTAAATCACCAAATCTTTGAAACCCAAAAATCGAATAATAAATAAAAAAAGGTATAGCTGTAAACTCATGGTGAACGTAAGATGTAGCAGCAGTTAGCCACATTGCCATAGCGCCTGTCTCATTAATTCCCATTTGAAAAAATTGCCCTTGTTTTGATACACGATACTGTAACAGGGAACCAGCATCGTTAGGTGTATAGTTTTGTCCGCCAGGATCAAAAATCCCTATTTTATTAAACAAAGGCTCAATACCAAAAGTTCTGGCTTCATCCGTTGTTACAACAATTAACCGATCCTTTAAAATTGGATCATTAAAAAGAGTTGTTAGACACATCCCAAAAATCATGGTGGTTGATAACTCACGGTTTTCAGAACCATGTACTATTACTGATAATTTTTCATAAAACTTGTTTATGTGCAATGTTTCAGGTTTGTATCTTCTGTTAGGAATAGGGCCATTCAGTTTTTCTCTTTGGCTCATCATAAATTTATATTCATCAGACTTCTTTTCAAATTTTACATAAGGCAGTCTGTCGCCAGCAAGGTCTTTTTCAACCAACCCGATATCCAACTTATTAGCGAAGTTTACCAACTGTTGTTTAGAAAGTTTTTTTTGACTGTGAGAAGAGTAAGATGCCCTTATTTTTGAATCAAAACCAGAGCCCTTTATTGTTCTTGCTAATATTGCAGTCGGACGATCTTTAATTCTAGAAGGGTTTAGGGCTCTATGATAAGATGCATAGACCACTTCTACAGAGTTACCTCCATAATATAGTTTTTCGCCATAATTAACATCTTCTGCTCAATCATTGATACCAAGAGTTTCTTTTAGGTGAGGAAGATATTCATCAAACAGTGCTCTTACAAATCCACATGGTTGTGACTCCAACCTAATCAAATCCCCATCCGTTAAATTTTCCAATACTTCTGCCACCGCACGATTATTACGCATATCCAGAAGAATTTCTAAAGGAAAATCTCAGGCAGCTTTAATAACTCTTCAACCATATCCAGAAAATATTCTTTCTAACTCGAAAACGATATTTCCGTTTCCATATACTGGTCCGTCTAGACCCAAAAGATTACAATTTACAATAAAAATTAAATTGTTCAAATTATACCTATATGCTAACCTCGCTAATCCAAACGACTCAGGCTCTTCCATTTCAGCATCCCCCAAAAACACTCAAACATGGCGATCAGGATTTTTTTCCACAAACCCCTTACATTCCAAGTATCTGATTCATAATGCTTGGGCAACGCCTTGCATTGCACCAAGACCAAGGGAAACCGTTGGAAATTGTCAGTATTCAGGCATTAAATGAGGATGAGGATAAGAAGATAGACCTTTGACAAAAACTTCATTTCTAAAATTATTCAAGTCATCTTCAGTTAATATACCTTCCAAAAACGACCTTGCATAAATTCCAGGAGAACTGTGTCCCTGAAAATATATAAAATCAGATTTTGTCTTATCGTTATTCCCTTTTCAAAAATAATCAAAACCTACCTCGTATAAACTAGAAATTGACTCGAAAGTAGATAAGTGTCCTCCAATACCAGGAATGGATTTACCCGCATTTAAAACCATCGCTACAGCATTTCATCTAGTGTAATTTCTTATTCTTCTTACCAACCACGACTCTGTGAAATCCATTTTAGCGGCAGTTTGATAACTAAAGTTATTAAAAATTGGAAAACGAGCACTCAACATAAGTATATTGGGGAATATCGCTTTTTGAGGTAAAAGTATCGTTATTAAATAATCAATGAATTTTTCTGAGTCTTCGTCTCCGTGAATACCAAAAAAATCCATTAAGTAATCAGTAATTTCTTGAAGTTCAGGGAAAGTTTTTTCTATATTGCCTTTATAAAACCACTCGTTTGTTAAATCTGTATATAGCATCTCTACTCTACTGTAATAATACAGTAAAATGCAACAATGGAATTGAGAAAGCAAAAGAAAAAATTTAGGTATTAAATTATTTTTTTTTCTTGTATAGTAGAAATAATAAAAAGGAGCAAAATGAAACTAACACCTTTAAACAATAATGTTTTGATGAAAGAAGAAGAACGTCAAACAAAGACATCAAGCGGGATAATCGTTTCTGCGCAATCAGAGGTAGAAAAAAACCAAGGTCGTGTGATAGAAATAGGGAAAGACGTTAAGGATGTCGTAATTGGAGATGTCGTGGTATTTGAAAGCTACAAAGCAACTGACTTTGAATTTAGTAGTGAAAGATACATGATTGTTGAAGAAAAAGACATTTTAGCAAAATTTAAATAAGGAGAAAAAATGGGAGCAAAACAATTATTGTTTAACACAGAAGCAAGAAAAAAACTAAAAGCAGGCATTGACAAATTAAGCGACGCAGTTAAGAAAACCCTAGGGCCAAATGGAAAGTATGTGGTAATTCAGAGAGAATACGGCTCTCCACTAATCACAAACGACGGAGTTGCGGTAGCAAAAGAAATAACACTAGAAGACCCAACAGAAAACATAGGAGCAAGCTTAATTCAGCAAGTTTCTAATAAAACGGATGATGATGTAGGAGATGGCACTACAACTGCAACGGTTATTGCACAAGCTATCGTTGAAGAAGGATTAAAACTTGCAGAAGCAGGAAGAAACTCCATCTTAATCAAAAGTGGCTTATTAAAAGCCAAAGACGAAGTAATAAAAAACTTGGAAAAATTATCTACACCTGTAAACAACGATCAGGCTATTAAATCAATAGCGTCCATTTCAGCAAAAGACCCTGAGATTGGTGATTTAATTCAAAAAGCAATTAAAAAAGTCGGCGAAGCAGGAATGATAACAATAGAGGAAGGCAATTCCTACAACACAACTGTAGATATTGTGGAAGGTATGCATTTTGAAGAGGGATTTTCTTCACCATACATGATGACCAACAAATCTAGCATGATGGCTGTTCATAACTCCCCTAAAATACTAGTTACTGATAAAAAAATCAATAACCTACAAGAAATACTACCTATTTTAGAGCAAGTAGTAAAGGAAGGAAATCCGTTACTAATTATTGCTTCTGAATTTAGTGAGGAAGTCTTGACCACCCTTATTTTAAATAAAATGCAGGGCACTTTTCAAATTACAACGGTGAAAGCACCGAGCTTTGGAGACGATAAAATAGGACAACTTGAAGATATTGCTATTTTCACATCCGCTAAATTCTTTAGTGAAAAAGTTAATCACTCGTTAAAGGATGCAAAAATAGAAGACCTTGGTAGCGCAGAAAAAGTGGAAGTTTCTAAAAACAGAACAATAATTATTGGTGGTAAAGAAACTCAAAAAAATATCAAAGCTAGAGTAGAAGAACTTAAACATCTGATTGATAAATCTGATTCAACCTATTCAAAGGATCAATACAGGAGTCGCATTGCTAAGATGGCTGGGGGAATTGGAGTTATTCGTGTTGGCGCTAATACAGAAGTTGAATTAAAAGAAAAGAAAATGCGCATCGAAGACGCTTTAAAATCAACATACGCAGCCATCGAAGAGGGAATAGTTGTTGGTGGAGGAATTGCGCTTATGAAAGCTAGTATGAATATTCAACCTAAAGCAGAATCACATGAGGACATCAAAATAGGATATACCATTTTAAAGGAAGCACTGAAACAACCTCTAAAACTAATCGCAGATAATTCTGGCGTTAGTGGAGAAGTCGTTCTTAGTAAAATCCTAGAAATGAAATGCACCAAAGGTTTCAACGCTGTTTCCGGTGAATATAGTGATTTAGAAAAAGACGGAGTTATTGACCCGTTGAAAGTATCAAAAAATGCTTTAGCTAATGCAGTAAGCGTCGCATCATTAATCTTAACTACAGAAGTATCAGTTACTGAAATTCCTAAAGCAAATGATGAACCAACAATGCCACCGATGGGTGGCATGCCTGGAATGATGTAATCGTATAAGATTATTTATAACATTCTTGCAAAAAGCACGATTAAAAATATTTTAAGTTCGAATACTCCACGATGTTTTTATAATGTAATAAAATAAACTTATGAGAAAAAACAGTAAGAAAAAAGTCATAAGTATTTTTGCCACTACAGCAGTAGGAGGAGCAGGAATTGTTGCCGCAGTTGCACAAAGTTGCGGACCTAGTTTTAACAATAGAAACAACACTCAAGAAGTTCTTTCTCGATTAAATAATACAGGATCAATGGCAGGTAATAATGGAACGACCAATATACCTGCTACAGGGACTCAAGAAAGATTATTCTATGATTTAATAGAAACAACACTCCAGGGACTCAATAATAACGAAAACCCTAACCTTGCGATAACTAGAATAGTTACACAAGTCCCAAATGTTAATATTGATGCGACTGCTGATGGCACAAGCGTTACTTTTAGTCCTGAATCATTAATTATCAACGTGAGCAATACAACTAACAATTCTTTTCAATTTTTGAATACAGGGATTCTTACAATTTCTGGAATTGTTTATTCAGGGAGGGTCATCACATCAGCTGGGACGATTAACGATAATGGGTTAGTACTATCCAATACAACTGAAGCTATAAAAGTAGTTAGAAATTTAAACTCCATTACTAACATTAATCTTCCAGCCGAAGGAACAAGCGAGTTTTTTGTATACCAATTTTTACAAACCACAATTCGCACAATTGTTGGGAACGAAAACTCCTTAATAACCAACATTTCTGTAGTTCCATCAAGTGTTTCTAGTACAACGCAGGAAGATGCCACAACAGCCGTTCACATTGATAACGGTGGCATAACAATTTCCACATCCGGAGGGGCAGACTCAAGGTTTTCTCCTATTGGAAGCGGAACAAATATTTTTGGTATAGTTTTTTCTCCCACCGACAACAATAATTCAATCGCAATCACTACGATTAGTTCTTTAACTAATTTAATTGCTGTGTCCGATAATGAAATTATTGTTGATGCTGCTTCTGGGTTGTCAACAATAAACAACGGAATATTTCCAGACCCAGGTACGAACACAAGAGTTTTATTTGATTCGATTTCTACTCTATTTGATTTAGAGATTGGAACTGGCATATCAGCAATATCAGTTGCTCCGCTCCCTACAAATGTTTTTTACAGTGAAAATTCTTCTTCACTAAGAATTTCGCCTACAGCACTATTAATTGAGGCAGAAGATAACGGAAGGCAATACAACAGCATTAATGAAATAATTATCTCTAATATTGTTGTTAGAGAAGGACAACTGGTCAGTGCAGGCACGGCTACCATTGCTAACGGAGGAACATTTTCATTTGCTCAGAATTCCTTTATTCCCTTTTTAGAACTTGGTAAGATAGCATTTCTAAGCCCAGGGGAGGCTCCCCCTCAAAATTCTGGGGAGTCGGCAATCTATAACGCTATTCTTTCTCACATTCAAACAATAGACTCCAACGCAGATATAGTTTCTATAGGAATTAACGGGATACCTTCTAGCCTCTCAGCAACAGAAATTACTCTTGATTCTAACCAAATAACCGTTAGAACAACAGGCGGGAGCACTAACTTTTTTAGAAATGTTGGGATTTTTTCTATAAGCAACATTGTTATTACGGACGGAGTTATAACCGATGGAGGTACCGCGACAGGATTGTCGGCCGATGCAAATAGTTCTCTAGTAATGGAGTCCTTTTTAGATTTAAATTCAAGAACGCAGTTCAACGCGCCAGATGAGTCATCCAACACATATAGAATGTGACAAGCGATTGAAGATGTAATAGGTAATGAATACAGAATTCTTACAGTTCAAATATTCGCAACAAATCAATCGTTGTTTTTGATTGACCCGGAAACCAACGCATTAACTATATTGCAGTCCAACATCTTTTTAGTTGTGGCAGAAGAAATAGAAGGAAGTGAAACTAAACAATTCTTTAATTTTAATTCTCCCATGAACACAGGAAACAATCGTTCATTAACTTCTTTTGAAAACATTAATATACAAAACAACAACATACAAGAAGGGGTAACCGTTTCTAATTTAACCGAAACACCTAATAATATAGAACAAATACAAATATATGAAGCATTACAAACCTTGAACAATTACAACGCTTCCACTTCAAATGTTTTTGGAATAGCAAGCATTATTTTGAATGAGTTAAATAGTACATTAATTTCAAACACAACATTTCAAAGCTTTTCATTTGACAGCGTTAATTTGGAAAATGTTGTTTCTTCTATGACTACACCAGAATCTTATACAATCAGCGGAATTAATTTAAACTCTGGAGTCGACTCACTAGGCGGAAGTGTAACAGGGGCTTTTGACTTAAATATTACATTTAATTCCACGCCAGATGTTGTCGCCACGTCTACTTTTGTTCAAAGCAGTTCTGCTGATGTGGAGGCTTTAATCGGAGGAGATGGGAATAATGACAATGTAAATAGTTTTCTTAATTATAACGTTGGATCACCGTTTACTGCGGATTCGGTTGCTGGCGAATTGGTAACATCAATAAATCAATTTGTAAGCACAGATGCTAGAGTAAATAACTCTAATGCAGTAGTCAGAGTTATAAACGTGCAGAATTCTTTTGCAATTTCTACTTCCAACATCACAACAGAGTCAAACGAATATACAATTACAATTGGAGCGTCCTCAGGACTTATGATTCTTGTTGAAGACAGTACTACATCTACGGACATCGGCACTTTTTCTCTTGATTTTGAGCTGATTATTACAATAACTAATCCAAGCACCACTCCTTTAATTTCTGCTAGCAACTTTAATGTACTAACTTATACTAGTGTATAAGTTTTAAATTTCCTAATAAAGGTGTGAACACTGACATATCTTCTGAGACTGAACTTTCTAAAAACATCATAAAATCAATAAACTTTATAATTAAATATCATTATTCCTCTCCCCTTGAGAATCAAAACACCAATAAACTTACACAACTAAGAATGCAAAAGCTTTTATTTTTTGCCTATATTTTATATTTCAAGAATAATAAAAGTTTTCTTTTCCAAGAAAATTTTAGTGCCTGAAACTATGGCCCTGTCGTTGAACAACTCTTTTTCGTATCGAAGGGAAAAACCGAGATTATTTTTGAAAACAACACATTTATTATTCCAATAAAGGAAAAGGATTTTTTCATATTGAGAAAAAAAATTGGAAAATACTTTGTGTTTTATAATGAAAAATCCACCTTTGAACTAGTAAAAATGTCTCACGACTCTTTGCTATGAAAAGAAAGTAAAAGAAAAAAAACAGGTGTAATTTTAAAAAAAGATATACGAAATATGTTTTCTAAAAAATAATTTTGAAATCTCATCTGTAAGTAAAATAAAACTTGTTATTTTTCCTTGCTTATTTAGGAAGTGCTTTGTCCAGCAATATATAATTAATGTATATGAAAACAGCCACAAGTAAACACAACGCAAACACTGAAGCTGCATATACAAGGTCTTCTAATTTGGAAATTTTTAAATATGTTTATAAAAGGTCGACCTTCTCTTTATCTACCTATATCCTCTCTTTTCTTGTTATACTTTTTTTAACGTTGCCTAGTGTTGTTGCCATTGCTACTCAAAACCTTGATGTGAGCGCATATAATAACGCTTTTGTTCCGGGATTTAACCAAGGTATAACGTTTTTCTACACCTTTACCATTGCATTTGTTTTTGTCGCGATAAAAACGGTTCAAAATTTTACTCAAGAAGGAGAAAGAGGAATTATGCTTATTTTGTTAAGTAAACCGCTTTCTAGGGCTAAAATCTACTTTCATAAGTTTATTGGTGTAATTCTTTCTGGTATTACTTTCTCTCTTTTCTCTATCTTCACAGCTGGTATCATAACAGTCATCCTTGTAGGAGCGGTAAGTTCATCAGCACCAGACGGTAATTTCCTTTCTTCTTCCGCCTTTTGAAATCAATGAGTTAACTTTTTTGTTCTAGGTGCTGTTTGAAGTATTTTTCTGACAATAGGAATTACAGTTTTTTCGTTTGCAGTAGGATTGTTTTTTAACAGCGTTTTTACTTTAATAGTTGTTATTTTAAGTGGTATTATCACTTACTTTTTAGGGGCAATCTTACCTATATTAGTTTCTATCAACACAATTATTGATTTTGCAACTGTGGCAGCTGATATTCAAACACAGAGTTTTAATGGGGTTGACAGAGTTGACAACATGGCAGTTAATGGATTGCCAATACAAACAGCACTCCGCAATAGAGCAGAACAATTATCTTCTATTGATGGAATTACTGACTTACAGGTTCCTGAATTCGGATACGCTTTTAAAACTGGCAACTCAGGTAGTGGAAGCACTCAAACAGCCTTTGATGTAGCAAATGATGTCCTAATTGATGCAGAGTACACCACCAACAATTTCTCTCCACTTTCCTTGGCTCCCCCCATACCATCTGCTTCTGATTTTGCGAACGGCAATGTACCGGTTTTTGTAAGTTTAGGAGGATTAAATGTTCAAAATAGCGCTATAGATGCTTCAAACAGACCTTTTTCGGAATTTAATACAAGCAGGGAGTCAGAATTTGACCCTAACAATCCGTTTATTAATTACAGGGTTTACCCAATAAATTTTGCCGATAGTTACCGAAGTGCTCAGCGAATTGGAAGCGCAGTCTACATTTTGAATCTAGGATATCAAATTAACTGAATGTTTGCAAATTTAACTCTGCAAGTGGGCTTTCCAAACTCCAATAACCCGGACTTTAGTAATGCCAATGTTCCTCCTTTGACAGTTATAAGGGGGAATCTTCCTGAAAGCAACACAGTAAAAGCGTATCCTTACGCAAATGTCATTTATAGACAAAACGGAGGTCCTGAGCAGACAAGAAGAATTGTCTTATACGATGAAAATTTACAAGTACCCATTCCTACTAGTGCCGTTAATGCAACTGTCAATCTATCAGATGCGACTGAATCATTTATTGTCACAGGGGAAAATCCAAATGTCGAGTTTTACAGTTCCACAGGTTTATACGTTGGATACTCGGTTGCTGGAGTTCTTTTAATAACAGCTAGCTACTTAAAATTCCGTAAAAAAGAATATAGCTAATGCTTTATTCTTTTAAGATTGCTTCTAGTTTTTGTAAATTATCACTAAACTTTAATGGGTCAAAGTGACTTTTAGCGTATTCGAAACATTTTGTTCTCTTGGTCATATAAAGTTCCTGGTTCTCAACAAGCAATAGTTTTATATTTTTGACTAGTTCATTAACTAGATTATCTTTATTTTCCAGAAGAATACCTCTCTCATTATTCGTCCCTATATATTTTGTAGAAAGTTCAAAATTGTTTATAGATATTATAGGAATTCCCAACATTAGCGATTGTTTAGCAATAAAGGAATCAGGAGTGATTTTTCTTTCAGTATTTACAACAACAGTCAATTTGTTTTTTGCTATCTCAGTCATTAGATTTTTTAATTTAGGTAGTGGTTTGAAAATAACATTTGGATATTTTGCTGAATAACTCATTATTTCCTTTTGCAATTTTCCAGTCCCCATAAATGTAAATTTTATGTCGGGAAGTTGCGTTGCGGTTTGCAATACAGACAGTATTGATTTTGCATCATTTAATACACCTGAATACAAAACCCCATCGTTACCAATTTTTTTGTAATTATAATTTGCAGGAAGGGATTCAGCAACCTCTTCAGATACAAAAACCTTTTCCGGGGTAATGTTTAAAAGCGAAGAGAATATCTTTTTTTCCTGAACTGTATTTACTAAAATATAATCAATGTACTTATCGTGTTTCTTTTTAATATAAGGATCCAAATTGTTATTGCTTTTCAGGTACAAATCTGAACAAGCATGTTTTATTAGGACGAATTTATTTTTCATTAATGTTTTTTTTGGAAGAACATCGAGTATAAGAGGTGACGTTATGAAAAATATCTCATTAGAGACCGCCAGATTAATTTTTTCGCTAATTTTTTCGCGAAATATTTTTAAGTGTTTCTGTCGTCCTCTTTTAGTGATTATGTCTTCGATTTTGTATTGAAAACAAGAAGTGTTGTCTACAAAGTTTTTAATGGAAAAAAAATTCTTGCTGGACTCAGAAACAGTGAAGGGATCGTCAAATAATTCTATTAGAGTATCAAATTTCAAGTTTTGAATTATTTTATAATTTTTATATCCGCTTGAACTATAAGTGCTAACGCGGTGTAAGGCTATGTATTTCATATAAGCATTATAAAACTAAAAATAGTATTTTACACATTTTTTACAAAACACAGAGATCCACGACAAATTGTTTTTTCCAAATCATGATGCTTATTCATTAAAATAATATCTGCAATCATGCCTTCTCGAATAGAGCCTGTTACATCATTTATTTTCAATAACTTTGCTTGATTGAAGGAAGACATTGCAACCGCATCGTTTATTGTTACATAGTTAAAACTCAAAATATTTTTATAAGATTGACTCATTTTTCCACCCGAGCCAGCAAGAGTTTCAGGGTGGCCAAGAAGATGAATTCTGCTATCTTCTTTTTGTATTCGAATGGGCCCCATATTATAAACACCATTTTTTAGTCCCTTTGGACTTACTGAGTCGGTAACCAACATTATCTGACTAGTGGATTTTGTTTTTAAGACTAATTCCAAAGTAGATTTAGTCAAGTGAATAAAATCAGCAATGAGCATAACGCTGGTTTTTGGATTTATTAAAAACTCATGTGCAACAAAAACCTCGTGATGATCTATCCCGGTCATTCCGTTAAACAAATGAGTACAATAAATTGCACCAGCATCAATGTTACTTTTTACTTCTGAATTATTGGCTGCGCTGTGACCAATGGATGGAGCAATATTTCGTTTGATAACTTCTTTTGTAAAGGATATTGTTTCATCTGTCGGGGAAAAAGTTACCACTCTTATTGAACGATTAGACGCATCTCAAAATGTTTCAAAAACATCCTTGTTATAAGGAATAATATATTTTTCATTGTGAGTTCCCTTTTTATTCTTATCAATAAAAGGTCCTTCTAGATGAAACCCTTCTAAAAAAGCACCACGTACTTGTTTTTGAATTTTATCAAACAATATCGCGTTTTTTTTCATTGTGGATAGTGTAATTTTTACATCAGCAGTTATATAGGTGTATAAAAATCTTGTTGTCCCTTCAGAAGGCAGCATTTTTATTAGGTTTCTCACAGACGCTTCACTAGCATCCCATATGTCACTTCCATATGCACCGTTTACTTGTAAGTCAATAAAACCTGGAATAGAGTACAACCCAGTACCATCGATTACCTCAATGTCTTTTTTTGTTGAGATATTATTCCCTATTTTTTCTATCAGGCCACCATTTATAAGGATATCCTTGGTTTTTAATGTTTCATCATGGTTATATATATCAATGTTTTTAATTAGTATTTTATTTTTCAAGCATTATCCTTTTGATTTTCTTATTATAGTTTTGAATTAGGAAAATATCTTGTTTTTTAAAATAAACCTTAATGACATAATAAATATAGATTTGAAACAAGTCTACCTGGGGTATTCTTCAAAATATCGAGTTATCTTCTTTCACCAATTTTAATTTTACTCCAAAGCTTTCAACTATCATTATTTCTATCTCATCATAATATACTTTTTCTTCAGAGTCATTGTGGAAGAAAGACATATAAACATTCGTAAAAAAGAGTTCACCTCTTTTCATATTGGTTAGTATATCGCCCTCGCCAATCATAAATCTTGTTATAGATGGCATTCTCGCAAAACAAGTGATACCAGTAGAAAGAGAAACTGGGACACTCAACTCTTTAAAATTTCTAATCAAAGCAAATCCAATGGCTTCTTGTTCAAAAATATAACTTTGCTCTTCGCCTGTTAATTTTATTTCAAAGTTTTGAGCAATTGCAAAGCATGTTTTTATAAACTTGGGTGAGTAATTATTTTTGGTTTCAATGTACTTTCTTAAAAGCGACATTCCAAAGACGGTTGCTCAATTTTCATGTGTATCTTTGAAAAATTCATGAATTGTTTTTTTACTGACTTTTACAGCATTATCAACAGTAATTACTTTGGCTCACTTTTCCTTAAACAATAAATATCCTGGACTATTAGTTAATCGACGAAATATCATAATAAAATTATATTATCTTATTATGAAGAATATATACATAAGTACACCGGTCTACTATGTTAACGGAAACCCCCACATTGGACATGCGTATACAACAGTTGTTGCTGACTTTTTAAAGCGATATTTTGAACAAAGGGGACACCGATGTTTTTTATTAACTGGAACAGATGAACATGGTAAGAAAATTCTAAGGAGCAGTCAGCAAAAAAATCAAGATGTAGTTAACTTTGTAGAAAATAACGTTACAAATTTCAAAAAATTATGAAGCATGTTGAACATTAATTATTCTGTTTTTACTCGAACAACGAACAAAAAACATGAAGAGATGGTTAAAGAGGTTTTTTCTTTTTTATATAAAGCTGAAGAAATTTACCAAGGCAATTATGAGGGATTCTACTGTGTCAAGTGTGAGGACTTTTTCACAAAAAACTTTTCTACTGATAATCAAAATTGTATGAACTGTAGTGGATCGCTACAGTTTCTAAATGAAGAAGTTTTTTTCCTCAAGATTACAAACAAAAGAAAATGAATAGTGAATTTATATAGAAACAATCCTGCATTGTTAATCCCTGAGAAAATAAAGAACGAATTATTCAATAATTTTATAGATAATGACTTGTCTGATTTATGTGTATCCAGAAAAAAGAATGGATGGGGAATTAAAACCCCTGTTTCCCCAGAACAAGAAATATACGTTTGATTTGATGCGCTTTTAAGTTACTTAAGTGGATTTAAACAGTTAGAGTTAAAGTCACAAGAAAAAGATTTTTGAAATAGTGAAAGTATTAAAATCCAAATTATAGGTAAGGAAATATCCAGATTTCATGGACTTTACTGACCCATACTTCTTAATTTACTGAACAAGCCTCTACCAAACGTGATTTTAGCACATGACTGAATTTTATTTCAGGGAGAAAAAATGTCAAAGTCAAAAGGGAATATAGTTGATCCCGTTCTTTTAATAAGTAAGTATGGAGCAGATGCATTAAGATTTTTTCTTCTAAAAGAAATTACGATATCCAAGGGTGGTAAATACTCCGAAGAACTGTTAGTGGACTGCATTAATAACAATCTTGTTAATGAATTTGGCAATTTGTTTTCAAGAACAATTCAAATGATAATTAAATATAATGATGGAATAATTCCGGAAAGCGATTCGGAATCAGAGGACACCGCACATATGAAAAAAATAACTCTTAATAATAGAAAAAAAGTGGAAACACTCTGGGAAAATTATTTCTTTTCAAAGGGAATAAACGAACTTCTCGCTTTTATTAGGGATATCAATAAAATTATCGAAGATCAGAAACCATGAACACTATTCAAAACAAACAATAAGGCAAAGTTAAATAACTTGCTGAACTTATTATCCAATTGTTTACTCTATGTAGGGTGAATGTTCCGTCCTGTACTTGTCAACAGTTGAAAAAAAGTGTGTGAAAAGCTTGGAATACAAGATGAAAATCTTGACAACATGAATGTTGAGAATTTTGATTTTCTATCTAACAAAAAAGTGAAGAGAACCAATCATTTATTTGAAAGAATAAATGATTAGAGTACTTGAAAGCTGACTCTTTCATACTTCCATTCTTTTGTATTCTTGGAATTGAAGTAATGGGCGACACCAAATGAAATTAAAATAAGAAGACTTATTACAGGCATTGCATAGACTGGAGCCACTAAAATACTATGACCAACCTCTCCGCCTTCCAATATGGCAAAATGTGCAGTTAATGAAAAGACTGCTGCTGTTAGAAATGCCGCAGAATTATATAAAGCAATTGTTACGGAAGAGACAATATTCGAGTATTTTTGAGCCATTTTTAGTACATAGCCTACAAAAACCCCATACAACACTCCAGAGACAGATCCTTGAATGAAAAATAGTACGTAATTTACGTATACGCTTAACGTCTCGCTAGGATTGCCAACTGAAACGAGAGATATGCCAACAAAGGTTAGAATGTATACTAGAAATAAGTAGTATATTGTCCCCTTGCTTTTCTTTTTTTCACCTACAAAATAGTAAACAAATCTCGCAATTGTTAATCCGATATTATAGGTGCTTAAAATCAGTCCAGCATTCAATTGTGTAAAACCACGCCCTCTTATGATATCGCCGTTGCTAGAATGCGCACCAACTAGAAAAGTGATTCCATAATTGGTTCAAAAATATTCCGTAGAAGAATAAAATGCAGCCGCAAATAAGAGAAAAACCAGAGATAAAATTCAATATTTATTGTTGCTTCAAAAGCTTTTACCGTTTTTGTTTCTAATTTCCTGTTCCTTAAAACGGGAAACCGCGGAGTATTTTTTTATGCTAGTTTTTGCTCAATTTGGAATAGTTTTTATTTTCGCAATACCTGATGCCATCTTCTCTAAATCCCGGGCAGATATTTCAGAAATTTTACTAAACAAAACGTAAATTACAACAACGAGATAGAAAAATGCATTGATTGCAAATGCTGAGTGTCAGAATATACTGCTTCCAGCTCCATTCGTTATTACCTGCTCAATTGTATGTGATAACAGAGTATTTAATAAATAGAAAACAACAAAACCCAAGCCATAAAAAGCCAAAACCAAATTCAATGACGTCTTTTCTTTTCCTTTTTGAGAAGTGTAACCATAAACTAAAGTATAAACAGAGGGGTGAATTCACCCATTTGCTATTCCTTGCAATCCTAAAAAGACACCATATAAAACAAGAGTAGCTGTACTTGAAGTTATTAAGGCAGCAGTGCCAGCAGCAGAAAGAAAAAATAGAATAGAACTGAAGAGAATATTTTTTTTGGCGCCAAACTTATGGACCAAAGGTCCGGAAATTAGATTTCCAAAAACCGAAAATAATATTACTAGTAGGGAAAATGCAAGTATTAATGCTTGAGATTCTCCAAAAAACTGACTAACATTAATTATCACCAAGCCTGTTACAGATGTCAGCGAACTGCTCAAAATAATTGTTATGAAAGCAAATAGCAAGCCTTTTTTTCTTTGTGACTGATCAAAGACTCCGTTTTTATATTTTAAAACGTTGTCTTGCTCTAACTGTTTCTTATCCATTACTTACTAAAATCATGACTTGATTGTTTAGTATTATAACAAATAAGAGAGGGAAGCATACTTAAAATAGAAATGTTGCTAGTTCAATGCTCGTTTGGACAATCGTAAAAGATAGATGCAAAGGAGAGTGAAAATTCGAAAATATTTCTGTATTATTTTCCAATCAAGAACCGTTCACAATAGATCCGTTACTTTCCACCCTAGAAAAAACAGAAGAGTCACTAAAAGTTAAAACCCCTGTTTGACTCGCATTGTCTCAGGTTGAAGAAGTTCCATATGTTCCTCCTTCAAGTGATGTAAAAATTCCACCTGTAAATACTGAATCAGTGGAAAGAAAAAGAGAATTTAGTTTGTTAATAAAACCACGAACACTCAAGAAATTATAATTACCATTAATCTCTGTTCCCAGCAAATTAAAGTCTGCATTAACATTTGTAGAGTTTCTCAATAAAGAACCCTTTGTAGCAGAAGTTGCGTTGATAGTTTCTAAAACAACTCTATTAAATAAAGTGTTTATTTCAGAAGCAGTGTAATCCCTACTAAATGCATATTCAAAATCGTTATTAGGGATTGAAACAGTTGAGAAGTTTATTTCTGAATTGTTGGATGTCCTAACAACGAGAAAAAAATTAATTGTAGTGTTTTTAAGCTTTATCGTTGTTTGTGAAGCAGAAATTTCGGAATTTCTAACCTCCATTGTAATTGTTGAAGGAAATGATATTCGAAAGGCACCACCACCGAGATCCGTTATACTTTGCACAAAAAGATTACTTATTGCTGAAATTTCATCAAAATCTTCTTCAATACTTTGCAAAGAAGGAGAGGCGTTAATCACTGCTAAAAAGCTATTAAGTATAATCTTTGTTTCAGGTGATTCGTTAACATTTAAATTATTTTGATTTAAACTAGCAAAAATAATGCTCAAATCATTGAGAATTTCCGGAGGAGCAGGAGGAACATTAGAACATGACTGAGCAAGAAGGAAAACCGGAGCGGCGCTTATCGCGGATAGCGAAAGCATTTTCGATATGTTTTTGTTCTTTTTACTCATTTCATAATTATAAAACTTTTATTACTTAATTTTATTTTTGTTTAAAATCTATTTTTGAGTAGAATAGTTATAATGAACACCAAAGACTTCATCATTGTAAAGAAAGCCAAGCAACACAATTTAAAGTCTGTTAGTCTTAATATTCCAAAAAACAAACTAGTTGTTTTCAGTGGGGTGAGCGGCAGCGGCAAAACCTCTTTGGCATTCAATACTATTTATGCAGAGGGGCAAAGAAGATATGTTGAATCCATGAGTTCCTATGCAAGGCAATTTCTTCACTCAGTCAGTAAAGCAGATGTAGAGTCCATAGAAGGATTGTCTCCTTCCATCTCTATTGATCAAAAATCAACTAGTCACAACCCAAGAAGCACAGTTGGAACCGTTACCGAAATATATGACTATCTCAGATTATTGTTTTCAAGAATCGGCAATCCATACTGTCCTAGAAATCATGGAATTATTCAAGCACAAACTGTACAAGAAATTGTTAGTCAAATAAATACACACGACAAGGGTCAAAAAATAGAAATTTTATCACCAGTAGTGAGATCACAGAAGGGCACACAGCATTTGCTAGTTGAACAGTTAAGAAAAGAGAGTTTTTTAAGAATTCGAATTGATGGTGTTGTTGTTTCACTAGATGACGAAATAAATATTAATAAAAATCAAAAACACAATGTGGAAATTGTCATTGATCGACTAATTTTAAATAGAGAAACAGAGACTAATTCTAGACTTTATGAGGCGGTGGAAGTTGCCGCAAATTACGGAAGAGGACTGGTTTTAGTTAATTTTTTGGGAAAAGAGGAGGTTTTGTATTCTCAAAGGCACTCTTGCAAAAAGTGTGGATTTTCAATTTCTGATTTAGAACCAAGATTATTTAGTTTCAATTCACCTGTGGGTGCATGTTCCTCGTGTAAAGGACTTGGTGTAAGACTTGAAGTCGATACGGATATTCTTGTTCCCGACAAAAACAAAACATTAAATTCAGGCGCAATAGAATATATAAAAAACATAATTGGAACAATGAACATCGAATGGCAAAATTTCAAGACACTTTGTGATCACTACAATATAGATTTAAACACCCCTTATAACAATCTAACACCAAGTGAAGTAAAAATTTTAATGAGAGGGAGTGATGAAGAAATCCACTACGTTATAGTAACTAAAAGTGGCAATAGATACGAAAAATATGACTATATAGAAGGCGTTGCAAGGTTGATCGAAAGAAGATATATGGAAACTAGTAGCGAAGGTGCGCGAAAATTTTACAAAAAATTTATGAGCGACAAAAAATGTTTACAATGTTTGGGGAAAAGACTTAATGAAGAAGCGTTAAGTATTAAGTTGAATGGTATTAACATAGATGATTTTGTCAAGAAAGATATTAATGATGCTATATCATTTATGAAGAAATTAAAATTAACCGATAAGGAACTTCAAATTGCAAAGCTAGTTTTAAATGAAATTTTGCACAGATTAGAATTTCTACAAAACGTAGGCTTAAGCTATTTAAGTTTATCTAGAAGTTCACAAACTCTAAGTGGAGGAGAAGCACAGAGAATTAGACTTGCTACTCAAATTGGCTCACACTTAACGGGAGTTTTGTACGTTCTTGATGAACCTTCCATAGGGTTGCATCAAAAAGACAACAAAAAATTAATTGAAACTCTTAAAAAAATGCGTGATTTAGGAAACACTTTAATTGTTGTAGAACACGATGAAGAGACTTTAGAATCAGCAGATTGAATTGTAGACTTGGGGATTGGTGCAGGAATCCACGGAGGAGATATAGTAGCAGAAGGAACTCCCGAAGAATTAATGGAAAACGAAAATTCGCTAACTGGGCAGTATATGGCTCAGAAAAAATATATTTCCATTCCTCGTAAACGAAGAGGCGGCAATTCAAAAAAAATAGAAATAAAAGGAGCAAAGGGAAATAATCTCGCAAACATCGATGTTACTTTTCCGTTAGGCAAATTTATCTGTGTTACAGGTGTTAGCGGTAGCGGCAAGTCTACTTTGATAAACGAGACATTATACAAAGGTTTACTACACGAAAAACAGTACTTGAACATTAAACCTGCTGCCTACAAGGAGATAAAGGGAAGTCAGTATGTCGATAAAATTATAAATATTTCACAGGATCCAATTGGAAGAACCCCCCGTAGCAATCCAGCCACTTATACAAGCGTGTTTAATGAAATAAGGGATGTCTTTGCTGATACCCCAGAGTCCAAAATTAGAGGTTATTTAAAGGGAAGGTTTTCATTTAATGTTAGAGGCGGGCGATGTGAAAAATGCGAGGGAGACGGAGTCTTAAGAATATCCATGAACTTTTTACCTGACGTTTTTGTAGAATGTGAAGAATGCAGAGGGAAGAGATACAACAAGGAAACTCTGCAAATTAGATATAAAGGAAAAAATATTTTTGACATATTAAATATGACAATTGAAAATGCCTTGATTTTTTGAGAAAATCATCCAAAAATCATGAGTAAGTTGAACATTATATTTGATGTAGGCTTAGGATATATAAAATTGGGGCAACCAGCTACACAATTGTCTGGCGGGGAAGCTCAGCGAGTTAAACTTGCAACCTTTTTGCAAAAGAGACCAACTGGTAAAAGCATATACATAATGGATGAACCCACGACAGGTTTACATACAGATGATGTAAAAAAACTAATAGAAGTTTTAAATTGAATAGTTAATAATGGGGATACAGTTGTTGTTATTGAACACAATTTGGAAGTTATAAAAGTTGCTGATTACATTATTGATCTAGGACCTGATGGAGGGCAGTTTGGTGGAGAAATAGTTGCGAAGGGTACTCCTGAACAAATTGTCGAAAAACAAGTAGGTTATACCGCTGTATATTTACAAAAAATTTTGAAAAAGTACTAAAATAATAACTAGAAGGTTATATTTATATGAAGAACAAAAACAAAAACATCATTTCCGCAGCACTAGGTATTACTGCTCTTGCTAGCGCAACGACAATAGGAGCAGTTGCCCAAATGTGTTCTACTGGAACAACAAGAACTGACAATATAGAAGAAATAGTAAACGACCTTAATGATTTTGATTCTGGAATATTTAATATTGAAAACCCACAAACCCAAATTCAAAGAGACTTTGCAAGAGGGACCAGAGTATTAATTTATAATAATATGATGGGTGGAACCCCTACAGCCAATCCAACCGATGACAACCTTGAACCGATCACACTAGATAACATTTATGTTGGTGCTTTAGATAATTCAAGTGTTAGTTTTGACGAGGACAGCAACATGTTTACCATTACAATTACTGAATTGCTTGTTACTGCATCACTTTCCTCTGGAAATGTGACCAATAGAGGAATATGAGGAGGCGCTGCGAACAATACTCCTGACTTTGCAATAGTTATAACTGCATCACTTAATTCAAACCAACGACCTCAAATAAATGCTGATTCGTTTGGTGTACAAGCGAATGCAACAAACTTTGTCGAAATATTTCCAAATCCTCCCTCTTTGTAAGATAAAAATTTAGAAACGACAATTTAATATGACAGAAACCAATACAATGCACAAAATTTTAAGCAGAAAAGAAAGACGCCTTAAAAATTTTAAAAAGGCACTTAAAATTCCCTGATACTATGTTTGATTTATCTTCGCTATTGTTTTGATAGTTGCATCTATTTTATTAACATGTGGTTTTTTAATAAACTTTAACACTCCCATAGTGTTTGGGGATCTAAGTTCTGTTAATTTGAATCTATTGACTGGAGAAACAAGTGATTCACTTTTTGAAGTAAGAAATATTATTGTTGCACAACAAGCCGCCAACCCAACCGCTAACTACTTGATGATTTGAAACCTAGCAGTTTCTGGCTTTGCATTCTTCATGGCTAGTGTTGTTTTTCTTTTCATTTATCAAATTTCATTTTTTATTTATTCCAACACCAAAGGAGTTAATCCACTAGATATATTTGAGTAAAATATAAATGGTAAATAAACACATAATTTTGTAAAATACTAATTATGGAAATAGATAGATGGTAGATTTTTCAGGGTTTAATTGATATGGTGTTTTCTTTGCATCTGGAATACTTATTGCTCTTGCTATAAGTTTAGTTAGGTCAAAACGAAGAGGAATAGACTTACTTCATGTTGAAATAGGATTTTTTGTCTTTGCCATTTTTGCCTTATTCGGAGCGAGACTTGCCTCTTTAATATTTAGTGGGCAACTAGTTGATGTAGGAGGATTTATAGCCTTTTGACAACTCTTTTTTGGTATTAATACAGGCGGAATTGAAGGATTTTCCATATTAGGGGCTGTTATCGTCGGTGTACCAATTATTATTGGTGGAATATGATGATCTTCTTGAAAGACCGGAGTATCGGTTTTTACTTACTTTGAGGCTATTATTCCAGCGTTAGTTGTTGGGCAGGCAGTTGGGAGGCTTGGTAATTATTTCAATCAGGAAATATTTTTGAATATACCATTCGACATTGCAAGCGTCTCCAATTTCTTCAGGGTAATTGCACAATTTTTCCATTTACCAGGAACCAGAAATACCGGCTTTCTGCAACCGCTATTTTTATTTGAAGCTTTATCTAATTTATCCTTATTTTTCTTTGTTGTTTTCGTATTTCCGAAAATAAAGGGATACAGAATAGGAATGGGGGCAGCAATAACAGGAATTTGATGAGGGGCCTTTCGAGCCATTACTGAGAATTTTCGGAATTCTTCAGATATCTTAGGTGGTAGTTTTTCCTTCGTATCAGCAATAGTAATTGTTGTGCTGTCTTTGATAGCTTTTATTTGAATTACTGTTTGACATTATGCAATTCTTCCGAAGAGAGATAAACCGCAAGTAGCACACGTAGGTCACATTTCATCAAAGGCCACAGGTTTGATTGATGCCGATGTCAATGCCACTATTATTGGCATTGATCCTCAAAAACTTCCAGTGGATAAAAATGAACCCATTCCTGAAGAAAGTCTCTTAAAAGCAGAGTCTCTTAATAACCCTGAAACTGTTGTTGACGAACACTATGATTCAAAAAAAGAAAATAAAAAATTGGCTGATGAGATATTGGGCGAAATTGATTATTTCATTAAAGACGATCACAGCAAGAAAAAAAAGTAAATGGCACTACAATTAATTGTTGCTGGCAATGACAAGATATCACAAGGATATGCTTTTTATTACCTGAAAAAATCTGCCTATAAACTGTACAAGAAAAGATATTTTTCAGGAAACATCTTTTTATATTTAAATGAAAATAAACAATGAGAAGATAAGACTTTAGAATTTAATAAAATCTTTAGAAGACCAGAGGCAATTTACTTCTACAATCGGCATATGAAAAAAAGACACTCTTTGGACTTTTTTGATAACTACAAAATAAGAAGCCGCGTAATAGATGTAACTGGTTATCATCAAAATCAAGTGGAGCAAACTTTAAGTTTATACATCGATGTTTTTGCAGACAATAAAAAGGTCGTTATTCTGAAAACCTTTTCGTTTGAAAACGGAATACCTTCAGACATTAATTTTATGATTGACCTCAGAGCATGAGGTGTTTCTGGCGAGAACAAAAAAAGACACAACAATCCATTGATGGCAGCAGGCAACTTTTTAAAACAACAGAATTTTGGCTTTCCTTTGATAATAGGGATTGGCTCACAAGGAAATGAGGAAGTTGCTGAATCATTTTCTGAGTGATTAGCAGAGAAAATCCACAAAACATATGAGGTCAGGATCATAGACATCAAGTAAAATGAGCTTTTCGAAGGACATAAAAGAAGAGATTTTAAAAAATTTAAATGAAGGGCAGGAATTAAAATATTTTTTGCTTGGAATAAAGTTGTTTTCCAAAAATTCATTAATTACCCATGATTATTTTAAAAGGCAATCACACTTAGTAGAAGACGATTTTTTTTTAATCAGTAACTTTACTAAAAAAAAATTCCCTTCATTTCTCCAAGGAGCGTTTTATGGCAAAGGAAGCATCAGTAACTTTCAAAAAGGAAATCTTCATTTTGAAATAAGAAATTACAATGACAGTAGCGAAAAAATAATTTCCAGTCTGTTTGCTTCGCACACGCCTCAGTTTAAAAAATATAAAAGAAATGGACTAACCACTTTTTATTTGAAAAAAACAGAAGAAATTCGTAGTATTTTAGCGACACTTGGAGCCTCGAAATCTTTTTTAAAATTTGAAAAAAACATTGTTGAATCGGGGTTTATAAATTCCATTGTGAAAGCCAATAACATCGAAATTTTAAATCAATTTAAAACAGACAAGGCCGCAATAAAACAAATAAATGCGATAAATCTTATTATGTCTCGCTATCACCCAGCATTAGAGGGACTGTTTTTGGAGGTTTGCAAACTGAGAAAAAATAATTCTTCAGCTAGTTTGAAAGAATTAAGTCAAATATTTAATTCAACACACCAGAAATTCATTTCGATATCAGGAATAAATAACATACTAAGGAGAGCTGTTCAGTATGCAAAAGAGGGATAGTGGTGTAGTAATTGCAAAATTTGGAGCAAACTTGAGACTATTAAGAATACAACGTAATATGACTCAAAAAAAACTTGCAGAGAAAGCTCATTTACACTTTAATTACATTAATGATGTAGAACTGGGAAAAAGAAATCTTTCGCTGAAGGCAATTTGAAAAATAGCGAAAGCTCTTGAAGTAACTATAAGTGAATTGCTTTCTTTCAACTGTTAATAAATATTTTTATTTTCAATATAAGGTTCATTTTTGTTTAAAGATTCATACCCATTTTTTAATACAAAGACGTTAACGAAACCGTTCATATTTAATGTCTGTACTAAACGCATGTAGTTTCTACCATTTCGTGTTATGACAAGAATTTTCTTTTCTTCAGGTATTTTTTTAAAAACACCTAGAATTTTAGGCATAAAAAACATCTCTATATAAATATTAAGACTACCAACAATGTGAGATTCAAAATTGTCATCAGGGGCCCTAATATCAAGAACAAATCACTTTTCATTTTGAAGTATCTTTTTTAATCGTCTAGAAGGAATAAATTTTATTGCCATTGTTTATTATTATATAATTTTTAGGTGCAACCACCAACCATTTTCGGAATACCTAGTAACCTATTTTTCTTCCAACCAGCAATTTTATGATTTTCTTTTCTTTTCTTTTCCGCTGGAGTGGTCCTCGCAGCCAAGCTTCTTATAGACCAGGTAGAACATTTTTATAAAAAGGATTCAAATCTGGGAATTATTTTCACTTTTATTTTACTACCCATCATAACAACCATTCCAGAAATTATTGGAATGGTGACACAATCGGCATTTGGCGATTCAACAATTGGAATCACGGGTGCTATTGGAAGTAATGTTTTTCTTGTCATAATTGCTAGTACAAATATTTTAATTTTATTTGCTTTTCAAAGAATAAAAAACAAAATGAAGAAAAAGCCAATTAAAAAAAACAACGAGGTAAATCTTGTTGGAAAACATATTTTTAGAGATAACTTATTGTCATACATTGCCATTATGCTTGTTGTTGTGTTTCTAATTATTGGAATAACCGTTAATTCAACAACCATAGTCATTGGTGATGCTCATTTTTCCATTTTTTCAGCACTAACGCTCTTTATGTACATAGGCACTTTATCAGCTTTTGTGATTATAGGAGTAAAAGCAAACAAGAGAAAAAAACTAGCAGCATTGAAAAAAACCCATAGCTCATTTATTCTACAAGATGTAACTAGGGAAATTAAAAGTGAGCAAAATGACGAAAATCTGAACATTGACAGTATTAACAAAACTAAAACAACTGGTAAGACACAACACCAGATTTTAACGTGAGTTCTAATATTTGTTTCATCATCTCTTTTAGCAGGATTTGGTTTTCTGCAGTCTGCTACTGTTAATGCCATGTCCTTGCCGGCTTCTAGCGGCGGGTACGGAATAAGCGATGTGTCGGCAGGAGGTTTGTTTTTAGGCATAAGCGCTGCATTGCCAGAAATAAGCAGCACTTTTTTTCTTTTTAAGAACAATAGACAAAAGGAAGGGCTGCAAGCTTTATTTTTGGACAATTTATTCACTTTTTCTCTAATTTTTATTGGTGATATTATTTCTGGAAGTCAAAATTCTCTGGAAGCCATTAGATTAGACCCTAGTTCATTCATACCCACAATTTTACTTCTCTCTCTTGTAGCGGTGAACCTGTCCTTTTTTTATTCCCAATTTTTATTTAAATTGCGGCTAAGGAATAGCATTATATTTACTGTTATAAACTATATTGTCTTTCTTTCATTCTGAATCCCCAGCGCTAGCTTGTCTTAATTATTCAGCGCAAATATGATTAATTTTTCTATATGAAAGAATCATAATTATCGCAAAAATTCAATTCAAAAGAACAAACATAAGTATTGCGTTTACTAGAAAATGATGATAATTTGCTCAGCTTTTGCTTAGTCTTCATACGCGTATCAAATTATTAGCGAAAATCATTGCGTTAAGAAAAAAAGTAAATCCAACAATAATAATGACAATACCAATTATTATTGATTGACTTGTGTTGTTTTGAGTATCTTGAGCATTAGGAACAGCAACACTGACACCGATAACTAAAAAAACAATAAACAAAAACATAAATATCGAGAGACCAACAACGCTTGTTGTGTGTATTCTATTGAGCACCTGTTTCATTTTGGGGTCAGTAGAATAATTCTTCACACATCTATTTTATTATTATTTATAAGTTATTTGATATCATTTTTATTTGAATTATTTTAATTTAAAGTTATAATAACAATTATGATAGATGCTAATTCTCTTGAAGCGATACAAATCATAGTTTTTATTTTGTCTATAGTTGTTATTTTCTTAGTATTATTGCAAGGGGGAAAAGTTCAAGGGTTAGGCCAAGCGTTAACCGGTGCTAGTGATGCTAATCTTTTTCAACAATCCAAAGAGAGAACATCAGAAATTGTTTTTAAATATGTTATTTTTGGAATTGTAGCCATTATTTTTGTAATTGCCATAGTCTCTGCTCGTTTATTCAGAGCTGAAGCCCCAATAACAACTCAAATGTTTATTAACAGTGGAATTACTCTGATTTTAAATTAGAATAAAAAAGTGGCACTTAAGATAATTTCAAAAAACAAAAACGCGAACTACAAATATACGTTTATTGACAATTACGAAGCTGGAATAGTACTAAGCGGTAGCGAAGTGAAGTCTCTTAGAAAAAATGAAATTGACTTAAGGGACTCTTATGTAGTTTTTCGTAATGATGAAGCTTTCTTAATCAATGCAAAAATAAACAAGTACAAATTCAATACAGATCCTAATTATAATGATGTTGCTACAAGAAAATTACTTTTAAATAAAAAAGAGATTTTTCGGATAATTCGAAAAAAAAATGAAAAAAAATTACAAGTCATTCCGGTCAAAATCTATTGAAAAAATAATAAAGTGAAAGTTGACGTTGGTTTGGGGAGACCTAAAACTTTATACGATAGGAAAAGAGAGATTCAAAAACGGGACTTAGATAGAGAAATGAACAGAAATTTAAAATTTAAATAAGAATTTATTTTTTTTCGGATGGGAGTTTCTTACTGTGGTTTTGTTTTTTCAAGGAGACACTTTTTCTTGAAGCAACTACCTTTTTGTTACGTGGTGTTTCTGAATTATCCAATGAAACCCCAACTGCTAAACTTTTTTTCAGTTTGCTTTTTTTAACAATGAGAGTTATGGTCTCCAAAATAAAAAAATAAAACTCAAACAAGGAGAAAAAGATAAAAATCAGAAAAAATGCTATTCCTAGTTGAAATATGAAACTATCAGCTATTCTCGAAGGAGTCCCAAGGAATTGGGTAGCTACTGCCACAATTATTGTTCCTGGAACACCAAAAAACAAAACACCCACCAATGTTAATGTGGTTTTAAAGTAAGGGTTATTTTTTCACTTACTTCAAAAATTACTAAACTTTACGCTTTTTGAATTTTCGTTAGCTTTTTTGGGTTTTTCCACTTCCTAATTATAGAGATTATTTTGTAATATATTGAATTTCTTTTGTGTCGTAAATAGTAATTGTCTCATTGTTATTAGCGATTAAAAGAAATCCAGAATCATCTATACCAATTGATCTGTATTTTTTGTTCTTATGAACTAAAACCTTGTCTCCAAAGTAGTCTATATCAATAAATTCTTTTTGAATCTTTTTTATATACAGTGATGGCTCTTCTTCTAACAGTTTAATTGCTCCAATAATTTTTTCAAAAAACAATAACTTTGAATCGATTTTAACTTTTGACAAGTTATTTCTATTTTCAGAAGTGTTTACTCCAACACCAATGTAAATTGTGTTTTCTCCAGTATTTTTTACAGGAGAAACATTCATTAGTATGCCAGCAATTTTTTCTTCATGTAAATAAACATCGTTGGGTCACTTTATTTTTAGACTTGTTTTGTAAGAGGAAGAAGTTGCCTCAATAATTTGTTGCGCGACTAAAAAATTTAAAAACATTATTTGAACATTTAATAATTTTGATCTAAAACAAAAAGAAAAAAGAAGGTCTCCTCTTTTTGAAAGCCAAAGAGTGTTTTTTTTCCGAGTTAACCCTCTGGTTTGTTGCTCGGTTTCTACAAATAGAAAATCTGCATTAACATTTCATTTTTTATCCATTATTTCTCTTTGAGTGCTCTCAAGACACTTAAAACTTTTGACAATGTAGGTGTGCTTCTTATACATAGAAACTTATCAAATCGTTACCATCTACACCAGAACCTAAAAATAATTCAAACGATAAAATAACATTTTCTTCAAATATATGAACTGATTGTTCACCAGATAGTTGTCATTGATTTGTAAATTCGCCACCAGCAATTCGTAACCCAAATTCACTAACGTTTATAAAAACCTTCCCTATTAATGTTTGCTCATCATACTCAACAATATTTTCGAGAGTGAAGTTTTCAAGAAGTAAAACCCCTTGACCACCAAAAAAATCTACGCCCTGCTGAATTCCCAGTGCATTAATAAATGAAATTAAAGAGTAGAAAGAAGGAGATTCTTGGTAATTAAATATTTCGTTTTGAACAGGGTTAAACAGCTTATTTAAGAGAATTTCAATATTCAAACGACTTAGAAAGGTTGGTAAAGTAATTTCTTCGGAAGACTTGACAGGAACAATATTTAAGATTTGAAAATTTCGTATAATCCTGTCTTTTAATGTAATCAAGAGAGTTGTTCCGTTATTGCTTTGTTCGTTTGTAAAGCTTTTATTAATTCCCTCGAATTGTGAACTTTGACCAAAGAAGACTGTTGGCGAACCATAAGTTATCACAAAATCTTGATTGAATGAACCGGGAATTACGCGAATATTTGAAATTGAAAGTTCAGGAAAATTTGCATTTCCAAGTAAATCATATGTTGAGCGATTTGGGATTTGGTTATATATCCCTGTATTTAAAGCATTTATAGTATTCAAAATTCCATCTCGTATATTTTCCTGACTTTCTGTAAGTTCATCTAAGCTAAAGTTCCTTGAAAAAGAATTCATTTCATTCAATATAAAATTTTGATTTATGAACTCCTCAGTCTCTCCACCACACCCCTGCGCAACAACACTTGTGACTAATGCAGCAGCTCCAATCCCTCCCAAAAACATTTTTTTAAATTTATTTTCTCTTCTAGCCATGATTAATCTATTTTATATTTATTTCATAAAATTAATTTTTAAAAATCACCAAAAAGAATTATAATTTTATTGGGGATGTAGGGCTTCGACAGGTTTTATCAACCTAAAATTGCAGTGGTTGTCTACCTAATAGACACTAGGTTTTATAACCGCAGACGAAAAAAAAGTCGACCTTGGTTTCTTACAAAGCAGAGGTGCTTCTAGCGCTTTTGCTACTGCTTAATAAAGCAGAAACCCGTTTTTTGTAGATGAGTCGGTAATCTACAGACAAACGCCAAATAAACCGAATAGATTGATTATTTTCTCGCTAATCAGTTGAAATTTTAGAGAACTCGCTATGAGAAATTTTGGTTGCTTTATATTCTTATAGTCAAAAACAAAGCACCCTAAACTGTAGACGTTTTAGGATTGTCTAGTCTGGACGTGGGTTCGATTCCCACCATCTCCACCAAAAAAAATGTTAGACTCCATAGTATTTGAAATTCTGCTTAATCTTGCCCTGCTCTTGCTAATTATTGTCGTTTTTTCCATAACATGGGCGATACTTCAGCCGTTTATTAATTCAAATTTTAAAAGAGTATACAGCGCTGTTATTTTTCTTGAATGAACTGCAATTATTATTCTTTTAAACTTATTTCAGAACTTATTGTTCCAAAGAACAACGGAGAATTTTTTTTCCATAAGCTATGCCGTAATAATTCCCCTAGTGATTGGTATATTTATAAATCCGATTGTAGGGGTGCTCACTATTGCAAGCAGTTGAATAATTGATTTCACTAATTATTCATCAAGTACGCAGACCAATTTAGTTTTCCTAGCAGTTTTTGTGGCAATAATTTTTTATTGAATTGTTTCGTTGATTACGAAAAAATATAAAGTCATAGCCATTGTTCTTTCAATCGTCTTTCAAACCGCGGCTTTAATGTTAATTTATTATTTCACTACGCCAAGTCGAGCGTTTCCATCACTTGACCAAAATTCGAACCTATATGGTGTTTTATGGAGTTTTTTATCTCTGTCTTTTCTTTCCCTCGCCTTTACCTATATAACTTCAGTTGTAAATAGTGCGTTTCAATTGAATATTGTAAATATATATGTTTATGAAAAATTTATCAGATCTTCATTGGCCTTTACTGAGATAGAAAAATTTATAAATACTAAAAATGTAACAACAGGATTTTTTGTAACGTTTGGTTTTGAAGCACTAAAAACTCTTGAAATTAAACATGGTGTAAAGGCAAAGCAAATGTTTCTTAATGAATTGAGACAGGAATTGAGTCGTACGTATTCTAGAGATGATGTTCTGCTTTTTGAAATTACAAAAGATCAATACGGACTATTTCGACCCATTGAAAATCTTTCCAATGTTGTTTTCAGTGAGCAAATGAGTTCCTCAAACTTTCATTTAAAGAGTGACAATTTTTTATGATTGTTGGAACAGTCAGCCGCAAACATTAGGAAAAAAATTCAAGAAGGCGAAGACACATACAGAAACGTTAATCCACGATGCGTAGTAAGTTACTACGGAATTCATTCAAACTCACTCGAGGAATTGGAAACATACAATCAAAAAAACTTTTTACAGAAAAGTGATTGTGCCAAATGTAAATACATTTCTATATTTAATCCAAAAATATGAAATGAGGGAATTACGGAAAGTAAGAAATTTAGTGCTTTGTCAAATTTATTTCCGATAAGAGATTTGCAAGTTGAATACATGCCTGTCGTTTCCTCGGTTAATTCTAAAATTATTTTCTACAATGCACGATACTATATTTCCAAAATGAATCGATTTTCCAATGCTAAAGAATTGTTTGAATACGTATATGATAAATTTTTGTACGATACAATGTTAAGATATTTTGCAGGATTAAGTATTAATCAATATGTTTTGCAAGGTAACACCAAGCATCCACTTGCAATAACTTATGATGTTGGTTCTATAAACAATGAATGATTCAATCCACACTTTTTTGTGGAACGCATTCGTAATTTTGGAATAAACCCAAATAAAATCATGATTGATTTCAATTGTAAACACTTGCCATCCATTACGAGTACACTTCTTGAAAAAATCAAAACATTGAATGAAGATAAAATTAGAATTATTTTAAGTAATTTTGATCATAAAAATAAAAAGCATCATGAACTTCTTTCGAAAATTCAGCCAGCTTTTGTGTTTTTTAAACCATATACAATTAATGCGATTCACAAAGACAAATCTTTAATACAAGAGTTTCAAACATCATTAGAAAATATAAAAAAGAATAAAACGGAAGCCGCCTTAATAAATATTGACACACACACCTTGTTGATTACTGCAATGAAATTAAATGTTTCACTATTGTGTGGAGATTACATTGGCAAAAACATTTTTGCTCAAAATGTTTCGGAAACTGTACAGGCAGAAATTAGTGAATTTTAAAAAAATACAAGAACAAACAAACAAGCAGAAGCTAAAAAAAATAATTCTTAGTAAAACACTTATCTTCTTGTTTTTGATTGTCATCTTTTTATCTATACGTCTTATTGCCGTTTACGCAGTTATTAATCCAAGTGTTTATGGATTTAACTCGATACCCACCAACAGTTTTCCCACAGGAAGAGCGGAACCCGCCTCTGCCTTCGGAATTTATTTAATTGGAAATGAGGGACTATTTTTCGGCACTTTTCCTGGAGGGAGAGACCAGGTCGGAATATGGATTGTTTCCGTTGTAATATTGGCACCGCTATTGCTACTGCTGCTGTTTACCAAAAAAGCATCACACACTTTATTTGTAGGATTGATGTTTACAGGATTATTTAGTCACTTTGTTGATAGGTTTATCTTTACTAATCGTGATGGACTTCCGGTTGTTATAGACTACATTTATATAAATTGGGGGCAGTATTTTACTGGGATGCGTGGTGGAGTCTCCTTTATAACAAACATCGGAGATTTGTACTTTGTAGCAGGTTTGGCACTTTACAGTTTTGCATTACTTAGTGATTTAACAGGCACAATAGGCAGACATAGACTAAATAAAATCAAGATAAAATTAAAGTAACAAAAAATAAGAATGTATTATATATAAGGAACTTAAACGAAAAGGAGAATTTCATGAAAAAGAACAAAAATAAACTAGTAGGTTTAATCGGTGCAACAGCACTAGGTGCAGGAGTAACGGTAGCAGCTGTTGCGCAAGCCTGTTCCTCTGAACCTGCAACAGACAGAACAGTTGCATTTACAAATGAACTAAACGAGCTTGATAATTACAACAGAATGACTTTCAACCCAGATGGTTTTCAATCAGAAGTAATTGGCTTGATTAATAACGGAATTTCTAGCAGGGTTCCTGACTCAGCTCTTAACTCCTTATCCTTTAGAGCACTACAAAGCCAAAATGTTAGTGTCGACAATGCTACAAACGAATTGTCGATAAACATTGACATAAACGGAGAAACCAACTCAAATTTAATTGTAAGCGGAACAATAACTGTTTCTGCGAGATTTGTTAATGAAAACTTTAGTGTTGATACAACATCATCTAACGTTGACAATTTACAAGTATCAAACACTGCAGTTATTAGTCAAATTGTTTCTGCTATAAATGCAGTGAATAACTATTCAAGAAACAACATATACTCAGGTTTATCAGAAGAATTTATTGCTCAAATGAATGTTGTAATTTCAAATAATCTTGAGGGTGATGTTTTAAGTTCATTACAGTTTATTCCAATACAAAACACTAATGTTTCCACTACAGGGGAAGGATTCACTAACTTTCAGGCAGAATTTTCTGTAAGCGGAACGACTGTAAACACACCTTCTGGTGGTTCTGAAATTTCAAGAGACGTTTTTGGTACAATCAGAGTTCTTATAAGAAATCAAAGTGATGTTTTGAGTGTTACAAGTGTCTCACAACTTGAAATTATAAATCCACAAAATTCATCTTTCATCAGGAATGCTATGAATGTTTTTTCCAGTTACACAATAAACCCTAGTAACATACCAACAGGATTGGCTGGAGACATTCTACAAGAAATAAATAATGATCTTGCAACAACCCCTTCATCAAGCATTCAAAGTATGCAATTTAATCAAATAGACAACGGTTCTATTAGATTTGCAAACAATGAATACATGGTTTCAACGACCGCTGTTACAGGTCTAACCACAACTGATGATGTTATTTCTGGACAGATAAATATTTCCTTCACAATTTCCGGTGAAACTTTGGTTGCAGGAGTTGTTACCGGATTACTAGTTAATGCAGGCAATGTAGAAGATAGAATAGTCACAAGCATTAATGGTTTACAAGAGTACACATCCAACTCACAAGTATCGGGAGTAACAGCAGAATTTTTAACAGCTGTTAATAACAATATACGTACCGAAGGCGGAGATAATTCTCTTTTTACAACAAACCTTACCTTTTCGCCTATAACTACTGAAGACTTAAGCGAAGACAGTAATGTATACTCGGTTTCTATAGCAATGAGTGGAACAGCAGATGATGGACAAGCAATCGGTGGAACCGCCACGGTAATGATTTCATACAGCCCCACACTTTCAACACTGTCCATTGCAACAAACGGTGTAACCGGGCTTTCTTTGTCCGATTTACCAAACGAAAGTGTAGTCATTAATGCTATTAATGAACTTAACTCATACACTACAGGACAACAAATCGGGAGGCTAGCAGAAAGTTATTTAGTTTCTATAAATAATAATTTATCTGATGTTTCTACAGGAATCACTGTAAGAGAGTTAAATTTTACCGAAATCACCACACAAAATATTTCAGAGTCAGGCGATATTTTCACTACTAATGTAACTATGACGGGAACTGCAAATACAGGAGAAAACATTAGCGGCACTGCACAGACAACAATTGACTACACAAGTGGTTCATTTACAATTGCTACAGACGGTACCACAGGTTTAGGATTAAGCGGAAGTACATTTGTTGCTCAAATAATAAGTGATGTTAATGAATTGAACAATTACAACAGTTCAGATGTAAATAATCTTAGTCTTCTAGCTGAAGAAATGCTGAGTGCAATGAATGCGCACATCAACATTAGTGAACCAAACGCTACGATTACAAGTATATTTTTTACATCCATTACTGCATCAAATATTACAGCAACTAATTCAGGATACGAAGTTAGAATTACACTTGCACCTGTTGTTAACACTCTTTCCAATGAAGATTCATTTTCTGGTAATATGAGAATTTCAATAGGATTTGACGGAGCTGCCTTGTCAATTAATCCTGAAACAGGTGTTAGAGGCATTGTACCGGTGGACAGTAGAGAAGTTGAAATACACGCGATTGTACAAAGAATGAGCTTTACCACTACACTTCCAACCTCTCCAAGTGCAGTGTTTTTAATTAATCAGCTTGCCGTAACACTAGGTGTTCCAGTTGGAGACGTGAATTCTCTAATGGCTGGTGGCATTTTCGGTACCTCTGTTGAAAGAACAGATGCCGGAGGCAATGGGGATACTCCAACATACACAGTAACGCTTACCGGAAATATCGGAGGAAGCTACAATCTAAATACCGTGCAAACAGAATATGGAGCAATCAATGGCCAAAACGTAATGATTGTTGGGGTTACTTTTGCCAATAATGTAATTATTACCGGTACTTGAATGAATATTGGTGCCACCACATAGTGTTTAATTCGTTTGTTCTTTTGTCTTTGAAAATAATAAGATCTGTAATAATTGCTGAATAGATTAAATTGAGATAGTAAAAACACCAAGTTTTTCTACATTAAAAAACTTAAATAGTGGAAAATTGTTTCTTTTGTTCACTATAATACAATTATGAATCCACCACTAGAAACTATTTTAATACTCACTGCGATCACCTTTAGTATGGTGATATTCTTATTTATTCTTTTTGGATATTTTGCTTTTCTACAGCCCATAATTCTCAAGTCTAAAACATTCTTAGGCAGACGAAAAAAAATATCAGGCGTTGAATTAAAGAAACAAATCGCTAATAAGTTGGCTACAGCAATTTCTGAATTATCGCAAAACAAAATAGGCGGATTAATATTAATTGAAAGAAAAATACGGGTTAAAAGTTATATTGACTTGGGAGTGCCAATGGATTCCATCATTCAACCACAAATCATAGTTGCCTTATTTCAAAAAACTTCTCCTCTACACGATGGAGCATTAATAATAAGAGGAGATCGAGTTATTTCTGTTGCTTCATACCTTCCGATGACCAAAAAAAAGATGTCATCTAACTATGGAAGTCGACACAGAGCTGCAGTTGGAGCAAGCGAACAATCAGATGTTTTTGCAATTGTTATTTCGGAAACTAATGGTAAAATCTCATACGCACTTAACGGAAAACTTCACAAAATCCCGTCATCAGATATTTCTAAAGTTATATTTTCAATTATCACAGAAAAAAGAGGCAAATAAGAATGTTAAAAAAGCCAACGACATTTATTGACCTTGTGTCTCTAAAAGAGTTAATTAGGAAAAAAAGTTTAGAAAAAATTAGATATTGAGCTAAAGAAACTAACATTTATGATTTTGTACAACTACTTCAACAGTTGGATGAAAAAGAACAACTATTTGTTCTTCGTTGTCTAAAAACGGGGGACAGTGCGACACTATTCAGTTATTTAGACCCAGAATTTCAAGAGCAAATCATTGATAATCTGAATAGTAAAGAAATTTCTAATATTCTAGATTCGCTATATAGTGATGATCTTGTTGAGTTGCTAGAAGAAATGCCCAACGATATTTCTAAGAGAATTATTGCGGCTTCAGACAAAGAAACAAGAAAGGAAATTAATCAACTTTTAAGATATGGAGAAGACACTGCAGGAAGTTTAATGAATATTGACTATATCTACTTTAGACTAGAAAAGACAGTTGCCAATTGCATAGATTTTATTAAGAAAAATATAGGAAAATATGAAAAACTACCCTTATATTACATTGTTGATGACGGCAATCACTTGAAAGGCTATGTCACCGCACAAGACCTATTAATTACCGACAACTCTAAAAAAATAGAGGAAATAATGAAAAAAGAAATAATTTTTGTTAAAACAACAGATGATCAAGAAAAAGTTGTTGAGTTTATTAAAAATTATGACTTGCTTGAAATTCCTGTTGTTAACAGTTTATTTGAATTAGCTGGTGTTATTAGTGTGGATGACGTCATTGATGTTATTGAAGAAGAGGCAACAGAAGATATACAACGTTTGGCAAACATCACACCAGACAGACACAACTATTTTAGGTCGGGATACCTAAGAAATAGTGGGAAAAGAATACCGTGATTAGTTTTTCTAATAATTTCTACCTCGTTGTATCAATTTGTTAACAGTGCGTTTTTACTACTATTTCGAGATAGCGGTAATTTTGTACAAGGAGCAACCGTTTTCGCTTTTGTTGCTGTTTTAACAGGAATTATTTCTGATACTGCAGGCAACACAGGTAGTCAAGCAGTAACAATTGTTGTAAGAGGACTTGCTATAGGTGAAATAAAAAAGACTGACTTACTCAAAGTTGTCTGGTTGGAATCAAGAATTTCTTTGATTATAGGAACTGTTTTGGCCATAATTGAAATACCGAGATCTCTTTTTGTTTACACAGTAACAAACTTAATTGTTGGGGAACGGCCTAATGGATCTATCATAGGTCCAGAACAATACGGTGCTGCAATTTCCGCCACAGTGGCAATCATTCCTGCCGTTTTATTGGCAAATATAGTGGGCGGCAGTGTTCCGGTTATTGCTCAAAAATTAAAACTTGATCCCGCAATTATGGGCGTTCCTTTATTAACAACAATTACCGATGCACTTAGCAATTCAGTATATTTTTTAATAGCATTTGGAGTTTTTAGTGCAGGCCAAGGACTTTTTCAAAGCGTAGCATAAACAAAAAGATAAAAATCTTTAATATTATCAATAAAACAAATATATAATTTAACCGTGGCTAAAAAAATATCAATAACTAATCAAAAAGGTGGAGTTGGAAAAACAACTACCGCGATTAATTTAAGTGCTGGATTAGGAAAAAGAGGTTTCAAATGTCTTGTCATTGATTTAGACCCTCAAGGCAACCTTACAACGGGATTTGGTATATCAAAACACTCTGTAGAGAAGAGCGTGTTTCACTTAGTTGTAGAAAAAGCAACCACGATTGAAGATATTTTAATCAAAAACATCGTTCCTAATGTGGACCTTGCTCCAGCAACCATTGACTTGGCTGCAGCAGATGTTTATATAGTGGAACACAATAGACTTCGTGAAAATATCTTGGAACCTAAATTTAAAGCGATTGAACATCTTTACGATTACATAATTATTGATTGCCCTCCAAGCTTAGGTTTACTGAATCGAAACGGTATTGCTGCTACAAATGGAGTTATTATACCTATTCAAACAGAATACTATGCACTTGAAGGGTTAACACAGTTGCTATCAACCATTAAATTTATTAAAAAGCTTTATAATCCAAAAATTAAAATCGAGGGAATTTTATTGACCATGTTTGACATGCGAACAAATTTATCAACAGAAATAGCATACGAAGTAAGAAAGTACTTTGGTGAAAAAGTTTATAAGACCTATATTCCACGAAACGTAAAAATTAGCGAATCACAATCTGCAGGATTGTCAATTTATGATTACAATCAGAAATCTGCGGGAGCAAAAGCATACTCTGCTTTTGTTGGAGAGGTAATAGGTAAGTAAATTGAAATACTCAAAAAAATCAGGACTAAGCAGAGGACTAAAAGATTTATTTCGCGCCTCTGAGCAAATGGAAGGAGACGATGACATTCTTAAACAAATAGATAGCATTGAACGCGATGAAGAAATAATAAGACAAGCAGACGAGTTTCCAACCAACTCTATATTATCCAATCCTTTCCAACCAAGATTAGTTTTTAATGAGGATGGTCTAAGAGAATTAGCTCATTCAATTGAAAAACAAGGATTGTTAAGTCCGATTATTTTAAAACAAGCTTCTGAAGATCAATATTATGTTATTGCTGGCGAAAGACGTTTAAAAGCAGTCAAGGATATTCTTAACAAACCTTTTATCAAGGGAATTGTCATTAATGCCACTGACATTCAAATGCAAGATATTGCATTAATCGAAAATATCCACCGTGAAAATTTAAATCCTCTTGAAGAAGGAAGAGCATACGAAAAAATATTGAATGACCGTAGCTTTACACAGGAACAACTCTCACAACATTTAGGAAAGTCACGTAGTTACATTGCCAACACAGTAAGAATGCTAAAACTTCCCTATTCTATTCAACAAATGGTTTTACACAATCAAGTGAGCATGGGACATGTTAAACCTCTTATTACAATAGACGATGAAAAAGTAATTTTAGGTATTGCTGAAAGAATCATGCGTGAAAAATTGTCCGTAAGACAAGTGGAGGACATTGTTAGAGGACACGGTTTACAAAAATACAGACATAAAAAACTAAAATCGAACAAATCTATAGAAGTTCTGGAAATAGAAAACTTTATTAGAGCCAAGCTGCAAACCAAAATAGATATTGGAAACAATAAAATCCAAATCAAGTATAAAAACAACAACGATTTAAATAGAATTCTTGAACTTTTGGGTTTTCTAATTGATTAAATAGTCGGTATTATAACTGCGATATTTTGATCATCTAGTGTAAAATCACTATTTGCACCTATTGTAATTCTAAAATTCACATCTTCAATAGAAAAAGAGCCTGAATCTGTGCTAATTGTCGCGTTTACAATAGAGATGAATCCGATATTATAGTTTGTACTGCTAGGAGATATTAATGTGTCGGTTGGTGTAACCATGTTGAAAGATAGAGTAAGCAAGGTCGCAGAAGGCTCCGTGTACACAGTCTGTATTGTAGAATTAAGAACAGGAAGAATGGCCAAGGCCAAGGTGTCAGTTACGCCAACCATTGAATCATAATTGGAAAATTGATTTACTCCTGTACGAATAGTATCACGCAATGCTTCATCTCCAAGCGTTACACCTGTAACACCCGTCGTTGAACTAATTGAAAAGTTATTGATGCTAACAACCTCAACAGCAATAATCATACTGCCCGCAACAGATATAGTGTCGCTTCCTGAAGATGCAACGCCCGAAGTAATATCGATATTTACCGAATAGATGTTGTTTAGTCCACTCGTATTAAAAGGAAAAACTCTTGAAGAATTTAATTGACTGAAGTTTAAAGAGGACAAAGTAAGAGCGCCAAATGGGTAACTGCTTGCAATGTTTGACTCAATAGCTGTTAATAATTCTAAGGCAAGACCAGAAAGTTGAGAAGAACCATCATATTCAGACAAGGTGTTAACCTCTGCAATGATTGCTTGATCATTTTGTCTTGAAGCAGATATATCATTTAGGGAGACTGTTCTCAACGCTAATTGTCCAATGCTATCGTTTACATTTCTATTTTCTAACACTCATGTGACAGAAGCAGAAGGATTTTCTTGTGCGACAACCTGACCATCATTAAATAGTCCTTGAAAGTTGTTTAATTGAACAGTATAGTCATATCCGGACACGGAAATGTCTCCAGCAGAAATCGTGCTAAAATTCCATTCTAGAACATTCACTGCAGCTGAATCACTGCCATTTATAGCTAGTCTAAGCAACTGTCACAAGATGCCTTCAGGGAGATCTCCAGCTCTATAGGAAGTAACTGCATTTAGTTCAGTCATTATTGTACTTATTGCTTCTTCTTGTTGTGGGTCCGACGGCGTTGTATCATCAGTACACCCCTGTGCAATTGTAGTTAAAGCGATTCCGCCTCCTAATACACCAGATGCCAAAGCCGTTGCTATAATTTTATTTTTCTTGTTCATATATTTATTTTATACAAAAGAAGTAAAATATATTAATCATGTCTTCAAAAGTTGGAATAGTAGGGTTACCAAATGTTGGAAAATCAACATTATTTAGTGCAATTACAGCTATTCAAACAGAAATAGCAAACTATCCCTTTGTGACTATTGATGCAAACATTGGCATTGCCAAAGTTTATGATGAAAGATTAAGTTTTCTTGGCGAAGTGTTTTCAAGTAGGAAAGTTATTGAAGCCAATTTGAGAATCGTTGACATTGCTGGATTAATTAAAGGAGCCAGTAAAGGTGAAGGACTGGGGAATCAATTTTTGGGAAATATTAGAAATGTAGATATGATTTGTCATGTAGTCAGATGTTTTGAAGATAAAAGCATAATTCATGTGCACGATAAAATTGACCCCATAGACGACTTGGAAAGCGTTAATCTTGAACTCATCTATGCAGACTTAGAACAAGCGGTAAGCACATTGAAGAAAATTTCTAAAAATTCTAATCACGATAAAGCTCTCACTGTGAAAAAACAATTGCTAGAGGATGTAATTGATAACTTGAATAGAAATAAAATGTTGAATGAAGTTTCTTTTAGCCCAGACGAAACAGAAATTTTGAAGGAATGAAATTTTCTAACAATCAAACACATGTTATATGTTGCTAACTTGGAAGAAGACAAAATATTAAATCCTCTTGACAACAAACACTATAAAAAACTTATTGAAAAGGTTGGAACAGAAGTTATTACAATAAGTGCAAAACTAGAATTGGAAATTTCGAAGCTTGCAAAGGAAGAAAGACAAGAATTCATAGATGAACTAGGACTAAAAATGAGCGGTTTAGATAAAATTGTACGAAAATGCTACGAAACTCTACATCAAAAAACATTTTTTACAGCTGGTGAACAAGAGACTCGAGCATGAGTGTATGTTGATGGAATGACAGCACAGGAATGTGCTGGTGTCATACACACAGATTTTGCAAAAGGATTTATAAAAGCAGAGATATATAAATACAGTGATTTAAAAGAGTGAAGTACAATTCAAAATTTGAAAAATAAAGGACTAATAAAAACAGAGGGTAAAAAATACTTAATGAAGGATGGCGATGTTTGTTTTTTTAAGTTTAATATATAATAGGTTTTAAGGCATTGTAACATGAGAATCGGTTATTCAAGAGACATTCATAAAATTAGTCGTTCTAAAGAACTTTACTTAGGAGGTGTTTTTTTTCCAGGAGAAGCAGGTCACGAGGCAACGAGCGATGGTGACATCATTTTGCATGCATTGTCTGAAGCAATTTTAACAGCTCTTTCTATGGAAGATTTGGGGAGTTACTACAAGGAAGAAGAATCAAAAAATTTATCTTCACTCACTATATTAGATTTTGCCATAGCACAACTTAGGAAAAAAAATATGCAGATTTCCAATGTTGTAATTTCCTTTACTAGTGAACATATCTTACTGAGCCCCAAAAAAAACAAAATCTTTGCAAATTTACAAAGGATATTGAAAGTAAATAGTGACCAACTCTCTGTTACGGCCACGAGATGAGAAGACAAGGATAACCAATACAGCGAGTGTGTTGTTTCGTTGATTGTAGATTAATGGGGAAACGAGTCAGAGTTAGATACGCACCATCTCCTACAGGATTTTTGCATATCGGCGGAGCGAGAACTGCTCTATTTAATTATTTGTTTGCCAAACATTATAATGGTGACTTTGTGGTTCGAATAGAAGATACGGACACAAAACGCAATATAAAAGAAGGAATTGGCTCTCAATTAGATAACCTAAGGTGGTTAGGAGTTATCCCCGACGAAACCATTGATACTAAAAATCAAGATTTTGCCCCATATCAACAAACACAAAGACTTTCGATTTATCATGACTACTGCAATAAACTTGTAGAAGGTGGAAAAGCCTACAAATGTTACTGCACTGTTGAAGAATTGAATGAAGAAAGAATAATTCAAAAAGCAAAGGGTGTGGTAGCACCAAGATATAATAGAAAATGTCTTAATAATCCCTCTCGCAATAGAAAAGAATTTACTGTGAGATTGAAAATTCCTCAAAAACAAAAGTATTCATGAATTGACATGGTCAGAGGTTTCGTAGAAGTTGATACAAACGATGTTGATGATTTTGTAATAATGAAAAACAATTCTATTCCTACATACAATTTTGCTGTTGTTGTAGACGATTATTTAATGGAAATAACTCACGTATTGAGAGGAGAGGAACACATAACCAACACTGTAAAACAACTTATCTTGTTTGACTACTTTGGGTATACCCCGCCTAAATTTGCGCATCTTACCTTGATTGTTGATGAAAGCAAGAAAAAACTTTCAAAAAGGAATAACGGCGAATTACTACAATATGTAAAGGAATATAAAGATATGGGATACTTACCGAATGCACTTTTCAATTATTTATCTCTTTTAGGGTGGTCACCTGGCAATGAAGAAGAACTATTTTCAGTTTCTAAATTAATTGAAGTCTTTGATGAAAACAAATGAAGCAAATCTTCTTCTACTTACGACGTAAAAAAAGTAAATTGATTTAATAAAATTTATATGAACAAATTAACTGATGACGAATACATTAGTTTTACTAAGCCTTTTTATAATTCAAAATACAAGGAAAAAAATAAAAACAACGATTGAATTGAAAAGATGCTGCTAGTATTCAAACCCCAATTGGAGTACGGTTTTCAAATTATAGAACTTGCTGATTTATTTTTTATTGAAGACATAAAACTCAGTTTAGAGGAAAAAACGTTTCTTCAAAGTCAGAAATCTGATGTCACAATAAAGTCATTTCTTGGCTTTTTGCCAAATTACAAAGAAAAGTGAGAGGACACAAAAATCAAGAACTTAATCACCGATGTGAAAAATACGACAAAAAATAAAGGGAAAGATTTATTTTGACCAATTAGACTAATTGCTTCAGGACAAGCTAGTGGTCCTGAGCTTAGCAAAACTCTTGAATTGATAGGTTATAAAAATGTCTTAAAAAGATTTGGAGACTACGAAAAATGTTCGAAAAAGTAATAAGAGACCCAATTCATCAGTTCATAACTTTCAAGAACCCTGATGTTTACAATATATTAAAAACCAAAGAATTTCAACGATTAATGAATATCAGTCAGTCGTACAGTGTTAGATATGTTTATCCAGGAAGCACGCACTCAAGATTTTTACATTGCTTGGGAACATATGAAATTGCTAGACGCATTACAGAGAATCACTATTCAAAGTTTTCCGAGTACGAAAGATTATTGGTCCAAGTTTCCGCCCTATTGCATGATGTTGGTCATGGTCCTTTATCTCATACATTCGAAATGTTTACAAAAACATCACATGAAGAATACGGAATTCAAATTATTAATTCCAAGGATACAGAGCTCTTTCAACTTTTGAAAACAATTGACAGCAGATTGCCAAATGATATTGGGAGAGTCTTGAGAAAAGAGTATTCTAATAATTCAGTTAACCAAATTGTCTCTTCGCAAATTGATGCGGACAGAATGGACTATCTGCTAAGGGATGGTCACTTCTCAGGAGTATCCTATAGCGTTTTTGACCTGGAGTTAATGCTAAAATCGTTATCTTTTTTTGAAAAAGGAGAAAAAAGAATTATGGGGTTTGACATCGGATGTTTACATGTTTTAGAAAAGTATTTACTTGGAAGAATGTACTTATACAAGCAGGTTGTGTTGCATCCAAAAAGTGTAGGTTTCGAAGTTATTGTCTGAAAAATAATTAAAAGAGCAAGAAAACTTTATAGAGAAAATTTTTCTTTTCTAACCGACATAACGCTATTGATACCTATTTTAGAAGAAAAGGACTTCACGGTTGAACAGTACACGAAATTAAACGATTTCAATTTTATGTCGACTATTTTTAATTTGGAAAGAGAAAACGACAAGATATTAAACGACTTGGTTTATAGAGTGTCAACAGCAAGATTACTTAGTTATTCTAGAAAATCAACTAATCAAGAAAAAGAAAATATAAGAAAAAACGTGATTTCTCGAGGACTTGATCCTGATTATTATTTCCACTATTTTTCATCCAAAAATATTGCCTATAAATCTGTAGGAAACATTACTGAACAAAATGTTTACGTAAAAAATTACGATAACACATATCAAATAATTGATAAAATATCCCCACTACTTAAGGGTTTGGGGAAAACAGAGCAGAAGATTACGTATATTTTTTATGGATAAAAACATGAATATTGCTGAATCCATCTCTCAAGTCTTAAGTAAACAAGTGAAAATTGATTTTAACGTTAACCTTAATGTACAAGTGTTAAGAGGAAAACATTCCTCTGTATGTGATTATTATTCTAATTTCCCCTTTTTACTGGCTAAAAAAGTGCAACAAAGACCAACAGCAATTGCCGAAAAAATTAAAAAGTCAATTGTAAAAAACACAGGAATGACAATAAGTGTTGCTAAAAATGGTTTTTTTAATGTTTTTTTATCAAACACAACGTATCAAAGTATTCTTGACAAAAAGCAACACGTAGTTTCCCCCGCAAAACAACCCAAGAACATAAATATCGAATCCATATGCGCCAATCCAACCGGTTATATGCATATAGGACATATGAGAAATGCAGTATATGCAAAAGTTCTAAAAAACATTTTGAAATTTAAGGGCCATGAGATTTCTACTATTTACTACAACAATAATCATGGTCATCAAATAAATGTGTGTACTCAAAGCGTTATGAATCAATTTTTCTCATTAAATATTGACGATCCGGATTTTTACAAGGGCACAGAAATCGAAAATGCAGCAAAAAATATAGAGATTAATTTTGGCAAGGAAGATTTTGAAATATACAATTTTATTTCCGACAATTTTATTGTTGCACGAAAAAAAGTGCGAGAGTATTTTACTTCGGAAATTCAAAAGGACATTTCGTCTTTGAATATTGTTTTCGATGAATGATTTAATGAATCAGACCTTTATAAAAATGAAGAACACCTGATAAAAGCATACTTGAAAATTTTAGAAGAAAAGAAAGTCGTTTACAAAAAGGACGATGCTTTATGAATTCAAACACAAAAATACGGAGATGACAAAGATAGAGTTCTTGTTAAGAGCGATGAATCTTATACATACATTCTTCCTGACGCGGTTTATCACTATGAACGAATTAAACACAATTATGACATGTTAATAAATGTTTGAGGTTCCGACCATCACGGATACGTTAAAAGATTAAAAATCTTATGTGAAACAATGGGCTATTCCGTGAGTAAAATTCAAATACCTCTTATGGAACTAGTCAAGTTAAAGAACGCAAATCAGAAGATTAAAATGTCAAAAAGAAAAGGAAATGTTTTTTGGTGAAGAGACTTGTTTTCTCTGATTGGCAAGGATGCATCTTTTTTCTTTTTACTAAGTAATTCAAAAAAAACAAGTATCGAAATAGACATCAACGAAACAAAAAAACAAACAAAAGAAAACCTTCTTTATTACTGCCAGTATGTATACGCAAGGTCATGCCAATTATTGGATAAATATGAAAAACCTACATCAATGAAAACACAGGAGCAGCATAAATTTTCTGATAGCGAAAAAGAACTATTAAAAACTTTTGAAGAGTTCGAGGATGTTTTAGAACAAAGTATAAAAGAATTAGACCCGGTTTTTTTGGTTAGATACGCTATTAAATTGGCAAAATCATTTCATAATTTCTACTCCCTTAATCGTGTTTTTAGTGATGACAAAGCAATAGAGAGCTTAAGGATAAAAATAGTTCAAAAAACACAAAGTCTAATGAAGACAATTCTTAGTCTTTTGGATGTTTCTTATCCTTCCATAATGTAATTTGTGCTTGGTTTTTGTTACAAATAAATGTAATATGTATATATGAACGACAACACAAAAGATATCCAAACTATAAATTTCATGAGAGGTCTTGCCATTGACCAGGTTAACAATGCCCAAATCGGACACTCTGGAATGGCAATAGCTGCCATGCCTGTGATGTACTCCTTATTCAAAAACCACATATGTTGAGATACTGAGGATAGTGACTGAGTAAATAGAGACCGTTTTATTTTAAGTGCTGGTCATGGATCAGCAATGTTGTATACCGTATTATTTATGTTGGACTACTTGTCAATGGATGATTTAAGGCAATTTAGAAAATTAAACTCAAAAACTCCCGGACATCCTGAAAATACTGTAACAAAGGGAGTGGACTACACAACAGGTCCTTTAGGACAAGGAGTAGCAATGTCTGTAGGTGCGGCCGTTACTGAAACCTACTGAAGAGCCAACTACGAAGCTAAGAATTCCAAATCTCCTATTAATTATCATACGTACGTAATGTGTGGTGATGGAGATCTTCAAGAAGGAGTTGCATTAGAATCAATCGCTCTTGCAGGTACATGAAAATTGGACAAGTTAACTCTACTTTATGACTCTAATGATATTCAACTTGATGGTAAAACAAGCGAGTGTACTAGCACAGATATAAAAAAATATTTCGAAAGCAACGAGTGACATTACCAACTAGTAAAAGATTCTGAAAACATGGATGAAGTAAATAAAGCTATTGAAAATGCTAAACAATCTAAAAAACCCAGCATTATTGAAATTAAAAGCATAATAGGCTTAGGATCACCAATACAAAACACTAATAAAGCTCATGGAGCAATTTTGAACGAACAAGCTGATGCAACAAAAACACACTATAAATTGAAAAAAGAACCTTTTTGCAACGAAGAGACTTTGAAAAATAACTTCTTGAGTTTCTTTAATGAAAGAAACTCCAAGAACATTAATCAATGAAAAAAAACTTCAAAAGAATTGCTAGATGTTTTTCCAGAAATTATGGAAATTTATACCAAAGGAATGTTTCCCGTCAACAGAGAGACTTTACCAAAAGATTTTATGGAGGAAAAAGACGACCAACTTAGAAATATTTCAATCCAAGCTCTGAAACTTTTTATTGAAAGAACAAGAGGTGTTGTGGTTTTAAATGCTGATTTAGGTTCCAGTACCAAGATAGTTGGAACTGACATTCCTTATAGTTCAACAAACAGAAATTCCAATTATCTTAAAACAGGAGTTCGTGAATTTGCTATGACAGCAATTGCTAACGGAATCGTTGGCACTAGAATTTTAAAAGCTGTTACAAGTAGTTTTTTGGTTTTTTCTGATTATACAAAACCAGCATTAAGATTAGGAGCATTAAGTAAATTTCCTGTCGTAAATATTTTTTCTCATGACTCTGTATGAGTTGGAACAGACGGACCTACACATCAACCCATTGAGCAGTTTGCAATGATTCGTTCCACACCTAATTTATACTTCCTTCGACCATCCAATCTAAGAGAAATGATAGAAGCTATGGGGTTTGGATTTTTTCAAAAAAGCAAGCCTGTTTTTATTGCAACATCCAGGCAAAAAGTTAAAGTGGTCAAAACTCCACAAAATGCCGTGGGAATAAGAGGAGCATATGTTATTCACAAAGCTTCTGAAAAACCACAGGCCATAATTATATCCACAGGAAGTGAAGTATCCACGGCTGTTGAAATAGCCAAGGAAATTCAAAAAGAAAAGCACTGAGAAATAAATGTCGTGAGCATGTTGTGCATGAAATTGTTTGATAAACAGATAGAACAATACAAGAATTCAGTTATCACCCCTGAAGCAATAAAAATATCTTATGAAATAGCGACGACTTTTGGATGACACAAATATATCGGAAGTGACGGATTAGCTATAGGGGTTGACAGTTTTGGTGGATCGGCAAAAGAAGAAGACTTAATCAAGAAACTAGAATTAGACAAAGAAAGTGTAAAGAAAAAAATAATTTCTCACCTGGAAGGAAAAATATAATGATAGATTTAGAAAAAGCATACGAATATCTTGAAAAAAAAGGATGTCCTCAGGATTTCTATGAAATTTGAAGCCATTTCACAAAAGGCATTAAAATGACAGACAATCAAAAAAGCGAAGAGATGACTAAATTTTATTTCAATTTTATAAATGACAGGAGATTTGTAACTGTTGGAAGAAATAACTGAGACATCAAAAAAAACCAACCTTTTGATGAATTTCAACACAACGTAAGCAGTGTTTATGACGAAAGCGATTTGTTTCATGATGATGAAACAGACATTAACGAGGAAGAAAGTTATAAAAAAGAAAAAGTACTTAATGATGATGATTTACCGATAACCTTGAATACAGAAAAATTGGGTGAGGAAAGTTTAGTTAAGGATATAAACCTTAATAAGGCAGCTGACGCAAATGAAGAAGTTTATTTAGATGATATTTTAATAGATGAAACCATGGCTGAAAACGAAATAAGCGAAACAACAGAATTAATACTTGATGCTGATGAAAACAGCGACGAACAAGACTAAATTTATTTTCGTTACTGGAGGCGTCGTCTCGTCTTTAGGTAAAGGAACCATAGCAGCAAGTATAGCTCGATTGCTTAAGAATTCAAAAAATAAAGTATTTTTACAAAAAATTGATCCTTATTTAAATGTAGATCCAGGCACAATTAGTCCCGCACAACACGGAGAAGTTTTTGTTACACAGGATGGAGCAGAAACAGATTTGGATATCGGTCATTACGAAAGAATGACCAATGTGGAATTGAACAAGTATTCAAATATAACTGCCGGAAAAATATATTCAAGATTAATTGAAGACGAAAGACAGGGTAAGTTCCTAGGACAAACAGTTCAAGTGATTCCGCACCTATCTTCTAGTATAGTGAATGCAATATTGGGCACTGTGGAAAAAAAAGATTACGACTATATGATTGTAGAAATTGGTGGAACAGTTGGGGACATAGAACTAGATCCTTTTATCGAAGCACTAAGGGAAATAGGTCTATTACTTGATAAAAAACAAGTTTTGTACATTCATACAGTTCTTCTTCCCTATTTGCCCATCACTAAGGAATTGAAAACCAAACCTGCTCAACATTCTACAAGAACTTTAAATCAACAGGGTATTCATCCGAATTTTATAATGTGTCGCTCCTCTGTCCCAATAGAAAAAGAGTTGTTATCTAAAATCGCCTTTTTCTGTAATATAAAAAAAGAAAATGTTTTTGCATGCGAAGATGCAAAATCCATTTATCATGTTCCACTGTTTCTAGAAAATCAAGACATCATGTTAAAGATTTATAACCATTTCAAAGTGAGAAAGCCTGTAGCTGAATTCAAAGATTTTAATAACATAATTTCCTTTATCGATAATGATAAGACAAAAAAAATAAAAATTGTTCTTGTTGGTAAATACACCGAGTCATCAGACACGTATCTCTCTATCTGCGAATCAATTAAACACTCAGGATTTGCTGCAGAGGTAAATGTAGAATTGAAAATGGTTAACTCGGACTCCATAAATGAAGAGAATATTGGCGAAATAATATCTTCACATTATGGGGTGATTATTCCTGGTGGATTTGGGGACAGAGGAATTGATGGTAAAATTATTGCAATAAAACACTGTCGAGAAAACAACATACCTATTCTTGGTATCTGCCTAGGAATGCAGCTTATGGCGGTGGAGTTTGCTCGAAATGTTTTGAACTTAAAAAATGCTAATTCTACGGAGTTTGATGCACACACGCAATATCCCATTATTAACATTTTAGAAGAGTGTGATGACAAAAAAGTTGGACACGGAGGAACATTGAGACTAGGGAATTTTAATTGTGAAATAAAATCAGACACACAGGCATTTAAAATTTATAACAACAACAATATTACTGAAAGACACAGACATCGCTATGAATTTAACAATGATTTTAGAGAACAATTTGAAGACAACGGACTTGTGTGTTCAGGCATAAACACAGAAAATCAATTAGTGGAAATTCTTGAGCTACCGAAAAATAATTTCTTTATTGGATGTCAATTTCATCCTGAATTTAAAAGTCGCCCTAATACACCATCGCCGTTATTTTATGGTTTAATAGAAATAGTAAAAAAACAAAATCACTTAAAGGAGTAAGATGTTTGATAAAAGATTAAAGACATTAAAGGACATATTGCCAATGGCAAGAAAAGGAAAGTATGCTGTTGCTCAAATCAATATAAATAATTTAGAGTGAACAAAAGCAGCACTCAATACTGCTCAAGAATTTAACTCACCAATAATTTTGGGAGTTTCAGAAGGGGCTAAAAAATACATGGGAGGATTTAAAACTATTACGGGAATGGTTTTAGGAATGATAGATTTTTATAAAATAACTGTTCCAGTAGTCTTGCATTTAGATCACGGAACAACATATGAAGTTGTAGAAGAAGCTATAGAAGGTGGTTTCAGCTCTGTTATGTTCGACGGAAGCAAAAGAAATATTGAGGAAAATTTAGAAATTTCCAAAAAAGTAGTGGCTCTAGCTATGAAACACAGTGTTTCTGTTGAAGCAGAAGTGGGAAGCGTCGGTGGAGAAGAAGATGGTGTTGTCGGCGGAATCAGATATGCATCATTAGACGAATGTAAAAGAATGGCTTCGCTTGGTGTTGATGCTCTTGCTGCATCACTTGGTTCTGTTCATGGTCATTACGAAGGTGAAGCAAAATTAGGTTTTGAAGAAATGAAAGAATACTCCAAAGTTACTGGATTACCTTTAGTTTTACACGGAGGAAGTGGCATTGCAAATGACTTAATAAAAATAGCAATTTCGTGCGGTGAATCCAAAATTAATGTTAATACCGAAATTCAAGAAGCTTTTTGCGGAGCATTAGTTGTTTATTTTGAAAGTAAAAAGTATGAAATTGGGAAAGGGTATGATCCAAGAAATATCATGAAACCAGGCCTTGTTGCAATGAACAAAGCTATTGAAAATAAGTTAAAAATATTTGGTTCAGTAGGAAAAGCGTAATATGAAAAAAGATATTCATCCAATTATGGAAGATGTAACAATTGTTTGTACCACTTGCCATAAAAAATTTAAAACACAAAGCACCGAAAAAGAAATAAGAGTTGACACATGCTCTAATTGTCATAGTTTTTATACCAATAAACTAAACTTAGACAAAGCAAAAGGAAGAGTTGAAAAGTTCCGCACAAAATACAATATAAAGAAGAAGAAATAATGTACAAAAAATTTAAGGATGGTTGAATAGAGGTTATCTGCGGATGTATGTTCGCAGGAAAAACCGAAGAATTAATACGAAGAATAACAACGCTTAAGTATGCGAAGGAAAACATAATAATTGTAAAATCACATATTGACACTAGATATACTAAAAAACCAGTCATTATAACCCACTTAGGTGCTTCTGTCGATGCTAATTTTGTAGAAAGTTCAGAAGACATTCGAAAATTAATAAACAAGAACCCTAATTTTAGTGCACTTGTAGTTGATGAGGCTCAATTTCTGGACGAGTCTTTGGTAGAATTAGCAAACGAAATAGCTAATCAAGGTAAAAAAGTTATTATCGGATGTTTAGATCAGGACTTCACAGGAAAACCGTTTTCCTTTATACCGCAACTTTTAACATCCGCGGAATTTGTAACAAAGTTATCAGCAGTTTGTGTAGTTTGTGGAAATCCAGCTACCAAAACACAAAGATTGATCGATGGAGAGCCGGCAAAAGCTACTGATCCAATAATTTTAATTAGCGGGAGCGACTCATACGAAGCGCGTTGTCGTTTTTGTCACACAGTTTTATAAATTTAATATGGTTTCAAAAGACTTAAGATTAAGACTAAACAGTATCAAGGAAAATTGCGAGCAATTACAAAGATCCCTTTCTAAAAAGGAAGTGTTTGAAAACTACGAGCTAGTCAAGGAAATAAACATTAAAATTTCTCAAAATAAGGATATATACGATTCATACAGTGAATTTATTAAGTTGGAAGAAAATATAGACATTAGCAATGTTGCTCTAAAAGAAGAGAGTAATGCTGAAATGATTGAAATGATAAAATTAGAAATTTTAGATTCAGAAGAAAAAATAATAACTCTTGAAAAAAAAATAAAATTAATGTTGTTACCCAGCAGCAAAGACGATAATAAAAACATCATTGTTGAAGTTAGAGCAGCAGCAGGTGGGGATGAAGCTGGAATTTTTGCCTTAGATTTACTAAGGATGTATACGAGATTTGCCGAAATAAACAATTGAAAAGTTAGCATGATTGAATATAATGAAGCAAATGCAGACGGAATTAGCTCTGCAACATTCTCGATTAAGGGAGAAAGAGTTTATTCACTGATGAAGCACGAATCAGGAGTACATCGTGTTCAACGAGTCCCAAAAACTGAGTCCCAAGGACGTGTCCACACTTCTACATCTTCAGTAGTCGTTTTGCCTGAAGTCGATGACATAGACATAGTTATAAAAACAGAAGACTTGAAAATCGATACTTATCGCGCCAGTGGCTCTGGAGGGCAGCACGTTAATACCACAGACTCTGCTATTAGAATTACGCACATCCCTACGGGAACCGTTGTCACCAGTCAGGACGGGAGAAGTCAGCATGATAATAAAGATAAGGCAATGACCGTTCTTAAAAGTAAAATTTACAAGCATGAACAAGATGTTTCTAAAAGCAA
>JABABL010000040.1 GCA_014238225.1 Mycoplasmatales bacterium
TCAGCAAAATGGGGTGTTCACGTACAACCTCTTCAAGGATGGCCCATACTTCCGGGGGATTTTCCTCAAGCACTTTCTTCGCATTTTTAATCGTGTGTATTTCTTGATAATCAATCAATTTGTGAAAAATGAATGGTTTGAAAAGTTCCAAAGCCATTTTTTTAGGTAAACCGCATTGATGAAGTTTTAGTTCCGGTCCAACCACAATCACGGTACGTCCGGAATAATCGACACGTTTCCCCAGTAAATTTTGACGGAAACGTCCTTGTTTACCTTTGAGCATATCACTAATTGATTTTAACGGCCTTTTATTCGAACCCACCATAGGACGACCACGACGTCCATTATCGAAAAGGGCGTCTACAGATTCCTGTAACATTCTCTTTTCGTTTTTAACAATAATTCCAGGTGCACGTAATTCAATCAGTCGTTTGAGACGGTTGTTTCTGTGAATAACACGTCGATATAAATCATTGAGGTCACTTGTCGCAAAGCGTCCGCCTTCTAGAGGAACCAAGGGTCTCAGTTCCGGAGGAAGGACTGGTAAATTTTCTATGATCATGGAGTCAACCGCATTTCCAGACTTCAGGAGCTTGCTGACCACAATGA
>JABABL010000041.1 GCA_014238225.1 Mycoplasmatales bacterium
AGTTCCCCGGGTACCTCTCCCTTTCGGGATGACAGCCTTCTGGCTGCCGGGTTCCCCCATTCGGACACCGACGGGTCTTTGCCTCCTTACGGCTCACCGTCGCATTTCGCTGTTTGGCACGTCCTTCTTCAGTACAGTGTGGCCAGGCATCCTCCCTGCGCCCTTCCTTGCTTGATCTGATTCTCTCAAACGTTTTTCGTGCTTTCTTCGAGATATTTTTCTCAGAACTGTTTCTTCACTGTTCTTTTCTTTCTCTCAGTTTCTTCTGTTTTCTCCACAACTTTACTTCAGACCTTCTGTTGTCTTTCATATCGTTGTACGGTTTTCAAAGATCGACCCTGGAAGACACTCTTCCAAAACCGGACAGGAACCACTCTGCTCTTTTTCCTTTTCCCCTGTACTTTCTCCTTAGAAAGGAGGTGATCCATCCCCACGTTCCCGTAGGGATACCTTGTTACGACTTAACCCCAGTCATCGATCCTGCCTTCGACGGCTCACTCCTCTTATGAGGTCATGCCACCGGCTTCGGGCATTACCGACTCCCATGGTTTGACGGGCGGTGTGTACAAGGCC
>JABABL010000042.1 GCA_014238225.1 Mycoplasmatales bacterium
CAATATCATTGGCTGTTAATAATAGGGAGGGGCCTCGTAATGTTTTTTGATAGGTAAAAGGACCTCTGAAAACCACAGAACCCCTATCATAATACAGCTGTGCTCCTTTTTTTATTTTTTTATAATTCTTTTTTGTTAAACGTTCTACCGGTGGGCCATATATAATCTTAGGATAACTACCGATAGGAGCGCCTCTTGCACTTCTTTTGTATGCTAATTTATTATTTTCTACTGTGTTCCATTGTTGTCCTTGTCTATCTTTTACGCTTATATTTTTTGTTGTAAACACATTTAATATATTTGGTTCTTTGTCCTGTAATTGTGGACTTCTCTCAGGAAAAATAGAAAGTGATGTAGGTGATCTAAATTTTGATTTTGTTAAATTCAACTTTTTATGTATTTTTTTTAAATTTTTATAGTTAAGCGGTTTATCAAACTTTTTATCATTAATTATTAAGGTTGGAGTGGCCTGTATACTAAAATTTTTCACTGCACTGATTCGATCATTTAAAATATGATCTTCAATTTCTTTATGATTTATGCATTTATCAAAGTCAATACCCAAATTT
>JABABL010000043.1 GCA_014238225.1 Mycoplasmatales bacterium
CTGTATCCAGTGAAACAATTTTTAGTTTAGCTGTCCCTGCTGGAATAAAATTAAATTTAGCTTTATAATTAAAGGTTTCGCCAACCCTAAAAGGGAAACTGTTCCCATGAACCTTTAGAGAAAAACAAATTAATAACTTCATAAAACGCACCGCAAGGTATATTTTTTAATTTAATGATTGATTTATCAATTTCATATTATTAACATAAAAGTACAATTTGTCCAAATCTGACACAATCGTCCGGTGCAGCCAGCCTTCTTAATGTTAATCACCTACTTTTCTTAATATCGTTAAAAATCCAAATATAAACCGACTTTAACATAGTTAACAAAGTGTTTTCGGAAAATAATAAGGTTTATTATGATACCAAACATTCATATTATCCGTGTCATCTTTCTGGTATAAAATAAGCGTTGGACAAACAATTGGGTTCAAAAAATATCATTTTCGCTATATACACGCAATCATGCGTCGTTTTTGTCTTTCAATGACGACTTCTGAAATCTGCTGAATAATATTTTTTTAGTGATAATTAGAAAAAAAATCCCGTTTAACTTTAAAGTCTA
>JABABL010000044.1 GCA_014238225.1 Mycoplasmatales bacterium
TTAATATTGCTTTTGTAGTTAGAAAAAGGTTCACAGGTATCAAAACCACATTTTTTAAATAATTTTCTAGCAGCTAAAAAGAAATCACCAGCACCAGTCTCTAAACTCAATCTTTCAATATTTAGTTTTTTTGCTTCATTTATTAAGTGATTTATAACCTTAAAGCCATTTCCTTGGTTTCTAAACTTGTCACTAACTCTTATTGATTTAAATTCTCCGTGTTCTTTATCTAGAAACTTTAAAGCACCACTTCCTATTAAATTATTTTCATCCCACAAGCTCCAAAATTTAATAGTAGGGTCTTTTAACCCAGCTATATCCAGCACATGACAACTATCCTCCGGTGATACAGATCTCAATTCAATAAAATGTTTAATTAGAAGCTCATGAACTTCAGGATTATCAAAATTTCCTTCTATAGATTTTAACATTTATTTTAAAGATCTTTTATTTTTTTGAATTCACCAACTTTGAATATAATAGCATCATCTTTTTTAAAACCAAATTTTTCAGCATTATCTTTAAATCTTTTAGGTGGTTCCATTATTGGCTCTAAAGATAATACA
>JABABL010000045.1 GCA_014238225.1 Mycoplasmatales bacterium
AAAAGAAAATTTAAGTTTTGTCTGCAAGAAACTAATTCTTCAATTATTTTTCCATCTTTATCTAATTTAGTATTTGCTTGTGCAATAGTAAATTTTGTTTCTTCCATTGCAGATAAATATTCAACATTACTTTGAACAACACCATCTTTAACTTTTTTATATGGACTTTCTATAAAGCCATACTTATTAATTTTTGCATAAGTTGATAAACTATTTATTAATCCAATGTTTGGTCCTTCTGGAGTTTCAATCGGACAAATTCTTCCGTAGTGAGTTGGGTGAACGTCACGAACTTCAAAACCTGCTCTTTCTCTAGTTAATCCACCGGGTCCTAAAGCTGAAACCCTTCTTTTGTGAGTAATTTCTGACAATGGATTTGTTTGATCAATAAATTGTGAAAGTTGAGAGCTTGCAAAAAAATCTTTTAAAGAAACTGTTAAAGGTTTTGCATTAATCAAATCTTGAGGCATTGCTGACTCAACATCTAAGGTTGTCATTTTTTCTTTAATAGCTCTTTCCATTCTGTAAACACCGATACGAGCTTGATTTTCAACTAATTCACCAA
>JABABL010000046.1 GCA_014238225.1 Mycoplasmatales bacterium
AAACCTTAAAGGTAGGGTCTTCCTCAGAAAGCTTTCCAAGCCCTTTTGATAATGCATCTTGATCAGCTTTTGTCGCCGGTTCAACAGAGACCTCAACAACAGGTTCTGGAAATTCCATTGATTCTAACAGAATCTCTTTTTTTTCTTCACAAAGCGTATGTCCTGTATGGGTATTTTTCAAACCTACTGCCGCAACAATTTCACCGGCGGATACTTTATCTAATTCTTCTCTTTTGTTTGCGTGCATCAATAGAATTCGACTAATTCTTTCTCGCTTCCCAGTATTTGGGTTTGCAACATAAGAACCTGCATTCAGACTTCCGGAATAAACACGCATGAAAGTTAATTTTCCAACATAAGGGTCTGTCATCACTTTGAATGCTAAAGCACTAAAGGGGTCATCCTCACTTGGCATCCTAGTCATAGGCACATCTGAATCATCAGGATTAAAACCATTGATAGCTCCAATGTCAAGAGGCGAAGGTAAAAAATCATTCACTGCATCTAACAATCGCTGTACACCTTTATTCTTAAAGGCAGAGCCACATAAGGTTGGT
>JABABL010000047.1 GCA_014238225.1 Mycoplasmatales bacterium
ACCTCTTCACAGAATATATTTTCAAATATGATTTTTGGTGTTCGTCAGTCTGTCCGTCACGCACTTTACTCAATTGGATCATCACCAAACTTCACCAATGGAACCAGGACTTGAATAGCTCCAGATCATTTTTTCATTTTTTAACTAGGTCATCCAAGATGGCCGCCACAGCCGCCATCTTGATTTTTTTGTGACGACTACTCCTCCAGAACCACAAGTGGTAGAGACATGGGGTTTTTAACCATAAGGTTCATTTTTGTTTGAAGAGCCTCCTGTTTTAAATTTGAAGTCATGCAATTTTCAAAATGGCGGCTATGACGTCATACGTAAAACGCGTTTCCCGCCAAAATTCTAACTTTGTCAAAAATGGTCGGATCTTGACGAAATTTGATATGTAGGTACATATGGATGTCCTGAGTGATTTTATGCTATTTTCTTTTTCACAAAAAAATCCAAGATGGCCGCCATGACGTCATAATTACCTATTTTTCAAAGTAGTTCAATCTCTTTGAAATTTTGTACAAATATTCAAATACAAATACCACTATGGCAA
>JABABL010000048.1 GCA_014238225.1 Mycoplasmatales bacterium
GTGATAGTAGATTTCTTGGCTCAATACCAAGGTTAGAGTTGGGTTTAAGGAATAATACCATTCACCAATCAGATGAAAGAGCTTCTATTATCGATATGAAAAAATTAACTAAAATATATTTTAATATTTTAGAAAATTATTTTTAATGAGTACAGCTATTGTAACATCAGATACATCAATTAATCACGAAACTGGCTTAGGTCATCCGGAAAAACCGGATCGAGTAACCACAATAATAAAAAACTTAAAAAAAAATAAAAACTTAATATGGAAAAAAAATAAAAAATTTGATAGTAAAATATTAGATTTTACCCATACTCCTGAATATGTTGAGCGAGTAGAAAATTCTTTTCCAAAAAAAGGACTGGTATTTTTAGATGCAGATACAATTATTTCTCCTGGCAGCAAAGAAGCTATTGCAGATGCTGTTGGATCAATTATTACTGCTATAGATGGAGTTCAAAATAAAGAATTTCATAATGCATTTTGTGCCGTAAGACCTCCTGGTCACCATGCAGAAAGAAATAAAGCAATGGGATTTTGTATCT
>JABABL010000049.1 GCA_014238225.1 Mycoplasmatales bacterium
GGGAAGTCCAGAGTGTATTCGTTTTCTGGTGAAAGACTGAGGCCAATTTTGATTGATTCAGCAGTTTTTCTTAAAATTTGCTTTGACTCCGGATCATCAAACTGCGCTTGCGTGTGTTCCTGCAGAATTCTCTTTTTCAAAATTTCCACCACAGCCTGGTCAAAATCATCTCCACCAAGCTGAGTATTCCCGTGAGTGGCAACCACTTTAAAAATCTTTCCGGAAAGTTTGAGAATCGAAATATCAAAAGTTCCACCGCCTAAATCATAAACCGCAACGTGACCATCTTTTTGCAGATCCTGCTTTTCATCGAGTCCATAAGCAATCGCTGCGGCAGTCGGTTCATTGATGATCCGCGCCACTTCCAGTCCCGCGATTTTTGCAGCCGCACGTGTTGCCTGCCGTTGTGAGTCATCAAAATAAGCAGGAACTGTGATGACTGCTTTTTTAACAGATTCACCGAGTGCTGCTTCGGCACGTTGTTTTACTTTTTTTAATATTTCAGCAGATAGTTCCTGTGGTGTAAAATCAAGGTAAGGCTCGCT
>JABABL010000004.1 GCA_014238225.1 Mycoplasmatales bacterium
TCCTCCTTCAGTTGTTATAAAAATCGAATTTTCTAATATCCCAATAACATTATCGCCAGTAACAAATAGTGGATCAAAAGAGGGATTACTCAAAATAATAGAGGTCATTGCAGTAACACTAGTATCTACAATTCTTACTGCCGTAAATAATGCATCCCACAACACTTGCGCACTACTTACCCCGCCCGGTGGCCTAGACGTTAAACCATTAATACCCCTTGCTTCATTTAATAAGGTTTCACCGGGAGTTGGTATAGCTATTAAAGAGCCTACAGGATTATTAACAACGGGAGTTGAGGCAAATTGACCAGTTGTTTCGTTTACAGAAATACCTGTAATTACAATTTCTGTATTCAAGTTAGAATATGTTGTTATTCGTCCACCCTCTGTAGTAAAAGTCATGGTTCCAGGATTAATTGTTGCTACAGTATTGCTTGTATTAGTAAATACAAAAGTATTAAGACTTGTGATGCTTATATTAGTGATTGCACTTATGTTTATATCAACACTATCAGTAAATGCATTAACAAATGCTTGATATAATAAAAAACTATTAGTTCCCACAGAAGGGGGATTAAAAGAACCTGTTCCGTTTAGTCCGCGAGCTGCTCCAGTAATAACTTCGTTTGCAAAGTAAACAGGAGAAAGGCCACTAACTGAACTTGAGGTAGTAGAAATAGCGTTACCTGTGACAAAAATATTAGAAATCACAAAATTTTGATTTGAATTGTTAAAAAGATTTACGCCACTACCATCGGTATTTAAAGAGAGGATGTTTTGGTTTATTGTTATTTCAGAACCCGAAGGAGAAACCCGAACTTCTTGCATTTGTTGTGACTGCGGAACAGATAAATTGATAGAAGAAACGACAGTGGTTGAAGAGTTTGGTTCCAAACTTTGAATTTGCTGCAGAATTATTTCATAAAGAGCTAATTGATTAACATCTGTTGGAGCATTAACTCCGTTTAGACCATTAATTAAAGAAATGAATGTGTCTTGTACAAATTCACTGTTCGTTGTTGAGGGAACTAAAGAATCCGAAGAAATCATTAAATTTATAAGCGAATCGCCGAGTGTTGTTATATTGGAAAAAATTAAGTTAGTTGAATTTACATAAGTTTCATACGTTCCTCCGGCTACTCCTATTGTCATTGTATTTGCAGCAATCACAACGGTGTTTTCGGTGCGGTTGATAGTGATTGAAGATACAGGGGTTAAAACATTAATAGAATTAATGTTTTGAATGTCACTTTCATTGTTTGTTTGCAAGTTTTCTAAAATAGTTCTAAAAATTACACCTTGATTACTAGTTGGGTTGGGAATGACTGCTGTTTCGCTTAATGCAATTAATGCAGACTGAACTATGTCTTCGCTGGATAATCCACTAGGGGGTGTGTTTCCACAGGCTTGTGCTATCGAAGCAGTCGCTATTCCTCCACCTACAGCAGCACTTGTTAGAGCTGCAACAATAGTGGATTTCTTTTTCATATAATTAATTATAAATGTTTATAAGAAAAAGATAATTAAAAATATATTTGTGATATTTCTATTTACAATAAAACAATGCAACACTATTTCGTTCCTAAAAAAGAAGATGAAAAAGTTTTTTTCTACGAGTTAGATATTTTTCATATTAAAAAAGTAATGCGTTTTAAAAATAATCAGAAAGTAATAACTATCAATAACGGTTATCACTATGTTACAGAATTGGTGATTAAAAATTCTTCTGTTGTAGGAAATATTGTTGAAAAACTGGACGTGAATAATGAGAACATTAACAAAACATCAGTATTTGTCTCAATTCTCAAACCCAAAAGATTTAATTATTTAATTCAAAAAGCTTCTGAATTAGGAGTTAATGATATTTTCCCGGTTATTTCGGAACGCACTGTAACAAAATTTAATTCCGAAAAAGAAAAGGAAAAAAAGATAAAACAATGGAGATGAATTGCGAAAGAAGCGGCGGAACAATCCGAGAGAAACTACATCCCAAGAATTCATTCCATAAAAACTATTGATGAGATAAAACCCGGACCAAGCGCGAATTATTTAGCCGATACAAAATTACGAACAACAATGACTAAAAATATTCAAACAGTAGATGAAACATGTTGTGTTTTTGGTCCAGAAGGAGGATTTAGTTCGAATGAGATTGAAATCCTTCATGAAAAGGGATTTAGTAGTATTTCTCTAGGGAAAAGGATATTGCGATCCGAGACCGCTCCTGTTGTTTTTCTTACACTATTTCTCTAGAATTATAGTTCTAAGTCTTCGGCTGCTTCTTCATCTAGTAGTCATCAACAATTAGGATGTTGAAATAAAATAGTTGCAGGTACTTTTAAAGTGGGTTTTTTGTCTTTATAAGAAAAAATCTCTTTTAAAATTTCATTTTTTATTTTTCCAGTTACAGTCATAAATATTTCTTTGGCATTCATTATACTTTTTATTCCCATGCTAACAGCATAGTGGGGAACATTGTCTCCTTTACCATCAAAATATAGGTGTGCATTTCTATCGATAGTTTCGTTGTGTAATTTAACAAGATGTGTTTCTGAATCTCAAGGAGTACCGGGTTCGTTGAAGGCAATATGGCCATTAACTCCCAATCCAAGAAGTTGAAAATCTAATCCCCCCCTGCTTTCGATCATTCGATCATAACCTGAAAAATTATGATAGTCCATATTCTTTCCTGAGTCAAACTCTTTACAAATTTGTTGTGTGTAATTTTCATGCTCACAAAATGAATAAGGAAAATATGTACTCCTTAAATCAATGTTAAGGCGATGAAAAAAGTTATTATCCATATAATATTTATAACTTTGTACATCATCGTGCATTAAACCTACGTATTCGTCTAGATTAAATCCTGTTACTCTTGCATAACAAGTGTTATTTTTTTTTGCAATACTAGCGATGGCATTATAGTTTGAAACCTGCGAAGAACCTGTCGCCAAACCCATAATTAATCCGGGGTTTTCATGAACCATTTTATCAACTCTTTCGCCCAAAAAATATGCTAATTCTTCTTTTGTTTTGAATATTTTTACTTTTGTTTTCATTTTCTGCACTTTTCTTTCTTTTACTAACTCATTCTACAATGAAATTTATTCGTTAGAACAAATATATCAAATTAATGCTGCAGAAAAACAAGGAAAAAATTGTCTTTGGAAATAATAAAATAATTACAATAATAAACTTGTTTAGTCTTTATAATGAAACAATGCTACAAAAATTAAGAAGACAATATCGAATTTGAAGTTTTTTGGTTTATTTATCACTGGCAATGATTTTAACAAGCGTTACAATTTCTCTATTCACTTATAATCAAGTTTTTTCAACACCCTTGCCGCGAGAGAGTGGATTAATAATATATTCCGTTTTCTTGTTTTTAGCAATTTTATTTTATGGTTTTTATTTAATTCTTTCTCTTTCATATAAAAAGAAAACAGCAAGAAAGATCTTTAATTATTCGCTTGTATCTGTTATTAGTTATAGTTTGGTTTTACTTTTTGCATTTTTACAAACGTATTGATTTAGTATTTTTTCTGAACCTGCATCCTTTGCAGTGGTTATTCTGTTAATTGTTGTTCTTGGCATCATAATATTGGCATCTGATTCAGTCATGTTAATCGAAAAAACAAGAATATTGGCTAGAATTGAAATTCAAGAGAAAAATAAAGTGGTTACAGAAAAAGGAAAAGATAATCTAGAAAAAAAGGAATGATGAACAAACAAGGAAAAAGTGAAGATAAATAATAAAAAACTCAAAGAAGACCAATATTTTAATGATTAACCCTTTAAAAACTTTCGCCATACATACTCTAGGTTGTAAAGTAAACACATATGAGAGCGATTACATTCACCAAAGTTTAGAACAACAGGGTCTAAAATCAGTGTCCTTTTCTGATAATGCGGATGTTTACATAATAAATACTTGCAGCGTCACAAATACAGCTGAAAGCAAAAGCAGAAATTATATTAAGCGTGCTCGTAAACGAAATCCTAATGCTATAGTTTGTGTAATTGGTTGTTATAGTCAAATTAAAGCACAGGAAATTAAGAAAAGCAAATTAGCAGATATTATTTTAGGTCAAAACAAATACGATTTATGAAAGTTTATAAGACAATTTTCTAAAAATCCTAAAACCATAATAGAAATAGAGAAGTTATACCAACGCGATGATAAGAAAAAAACTGAATTTCAAGAAAAAATTGTTTCTGCGTTTGTGACAAGGACTAGAGCATTCATTAAAATTCAAGAAGGTTGTAACAATTTTTGCACGTTTTGTATCATTCCTTACACACGAGGAAAAATGAAAAGCAAACCTAAAGAATTAATTTTTAAAGAAATAAATAACGTTGTAGAAAAAGGGTGCAAAGAGGTTGTTCTAACAGGAATTCACACAGGCGGTTATGGTGAGGACTTAGATGATTACACTTTTTCCAAATTATTATGGGATATCGAAGCTAATTGTAAAAATTTGCAACGTTTACGTATTTCATCAATTGAAATTACTCAGATTGATGATTTATTCGTTGAATTCCTTAAGAATAGTAAGATTTTAGTTGACCATCTTCATATACCAATTCAAAGCGGAAGCGAAAGAATTCTTCAAAAAATGAGAAGACATTACAATAAAAAGGAGTACCTAGACACAATTAACAAAATAAGAGAAATCAAACCATTAATCAGTATTACAACAGATGCAATTGTTGGATTTCCTACTGAAACAGACAAAGAATTTTCCGAATATTTAGATTTTGTAAGACTTATTAATTTTTCAGAAATGCATGTTTTTCCATACAGCAAAAAAGACCGAACCCCTGCAGCTTTTATGGAACAGGTATCGGAAGAAACTAAAAAAACAAGAGTTAATAAAATGTTGAGACTAAACGATGAATTAGCAGAGGCATACATAAATAAGAACATGAATAAAAATCTTGATATTTTATTTGAAAACGGAAAAGAAGTTGGGAAGTATGTTGGATATACAACCAACTATATTAAAATAGTTGTGAGTAGCGAAGAAAATTTAGTAAATCAAATTAGGAAAGTTAAAATTACTGCTCCTCACTACCCCATATCTGAAGGAGAATTAGTTTATGGCATTTAAAAGAAAACCAGCAATAAAAAAACGCAAACCAGATACAATACTTGTTGGTGGTGGGCTTACTAGTTTAATTTCTGGTGCTTTTCTAGCGTGTCGCGGCTTTAAAGTGATAATTTTTGAAAAAAATAGTTCTGTTGGCGGAATGCTTGCATCAAGAAATAAAGTGATCAATCAAAAAAAATACAGTATTCCTGGTGCTATTCCTTTGCTGCCTGCGTTGGAACACCCCACCATGAAGAGTATTTGAGAATTCACTAAGATTGGCTCAGTTGTAAAATTTCAAAAAGCTAAACAAATAACCGTTTTGAAAAACAACACTTCTGAAAAGCTTATCCCTAATGATTGAGTTATGCTTCAAAAAAGACTAAAACAGAAATTCCCTAAAAGTTCTGATCTAATAGGTAAATTTTTTAATTCTTTGAAAAAAGTTTATGCTGACTTATCTAGAAGTTTTTATTTTCACGAAGACGAAAAATATATAAATGGTTTCGAGTTTCTTAAGAATTTTTTCAAAAATGAAAGCCTTGCTAATGAAATTATTCTAATATCTAATGCTTTTGATTTTGAATCCGAAAAATGTAATAGTCGTGAATTAATGTATAATTTGGCACTTTACTTGATAGGCGGTGTATATGAAATATTGGGTTCTCCTCACCAAATTGTTGAAAAACTTTCTGGAATTATCGAAGCGTATGAAGGAGATATTTATACAAAAACTCCCGTGGAAAAAATTATGTGAAAAAATAACCTGGTAACAGGTGTAGTCGCAAATAATAAAGTATGAAGAGCGAAAAAATATTTAATTAACGCCCCTCTTCCTTATGTAGTAAAAAAATTAGTTCAAGTGAAGTCCGTTAAATTGAGCAATTATGAGAAGTTATTAGAAGAAAATGATGGGACTCTTTTTACTTTAACAATGAACTTTTACACATCTCAAAACTGAAGGAAGTTCGGATTTTATAAACCAAATTTCGTGGTGAACCCTTCGGAAAATTTTATTAAACAACATTCATGTTTGCAAGCAATATCTGGTAAAACTAAAACAATTAAAATAACAAATAACGAATTAATTTATGATTCTGGCGATAGAACCAGAAAGCCATTAAGTGTACATATTCAAACCACTGAAAAACAATTAGCGGATTTAAAAATAAAGAAAATGGATTCGTTTGCTGACCAAATTTTTGACTATTTAAAAACCATTTGACCAATGCTTAAGACCATTCAATATCAGACAATTGTCGAAGGATTGCAATATCAGAAAAAAACATTAAATTCTTTATCTGGTAGTGATTACGGATTTGCCAATGATTCAAAAGTTTTTTGAGGAAATTATACATCTCAAACACCACTATTAAATCTGTATGTTGGTTCTAGATATGGATACCCTGGACCAGGAATTGCAAGTGCTTTTTTTGGTGGTGTGTTTGTTTCAAATTTAATGCTAATAAAAATCAATAAATCAAGTCAGAAACTATATAAACCAGATTATCTTGACGGAGAAAATTATTTAAATTACATGATTAATGTTCACAGAACTATTCCTAAGAAATTACATGGTAAAAAATTAGGGATTACTTTCGATAAAGAGAACAGTTTTATTATTTCTTTTAATAAGGATAACACTTGTGTTTTGAAAAAATCTGAATTTGATGGAGCTCTAAATGAAGAGTTTTTTTGCTATGCAACATTGGCTAATTTTAAATCGTTATATACACACCGATTATCCATGTTTCTAGCTACTTTCCAAAATAAAATTCGTTTAAAAGGTAAGCTAAAAACATTTAAAATAGCATTGAGGACATTAGGTTGAAATCGAACAAGAAAGGAATATTATTAATATGGAACTTAATAAATATATAGACAACACAATTTTAAGGGCGGATGCAAAAGAATCTGATATTGAAAAAATATGCAAAGAATCAGTCAAGCATGATTTCAAATCGGTTTGCGTTAATCCTTTATGAGTGAAGTTAGTTAGAAAACTGCTGAAGGGGTCGACAGTACTTACTTGTACAGTTATTGGTTTCCCATTGGGAGCAAACACAATCAAGCAAAAAGTCAAGGAAACAAAACTTGTCATCAAAGATGGAGCACAAGAAATAGATATGGTTATTAACATTGGTGCTGCTGTATCAAAACAATGAGATTACTTGTTAAAGGAAATTAGTGCTGTTAAGAAAGCATGTAAGGAATTAACATTGAAAGTTATTGTTGAAACAGCATTATTAGATACAGCAACAATTGCTAAATTAACAAAAATCGTTAATGAATCTGGTGCAAACTTTATAAAAACATCCACTGGTTTCTCGACTAGTGGTGCAAAGATATCGGATGTACAAACAATGAACAAAAACAGAAATGAACACCTTATGATTAAGGCTTCTGGCGGAATTAAAACAAAAGAAGATGCAATGAAAATGATAAAAGCTGGTGCAAATAGACTAGGAACATCATCGGGTATCCAGATAATAAAAAAATAAAAGGAAAAAAATGAATAACAAAATAAAAAAAGAGTGATTGTCTAAAATCACAGATACAAAAATAAAAGAAGAAATAGAATCAATGAGTGATGCAAAAATTGCGAAATTCTTTGATAAACCAGGAAAGTTTGGAACCGCTGGAATTAGAGGAGAAATGGAGTGGGGTCCTGGAGGGATGAATATATTTACTATCCAACGCGCTGCCCTAGCATATGCAGACTTCTTGTTATTAGAAGATAAAAGCAACGCCTCAAAAGGAATTATTATTGGTCATGACAATAGGCATAAAAACATAGAATTTACCGAAACAGTAGCAGCTGTGTTTCAAGGGAAGGGTTTCAAGGTTTATCTACCAAAAAACAATGAATTAAAGCCGACTCCTTATATTTCTTATTGTGTTAATCACTTAAAAGCCGCGGGAGGAGTTATTATAACTGCTAGTCATAATCCACCGCAATACAATGGCTTTAAGGTATACGACCATGGCGGAGCTCAGTTGCTGCCTGAAAAAACAAATAAAATTTCCGAGTTAATGGCGGAGGAAAGTAACTATTTTAATACTGATTTGAGTATGGATGAAACTAAAATAAAATACATCGATGAAGATGTTGAAAACTTATACATAGACGAAATAATTAAATCTTTACAATTTCATCCTGAACTAGAAAAAAAAGCATCCATTACTTTTTCAAGTATGCACGGAACAAGTTTTAGATTTTTAGAGAGATTGTTTCAAAAAATGAACTATAAGTTTGAATATGTCAAGGAGCAGGCAGTCTATGATCCTAATTTTTCTGCTACTAAAAATCCAAATCCTGAGATACGTTCTAGTTTTGAACTTGCTGCTAAATATTCTGATGAAAGCAATAGTGACTTAGTAATAATTACTGATCCCGATGCTGATAGAATTGGTGTAGCTTTTAGGCATGAGGGGAAACTAATATACTACTCCTTTAATATTTTAGCTGGTATACTTCTTGATTATTACTACTCTAACTTGAAAAGAGTGAATAGATTGCCGAAAAATCCATATGTAACAAGTACATATGTGTCTGGAACTTTTTTCGATACAATTGCTAGAGATAATGGTCTAATAGTTAAAGAAACCCTTAGTGGTTTTAAGTGAGTTGGTCATTTATTAAATGAAGAAGAAAAAGAAAAAAATGGTAAGTTAGACTTTGTTATGGGTTATGAAGAAGCTTTTGGTTGTGTTTTAGTACCTACTACAAGAGACAAAGATTCAATTCAAGCGGCTTGTTTGTTTGCCGACATGGTTAATTACTACCTAAACAAAGGAAAAACACTAAAGAATATTATGGATGACCTGGGAGAAAAGTATGGCACCTTTGCAGATGAACAACGTGTGAAATTTTTTGAAGGACCTACGCTTATGGATGATATGAACGAATATGTCAATAAATTAAGAGAAACACCCCCAACAAAAATTGGTTCAATGAACGTAATGAAAATGGTTGATTTCAAAGAACCTATATTTGAATTAGGCAGAGATAATCTTTTAATGTTCTGATTCGATAAATACTCCTTTGTTGCGGTAAGACCTTCGGGTACAGAACCTAAAATTAAGGTGTACGCATCCATAAAAGGTAAAACTTACAAAGATGCGCAAGCAAAAGTTCAAGAAGCTTTAAATCATTTCATAAAGTAAATATTTAAAAATTTCTTTCCTAAATATTAAGTGTTAGAGAAGGAATTAAATTTTATTCAAACAGAAGAATCAGAATGTGGAATTGTTTGTATTTTACATTTACATTACTTATTCTTTCAACGAAATATACCAAAATCACAAATTAAAAGTTTTGAGCATGTTCCTGAAAAGGGTCTAAATCTCAATAGTTTAAGTTTTATTGGTAGACAATTAGGTGTTTCAATTAGTTGATTTAAAGTAGATTATGATGCATTTCGAAAGAGAAAGCTAAAACATTCTATTGTTTTAATAAAAAAGAAAAATGTTTTTCACTATGTTATAGTCAATAAAATTAAACATAACACCGTTTTTTTTGTAGATCCAAACTACACAGAAATACAAACTATGTCATCGAAAGATTTTGAAAAAATTTTTCGAAATACAGTTGGAATAACTAGAAAGTCAAACTTCAATTTATTCTACATAAATCAACTTAGCGGAATCCAAACCAAGAGTTTTGCAGATGTTTTCAAGCAATTTTTTAATTATCGTGTGTATATAGTTTTTGTTTTTTTATCATCTTTTATAGTATTTCTCTTAGGATTGTTTTCCGGTTTATATTTGCAAATAGTATTAAACACAATCATCCCAAATAATTTAACTACATTGTTATTAAGTGTGTCAGGAATTTTCATATTTACCACTATTTATAAAAATATTTTTGATTTTCTTATGAAACTGTATTTGTTTAAAATTCAATCCTTAATTGAAGGAGATTTTGAATATTTTTTTCAACAACAAATATTTTTAAAAACCAGTGTGTTTATTCAGAATACGGAGCCAAATCTTTACTTTCAACGATTAGGAAACATTGGAGAATTAATTACTAATGAATTACAAAAAAGAATTTTTGTTCCCATAAATTTAATCATAGGAGTGATTTCAGTAGTTATTATTTTCACAATAAATATTTATCTTGCTGCTGTGTCATTATTTTTTGTAGTCATAATTTTATTACTAATAAATCTGTTTATAAATAAAATAGTGACATCAAAGAAGAACGTATTAAAAATTACTAATAAAAAAAGATCCCTTCTAACTAAAGTGTTTTTCAATAACGCCTCGATTAAAGGGAAAAATGATAGTGATAAAATTGCTGATCAACATTCTACAATACTGAAAAAATATATTTCTACAGTAACTAAAGATCATTGAATTAATTCATTTTTTGTCTTCAACAATTCCTTGTTTTCGGGAGTATTGAGTGTTCTAATTGTTTTTCTTGGAACAGTATTTATTATCGCTAACCAATTTACTGTGGGTTCTTTATTCTTTTTCACTACAATTTTTGGTATTTTTCAATCATCTTCCTCTCAACTCTTCAATTTTCTTGTCAATATAAAAAAAAATAAAGTTAACTTAGAGTTAATAAATGACTTTCTTAACTCAACAACAGTAGAATTTTACAAGGGAGTTAGTGAAAAAGTTAATTTTCATAAAATACTATTTAAAAATATTTCTTACTCCTACGAACATAGTAAAAAAATTCTCAACGGACTTAATGGTGAAATAACTTCAAACTTATTAATACAAGGAGGAAATGGAACTGGTAAATCAACATTTTGTAAAATAATTGCAGGTATTCATACGCTTCAAAATGGAGAATTATTAATTGATGACATTTCAATTAGTGATATTTCTCACTATTATCTAAGAGAAAATATTTTATATATTTCTTCCAATTCTATAATTATAGAAAACACAATTTTTGATGCGATAAAAGACTTTCTGTTCACGTTGCAAGAAACAGAAAGAAGTTTCTTGTTATCGTTGTTACAAGAGATGAAACTAAACTTAAAACACGACATTGAATGAGATGGGAGCAACTTATCTGAGGGTCAAAAACAATTTATTAATTGTCTACCTATTTTTAATACAAAAAGCAAAATTTTAGTTTTAGATGAGGCATTCTCCAATATTAGCATTCTGATAGTGAGAAAAATAATATCACATTTGTCAGCCAGGGGAAAAGTGATAGTTTACGCAACTCACGAGAAAGGTGCAGAGGATTTATTTCAGAAGCAATTATTATTATAATGAAAAAGAATTTTAATAAAACAATTTGAATTTTTACGTCTGTTGCGAGTTCATTTGCAATAATTTTTAGTCTATTTCTTATTTTGCTTCCGATTGAAGTTACCACAACAAAAACAATTCAAGTTACATCTCGAAATGATGTGGTGCTTTTAATTCCGGCTAATGAATTACAAAATTACGATGATAAGAAAACCCTTAGCGGAAGTATTGATAATACTGAATTGCTTTTCAATATATTTAGCATAAGTATTAGTGAAAGCAATCCTTCAATTTATGAATTAGTCTTAACAACTACTAGTGACTTAAATTTCATTCCCGGTACAGTTTTACCTTTTAACATAGTGCTATCGAGTGTTAAATTGTGAGAATATTTATTTTTACTATAATAACTTTGTGAATAGAATTATTATTGTCAATAACGAATCAAAGACTACCATCAAAGAACAAGATGTAAAAAATCTTATTGAAGGTTTTGGAAATTATCAACTAAAACAAAAAGACTTTTGATTCACACTACATTTCGTAAAAGCAAAAAATATACAAAAAATTAACAAGGAATATCGCAACAAAAACCAGGTTACAGATGTGATCTCATTTAATACAACCGACATAGAGAACGAAATACTTGCAAAACATAATCAAAAAAAAATCAGTGTTTCTGGTGAAATTTTTATTTGCGTAAAAAAAGCGAAGGAAAATTCTTTAAAAATAGGACAAAGTTTACAAGAAGAATTGAATTTTTTAATGATGCATGGGTTTTTGCATATAATTGGTTATAATCATTTAGAGTCAAAAGAAGAAAAAATAATGATTAAAACTCAAAGAAAATTAAGAAAAAAAATGAAGATGCAGGGTAAATGAGTTTCCTAGGGAAGATATTTAGAAAATTTGCATGAGCACTTAGTGGATTCATAACCGTATTAAAAGAAGAAAATAGTTTTATTTTCTATGTTATCGTTGGTATAGGACTTTTAATATTATCTATCATAGGTTCCGTGTTTTGAAACATGCAAGGTTATGAATGAGCAATTGTGTGGGGTGTTTATGGAACTGTTGTTGCATTTGAATTCATAAATACACTTGTAGAAAATCTCGTAGACATCATTTCCTTTGAATACAATATAAGCGCCAGAAAAATTAAGGATATCGGAGCAGCTGCTACATTGTTTAATGCTCTTGTGGCGACGACAGTGATTTTAATCGTTTTTATTTCTTTAATTGTTGGAACTTATTCTTAGAATGGATTTAAATTTTTGAATGCAAAAATAGCACTTGTAGGAAAGACCAATAGTGGAAAATCAACATTTATAAATAAATTTTGTGAAGACAGTGTTTCAATTGTTACAGCAAGAAGAAATACCACTAAGGATTTAATTAGTTGTAAAATTGAAAACAACGGGAACACAATATTCTTGTTTGACACTGCAGGATTACAGCACAAAAGAACTGTTAAAAGCAAAAAAATGAGTGCATCTTATACAATCGCTCTTAATGAAGCCGATTATGTGTTTTATTTTATTAGTTTAAACGAAAAAATAAGAAGTATAGACCATGAAACCATCAGTGATATATTAACCACTTTTAAAGAAAGAGAGGTTTATATTATTTTAACCAAAACAGACTTAATTAAAAAAAATGAAATTGTTCCAATAATAGGGTCATTAAATCAAAAATATAAATTAACTAATTTTTTCCCCATTTCTGTTTTAAAAAATGACAATTTAAATGTATTAAAAAACAACATGTGAAAAATTAGTTTTCAAAAATCTAAATATTCTTCTATTGAAGAACATTTGTGAAATAGAGATTTGTTATTCCAAATAAAGGAAATCACAAGAAAGCAGATCATCTTATTTACACATAAAGAAATTCCCGAAATTATAACTATTGATGTTCATGTTGTAAATAAGGCAAGTTCCTCAATGGTTCTGCATTTAACATTGACAGTTAATAAGGAATCACAGAAAAAAATTATAATTGGATCACAAGGTTCAAAAATTAAGCAAATAATGTCTGCCACAAGGAAAGAACTGGAAAATATTATTTCCAAAAAAATCTTTATCGAAAGCTTTGTGAAAATTAAGAAAACAAAACATTAAAAACTCACATTAAAGGGATTAAATAAGTAAAATAAATACATGAAATTCTTTGAAAAGAATATGGAAAATTTTACTGCACATTTAAAAAACGTAGGTTATGTTTTTCAAGGAAGTGAAATATATGGCGGTCTCTCCAGTACTTGAGACTATGGAGATTTAGGTGCACGAACCATAAAAAAAATAAAGGATGTATGATTCTCTCATTTTGCGGATGGAGATCTTAATATTTTTGCAATGGATAGTTCTATATTGTTGAGCAATGATGTGTGAAAAGCGAGTGGTCACATTAATTCATTTGAAGATGTTTTGGTAGAGTGTAAAAATTGTCACAATCGTTTTAAAGTCGAGAATGTTAGTAAAAAAACAGTAACTAATATTGAAAACATCGACACTGAATGATTGACTGAAAACACAATTAAGTGCACTAATTGTAAAAAGAAAGAATGAACTCTCCCCAAGAAATTCAATTTAATGTTTAAAGTAAAGTACTCGAAAAACAATAACGATGTTGATGGTATTTATCTTAGACCAGAAACTGCACAAGGAATATTTATTAATTTTTTAAACATAGTTAATAGCACAAACACCAAATTACCGTTTGGAGTTGCTCAAATAGGAAAGTCTTTTAGAAATGAGGTAACTACTTCTAACTTTATTTTCAGAACTAAAGAATTTGAACAAATGGAGATAGAATGATTTTGTGAAGAAAAAGATGTTGAAAAGTATTTCAAAATTCTATTAGACAAAATGAAATCATTCTTTGAAATAGTTGGCATTAAGCAAAGAAGCTTAACAGTTTATAAGCAAACAAAGTCTGAACTTGCTCACTACAGCACAAAAACATATGATATTTTATTTAATTATGCATTTGGTTCTCTTGAATTAGCTGGATTGGCCAACAGAGGAACTTATGATCTTGAGGTTCACTCAAAAGCAAGTCAAAGTCAACTAGGAATAAAAAACGAAAAGAATGAATTGTTTTTTCCAAATGTAATAGAACCAAGCTTTGGAGTAGGTAGAACATTGTTAAGTGTCTTATGGGATAATTTTCATATAGAAACGTTGGAAGATAAGACACAAAGAATAGTGTTAAAGTTACCGCCATCTGTTGCCCCATATCTTGCTACCGTCTTGCCATTATCTAAAAAGTTAGGAAATAGTGCAAAGGAACAAGTCATGAAAGTTTTAAAATTTCTTCCTATTTACTATGAAGAAACAGGAAGTATTGGGAAGAGATACAGAAGGCAAGATGCAAAAGGAATTCCTTTTTGTATTACATATGATTTTGATTCTGTTTCCGATCAAATGGTCACCGTGAGAAATAGAGACACCATGAAGCAAGAAAGAATTAAAATCAACCATTTGCGCTCTTATATAGTAGATAAAATACACAATTATGACATCTAATGAAATTTCAAAAATAAAATCTAATGTAGATATTGTTGAGTGTATTTCCGAAGAATTAAAAACAGAAAAGAAGGGAAATAGTTATGTTGCCTTGTGTCCATTTCATCCCGATCAAGAACCGTCACTATTTATTCATCCTTTAAAACAAATATTTAAATGTTTCGCATGTAATACTGGCGGCGATGTTTTTAAGTTCTATCAGCTTTATAAAAAAATCACCTTTATCGATGCCGTTATTCACGTGGCTAAATTAAAAAATATCAGCATTAAAGGGCTAAAATTACATTCTGACAAGAATAATATCGTTAATCAAGCAATAAAAAAAAACCTACAAATTAATAAAGATGCTGCTCACTTCTATTTTCTACAGTATAAAAACCAAAAAAATCAAATACAAAATTACATAAAAGAACGAAAAATTTCTGACAATACTTTGGTAAGTTTTTTAATTGGTTTCGCTGGAGACGGAAATACACTGTCTAATTTTCTTCTCAAAAAAGGGTATTCCAAGATGGATATTTTAAAAAGTGGTTTAGCAAAGCAAAACACATCACGTAATAATGAATTTTATGATTTCTTTAGAAATAGAATTATATTTCCGATTCAAAACGATCAAAACGACTTTGTTGGATTTTCAGGACGGAGTCTTGATGGACAAGACCCTAAATACCTAAACTCCATGGAAAATATTGTATTTGATAAATCTTCTTGTTTGTTTAATCTCAACAATGCAACGGCTTTTGCTACAAAAGAAAATAGTATTATTTTGGTTGAAGGACATTTTGATGTTTTAGCGTTTGAAACAGTTAATATTCATAATTCTTGTGCGACTATGGGAACTAGCATTAATGAACTTATGCTTAAAAAAATTTCTTCAATAACAAAAAATATTATTTTATTTTTCGATAATGATGAAGCCGGAATAAAGACAATTATAAAAATTTATAAATCCATGAAGAACAAGAATGTTAATTTTTATGTAACAACCGACAAAGAATGCAAAGATGCAAATGAAATTCTTATCAAAAAAGGAGAAAAAGCACTTAAACAAGTTTTAGAAAAGAAAGTGTTTTTTAAAGAATGGTTTTTTGATGTTTTGTACAATAAATATTTAGCAAAGGAAACACCCAAAACTGCAGAATTTGTACATGAAGCAATTGAATTGCTAGTGAGTAATGATTCAATTGCTAATGGTGTTTTGGCTAAGGAAATATCAAAAAAAACAGAATTAAACGAAAACTTAATACTAAAAGAAATTGAAAAGAAAAGCACTGCCCCTCAAAGTCCAACTACGTCAATAAAAGAACAAAAACAATTTTCAACACAAGAGACAACAACATTTGGTAAGACGAAATTTAATAAAAAACTTGTAGAACGCTCAGAACTGAATATATTAAAAATAATATTAATAAGTAAAAACGCTGCGGAATACTTTGAAAATAATTTAAACTTTTTAATTAGTTATGCCGCTTCAACCTTTTCACGATATATTGTTCACTATTATCAAAAATTTAACGAAATGAATATAGATAAATTTTTAAATATAATAAAAGAACCTGTTATAAAAAAAATGGCCACTCAATTACTTAAACAGGAAACTTCAAACTTTAGTAATTATGCAAATGAATTAGAACATTACTTCAAAATTATCAGAAAAAACAAATATGCGATAGAATTGGAAAAAGAAATAGAAAAATATAAAAAATCTGAAGAAAATAGTGTAAAATCGTATAACAATATTCAAAAAATTGTAAAAAAAATAAAAGATGCCTAAAAAAAGTAAAAAATTAGTCAGTTTTTCCAAGAAAGAACTGAAAAAAATGTCCTATGAGCAAGTTAAATTTGCTCTTTTAGAACATTGTAAGACTGAAAGATTTAGAGTAAAACAGGAAAATATTCTTAATATTTTGCGAGCAAGCAATCATAATTCCGATGATGAATCAGAAAAAGTAATTAACTTTTTATTGGATAATAATGTGCGTTTTGTCAATGACAAAGGTATTGACATCGATGAAGAAGAGGCAGAAAATGCTGAAAAAGAATCCGCAGCAAAAGAAATAAAGAAAAACAAAATCTGGGCAAAAACTACTAGGTTGGACAATAGTTCGAAAGTAAAAGATGGTGTGAAATCTTATTTAAATCAATTAGGAAATACACGCCTGTTAACAAGGGAAGAGGAAGCGGAACTCTCGATATTAATCGAAGGTGAGGACCGCGAAGAAGCAATTTCTGCAAGAAAGAAACTTGTTGAACGTAATTTGCGTTTAGTTGTTGCAAATGCTAAACGCTATATGAACCGAGGTTTGGACTTCATTGACCTTATTGAAGAAGGAAACATTGGGTTAATAAAGGCTGTCGATAAATTTGATTACCAAAGAGGATATAAGTTTTCAACATATGCAACATGATGAATTAGACAGTCTATCACTAGAGCAATTGCTGATCAAGCAAGAACAATAAGAATTCCTGTACACTTGGTGGAAACTATTAATAAAATCACCCGTAGCAGAAGAATTCTAACACAAGAATTGGGTAAAGAACCTAGTGAAGAACAAATTGCGGAACATTTAAACCACATAATTGATTCTAAAAAAGTACGTGAAATTAGCATGATTAATAGCAAGCCTGTTAGTTTAGAAAAACCTATTGGTGATGATGTAGACTCCACTTTTGGAGATTTTGTAAAAGACGAAAACACTATAAGTCCTGATGAATATGCCGAACAAGAAGTTCTAAAGAAAGAGATTAATAATTTGTTTAAGAAATATTTAACAGAAAAAGAAGAACAAATAGTTTGCATGCATTACGGTTTGACACCCTATAAATATGCATACACACTGGATGACATTAGTTTGAAATTTGACACTACACGTGAAAAAATTAGAAATATTGAAGCAAGAGCTATAAGAAAATTGAAACATCCTTCTCGTTCAAAACACTTAAGGGATTTTTTCAAAAATTAAATTAGACAATAGACTTTCCTTAATTTACCAAATTACCACTAATACAGACAATCTGTTAGACATTGGTTGTGATCAAATGTTGCTTGGTATAGAATTATTGAAAAACAACAAAATTCAAAAGTTCGTTGGAGTTGAGAACAAGAATGGTCCTTTTTTTTCAGCGAAAAAAATCGTTGCCTCGCTGGAAAAAAAATATGACATTTCTATATTATTTAGCGATGGATTGTCCTCACTAATATCTGGTGATTATTCTTTTTTATGTCTTTTCGATACATTAATAATGACTGGTTTTGGAACCAAGGAAATACTAAAGATACTTTCAGATATTCCCGCACTAACAAATTTACGAACAATTGTTATAGAACCACGTAATAATGTTTGAAAAATTAGAAAACATTTTAATAATACTGAGTGAAAATTATCAGAAGAATGAATTGTGAAAGAAAAAAATACTTTCTACAATGTTTTTAAACTTTTGAAAACAACGCAAATAAATATTTTAAATGAAAAACAAATATACTCAGGTATCGACGTCAAGGGGAAAAAAGAAATTATTAACGAATACCTAGAGGCAAAAATCCATTATTTAAGAGACATAGTGGATTTTTCTAAAAACAAAGATTTACAAAAAGTGTACTCTTATTTACTCGAAAAAAGAGAGAATTAATATTCTTTTATAAATTTAGCAATTTCTTTAGTTAGAAATGGAGGTGTGCTGGCTCCACTAGTTAGGGATACATTTTCTGCATTATCTAATCATTCAGTTTTTAAGTTTTTCAATGAATCAATTAAATAAGATTTAATTCCAATTTGATTCGCAATTGAACAAAGCTTTTTTGAATTGTTGCTTCTAATGTCACCAACAACAATTAGTAAGTCCACATTGGTTCCCTTTAAGTCTAGAACAGCATTCTGGCGAGTAGTTGTCGCATCACAAAGGTCATTCTTAAAGTAACTTTTAGGGTATTTATGTTTTAGTTCTTTAACGACTTCTTCCATATCTATTTGAGACAATGTGGTTTGATTTGTAATATGGATTCTTTTGGAAGTATCTAGATTAAGCTGTTTTACTTCCTCAACATTTGTAACCATATGAATAGATTCGCTTAATGCACAAACACCAATTGTTTCTGGGTGATTATGACTACCAATAAAGACGATTTGAATGTCTTTTTCTTTTAACCAATCATTTACTAAACCATGAGTGTTATAAACATATTCGCAAGTTGCATCTTCGATTTGTAAACCTTTTTTTCTAGCTTTTTCTACAACTTGATAAGGTGTTCCGTGTGCACTTAAAATTAGCACTCCTTCATCAATGTCATCGATTAATTCCATTCTGGTTTTTTCTTTATCGTTCAAAATTTGGATCCCGAGATTTTTTAGTTCTTCTATTAAAATTGTGTTGTGAACTATGTAACCAAGCATGTAGATATTTTTTCCTACATTCTCGACAGCCACCTTCTTCGCTTTTTGATATGCCTTAACAACTCCACTACAGAATCCTCTTGGTATTAATAATTTTAATTCCATATGTTAATTATAATCAAAAATGGTTAAAATAAACAATGTATGTATAACTTAAGAATTGGTTCTCACACAAGCATGAGAGGCCCCAAATATTTATTAACAACCTTGGATGAAATAATTGCTTATGATGCCAATAGTTTTATGGTGTATACAGGTCCACCTCAAAGCAGCAATAGAACGAGTATTGAAAAATTAAATATTGAAAAATTTAAAGAGAAATTGAAGGAAAGGAACATGTCCCCTAACGATGGTATCGTGCATGCCCCCTATATAATTAATCCCGCGACAATAGCTACTCCTCAAAAAATTAAGTTTGCAAGGGATTTTTTGGTTTTAGAATTAGAACGCACTAAAGCTATTGGTTGTCAAATACTAGTACTTCATCCCGGTGCACATGTAGGTAACGGTAGTAAAATAGGAATAGAAGCAGCCGCTAAATGTATGGATTATGCCTTGAGTAAAGTTAGTGATGTTGAAATTGCCATTGAAACAATGTCCGGGAAAGGCACAGAAATTGGTGTTAATTTTCACGAACTAGCTGATATTAGAAGTCAAGTAGTAAATAATAAAGATCGAGTTAGTTTTTGCTTTGATACTTGTCATGTGAGTGATTCTGGGTATGACATTAAAAAAGACTTAGAGAAGGTTTTAAAAGAGTTTGATGATGTAGTAGGTTTGGAATTAATAAGCTGTTTGCATATAAACGATTCTAAAAACATTGTTGGAGCAAGGAAAGATAGACACGAAAACATTGGATTGGGAACTATTGGTTTTGAAACATTAATAAATATTGTTTATCATCCTGCGTTTGATAATAAAATTAAAATATTGGAAACACCGTGACTTAATGATGTTCCGGTTTACAAACAAGAAATAGAAATGATTAGAAAGAAAAAGTTTAAAAAGATTTCTATTTAAAGTCTTTTTAAACTATTTTGGAGTGTCGATTCTTCAACCAACGTTTTTATACTCAAGGTAATTTTCGACACTTTCAACTTGCCCAATTCTTCCCACTCCTGATTCCTTATATCCTCCAAAAATTCCCAACTCTCCAACAAATCCACCTTGATTAACTCCGACACCACCTGCCTCTATTTGATGAATAAATTCTCATGCTCTTCTAGGACTTTGGGTAAACACATATGATGCAAGACCATAGTTAGTATCATTGGAAAAGTCAATTGCTTCTTGATCCTCTACGAATGAATAAATGGCAACAATTGGACCAAAAATTTCTATTTTACTAAAATTCATGTTTTTTCTCAACCCCGTTAAAATTGTCAAGGGAAAATAAAAACCTTTTGTGTTTTCAATTTTTTTTCCACCCAAGCAAACAATTCCGCCCTCGTTGACAGCATCTTTCACTACAGATTCGATCTTTTCAAGATGCTTAGCACTGTTTAAAGGACCATATGTGGAGGATTTGTCCATTCCATAGCCTAGTTTTTGTTTTTTGAATTTCATAGTTAAAAGATCAACAAACTTTTGCTTAATATTTTGATGAACAATAATACGATTAGGACACACACAAATTTGTCCAGCATTTGTGATTTTAAAACCTAATAAAGAATCGGTTGCTACTTCCAAATCGGCATCTTCGTAAACAACAAATGGTGAATTTCCACCCATCTCTAAAATAACTTGTTTTGCTGTGTTCATTGCTTTTGAGGCAAGATACACACCTGCTTGGGTTGAACCGGTAAATGCAAACGCTTTAACTCTTGGGTCTGTTACTAAAACCTCTCCGATTTCCTTTGGATTATTGGCTGTGATCATATTTAATACTCCGTTAGGTAGTCCTGCTTCCTTTCACATGGCTGCCATTGCAAGATTAACTAGTGGTGTTGTTTCTGAAGGCTTTATAACAACGGTGCAACCAGCTGCGATTGGTGCTGATATTTTTTTTATAGTTGTGCTTAATGGATAGTTTCATGGAGAAATACCAGCAACAACCCCAATAGGTTGTCTAAGATTAAAATATTGAGCCTTATCGCTTATGTCATGAGTTTTCCCCTGAGCAAATTTTGCAGCATATATATCTCCCTTTACTCTGTCTACCAAACTTAAAACCTCGCTTAGTGCATGGCTATAAATTTTCCCTTGTTCAACTGTTAACAAAGTTGCAAGTTCTTTTTGATTTTCAACTACTAACTTAGTAAAGTTTTCAAAAATGTTTGTTCTTTCTTGAAAACTTGATTTTTTTCATGTTTTGAATGCCATTTCTGCAGCAGAGACAGCTTTTAGCGCGTCTTTTGTGCCCATTTCGGGAACTTCAGCAATTAATTCTTCTGTTCCTGGATTTATCACTTGAAATGTTTCGTGATTCAAAGCACTAACTCAATTTCCGTCTATTAATCCTCTTGTTTTAAAAAATTTAAAATCTTCTATTTTCATATTTTATTTCCTTACTCCGTCTTTAAAATTCTCTTTGACGTATCCGTCAATTATTTTTTTGATTTTTGGAAAGCAATCATCTTGAGATATATTGTGTACCATTACGCCATCAATATAAATTAGGACATTTTTCCGTCCTCCAACAACAGCAATATCACAATCCCTTGCTTCTCCTGGTCCATTTACTACGCAACCCATAATAGCGACCTTTACACTTGCATAAACTGTTTTTAAATATTTATCCATTAATTCAACTAAAGGCACCATATTATATTCTAGTCGCCCACAGGTAGGACAAGCAATTAACTTAGGCACTCCACGCACTAAGCCGAACATATTTAGTATTTCTTTGGCAACAAATATTTCTTGTGTTGGATCACCAGTAATAGAGACGCGAACAGTATTCCCTAATCCCTCATTTAATAATGTTCCCAGTCCAAAAGATGTTTTTATAGAACCTCTAACGATATCACCCACTTCAGTAATACCTAAGTGCAGGGGATAATTATATTTATCTGCAAACATTTTATATGCCTCTATAGCAAGCAATGGGTTACTAGATTTCAATGAAACCACGATGTCCTCAAATCCAAATTTCTCTAATGCTTTTATACTTTTTTCTGCAGACTTGAAAAGACCAAGCGCAGTCAATCCGTATTCTTCTAATACATCATTATCCAAACTACCAGAATTTATACCAACCCTGACAGGAATTTTTTTTGATTTTAAAGCTTTGACTACTTCCTCAACGTGTTCCATTTTTTTAATGTTGCCTGGATTTCAACGAATTTTATGAATTCCGGCTTCGATGGCCATTAATGCTAATCGATAATTGAAGTGAATATCTGCCACTAAAGGGACAGGACTAACGGGAATTATTTCCTTTAAAGCAACCGCATCTCTTTGATCCAGTACTGCGAGTCTCACTATTTGACAACCACTATTTTTTAACAAGTTAATTTGTTTTAACGTTTCTTCAACATTATGAGTTTTAGAAGTACACATACTTTGAATAACAACATCTCTGTTGCCACCTATTTGCACATCTTTAACAAAAACTTTTTTTGTTTCTCATCGCTTATACATACAATTTATAGTATACAATTAATCTAAAAAAGAATTCAATAAAGGAAAAAAATGAGAGATAAACTACAACTAAGATGCACAACATGTAAAGAAGAAAACTACATTTATAAAAAAAACAAAAGTATTCACCCTGAAAAACTAAAAATAAATAAATACTGTTGAAAATGTAATACCAAAACAGCTCACGAAGAAAAGAAAAAATAGTTGAACATAATAACAATTCCCAATGGTTATTTAAACGAGAATACATATATAGTTTCGGGTAATAGTACTGACTGTATCCTTGTAGACCCTGGTTTTGACTATCCATTAATAAAGTCAAAAATATTGGAAACTAAATTATCTCCAAAATACATATTAATAACTCATGGTCATTTTGACCATATCCACTCTGTTGACAAGATTGTTAGTGATTTTGATATAAAAGACATTTTTATACATGAGTTAGACGCAGACTTCCCTTTTGATCCCGTAAAAAATGCCAGCTATTGACACACTAGTTTTGTTATGAATACACATAAAATTAAAACATTTCATAATATGGATATTTTAAAACTACTAAATTTTGAAATTATATGCGTAGGTCTTCAAGGACATACTCCGGGAAGCACATTTTTTGTATTTGAAAAAGAAAAAGTAATGTTCACTGGCGATACTCTTATTAAAGAGGACTTGGGTATAACTCATTTATACGGAGGGTCTCACGACAAGATAATAAAAACAGCATTTGAAATAACAAAAATGTCGAAAGAATATACAATTTATCCCGGACACGGAACGTTTAGTAGTATAGAATATGAGTTAAATAATAATAAATATTTAAGGACGGCATGACAACAATACAAACAAAAAATATAAGAGATCTAATAAAAAAAAGTAATGTGGACGCTATTCTTTTGAAAAGCGAAACTAATAGATATTGATTAACAGAATTTCATTCTACGTTGGGCTATTTAATTTGTACACCAGAAAAAAACATTCTTTTAGTAGATGGAAGATATTATGAAATGGCACAAGAAAATGCTAAAAATGTTGACGAATTAATACAGTTTAGTTCATTGTTTGATGATATTCTTGATGTCCTACAAAAGAACAATATTACAAAATTAGGAATAGAAAAAAATTATTTAACTGTTGGAGAATATTTGTTATATGAAAAAAATATACCAAAAATTTCTTTGCATGCTGTTGATTGCACAAGAATGCGTATGAAAAAAACAGAAAATGAACTGAAGCACTTAAAAAAAGCTGCGGAAATCACAGATGAAATATTTACAAAAACTATAAAATTTATCAAATCCGGAATGAGCGAGAAAGATATTGCGAACTTTATGTACAATCAAGCCAGACTTCTAGGGGCGGAGAAAGAATCCTTTGATTACATTATTGCTTCGGGTCATCGAAGCTCTTTGCCACACGGAGTGGCTAGTGATAAAATTATCGAAGAAAATGAATTCATTACTTTGGATTTTGGAGTTAAATATAAAGGTTTTTGTAGTGATATGACTCGCAATATATTTGTGGGACGTTGCAAAAATTTTCATGGAGAGCACGAAAAACTATTTAACACGGTTCGAGAAGCACAACAGGTAGGAATTGATGCATTAAAACCGGGAGTCAAGTGCTCAGATATTGATAAATTAGTTCGTAAATACATTGACAACGCTGGTTACAAGGGATATTTCAGCCATGGGCTGGGGCACGGACTTGGGATTGATATTCATGAAGCTCCTTATTTAAGTCCTAAAGACAATGAAATATTACAAGAAAACATGGTAGTAACAGTTGAGCCAGGAATTTACTTGCCTAACCTTTTCGGTTCTAGAATTGAAGATGATTTAGTAATAACTAAGAACGGTTCTTATTCTTTAAATAGTTCAAACAGAAATGTAGTGTGCACAAAAAATGATTAATGTTAATACATTTAGTCCTGGAACCACATTTAAAAAGGATGGAAAAGTGTATTCTGTAGTTTCAAGTCAACATTCGAAGACAGGGAGAGGACAAGCTCATGTTAAAACTAAGGTGAAAAATTTAGAAACAAAAAATATTACGCAAATAACATTTACTGGGGGAGAAATGGTGGAACCTGCCTTTATCGAAACAACAAAAACCAGTTACTTGTATAATGATGGAGATCAATATATTTTCATGGATTCAAAAAGCTATGAACAACTTATTTTGCTTCGTGAAAATTTAAACGGAAAAGAAAACTTACTCATAGAAAATTTGGAAGTTCAGGTAGTTCTTTTTGAAAACAAACCAATTGACTGTATTTTTCCAGCTAACGTTGAATATGAAGTTGCAACTACAGAGCCAGCAGTTAGAGGAAACACATCCAAGGCAGCTTTGAAAAAATGTACTCTTGCTAATGGTCTAAAGGTTATGATACCTTTGTTTGTTAAAGCAGGCGACAGAATTTTAGTAAACTCAGATTCGCTAAAGTACTCAGGAAAAGTGTAAATGAAAGACAAAATAAGATATCGCGCATTAATAAAATTCATGTACGAATATTGACAAAAAACGGGAGACTTAACTGACTTAGGTGATTTTGTGTTTTTATCGTCGAACTCAACCGCTCACTTAATAACCTTGACAAAAGTTGAATGCGAAGAGTTGAGCAAATTTTCAGAAGAATATTCTCAAATAAAGGAAAAAATAATATCTTTATTGATAAATTGAACATGAGAAAGAGTTGGAGTTCTTGAAAAAATAATCCTTTCATATTTTACTTTCAAAATAATTCACGATAAAAAAAATAAACCTTTGTATGTTGACATCGCGGTTAAAATTAGCAAAAATTATTGCAAAGAAGACACGTTCAGAATTATAAATGGAATTTTAGATAAAATTGAAAAATAGTTTTAAATCGAAAAAGATTATTAAAATTATTAAACATAATTTTAATAATCTTTCCAAAACTCGCAAATGTAACATATACAAATACATTTTCTCTTACTACAGAGAAAATACTAATCTATTGTCTTTTAAAATGTTTATCTCCGTTTTAGCTAATAATACAAACATAAATCATAAAGATATGGGAAACATCCTGACTGATGCATTGTTATTAATAGTGAGTTTAAGAAATGTTTCAGATAGTGAAAATACAATTAAAAAGAGTAAAAATTTCATAAAAAGGCAAAAAGCAATGTATGCATTTTTTCAAAAAAATATTAGCATCATTGTGCAAGATAAGGAGATTGTTAAATCTTTCAATGAAATTAATATTTTATCTAATTCTGGTTTAAGTAACACTTATGCACCAAAAATAAAATTAAGACAAGCAAATTCCTTAATTCCCTTCATTAAGGAGGCTCTTTTTTTAAAGCAAATTGCAATGAAATTTAATTGTTCTCGTGTACAAAGAGAAACAATTTTTTACTTAGCCCTTGCGCTGGGAGTTTCTTTTGACTATAAATTTTTTGCATTCGAACCCAAAAAATACTTTGGAATATTGCGGGATGAATCACCTTTAGAAATACACAACTTTTATAAAAAGTACTTACTAAAAGGATTAAACACATACGAGTCAAATACCGAACATGAAAACTTTAAAGAAATGCTAAAGATTATTAAAAGAAACACTTTATTATAAAAGTATGAAAATTGAAGAAATAAAAGATCCAACTTTCCTGAATAATTACGATGTAAAAAAAATGGAAACACTTTCCAAAGACATTAGACAATTCCTTATTGAAAAAATTACAAAATACGGTGGTCATTTAAGTAGCAACTTAGGAGTGGTAGAATTAACTATTGCCATTCATTTTGTTTTTGATTTTTCAAAAGACAAACTTGTTTTTGATATCGGTCATCAGTCTTATGTCCACAAAATTTTAACCGGGAGAGGAAAAGATTTTCACACACTACGACAATTAAATGGACTTAGCGGCTTTCAATCTCTAAAAGAAAGTGAATATGACCATTCTGAAGCAGGACATGCAGGAACCAGTATTGGAATAGGAATGGGCTTGGCATACTCAAGTAACGTTAACAATATAAGAAATAATGTGATTTCTATCATTGGCGATGCTAGTATTACTAATGGTGTAGCATTGGAATCGTTGAATGATTTAGGTCATAGAAATCACAAGTTAATAATTGTGTTGAACGATAATGAAATGAGCATATCTCAAAATATTGGTTCATTACAACAGTTTTTAGGACAGTTAAAAACAAAAGATACTTTAAGAAAAAATTACGAAAAATATTCTAAATTGGATAAGGCAGAATTAATTCCTGCATTAAACATTTTAGGGAAAGCAATTTTTAATCCTGTGAAGAAAAATTTTGCGCCACAAAATTTATTTGAAAATTTAGGATTAGAATACATGGGTCCAGTAAGTGGGCATAATATAGGTGACTTGATTTATGCGCTAAATAAAGCGAAAGAAACCACTAGGCCTATTGTTTTACATGTTAAAACTGTTAAGGGAAAAGGTCTAAAAGACGCAGAACTTGATAAAGATGGAAAATTTCATGGTTTAGCTAAGAAGAATGTTTCGCTTGGAAATTTACTATATAAAAAATCATGGAGTGAGATTATTGCTTTCATTGTTTATAAAAAAATGAAAAACAATTCAAAAATCACTGTTATAACCCCCGCTATGAAATCCGGTAGTAAACTTGAAAAAATATTCTCAGATTTCCCAAAACGATCTATTGATTCTGGTATAGCTGAATCTCATGCAGTTTTAACAGCAGTAGGGTTGTCCTTAGGAAAAGCCAGACCTTTTGTCTCAATATACAGTACTTTTTTACAAAGAGCTTTTGATCAGATTATTCACGATGTGGCAAAAATGGAGCAACCTTTAATTTTCGGTGTGGATAGATGTGGAATTATTGGAGAAGACGGAGCTTCTCACCAAGGACTCTTTGATCTTCCGTTTTTGCTTAACATTCCCAACATTGTGGTTATAACTCCAAATAATCAAGAGAAGGCTGAGGAAGCCTTTAATTATGCTTTTGCACAAAAAGCAAAAGCCGTTTTCATTAGATATTCAAAAAATAAAATTTTCTTTAATTCTGATTTTTCTACTTCAAATAAACTAGAAATCGGAAAATGAGAGAAGGATGCTTGGGATAGTAAAAACAACAGTTGTATTATTTCTTATGGTGATTTTTTTGATGATATCAAGGAATACTTGAAAAAAAACGACAAAAAAATTAATTTAATAAACGCTCTTTTTCAAAAACCTATTGATAAAAAGATGATGTTAGAAATAGCTAAAATGAAGTATATTTTAGTATACGAGGAGTCTTATATAGAAGGAGGTTTGGCAAGTAAAATGCTAAACTTTTTTAATGAGTTGCGTCTTGAAAATATGCCTAAAATTTTAGTAAGAGGGATAAAAGGAGATTTTATTCAACACGGAGTAAAAAATGAAGTCATGTTGTTAAATAAATTATCACCCGAACAAGTGTTCAATGAATTTAAATCTTTTATTGATTTAGATGAAACAAGATAAAAAAGTTATTTTGCATATAGATTTAGATAGTTATTTTACTTCCGTGGAGGAGTTATACGATTCTAGTTTAAAAAACATTCCTGTGATTATTGGCGGTCACACAACGAGATCTGTTGTGAGTTCTCCTAATTATATTGCAAGAAAATACAAAATTCATGCTGGTATGCCGGTTTTTAAGGCCCAACGTCTTTGCCCGAATGTTAAAGTTTTAAATTCCAATCATGCTCTATATTTAAAACACTCGAAACAAATTGAAAACATACTAAAAGAAAAATACACACATAACTTGGTGTCAAGTTCAATTGACGAGTGATATTTAGATGCTACGGATATATGAAATGAATATAAATCGGTTACAGGTATAGCAAAATCAATACAAAGTGAAATATTGGATAAAACGAAACTAAAAATAAGTATTGGTTGCTCATACACTTTGTTTTTAGCAAAAATGGCAACAGGAATTAATAAACCTTTTGGAATTACTGTAATTTCTAATAAAGACGATATGGGAAAAATATTCTCTCTGCCTATAGAGAAAATGCACGGTGTTGGTAAAACAAAAATAGAAAAATTGCAAGAGTTAAATATATTCATAATAAAAGACTTTCTTTATTTTCCGAATCAAAAAAAGCTTTTTAGTATGTTTGGAATAAATTATTTTTATTTTATTAATGCGCTGCAAGGGAAAACAGAAAATTCAATTAAGTCGCTAACAAACAGATCATCAAAAAGCATTGGCAGTAGCAGCACTTTAGTGGCGGATTCAGATGATTATAGAGAAATAAAAAACGTACTGATGTCTCTTGTAAAAACTGTTAGTAGAAGATGCAAAGAGGAAAAGGTTTGTGGAAACGTTATTCACTGTAACATACGTTATGCAAATTGAAAAAACGTTTCCAAACAAGTGAAGTTAGATTATTTTGTAAACAGTGAGGCAGATATTTTTCAGCACGTTATTACTCTTTTTGAAGATATCTATAACCATAATAGTGTTAGATTAGTAGGAATATCCGTGGATAATTTAATAATGAATTCAAATTATAAGAAACAGTTGTCTTGAGATTTTTCTAATATTTAGTATTCTTAACAACAAGGTGTGAAAGAAGTATTTTTTTTAGAATTGGTATAATTACTATGTACTATATGAAAACAACTGCAGTTTATCCTTCTAAAAACTTAAAAGTGTCACCTTTATTGAAGGTTGAACCAAAACACGAAGCAGTAATAGAAGTAAAAAATTTAAGTAAAAAATTTGGTAAAAAAAACGTTTTAAAAAATGTATCGTTTTCGGTTTATCCTGGCACTATACATGGTTTTATTGGAAAGAATGGCGCAGGAAAAACAACAACTATAAAATCCATCATTGGTGGTTATTTGGTTGAATCTGGACAAATAACAGTGTGCGGCGCTGCAGCAGGAACTAAGGAAGCGAAAAAGCAAATTTCCTATATTCCTGAAAACACAAGATTCCCATCCAATCAAACTGTACAAAGCTATTTATATTACATGGCAAGAATATCTGGTTATTGTAGAAAGGATTCAAAAGCAGTAATTGACTTATACTACAAAGAAAATTTTATGAATTTAGCTCCGTTTTGAAAGGAAAACCCGGAAAAACTTTCTAGTGGCGAAAAGAAAAAAATATTTTTAATTCAATCTCTATTAATAACACCCAAAGTGTTGGTAATGGATGAACCTACCGCAAATTTAGATCCCGATGCTCGTTCTGATTTTTTTACCATTCTGAAAAAAATTAGATCACTGGGGGTGTCGGTTTTTATTTCATCACACATCTTGTTTGAATTAAATCAAATAGTGGATAATATCACGGTTTTAAAAAATGGAGAGGTACTCTTTACAGGCAGTGTAAAGAAAATCAAAGACTCTCACAATAAATATGAGATTAGTTCTGATAGTTCACAAAAGTTAACTAAAATTATTCCAAAAAAACTTAAAGCAACGCTAAAAAATCACGAAACTGTAGTGGTTTCTATAAAGAACAAAGAGGATATTGTGTTCATTCAAAATCTTGCAAGGGAAAACGAAATTACTATTTTCGAATTCTACAAACAACATCTTGATTTAAACACGATTTATCACAATCTAGATAAAACTAAATCATAATGCCAAAAAAAAACGAAAAAACACAAACATCTCTCGAAACAATTTTGAACGAAGAAATTAGTGAAATAACAACTCAATTAGATTCTTTTACAAAACAAAATTGAAATCTGGCTATTTTTATTTTTTCTTTTAAATCCTTTCTAAAGTCAAAACTTTCCGCTGGTATAATTTTGATGGGTGCTTTTATTAGTTTTGGATTGACACTTATATATGCCATTACTTCAAGAGGATCATTGGATAATTTCACTAACTCTTATTTCCCATTATTAATTGCTGTATTGTTAACTTTTTATTCTTTCGCATTCACATTTGTGTTTGTTGCTGGACGGGTCGTACAAACATTTACAAAAGAGATAGAAATAGGTATTATGCTCGTTATTCTTTCCAAACCCGTTACCAAAAGAAACATTTTTTTCCAAAAATACTTCGGATTACTTGCCTCTATAGTCGTGTTCGCGTTAGTGTTAATGATAGCATCTTATCTTTCAATTTGATTGGGAATAGTATTGGGAGCTTTATTGAGTTCTTCTAGTGGTGGTGTAACAATATTAAATCAAGTAAATGTAATGACTCAAATTTTATCGAGAGAGTGAAATATAGTTCAAGCAGTAAGCGCATTGGTTTTTTTATCCGCATTGTTTTTAATTTTTTTCATGACCGTTCTATCTGGTGTTTCAATTTTCATATCTTTATATTTTAATACCATAGTGTCCACCCTTATTATAGTTGGCGCTGGATTAATAGGTTTTTTCAGTGGTTCGCTGCTTCCAGCGATTATAAATATTACCACTCTCACAGCTACCACAAATACAACCCTTGCTGAGTTGTTTCCTACAACAAATTCAGGAGGGACGCGTTACGAGGGCTTTGTTTATAATGGTGATTCTTCAAATGCCACACTAGAACAAATAGAAGCGGAAGGCTCTGAATCTAACCTAAACAATATTGTAGAAGCAATTCCTGGAACCATTCTTACATCGCGCAGTCGAGGTCCTTTTGTAGATATGCTGAGACAATCCTTGACTCCTAATGCCCAATATTCAAATGATTATTACTATACAGGATTGTTAAATGTAAACCCACTTGCTGGTGGTAGTTCAGGCTTTGATACACTGCCTGCTGGTTTTAATACCTTGATACCTGACATTGATACTCTAAATCTTAGTGCATTTCCTTTTTTAACTTCAAATCAAAATTTATATATAGGAACAAGCAGTATATTGGGTACAACAAAACAGCTACCTTCATCAACCAATCCTTTTTTAATTAGGGCGTTACCGATTTTTGTTGAAAGTTTTGTTGAGAGTTACAATAGGACATCCATTGCTAATTATTTTGCTTCTCTTTTTAATGTTGCTTATCATGTAAATTCAATGTTGGGTGAAACAATTTTGACAAACACTCCTATTATTGTTAATTCATTTATAAATTCTGAACAAAGTATCACTAACCAAAATTTTGGGTTTAATTTAGACTTTAGAATATACATTACATCTTTTTCTTACTTAGGAGACATGAACGTATTTTCTTATGAAACATCTGCCGGCACAGGTGATTTAAGGCCAACACAATCAGAAGATGGTGTTTTACAATACGGCCAGTATACTAATATACAATTTCCTATATACGTAGCAAATAATCCGCAAGAACTTTACCCTGTTGGTTCTATCTTCGGTGCTTATGGTATTGTAGGAATAGGGTCTTTGGTGACCTCTTATTGAGTATTTAAAAGAAAGGCGTTGACTTAAAATGGCGAAACTAAAAATTAGCAGATCAAAACTGGAACTGTTTATTAATTGTAGGAGGTGTTTTTACATGGATGTTGTTTTAAAAATTAAAAGACCTCGTACGCCTCCTTTTTCTATTAATAATGCTATTGATGTCATCCTTAGAAGAGAAATGGATTTTTATCGAAATAAAATTAATGGAGAACATCCTTATTTAAAAGCGACAAAAGATAATTTAAATTTAAAACCTTTTCTTCATCCAGATATAAATAACTGAAGGGAAGGTTATGTAGGTATTGTTTATCATGATGAAAATAGTGATATAACTTTACACGGAGTGGTTGATGAACTGTTGGAAAACGGAAACAATGAAGTTGTGGTCGTTGATTATAAAGCAACGGCAAGGAATAAACCAGTGAAGGAGTTGGAAAGTTCCGGATGAACCGACTCATATCGCAGACAATTGGACGTTTATGTTTGATTATTTAAACAAAATGGCTTCAAAACAAGTGATGTGGCATATTTTTGATATTGTACTGGTAACCGTAATCAAATGCATTTTTCTCATAAACTAGAATTTTTTGAACACTTCATCCCCTACAAGACCAATACTGATTGGATTAAAGAAGAATTGATTAAGGTAAGAGAAACTGTTGAAGATAATCTCCCACCATATAATTTAAAATGTGATTATTGTATGTATAATAAAAAACAGGAGAACATTTAAAATATGAAAGATATAACAAAGTCAGATTTACTGAACAACATTTACACAAACCCAATGGTATTGGTACAGTGATACGAACCATGATGCACTTTTTGCATGGGCATGGAAGAAACAACTCAAGCATTATATAAAAAGTTTGGAAAAGATGTTGTATTCCTGCGAATAAGCCCAGATAAGACCAAAACTTGAGAAGAAGATGTTGACATACAGGCAGAGAAGTTTTTTTGCAAAGTTACCCCAACATATATAATTTTTGAAGAAGGCACACCAATTTATCGAAATCAGGCTCGAATTCCCTATGAAGAAATGGAACGAGTTTTGGTGAATTTAGTCAAAAGACATACTTAGCTCTGAACTAATTTTATCTATAAAAAAACAATTCTTCTTCTGAAGTGTTTTTATTCTTTTGAGGAATTGTTTGCTTTCTGGAGTTTCTTCGTAAACTGAATCACTTACAACTTTAATACTGCAAACCCTTTTATTAAGAAAAAATGCTGCTTGCAGAATGCCATTTAATTCCATATCAATTATTTGATACTTCATGTTGTTGTCGTGAATTTTAGGGTTAGGTGCGAATAAATCAGCAGTACCGCAGGAAACATTATTCTTAACTTTTTCATTTTCAAAAATAATTGTATTTATAATATTTGATAATTTTACATCTGTGCGAAAACAATATGGTAAATCTGGAATTTCACCTCTTTTATAATTAAATTTTGTTAAATCAACATCGTATTGAAAGGATTGTTCCACCAAACAAACATCATTGGAATTTATGCTGGGTGAAACGCTACCACACAACCCTATGTTGATAACGTATTCTGGATCAATGAATTCATTAAAAATGATAAATCCTGTCGCTGCATTAACTTTACCTATTCCCGTTATTCCTATGAAAACATTATTATTATTGTAAAAAATTTTTCTTTTAACTTCGCTTTTTACATATTGAGGATTCTCAACTATACTTGCAATTTCCTCTTCTGAAGCTACCAAGAAAAGTATTTTATTTTTATATTCTGTAGTACTCAAACATTTCCCTTTGGTTTTTTGATAATTCTATTTTTTTATCTTCAAAATATTTTTTGGAGGATTTTAATACTGCTAAAAAACCTATCTCTATATTTTTATTCACTAATTTTCTTAGAAACCTTATGTCTTTGTATTTTCGCCCTTTGTTAATTTTGTCAGCGATATATAGAACTTTCTCGTATGTACTCATATTTTTTTTACCAGTTGTATGACAAGAAATACTATTTAAAACATCTTTGTTATCCTCTGTATAAGTTCTTTTGATGAAATCCGCGCTTGCATATTGATGAAGAATAGGAAAGGGTAAGTTTTTGTAAGAGAACAAGTATTCAGACATGTATTTTTTGGTTTTTTTTATTCCCCATTCTTTACTAATATCGTGAAAATATGCGCTTCTTTTGCAAGCATCCACATCTAAACTATTCTTAATTGCTAATGTAGTTATATAATAAACAACATCTTTTGTGTGTTTTAATCTGGATGCGGAAACATATTCTTTTATGATTGATTCACTAAAAGCATTTTTTTTAAAAAATAATTTTCAAGATTCCAAAGGAAGATTATTCTTTCAACTTCCCCTACGAATCATTGTGCTAGAAATATTAGAAATTTTACAATTCATTATTTCAACATTTGATTTTTTATCATCAATACTTTTATTAGTTTTTTTATATTGAGTTCTTGGAAGGACTAGTAAGTCGGATTGTCTTAGAATGTTTTTATAAAAGATTCATTTGTGGAAATCAACAAACTGATCCCCACCTATAATTAATACAAGATTGTCGCCAGGATATTCTTTTTTATAATTCTCAATGACTTTGTGTGTAAGTGTTATGGATTTTTTAAATAAATACTTTGTATCAATTTCAATTTTATCTTTATATGCACTTTCCTCCAACATTATTTTTATACCTTCCAAGCGCAGTTCTCTTGGTGCATAAGTATAATTAAATTTTTTAAAGGGACTCTCGTTGTCCGGAACAATGATCATTTTGTCTATTTTCTTCTCAAAAAAAACTTTTTCAATCATCTCTAAATGTCCGTAATGCATGGGGTTAAAACCACCACCGAATATTCCTATATTCATTTAAAGTAAAATATCCTCCTGTTCGAATTTTTCTATTACGCTATAGTTATCCCTAATTAATAAATTATTTTTTTCTAGATTGGCATATATTTTATTTTCTAAAACTGAGCGTAGGAACTTTTTGTTTCCCTTCAATACTCTTATTATGGGATTTACTAAAATGCTATCTATGTGAAGTCTATTAGCTACTCAAATATCTGTTAGAACTTGATTACCCATGAAAACCGCTTCTCTTTTTGATACATTAAAATCTTTTAATACTTTTTTAACAGTGCCCAAGAAAGGTTTTTTAGAATTTCCATATTTCCCATCAACATTCACTTGTTTGCAGAAAAAATTAACTTTATTCTTAGTATTGTTGGAAACAATAACAAACTTCATATCTAATTCTTGTACTTTTTGAATAAATATTTTTACATCAGGAGTAGGAATTTTTTTATATGGAGAAATCAAAGTATTATCCAAATCAGAAATAAATAACTTTATCCCGTTTCTTTTCAATAATAAAAGATTGACATCAGTAAAATGTCTAACATGTAAGCTAGGTCTAAAATAATTTAATATAAAATTCAGCGGGTTGACTGTCAATATTAATTCTCCTCGAACATATCATCTAAACTTACTTGAAATTCGCCAGTTTTTTCTATATCTTCTTTAACTTTTTTCGTAGTTACTTCTAAATTATCTAGAGTTAAGTCTAGATTGCTGAGAGTTTTTTCTAATTCTAATTCTTGTTCGTCGTCAGACATCGCTTCAAATTTTTTATTTTTTTTCATAATTGTCTTTCCTTTTTGGTTCGATGAATTTATATCATTTATTTTAATAGTTTTTTCATCAGAAAATAATTCTAGTTGTTTTTTTTCTTCTTTTGTTAATTTCAAAGCGGAACTTGCGGTGTCATAAACAGGTCGAATACAATAATCGTGTGTTGCATCCACAATATTTTTCTCTTCGTAGAAAAACTGTGGTCTTTTTGCTAAATCACTAATTATGACTCGGGAGTTATTTATTACTAAACTATCACCACTCACACTTAATAATCTTGTTCAATCGCTATTTTCTTTAGTTGTCAGGCTTAAGAACGAGATAGGATTGCTCTTAATGGTGCGCACAACAGGAGTTCCTTTATTTGTTTTTTTTGAGACGGGAATGTCTCCGACCCTTACTCTTTTAAGACCTCCGTTATTAGATACCACGATTAAATTGTCATCAGGTTTTGCAGTGCACATTCCAACAACAAAATCATTTTTTAAAGATATTGCTTTTGATCCGCTAGCTTTAGGACTAAGAATACTAACTTCACCCACACCATATTTACTTATAAAACCATTTCTTGTTAAACAAAAAACAAACTTACTGCCCGCAATGTCAACACCCATTACCTCGTCATCTGGTTTTAATTTTAGTATTGTGGTTGGTTTGTTAAGGCGGGAAATTTTTAAACTGAAAATCGAAACTTTTTTAATATAGCCTAATTTACTGGCAACAATTAATTCACTTTTGGTATCAAAACCCTTGCTTAGATTGACACAAGAAACAATTTTTTCTAAATCATTAACTCTTGCATAATTGGAAATGTGTATGCCTTTCCTTTTTCAAAATGAATAAGCGATGTCGTTCACTGGGATAGCAAAGTATTTTCCAGTGCGGGTCACAAATAATATTTGAGAAAGTGAATTCGTTTTAAAATGCGTTAAAAGAATGTCACCAGAAGCGCAGGTAAAGTCGTTGTATTTACTAACATCAAAATTCTTTTCAGGAATTTTTTTAAGAAAACCATTTTTTGTGACTGTGACTACAACATCTTCGTCAATAATCATTTCTTGTTCGTCCACTTCAAAAATTTGTATTTCTTTTTCAATTTTAGTGCGTCGTTGAGTTCTAAATTTATCTCTATTGATTTCTAATTCACCAATTAAATACGAATCTAGTTTTTCAGGATTATTAACTCTTTCATTCAGGGTTTTAATAAAGTTAGAGAGTTGTTTTTTACTTTCATTTAACTCATCGATATTAGTAGAAGACAGGCGATATAATTTCAAATCAACGATAGCTTCCGCTTGTTTTTCTGTTAGGTTCAACTGTTTCAAAATATTTTGCACTGATTCTGTTCTGTTTTTACTGTTTCTAATAATTTTAATCACTTTATCTAGATCAGTAACAGCAAGAATTAAACCTTTGATAATGTGCAACTTATTTTGAGAAACGTTGATTTCAAATTTGGATTTATTCAAGATGACAGTGCGTGCATGATTAATAAAACAGTCTATTAATCCCATTATTCCTGTTTCAACGGGTTGGCGATCAATAATAGCAACTATGTTAATATTATAATTCACACGAAGCTTTGTTTTGTTTATTAGAAAAGCTAAAGTGTTTTCAACATTTGCATCATTATGTAAATCAATTATTATGCGTAATTGAAATCTATCTGTTGCATCCGTAACCTCTTTTATTCTTAATTCTGGTTTGGAAAAAAGCAATTCTTCTAGAGCTTTTATTAAATCAGCTTTATTAACTTCGTAAGGTATTTCTTCGACAATAATTTTTTTATTGTGTTTCTCTTGAACGGTTAATATTTTAGACATTACTGGAATTTTGCCTTTTCCAGTTTTATAAGCAGTTTTGATTTCCTTGTGGTTTTGAATTATTCCACCAGTAGGAAGGTCGGGACCTTTTATGATTTTTAATATTGAAGATAAATTACAATCTGAATTTTGGATACGATACTTGGTTGCATTAATTACTTCACCTAAATTATGCGGAGGGATATTGGTTGCATAACCTGCTGCTATCCCTGTGGCACCATTGATCAATAAATTAGGTATCAATGCCGGCAAAACTGTGGGTTCTTTTTCTGAATCATCGAAATTTCAAATAAACTTTACTGTTCCTTTGCTGATGTCTCTAAGCATTGACTCTCCAACTTCAGTCAATCTTGCCTCCGTATATCTCATCGCTGCTGGATTATCACCATCAATCGACCCGTTATTACCGTGTATTTCTACTAATGGAAAAAGAAATTTTCAATCCTGACTCATTCTCACCATGGCGTCATAAATACTGCTGTCGCCATGTGGATGATATTTACCAATAACCTCCCCTACAACTCTTGCTGCTTTTTTAAATGGGGTCTTGTGCCATAATCTTAACTCATTCATTGCATATAGTATTCTGCGTTGAACAGGTTTAAGACCATCTCTACCGTCTGGTAATGCTCTATCTTGAATAATATATTTCGCATAATTTCCGTATCGTTCGCCCAGTAATTCAGACAATGAACTATCAATAAATACAGTATTATCTTTCATATTAATTATCTCCTATAAACACAACATTGTCATTAATTCATTCTTTACGATCGGCAACATTGCTACTCATAAGTGTATTTATTCTGCGTTCTACTACATCACGGTCTTTAATATCTACTCTTATTAGTTGTCTTGTTTCTGGACTCATGGTGGTTTCTCATAACTGATCAGGATTCATTTCTCCCAAACCTTTGTATCGTTGAATAGAGTACCGATTTTGAGTTTTAGTCAGGACTTGTTTTAGGGAATAATCATCTCAAAAGTATTGGTCTTTAGATCCGTTTTTGCCATAGAATTTAACATTGAATAATGGTGGTTTAGCAACATAAATCTTACTTTCGACAAACAACTCTGGCATGTACTTGTAGAAAAAAGAAAGTAATAAAACCTGAATGTGTGCTCCATCTGTGTCTGCATCTGTCATGATTATGATTTTTCCATAGTTTGTTTTTTTTATGTTGAAGTTCGGTGCCACTCCTGCTCCTATTGCACCTATAATCGATAAAATTTCATTATTCTTGAATACATCTGCATCGCTTGATTTGAATGGATTGATAATTTTTCCCCTTAAGGGAAGAATAGCTTGATGTTTTCTATCTCTCCCTAACTTAGCGCTTCCTCCCGCTGAGTCTCCTTCAACCAAAAATAGTTCATTGGACTCTTTAATTTTACTTTGAGCCTTTGTTAATTTTCCAAGCAGCGCTGGAATATTATTTTTATTAATGCCCTTCAGTTGGCGTAGATTTTGTTTCGTTTGTTTTGCAGCAAATCTCACTTTACGGGCAGCAACTGATTTTTCACAAATATACTTGATAGCGTCCTTTTTCTTTGCAAAATAACTCTTTAAAAAATCATAACAAAGAACTTCAACATCATTTTTTGCTTGAGGAGTTCCTAATTTGTTTTTTGTTTGTCCCTCGAACTCAATAATTTTTTCAGGAACATATACAGACAATACACAAATCAATCCTTCTTTTATATCTTTAAGCTCTAGTTTTTCATTTTTCTTAAGTAGTTTGAAAAAGTCTGTGTATTCAGAAACAATTTTAAACAAAGCATTATTGAAACCGGCTTCGTGGCTCCCCCCTTCTACCGTTCTAACGTTATTAGCAAATGATACCAATATATCTGAAAAAGACTCTGAATAACACATTGCTAAATCAATTTTTATACTAAAGGGAGATGCTTTGCTAAAATAAATTATTTCAGTAAAAAGTTTCTTGTTTTTTGACAGGTACTGGGCAAAAGATTCTAGCCCTTTTTCGTAAAGAAACTTATTTGTTTTTCCATTTTTCTCATTTTCAAGACTTATAAAAACATTGCTATTCAAGAAAGCTTTTTCTCGTAACCTGTCAGAAATAAGATCATGTTTTCAAATAATTTTAGGAAAGATTTCATTATCTGGCTTGAATAATATTTTTGTTCCTCTTTTTTTCGTTGTTCCAATTACTCTAAGTTTTTTCTTGATTTTACCACCTTTGTGAAAAACCATTTCGTATTCTTTACCACTCTTGTACACTGTTATTTCTAAAAGGGAGCTCAAAGCATTCGTAACTGAAGCACCAACACCGTGTAGTCCCCCAGAAGTTTTATAGACGGATTCATCAAATTTACCGCCAGAATGCAATTTGGTAAACAGTATCTCCAGAGCACTTTTGTTTGTGTTTTTAAATTTATCGACCGGAATGCCTCTGCCATTATCTTCAACAACAATGCTTTTGTCTTTTAGTAGAGAAACATGGATTGCATCACCTTTGGAATTAACAATTTCATCAACAGCATTGTCCACTATTTCTCAAAGTAAATGGTGCATTCCTTTCACATCCGTGCTTCCTATGTACATTCCTGGACGTTTTCTGACCGCTTCCAGTCCTTCTAAGATTTTAATCGAGGAGGCATCGTATTTTTTCATGTATACATTTTAACAATTATACTTAACATTATGAATATATAAAACGACAGTTATAATGTTTTTATGGGTAGTTTATTTATCTTATCAAGCTTTATTTTTTTATTAGTAGGATACGCAATAGGAAATCCCAACTATAGTATTTTAATTAGCAGCATTTTCTTCAAAAAAAACATTAGAGAATACAAATCGGGTAATCCAGGAGCAACAAATGCAACGAGAATGTTGGGAAAAAAAATTGGATTTTTAATATTAATTCTTGATATTTTAAAACCAGTTGTTGCCGTGGCAATTTGTCTTGTTATTAGTTTGTATTCTCCCATATCATGATTTAATGATGGGAATATTTTTGTTGCCGGTTTTGGAGCATTGTTAGGACATTGTTTCCCAATTATTCATAAATTAAAGGGTGGAAAAGGTGTGGCTTGTTTTTTGGGTTTTGCTTTGATTATCAATCCCGCATTATTTGGAATTTTTATAATTTTCTTTTTTATTTTCGTGAGAACCACTAAATATGTTTCGGTGTCTAGTGTGATTTCTGTATTCATAGTTTTTATAGTCAGTTGAATACCTGGTTTAAGGCAAGTTTTTTATGGATTAACTTTAACAGAACGAGGAGAACAAGAAATCTTTAATCCTTTCTGATTTACTAGTTTGTTGTTGTTGTTTAGTTTTGGAATTATTGCTCTAAAACATTATCCAAATTTCAAAAAATTATGATTAAAAGAAGAAAATAAAGTCAGTTTTTCTGGTAAGCACACAAAGCAATAACATCATTATTTTTTATGCTTTTGAACGCTACGCATTACATTTTTAATTTGAGATTCGCTTGGTTTTCTACCCATCGAAGTGTATAGTGCCCTAATCATTGCGGGGTTAATAGGAGGATTTTTTTCCATTTGTTTTTCAAATATCTTTTTAACAATAAAAAATGTCGCTACAGCAGTAATAATTACTGCGAGAACTGCGGCAATTATAATTCATCAAAATGGTATCTCCATTATTTCTCCGTTTCTTCTTTGGTTTCATGTTTTAGTATACCAAGTTCTTTCAAATATTGGGAGTTTACTGAAGAAGGGCTATTTGTAAGCGGGCAAATTCCTGCAGAGTTTTTGGGGAATGCAATAACATCTTTAATACTTTTATTATTAGTCATAATCATTATTAATCTATCCAATCCAAGCCCTATACCTTGATGAGGAGGTGTGCCATATTTAAATGCTTCTAGAAAAAATCCAAAATTTTGGTCTATTTCTCTTTGTTCATACTTTAAAATTTCAAAAACTCTTCTTTGCTGCTCGCCATCTATTATTCTCTCTGAGCCACTTCCTAATTCATATCCATTCAAAATTAAGTCATAGTGAGTACCAAAAATTTCTTCGGGATTTTTAGTGTATAAGTCTTCATAATTTATAGGTTTTGTGAAAGGATGGTGAGAAGATTCTAATTGGTTTTCTTTATTTTTTTCAAATAAGGGAAAATTATCGACTCAAGTAAATTTGTATTCAGGAACTTCTTCACAAAATAATAATATGTATCGCGTCCTAATTTCGCCTAAACACGCTCTGACTTCTTTTTCCGTACCTTTTGCCACAAAACGAAATCTATTCGTGTTATTCTTGTTTTCGAGGGGTAAAATCGAGTATTTTTCACTAATTAATTCTTTCTTGTTTGTTTGAAAACTTGCAAGATTATAGGAATTAATTATCTTATGAAAAACACTAATCTGCTCTCCTTTCAGGTCAACGTTTTCAAAATCGATGCTTTTTACAAAACACAAATTGCTAGTTCTATCTAAATCGACTATTTGATAGTCGTACCGCAAATCCGCTTTATCACTGCCATATTTTGACATCATAGTAGAATAATCTATACGATTAAAGCTGACACTTCAATCTGGATTACAGCTCATTTTGGAAATTATTTTCATCAATTCTTCTAGAAAATTTTGAAATTCTTCGACATCGCAAAAAGAATTTTCAATGTCTAATTGAGTGAATTCTAACTGACGATCAGCTCTTAAATCCTCATCTCTAAAGGTCTTGCATATTTGAAAGTATTTTTCAATTCCCGATATCATTAATAACTGTTTGAAAAGTTGTGGTGATTGCGGTAGTGAATAAAATTTATTTAAATAATTTCTAGAGGGTACAATGAAGTCTCTAGCCCCCTCAGGCGTAGAACTATTCAAAATAGGGGTTTCGATTTCTAGATAACCATTACTTTGAAAATAATTTCTGATTGTATTAGTGATTGCATTCCTTATTCTTAAATTTGATAACATCTGTTCTCTTCGGATATCCAAATAACGATATTTCATTCTTGTAGATTCTGAAGACTCATGAATAGAGCATACTTCCATCGGAAGTTCTTTACTAATGGAAATTATATTCATTTTTTCAGCTAACAATTCAAAATTACCAGTGTCTAGCTTGGGATTGACTGTTTTTCTACACACCACATCACCTGTAAATTGAACAATAGATTCGGATGTTATTCTCTTTGCTTTTTCATACAATGAACTATTCTTTGCGAAAACAACTATTTGCAAAAGTCCTGTTCAATCTCTTAGATCAATAAAAATCATCTTAGATAGGATCCTTATTTTTTGTACTCATCCAACCACTATTGTGTTATTTTTTGTTTCTTTTATTGCGCCACAATACACATTGCGATATTCGTACTTAGTTTTGTTCATCAATCAAAAATCCGATCATTTCTTCTATTTTTTCGAAGGCAAACTCAGTTTCTTTTTTTGTTTCTAAGTTTTTAACTTTTATAGACTGATTTTCTAAATCCTTGTTACCTAGAAAAACAATATTAACTGCCTTTTGTCTTTCTGCATTTTTGTATCCTGCTTTTATGTCTATTTCTGTGTCACTCATAGCAACTCTTATTCCGTTTTGTCTAAGAATGGTAGATAGTAAAGTTCCCAAAACATAACTCCCAGAATTTAATAACCCAATGTATAAAAATAGTTTGTTACCGTAATTATCTTTAGGAAAAGAGTCTTCAATGTGCATTTGTCACAATAGTCTCTCAATACCAATGGAAAAACCTATACCCTCAACTCCTTTGGGACCTCCTATTTCTTCCACTAAATGATTGTATCTACCTCCACCCAATAAACTATTGCTTTCATTCTCTTCTCTTGTGCTCACAACTTCAAATATAAAATCATTATAGTAATCTAATCCCCTCACTAAACGGCTATCCTCTGTGTATTTAATTTGCAAATTATCTAAAAGTAGTTTTATTTCTGCCATTCTAGTCGTCTCTTGTTCCGATAAAAAAGAAGATATGTTTTTCATATTTCGCAACACGATATTATTTGTGTCTATTTTACAATCCAAAATTTTTAAAGGTGACTTAAGAATGCGATTTTTACAATCTATACAGAATGTTTTGATTTGGGAACCAACAAAATCAAGTATGTATTCACAATACTTTTTCTTTGTTTCCTTGCCTCCTATAAAATTAATTTTAAATATTCATTCCTTAAGCCTTAGCGAAATCAAAAAAGTATTTATCATGCTAATAATTTCAATATCGTTAGCTACATTGTTTTTGTCAAAAATTTCAGCGCCACATTGTCAGAATTCTCTGTTTCTTCCTTTTTGTGGCCGATCGTATCTAAACATATTTTCTCAATAGGCAATTTTTACCGGTAACTTATGGTCTTCTAGTAATTTATTTTCAACTACTGAGCGAACTATCCCGGCGGTGGCTTCCGGCCTTAAAGCGAATGTTCTTCCTTTTTTGTCTTGAAAAACAAACATTTCTTTGGAAACAATATCACTGTTTTCTCCAATTGTTCTGTTAAATAACTCGGCCATTTCAAAAGTAGGAGTGTTTATTTTGTCAAAACAAAATAAATTGCTGATCTTATCAAAAATATAATGAACATTTTGCCAAACAGAAAAAGCAGAAGGTAGTATTTCACTAGTGCCACGTGGTTTTTGGTACTTCATTATTTAGGATTTTAACATTTTAGGAGTTGTTTCTTTCTACGGAAATCAACTTTGAATATCTTCTTAAGTTTCTCATGATGGTGTTCAAATGTTCTAAATCCTTTACATTAACTTTTAAATTAAATATTGCTTGACTTAACTTGAAAATAGGCTTTGATTTCATTTCTGAAATAGTTGCCTTAGCAAAAGATATATTGTTTGTTATTTCCAAGTAGTTATTGCTTTCTTGCTTAACAACGACCTTTATACTGCTAACATATTCATTATTAATTGTTTTTTCTGTATTCCAAGTTGCTTCCATTCACGATTCAGAATTATTTTCTCGTGCAATAATTTTTTTAAAATTGGTACATACGTTTCTATGTATTTTAAAGGAATGTTGTTTTGAAATAAGGCCAACTATTAGTTCTCCAGGAATTGGATAACAACACTTTGCTATGTCAATTTTCATGTCCTCTCCGCCTTTAACTATAATGTCGTTTTTAAGTTTTGACTTTTTAGAAGCTGTAAAAACAATTTTCTTTTTGGGTTCACTTTTTAATATTTTGTTAACAAAATAGGTCATTTTAATTGTTCTATTACCCACTTCTTTTAAAAAATGTTCTGTGCTTAAGTATTCTTCTTGCTTAAGAATCTTTAAAAATTGTTCCTTGTTGGAATATAATGCAGCTAAGTTCTCATTTGCCGCACAAAATTTATCAAATATAGTCTTTCCTTTGTTAATTAACGTCTTGTTTGTGTCTTCTTGCTCGGTTCTTAAGTATTTATTGATTACTTTCTGTGCTAAACTAGTTGAAACTTTTGAGAGTCACTCTCTTTTAGGAAAAGAGTTTTGATTAGTTTTAATCTCCACAACATCCCCGTTATTAATTTGTTTTTCTAATGGAACAAGCTTGTTGTTTATAAATCCACCTGACGCGTGCATTCCCACTTCTGTATGAACCTTGAATGCGAAATCTAACACAGTGGAACCTCTTTTAAGTGAGAGAACATCCCCATTTGGAGAGAGGGCAAAAATCTGTGATTCAAAAACTTCGTTATGCATTTCTTTTATATATTCGTCATCCTGCTGAAGCTTAGAGTGACTCTTTTCAAATTCGCTTAACTGCTGAAAAAATCATAGCTTGTTCTCAATTTGCTTTTGTTCATCCTTAGGATTGTAATTTGTATTTTCCTTATATTGTCAGTGCGAAGCAATTCCTGTTGAAGCAACTTGATTCATTTCCTCAGTTCTAATTTGTATTTCAACAATTTCCTTATCGATAATTATTGCTGTGTGGAGGGATTGATAAAGATTTCTTTTGGGACGAGAAATGTAATCTTTGAATAATTCAATTACGTAGACAAAATTATTTTGAACTAATCCAAAAATTCTATAACAATTGTCTTCTGTATTGGTGACAATTCTCAAGGCTAAAATGTCATGAATTTCAGAAAATTTTTTATTCTTGTCATTCATCTTTTTGTAAATAGAGTAGATTGATTTTACTCTAGCACTAATGTTAGATTTGATGCTTTTGGAGGAAATAACTTCTTTTAGTTGGGCTTCTAATTTTTCTAATGTGTCGTTAACATCAGACACAAAAAATTTTGTCTTTTTTTCTACTTCGTAGTATTTTTTTGGTTCTAAAGTTTTAAAACATAAATCACTGAATTCACTGCTAACGTCGTGCATACCAACAAGATATGCGATATTTCGGTAAATGTAAAATGTCTCTGTTGCAATTCTTTTTTGTTTTGCAGGAGGGAGATATTGTATAGTTCTCATATTGTGTAACCTGTCGGCCAATTTAATCAGTATTACTCTGATGTTGCTTGCCATACTAATAATGAGGCGCCTTACATTCAAATAGTCAATATCTGTAGTTCTGTAGCCGGCATTTTTGATCTTAGTCATTTTTTCAACTAAAAAACAAATATCTTCGTTAAACTCTTTTGTAATGTCTTCGCTCGATACATCTTGATCTTCTACAACATCATGCAGCAGTCCCGCACATATCGTGTTAGGAGAGACACGTCATTTGCTCAGTTGTAATCCAACAGATCACACATGCACAAAATATTCTTCTCCGCTGGCTCTTTTTTGATTTTTATGTTTGTTGCGAGCATAATTAAAGGCTTTTTTTATTAGTTTTATGGAGTTTTCTTTGTGAATGTACTTAGAACATTCGGTGTGCAGTATTTCATAATAGTCCATGTTGTTGTTATTTTGTAGCACTGGGCACTATTAATTTATTAAAGATCTAACAAGTAATGAATCGGAAAGTGAATTTTTGATCTTAATTTCTTTAGTTCTTCCAACTGACCTAAAAATACAGCTGCCACAACCTTAGAATTTTCTTTTTCCACTAATTTTCCAGTGTTAACTATGGTTCCTCCTGTTGCAAGAATATCATCAACGATTAAAATTCGTGAATTGGGTTTTATATCGTTTTTGTGAATGCATAATTCCGTTTCAGAATACTCTGTTGATACTTTTTCGCAGATATTGGGGCGAGGAAGTTTTCCAGGTTTTCGCACAGGAACAAAGGGTATCCCCAACATTAGTGCAAGTGGGCATCCGAATATAAACCCTCTGGACTCAGGACCAACTATTACATCAGGATTATAATTTTTTACCAATTGTGCCATTTCAACAACAGAATATTGAAATGCTTTTGGTGCTGCTAACAATGGACAAATGTCTTTAAATAAGATTCCTGGTTTAGGAAAATTTTTCACTTCTGCTATATACAGATTCAAATCTATTTTGCTATTCATACATTTGTAATTTTACACTTATTTAAAGGTAGTGCTGTTTTTTTCAAGGTTATGAATTAATTCCCTTGAAAGTGTGCTCATCAATTTTTCGTCCTTTTTGTTCTACATTTTTGTTTATTTGTTTTGTTTTGTATAATCAGTATGCTTCAAAACTTATAAGTAGTGGCATGCTTCAAATTACAGGCAATAATACTCCGATAAACAATGCAATGATTAATGGTCCGGCAATCGAAGCTGTTATAATTGCCAGTGGTATTAAAACACTAATCATAATAATTATCATAGATACCGAGAATATAATCAATCAACCTAAATTATCCTTATAAGTTTCATTAACAAGTTGTTTAATGGTTTGCTTAGTAAGCACTTCATTTTTCTTCTTCAATAATTTAATTTTTTCGTTAAACGTGGAATACAGAGAAAATTGTGTTATTAGAAGAAATAATGCTACCATCATAAACCCAACAACAACAAGTAAAAGTAAAGGGATTTGGAAAATCAACAATAAGCTTATTATTAAACCGAATGAACCTATTAATGAAAGAGTTATCACTAATAATTGAGATTTCCTGTATCTAATAATTACAAATAATGCTAAAAATCCAAAGAATATTCCAAAAGCTCTGGCTAATTCAATAGCGGCCATTGAGCCTGTTCCCGGCAAAATAACAGTCGCATTTGATACCATGATATCGCCTGGAGGAATACTAAATCTGCCAGCATTGTTGGCTATGGTGCTTCTTATTGTTCCTTCAATATTTCGATCAGTAGATAAAATGTCAGGAATATTTGTAGTAAAAATTAGTGCATCCCTTTTTAAACCAAAAATATCACCAGAATTTGCTAAAGTGTCTTCTAAAAAGAATGTTCCTACTTCAACGCCAGTTACTCGATACACAGTGTTATTAGTAAGAACTTCATTAACTATATCTATAGCTGTTCTTCCATCGGATTGAATTCGGCCAGACTCATTATCATTTATTGGTGCCTGCACAAATGAACTGCTTTGTTCGTTATCATAAATAACTATTTGTGCCCCTGGCTGAAAATCTGATTGAGTGTTAACACCAGCCGTAAGGGAAACGATTAATGCAATGATGGCGGCAACGGGAACAATAAATACATATCACATATTCTTGATTTTTATTGCTCATTTCTGTCTTACAACTTTATGTTCCTTGTTTTTGTTCGTGCCTTTTTTTTGAAATTTATTTTTGAATCATTTCGTGTAACTAAAACTTCAATATTTTGCTGTTTTATTCATAAGAGAATTCACTGATAAAGGAAGCAGCAAAAAGGGCAAAAGAATAAATTGGACACCAAAGGAAGCTATTGTACCTGCAAAGATAACAACTGTAAATTCTCTAACTGGAGTTGTTCCTGAAAGTGTTGTTAAAAATAAAACAACTGAAAAAATGAAGAGAATAACGTGTAAATCAAATGCTTTTCAAATATTAAACTTTAAGGCGTTTTCCAATGATTTCCTGAAATCCTTGGTAAGGAGATATTCTTTTTTTACTCCTTCAAAAAATATAAATAACCGAGAAAAAACAAAAAGTAACATAAAAATAAACGCAAATATGCCCACAAAACTATATTGATTGGTGTCAGTGATACCACCGCTAGAAATGAAAACGTTAGAAATTAAAAATGATGCCATGCTAAAGGATGCGAGTAAAACTGTGCCGATTAAACCTAGTAATGCATATCTGAAAAGAAGTATCAAAACAAGAATAGAAAGAACGATAACTCCACCAATAATGAAACCATTCCCGCTTCCCACTGTGAAGATTGCTGGTGTGTTTACCATGCTAACAAGCGAAACCCTATCGCTTAAACTGGAAGCATTTAGAACAGCAAGCGTCTGTAACAAAGTTTGTTGTGACGCAGTGTTAGTAACCATTCTAATTGAAGTGCTTGGTTCTCCTTCTGATGGGGCTTGAAATCTTCCAATGGATAATAGAACGGGTTGATTCGTTTCTCCTGCCCTCAGAGAATTCCCCAAGACACCTATATTACTTAATTCTCCTTCGCCATTAAAATCTTGATCACTTACAGTAACAGTTGGAATTCCTGAACCGCTTATTGCACGTGCTCTAAAAAGGTTGTCAGGAGTGGCTGATGAAGAATCAGCAGCAGCCACACGCGCAAAATAAAGGGCGATATCTCCATTACCCGTATTAGCGGCAGCGAGTTCAATCATAGAATTTCACGCATCGGCATTAGACACATTAAAATTAATTGTGGATCTGTCCGGTTGGTCATCACCTGACGCAGGTGTGTCAACGCTTCCAGAAAAACTGTTAGCTGTGATAATGTTAGCACCGTAATAAGAGCTGTCAGCACTTGCGGAAAGTGTATTGTTATCAGTAAACAATGACCCTTGACCGTTCCCAAAACCAAGTAAACTGTGTTGAAATAGACTACTGAAAGATTCGTTGTTGTTTGCTGAATTTGAAAGAGAATTAATTTCTTGTGTAGTTACATCACCGATAGTAAAAGAAATGGTGTTGTCATTGGCTTGAACAGAAGTTGGATCTATTCGAGCGTCAGGGATTGCATCAGGTTCCATTGCTTGTAAGTAACTTAAATAATTTCCTGTTATGTTGATTGCTGTTTGCTGATCAAGAGCATAATTTATTTCTTGATTATCATTAGCGTCCTCGGGAAGCTCTACACGTAAAGATACGTTAACGCCACTACTTAAATTGTAATTTACTCTAGCAGAAGTATCGTTAACTCTTGTTGCACCAACAACAATAGCTGAAATACCAAGAGCTGCACCAGCAGAAAACATCAAACTTTTTCAATAAAGAGGTCATCGGTTAAATTTAATTTTTTTAGTTGCTTCAACAACTTTTTTGTACCACGGTTTATAGTGTTTCATTATAGTAACTCTTGAAAATCCGAGTAGTCAACTTTCCTATCCGTTATTGTTTCCACGTGTAAATAGTTTTCAACCATGAATATGTCAATGGTCATTGCTAAAAAAATTTGTTGTTCTTCTGTTTTTGTAAAGGAATTATTTAGTTTTATTTTTACAAAGTAATTTTTTAAATCACTAAAGTTTATCTTGTGTCCTTTCAGAACAAAATTTAAAAAAGTGGACTCCAATACTCTAGAAACTTCATTTTTTAACATATGAATATTATAATTAATTTAATAGACAACACATTTAACACACACTATTAAATAATTTTAGTTTAATGAGTAGTCATCAAGATATTTTAATGCCTTGATTGTTATTATTCTTCCCCTTTTGGATAAAATAACTAATTTTTTTTTCAGTAAAAATGGTTCAATAATTTCCTCGATATGGCTTCTTTCATAATTGAGAATTGTAGATAAACTCTGTATACCGATTCCTTCAGATTGTCGGTAACTTTTTAAAACTTTTAAATAGTTGATGTCTTCTTCGCATAATCCATATTTATAAATACAAGCCTTCTCAAGAAACTTTTTTAATTCTTGTTTTCCAACTTTTTCAATATCATAGTAATTAGCAAACTCCATCATTTTCTCTAAGGTGTTTATAGCAATTCTTGGATTATTTTTGCTTACCGTAGCTAAAATATCAATGGCTTTTTTTGTAAAACTACACTTAAGAACATTAATTTTGTCTATCAAAATATCGCGAATTTCACCATCTCTGTAATTGTCAAAATATATTTTAAGAGAAAACCTGGAAACTAAGGGCTTAGACATTTGCGCAATCTTAGTTGTTGCTGCCACCATAGAAAAAGACGGTAATTCTAAATTTATTATTTTGCTATTGGAGCCTTGCCCAAGAAATAAACTATACATTTTTTCGTCCATAGCTGAGTATAAAAGTTCTTCAATATTTGGATTAATTGCATGTATTTCATCAATAAAAATAATTGAGTTTTCTTTTATATTCATTAAAATCGAATTAATATCATCTACTCGTTGTAAATTATTACCTTGCAATCTTATTAGTGGCCGCTCAAGATTTTTAGCGATTAATCTAATTAAAAAAGTTTTGCCTGTGCCTGGTGGTCCACTAATTAATGTATGTTTCAGAGGTAGAGAGTTTTTTAGACAATTCGTAACCAGCACTTTTAATAAAAAAATATTACGTTGTTGACCAACAAAATCATCAAAATTATTCACTATTACTTCGGATAATCTCCTGAATAATTTCTTTTAAAGGAGAGGTGTAGTCAATTTGTTGTAAAATATCCTCTCTCTCCAGTTCTTCAAATCCAAGTTTAATCAATGCTTCTATCACTAATTTTCTCTTTTTGCTACGGGGACTTTCTTGTTTACCGAGTTGTCCTAGTATTAGACGTTTGAGTTTTTCATTGACTTTTTTTAATGATCATATCTGTGAAACTATTCTTTCGTCAGTTATGGTGTCTAAATTAGCAAAGATCATTTGTTTGATAACAGACATAGCTTTTTTAGGACCAATACCGCTAATTTTTAAAAGAATCTCGAAAAAGAATAGTTCTATTTCTTTCATAAATGCATATCTTACAATTTCTTTTTCGTTTATTATTATCTCCTTGAAGTACAACATTGTGGACTCCTCTTTTGAAATTGTTTGTTTACTAAAAGATGCTAATGCACGATAACCGATGCCGCTGTGTTCAAAGACAACATATTCTTCACTAAAATATTTAATGTGACATTTTGCGTAATACACACTGAATATAGGAATTAATTACTGGGATAATTTGTATAAATTTCTTCAATGTCTTCATTATCATCTAATAAAGACCTTAGTCTTTCAATTTTATTTGCGGAATTAGTGTTTTCTGAGACAAATGTATTGGGCACAAAAATAATTTCTGAATCTGTTAGAGTTCCTATTTCTATATTTTCTAAAGATCTGCTGCATTCATTATGATGCTCTGGTAGTGTCAATATTTGTATGGAGTCCTCACTTACGGTTAATTCATCAATTTGTAAATCAATGATTTTTTCAAATACAGCGTTTTCATCTAACTCCAAATTGTTTTCAAAGTTAAATAATCCTTTACGGTGAAAAAGACGTACAACAGAACCACTGGGTGATAGATTACCATTAACTTTGCTTATTGCTGTTTTTACAACAGGAGTGGTTCTATTTTTATTGTCTGTTATGCTTTCAATAATAACGGCAACTCCTCCTGGCAAATATGCTTCGTACAGTATTTCCTCAAAATGAACCTGTTCCTTTTTAGAGGATGCTGTTTTGATCAAAGCATCAATTCGACTTTTTGGCATATTTAATGATTTAGCCTTAGAAAGAATATTTCTAAGGCCGCTATTATAATCAACATTGACTCCACCATTTTTAATAGAAATCAAAATTTCCTTACTTAGTTTTTGAAATATTTTTGATCTTTTTACATCTTGAGCCTGTTTGCGATGTTTTATGTTTGATCACTTTGAATGTCCTGACACATTAGTATTTTATAACAGAATTGTATAATTTCCAATTAATACTTTACAATTATTACATGCCTCTCTCAAGCGACTTTTTAGGAGAAATAAATTCCTACAAAACAAAAACATTATTTTTAAATGGAGAAGCTACAAAGTTTAAAACTGTAATTTTCAAGAACTTTAAGGAATTTAGACTTTTTCTTTCTAAGAATTTCTCACTTTCTCCTTTTGTTTGTTATTTGTTACGAAACACCAAAGGTTTCGCATCATTTTTTACAGAACTGAGCTTTGATGTGGTCATCTGTAATTACAACGGGTTGATTATTTCTATACAAGAGGAAGTTAAACCAAAAAGTTTCACTAAGCCCGTAAAGAACGCTTACTTACTATATTTGTTTCCAGTAGGCTCAGTGAAATATTTGGACTTAATTTTAGCGGAAATAATTACACCTTATTCGGTCATTCTGGAAAGATAACTTGTCTTTTATGTTCCGATAGTACATTCATTTTTTCCATCAAATAACTTTTTTTGTCAGACACACGGGCTTTGTCTTTAAAAAAATTCTCAAATTCAGCATAACTAAATCCCATTTCTTTTTCATCTGTTTGACTTTGTCATAAACCAGCTGATGGTGCTCTTTCAACAACAGAAGAAGGAACGGTTAAATGATTGGCCATATCATAAACTTGACTTTTAAAAAGTCTTATTAGTGGATATATATCTGCACTACCATCCCCAAATTTTGTAAAGTAACCAAGATAATACTCACTAAAATTACTTGTTCCCAAAACTAGATAGTTTTTGATATTTGCAGTTGTAAATAAAAATGAATTTCTAATTCTCGCCTTTAAATTGCCCTGTTGTATGCGCGTAAGAATTGTGTTCTCTTTCTTAATTGAGAGCATGAAGGAATCAAAAATATTTTTTAAATCAATCTCCTCTATAAGAAGATTTTGATTAACTAAGTCATCAACACATTTGTAGTCTGAAGCACAACTTTCAATTGGGAGAAAAAATGCAGAATAACTATTTGGAAATGCTTTTTTTGCTAATTTCAGAACAACAGAACTGTCCACGCCTCCACTAACACCAATAACCACTCCTTGAGCAGAAGCCTTGATTACTTCTCTTTTAATATAAGCAAGTAAATGTGCTTCGTATTTCTTACTATTAAACAAGATCATAAGCTATGGAGCCGATAATGATTGTGTCATCAGTTTTTCCACCCCTTTTTAAAACTTCATCTTCAATATCTAATTTGGTGATTATAGATAAAAACCTCTGTTCGTTTTGTTCCGAAATAAGCGGGATTTTTTTTACTCAATACTCAATAGTTTTTCCTTCGATAATTCAAACTTTTTCTGAATGGTGTGTTATTTTGATATCTATTAGTTCATTTGACGGTAATTCGATTGTTTGAACAATCTTTTCTCTTACAATCTTATTATCCGAATTTTGAATTACATTTTCCAATTCTTTCAAAAAAACATCATGATTTTTCATGGTTTTTGAAGAAAGATACATAGTTTTAATTTTTGTTTTGTGAAAAATTTTATTATCAAGTGTTTTGTTAGTGGTTAAGTCTTCCTTATTCAAAACTATTAGTTTTATTTTTTTAATTAAGTTTTCATTAAAGTGTTTTAATTCTGCAATAAGAATTTTGTATTCCTTTAAAAGAGATGTCATTGTGGAGTTTTCCGATAATCCCATAACCAAAACTAATGATTTAGATTTTTCGATATGTTTAAGGAAATCTATTCCCAACCCCTTTCCTTCATGTGCGCCTTGAATTATTCCTGGCATATCCCCTATAACGATTTTCTTTGAGCTTTTGTTAATCATTCCTAAATTAGGTGATAAAGTTGTGAAATTATAATTGGCAGCTTTTGCTTGTGAATTTGTTATTTTCTGTAGAATAGAAGTTTTCCCAACATTAGGAAAACCAAACAATCCTATATCTGAAATTGTTTTTAAATTTAAAATTACTTTTACAGTTTCGCCAGTGTCTCCGTTTTCGCAAAGTTTAGGAACAGGGTTTTTGCTTGTTGCAAAACTTTTATTACCTCTTCCGCCTTTCCCGCCTCTCGCGATAATAAATTCCTCATCTTCATCTAATAATTCACGAATAAGTTGATTGTTTTTATAAATAGTAGTTCCAACTGGAACATGAATAATTTTATCTTGCGCATTTTTGCCATGTTTAGAATTAGCACCACCTATAAGCCCGTTATTCCCGTATATTTTTCTCTTGTTTTTTACGTCAAATAAATTATTAACATTATGGTTTGTTTTAAGTATTATATCCCCGCCGTCGCCACCGTTGCCACCACTAGGTCCGCCTTTCGGCATATACAATTCTCTATGAAAGTCGATAATACCATTGCCACCATCTCCGGCTTTAAATGTAATGTGCGCTTTATCAATGAATTTCAAAGTTATTTTTTAGGAGGCAAAATACTAGCTATTTTACGATTATTGCCTTTAGAAAATTGAACAATTCCGCTAATTTTAGCAAACAAAGTATTGTCTCCACCCATCCCAACATTCATACCAGGATGAATCTTGGTACCTCTTTGACGATATACTATGCTACCGGCGGGGACCATTTGGCCATCAGAACATTTTGCTCCTAGTCGCTTGGATTGAGAGTCTCTGCCGTTACGAGAAGAACCAACACCTTTTTTACTGGCAAAGAATTGAATGTCTATTTGTAATCAGTTTTTATTTCTCATGTCAATTAATGTTATTCGTAAAACTATTATAAAGAGTTTTTAGCTGACAATACACAAAATGTAAAAAATTTTCGCTTTTGCTTAAGTTTATAAATTCTATAAAATTGTCCTCTTTTTTGGTTTGAATGTTCGGATTACGGACTTCGATGAAATAGTTTATCGAACCAAAACAAATAGCACTAACGCCCGCGCAAATTAAATCTTTGGATTTTGTAGCACTTCCTGAATGGCCTGAAATAGATATACTTTTTACTATATTATTAGAAGTTCTAACTTCTACATTAATCAATTTATTTAGAAACTTCCGTTATTTTAACTCTCGTGTGAAGCTGCTTATGACCTTGTTTTTTATGATAATTTTTTTTTGGTTTATATTTAAAAACAATGATTTTTTTGTCTTTGCCTTGTTTTTCAACGATTCCTTTAACCTTCGCTTTTTTTACATAAGGTCTGCCGAAAATACCATCAACATATACCACATTCTCAAAAACAACTTCATCACCTGGTTTGCTTTCCAATTTTTCAAAATAAATAATTTTTTCAGGTTCTACTCAGTACTGTTTTCCACAAAGTTCAATTATTGCTTTCATAATAATTAATGATACATTAAATTAGTCTCTTTATCTAAACAAAATAACAAAGATAAAGAACTAGGTATAGTAGTATCCAGGTGTGTAATTAACGTTATTGTTAATCTCTTTTGGTTTTTCACCTGACATGGATCATTCAGCAGAAAAACCACCGGGTAATGTTATCTTTGCTTCTTCTGCTGATCACAACTGTTTGGCAGTAGGAATAGCAATGATTGAGAATTCTACAACACCTATTAAGGAATTTATAAATCCACCAACATCAAATGCTCCACCGTAAATTTCCATCATTTCTTCGTCATTAATTTTTTTTCAATTTTCCATATAACTCCTCCATTTATATAGGATGAAATTAGAGTAGTAATGGATAAATCAACTACCCAATGAACATAATTTTTACAGAGTAAGGTTTATTAATGCCTTTGATATTGACAATATCCCCAACGCTGTGTGTTAAAAGAGCTCTTGCGAGTGGAGATTCATTTGAAATCCTTGTTTGCTTTTCGGTTAAATTAACTTCTAGTGGTCCTACAATCAATATTTCTCTTTCTATGTTAGTCTTCGTGTTTAAGTACTTAACTTTGCTACCCAATCTAATAACAGAATTGTCTTTTTCACTTTCTATTATTATTGAATGAGCCAAAATATTTTCTAGTTCTTTAATTTGTGACTCAATTTTCGCCTGATTATTTCTTGCTGCATCGTAATCAGCATTTTCACTTAAATCTCCCTGTTCACGCGCTGTAGTAAGTTCTTCAATGACTCTAGGTCTTTGAACGTTTATTAAATCTTTTAAGGTTTCTCTTTTTTCTGCTTGGCCTTGTTTTGTTAAATATATTTTTCTCATAGTGCTCCTTGGACATTTCTTATTATAAAGAAACATTTTATTTATGTGTTTATTAAATGGTTAATTAATGTTTTTTAATCCATTCACTAAAATTGTTTTCAATTCTGCAACAGTGTTTTCGTTGTTCAAAATAACGCCCTGAGCAAAAGAAGGTTTGCCACCTCCGCGAATTGAAAAGGAAGATTTAAAAATACCTAATATAATTGTGGAATTTATACCCGAACCAATGAGTGCTTGACTACATCAGATAACAAATGTATACCTGTTATTTTCATTCTTTTGAATGAGTATTATCAATAATTTTTCAGATGTTTTAATAATTTTGTCACATGCTTCTTTATATACAGTGATGTCGTCGTTGATTTCTTGGAGTAAATATTTAAAATTTGCAATTTTCTTAATGTTATTTTCTAATTCGTTTTCGTATTTAACGTCGTACTTATCTTTTTTAGTGCTTTTTTTGTCAACAATAATTTTGTTACTTTTCAAAAAATAGATTTGTTCTTTCAGATAAAAATAATCTTCAAAAGTTATGTTTTCTTTTGACAGTATTTTTCTAATCGTGGAATATTTGTGATGATGTTCTGGTAAATCAGATATTGGTGCTTTTTTTAAAAACTCATGATGTAGGTTAATAAATTCTTTTTTATACATCTTTAAATAATCGGCTATGGTGTTGCTGGTGGTGCAAGCTTCAATTCGTCAATTATGCAATCCATTTTTGCGAAAGTCCGTTATTAAAAATTTTTGAAGTTGTTGTGTATTAGAGGAATGTGTTCCGCCGCACAATTCCTTCGAAAAATCACCATAACTTAGAACTCTTACTTTTTCAGAATATGTATCCGGAAACAAAGCTAGTGCTCCTTCATCTATTGCTTTTTCATAAGTTGTCACACGAATATTTTGCTCATGTGATTCTTCAATTCATTTATTGACCTGTTCATTTACTTTTCGTATGGTGTTTCAATTTATTCCAAGATGGTGAATAAAATCAAAACGAAAATTTTTGACTCCCACCTTGCTACCGTTCTGAGTTACATGAGGACCTAGAATTTTTCTCAATGCTGCGTTGAGAAGGTGAGTGGCAGTATGGTTACATGCAATGGCGTATCTGTTTTCTTTATTTATAGTTAAAGATGCTTTATCGCCAGTTTTAATTTTACCAACACCATAACCGTAATGTAAGTTGACATTATTTGTAGTGTGCAAGACATTGTCAACTACAAAATAATTATCTTTATCAATAATTATTTTCCCAGTATCAGCTATTTGTCCGCCTCTTTCTGCATAAAAAATAGTTTTATCTAGAACGATTATTCCTTTTTGATTATTAGAAATAGAACCATTTATTTCATCATCAGTGATGATTGCAAGGACATTGCTTTTAGATAAGGAGTCTTTCCCATAAACGAATTCAGTTTTTACTCCTAATATTTTAGATTCTATTCCACTAATTTCTTTCATGGCTTCTGTAAATTTAATAGCTTTTTTTGATAATTCTGTGTGTTTGGAATATTCATTTTCAAATTCTTGTTTGTTTATTTGTTTTTTATTGTTGGTAAAATAATCTTCTATATACTCAAATGGCAATCCAAAAGTACTAAAAAGACGAAAAACTTCTTTTCCTTCTATAGTTGATTTTTTGGAATTAACCAACACTTCTTGTAAAATGCTGTGTCCAGATTTGCACACATTATCAAAGGATATCTCTTCGCCAAGAATAATTTCTTTAATAAATGCTTCTTTTTCTCTTAACACTTTGTATTCATTTCCGTATATTTGAATAACACTTTTCACTAAGTTGAAAAGAAATGGTTCAGTTAATCCTATTTTTTTACCGAATGTATTGGCTCTACGTATTAACCTTCTCATTACATAGCCTCTGTCTTTGTTACTAGGAAGCACTCCATCACCCAATCCAAAACAAATTGTCTTTATATGGTCAACAATGATTCTTCTGTAGATAAGAAGTGTTTTTTCATCTAATTTATGAGTTGTATTTTTAAGCATATTGTCAAAACGTTCTAAAATCGGTGTGAACAAAGATATTTCGTAAATGGTGTTTGCGTTTTCTTTAATCATGTGCAATCTTTCTAAACCTGCACCTGTGTCTATGTTTTTTTTGGGTAAATCCTCATATTTATCATTCCCCAAAAAATTATATTGTGAAAAGACAATATTTCAAATTTCGATATATCTATCGTTCTCTAAGTCGTGTTTTAAAAGGTCTGTTCCTTTGTTTTTTAAGTCTCACACTTCACCTCGATCATAAAATATTTCGGTATTAGGGCCGCATGGTCCTTCTCCAACTTGTCAGAAATTAGTTTTTTTTGGACATTTGATAATATGTTTAGTAGGAATTTTAATAATGTCTTTCCAAATTTCGTATGTCTCCTTATCTTTTTCATAAACTGTTACAAATAAACGTTCTTTTTTTAAATTTAAATACTGAGGACTCGTTAAAAATTCCCATGCATAGATAATGGCGTCTTTTTTAAAATAATTACCTATTGAAAAGTTTCCTAGCATTTCGAAAAAAGAAAGGTGTCGCGCGTCAAACCCTATGCTTCCAATATCTATTGTTCTAATACATTTTTGGGAAGATACCATTCTTAAAGATGGCGGTGTTTTTCGTCCTGTAAAAAATGGTTTTAAAGCAGCAATGCCTGAATTAATTCACAGCAATGAGTTATCTTTAAAAGGAACTAAACTGGAGCTTTGTAAAAGATAATGACCTCTACTTACAAAAAAATCTTTAAACTTTTTTCTTATATCCATGATTAAAAATTTCTCTTAATATTTTAGCTGTTTCCACTGGTCTTTCAAAGAAAGGATTATGACCGCATTCATCAATTAGATATGTTCTTTTTTTTGTTCCCAAATGAGCTTCTACAGATTTTTGCATATCTTCAGTAGTTAATCTGTCGCTTTTCCCTCTCATAATATAAAGATTGTTAAGTTTGGGTATGTAAGCATTTATGTTTTTATGTAATTCAAAATAAGCAATGTTTTGCATCACAACATTCACACTGTGTTTGAAGTTTTTTCATTGAAAAGCTATTGCCCTTCTTCTAGCGATGGCAATGAATCAGCGTGGCAATTTGTCATGATAAAGAAACTTGATTCACTCAGCGTGTTGTTTTTTTGTTAGGTAAATGACTCTTCTTAAATTCATAAAATTTTTAGGATCAGCAATTTTAGGTGTGACAAAGCCCGCAAGAGTAATGGTTTTAATTTGATTTTTTATTTTGGAAGAAAGCATTTGTGCATACATAGTGGAGAAAGAATGTAATACTATATGATCTACTTTCACCGGTAAAACATTAATGACATCGGAAACAGTTTTGCCATACCATTCAACAGTAGGATTAACATGTGCCTCAATTTTTGTGTCGCTAAAACCAGGTAAAGAAATAAGAACTATATTGTAATCTTGAAGCAATTCTGAAACCGAAGAGTAAACAAGGTGACTAGAACCAAAACCGTGAACAAAAACTATTGTTTCTTTTTTGCCGTTATCAACGTAATAGTAATGACAAACTACATCGTTTAAACGAATTGTATTTGCTTGCCTTTTTGTCATCTTTATAAAAGCCTTGAAATTTTGGAAATTTGTCATTCGTTTCATTTATATTGTGGTTCCTGACATTAATTTTACACTTTCAATGACACCGCCGCCTAAACAAATATCTTTATCGTAGATGACCGCGAATTGTCCTGGTGTAATAAATTTAGTTTTATCTAGTACTTTTAAATTTAGTTTGTTGTCCACTTTAGTGATTTTAATTTTTTTGAAGCTCTGGTTGTATCGAAACTTGCACAACAATGTTTTATTGAGTATTTTTTTCTCACTCGAACCAGAAATATAGTTAAAATTTTTTACAGTGCAGAACGTGGCTACCATATTGCTTTCATTACTTCCCTTTGTTACAAAAAGAGTGTTTTGAGATACATTCTTTTTACAAACAAAATACCTTTCCTCATTTCCAGAAAGATTTAGAAATTTTCGTTGGCCGATTGTATAAAACTCTATTCCATTGTGCTGTCCTATGATTTTATTGGTATCTGTATCAACGATATTTCCTGTGTGTTTGGGAATATAATTTTGAAGGAACTCCTCAAAATTTCTTTCGCCTATAAAACATATCCCAGTTGAGTCTTTCTTTTCCGATAAACTTTTATCCACTTGCGAAACAATTAGTCTAACGTCTTTCTTCAGGATGTTTTCAAGAGGAAATATTACATTTTGTAATCTAGAATTAAAAATATTACTTAAAAAATATGTTTGATCTTTCCCCTTGTCTTTAGGAATTATCAGTAATGGTGTATTGTTATCGTATTGAATTTTTGCATAATGCCCTGTAGCAATTTTATAATTTGGAAATTTTTTCTCAATATAATCAATAAAAGAACCAAATTTTATGTACTTATTACAAAAAACATCTGGATTAGGGGTTATGCCTTTACTTAAATCTTTTAAAAAATGGTCAAATACCCTGCTTTTATATTCCTCAATGAATTCAACTTTTTCTACAGGAATTTGGAGCTTTTTTCCTATTCTTCTTACATCTTCTCAATCCTTAGTGGAAGTACATTGCTCTTTAAAATTTATTTCGCCATTTAGAAAACTATCTCAGTTTTCCATAAATACTCCTGTAACTTCTCAACCATTTTTCTTTAAAATTATTGCTGCAGCTGAACTGTCAACTCCTCCGCTCATTCCTACTACCACTTTTTTTGTAGTTGGATTATTTTGCATCATTGAATAAATTCTCCAATTTTTCAGCAAATTCATACGGTAATTCAGCCATCGGATTATGGCCAGAATTATTAAAACTAGTTAGTTGTTGAAATTTAGGAATACATTTTGATAACCAAGCTGAATTACTATAAAAAACTATTCCATCTTGAATTCCTCAGAATAATCAAGTATCAACATTGATTTTCTTATATGTCTTCTCCATGTTTCCGTTATAGGAGTCAGATAATGTCAATAATAACAATGCCAAATTAAATCCTATTTTTTTGCAATTGTTTTTTGCTATTGCTTGAAAAACTAAATTTTCTATTAATGGTATTTTCTTGGGAGTTTGAAAATAAGAAAGTTCCCTTGTTCTTTTAATTTCTTCAGAGGAGGTCATAAATAAGAACATTGCATCAGATGCATTTCTTAAATTAAAAACAAACGGTGTTACGGGAGAGACAAGGAGCAATTTATGTTTTGTTTTTAACCTATTACTCAATAGACTTGCAATGTAACCGCCCATAGAATGACCAATTATGTGTAAATTAGTAATTTTAAGATCTTTTATTAATCGTTCACATTTCTCTGCATAAAAATCCATGCTTTCAACAATCGAGACATCGCTAATTTTGCTTTTTCCATATCCTGGAAGTTCAAAAACATAAATATTGAATTTTTTTATACAAGTTATAAAGGTTAAATATAAAATTATGTTCGAATTAAATCCCGGGATTAAAACTATGTTGCGTGTGGAATTATTATCTACAAAAAGATATCTCATTTTGGTATCACCGTAATTGATGACATCGGATTTTCATTGTATGGGAAATTTAGAAAGAAAATTTTTAAGTGCTTTGCTTCCTGAATGCGCTTCTTTAAATTTCATGTTATGCCTTTAAATTATTATGTGTTTGTGTTTGCTTTATTGGTTCTGTTTCAGTTGTTTTGGAATCATTTTTTTGGATTGATTTTCAAGTAACAATTAACTTAGTAAAATTAACTAATCACAAAACGTTAGCAACTACAAAAAACACTACTCAAATTCAAAGAAAAAAATCTCTTCAAAACAAAACATTTTCTCTAAAAGCAAAGAAACTACCCGCTAAAACAAACATTCCGGTAACTATTCAAAAGTAGGTTAAAAAAAACATAAGTCATTTTCTTTTTCTCATTAGTTAATTATATACAACTGTTCTACAAGACAGCAGTTTTCTTATATTTTTCAATAACATCTGCATATTTTTTTGCAATCAGTTTTTTTTGTTCAATTTTGTATATTTTAGATTTGTTGTTTATTTT
>JABABL010000050.1 GCA_014238225.1 Mycoplasmatales bacterium
CTGACGTTTTCTTTTCTGTAAAATCATGTGTTTGATTAAAAACTGTCATCAACATGCAATATTTTTTTTTCAAAAAGGGGGTATCGATCCCCAAAATGGGGATTACGTGGGGTTCTGAGGATTTTAAAAACAATTTTCTTTTTCCTGATCATCAAACAATTTTTGTACTTTAGTCAGTAAGCTAACGTTTTAGATTATAACAAGAGATCATGAAATGATCTTGACGCTCACCATGATCTGAATTTTGAATATTTTTCTCATTTTCTCATTTCTTTTTTTCTTTTTCTTTATGAAAAGGAGTAAAGGTAATTACATTAAATGATCGCAATACCTCACCTTGTGATACAAGGTGAGCTAAAAAAAATATATAGACGCGATGTTCGTACCTATAGCGGTAACAAATTTACGACGTCAAAATGTCGTTTTTACTATACAAAACGTCGTCTTTGCGGCGTTGTGACATTTTGTAAGTGTTATCGAAAAAAATGCTACTGTACGAGAACTATTAATTAGAAATTAATCGTCTCAGGTTTTTTGAAAAGT
>JABABL010000051.1 GCA_014238225.1 Mycoplasmatales bacterium
AAATATCCATTATTGAACACCTTTTTGAGGTCAAGTTGACCTTTAATTGGATTAAATATTTTCATAAATATAAATAATTGGACCCTAAAAATATGTCTCCTAATTACCATTTTTTTAAAAAAAATAGTTTTAAACTAGTCTATAACCAAATTGACAGAAACACATAAATTCTGGTTGTAAATAATGTTATGTAGTGTTCTCCCCAGCTATACAGAAGCGCAGTGGCTTTAAGCGCTTTAATTTTAATGTAAGCTCTTTATTTATTAAATAACACTTGAAATTTACATTTTTTTAAGCTTGAATATAGAAAATGTATACAAAAGTAGATCTTTGCTACATTATTTGTGCAAAAATAAGCACTTAAAATATTTTCTGGGGAGAACACTGTCAAACTCTCTCATGAAGTACAAATGTTTATGATTAATTATTTACTTTAAATAGTATATATTTTTCAATTTTTATTATTATCATGTTCTAAATTGTATCCTTTTTGTATGTCAAACAGTACAGTATTAAAGTTGTGCATTTGGGGAGAACACTG
>JABABL010000052.1 GCA_014238225.1 Mycoplasmatales bacterium
CTGGACAAGTACGGCCACGCTCTGGACGATCACAAGCGAGTCAGCGTGGCAAAGCTGGGTGACATCTATTCGGCAAGGCCGCAGCAAAAAGAACCTGCCCCAACCCAAGAAGAAGGTCCAGCTCTGATGGGAATGAAGATGGGATGGTAAGCAGCACAAGCAACGGATAAGCATCAGCAATGCAGAAGAAAATGAAAAATAAGCATCAGATAAGCATCACGAAAAACGCCTCTCAACTTTTTCACAAGAAAAACGGCTGATTTCACATGAAATCAGCCGTTTTATGGTTGCGGCGGCAGGACTTGAACCTGCGACCTCCGGGTTATGAGGACGATGAAAGTCGTCTCACTGGTAAAAAGCAGTCTCATTTGTCTCATAATTCTCAAGTTATGAGACTGAATGAGACTGTTTTTGCATCCAGTCTCTCTGCTCTCACCCCATAAGCATCGGATAAGCATCAGAAGTCTGAAAATTTTGGTCAAAAATCTTCGGGGCAAAAACCCGGAGGTTACGGATTTTACGAAAGGAAGGGTCATATG
>JABABL010000053.1 GCA_014238225.1 Mycoplasmatales bacterium
ATTAAAATTTTGATTTTCATTAATTAATTTTTTTTAACCATTTATCTTTTTTTTCTTTCTCTAAAAAAGAAGATTTAAAAGAATTTTCAATTAACTTTTTTATATCCTCTCGATTTAGATTAAGTGCCTTTGATGTTTCAATCAAATTTTTATTTAAATAACCTCCAAAATAAGCAGGATCATCTGAATTTATCATTACCATTAATTTTTTATCTAACATTTTCTTTAAATTATGATCATTTAATTTATCAAAAACTTTTTCTAACCATTCCGCAATTACTTCAATGCTTTTAAGACATGGTCCCTCTGAATTTCCGTGACCTGGAAGATCAATTGAAAGTACATTAAAATTTTTAATTGAAAATAGTATAATTACAGTAAAACATATTGAAAATGAAGAAAAAACAACAGTTCAAAATGATTCAGAAATTTTTGATGTATGGTCATACAAAAAGGATCTTTATTTAGAATTTGAAAAATTTGTAACAAGAGATATTCATTTGAAATTAATTGAAGAAAATGAACAATTGTACAAAG
>JABABL010000054.1 GCA_014238225.1 Mycoplasmatales bacterium
TCTTTAAAAGATCACAGAATCATTTTAAACTCAAAAGATACTTTCTAACTCAAAAATCAATTTCATCTCAAAAATCATTTTAAACTCAAAATCAATTTCAACTCAAAGATCAGTTTCATCTCAAAAGATCATTTCTAACTCAAAAATCAATTTCAACTAAAAGAAATTCAAAACATTTTTGATTTTGAAATGATTCAAGAACTCAATGTAAATCATTTTGAGTTTTAAAATAGTCCATTTTTTTTAATTGATTTGATTGATAGTACTGGTTAAAAATGATCAATTTGATTGAGTTGCGTAACGTTCAATGATTTATATTGAATTCTTGAATCATTTCTAAATCAAAAATGTTTTGAATTTCTTTTAGTTGAAATTGATTTTTGAGTTAGAAATGATCTTTTGAGTTGAAATTGATTTTTGAGTTGAAATCGATCTTTTGAGTTTAAAATGATTCTTGAGTTGAAATCGATTTTTGAGTTAGAAAGTATCTTTTGAGTTTAAAATGATTCTGTGATCTTTTAAAGA
>JABABL010000055.1 GCA_014238225.1 Mycoplasmatales bacterium
TTTTTATTACAAATGCAAGAAGATAGTATTGATGGTATTTATGAAACTTTAAAACAAACTGCTAAAATTTCTAAAAATGCTGGTGGTATTGGTTTAGCTATTCATAATATCAGAAGTAATGGTTCTTATATTAAAGGTACTAATGGACATTCAAATGGTATTGTTCCTATGTTAAGAGTATTTAATAATACTGCTAGATATGTTGATCAAGGCGGGGGGAAACGAAAAGGATCATTCGCAATGTATTTAGAACCTTGGCATGGAGATATTTTTAAATTCTTAAATTTAAGAAAAAATCATGGTAATGAAGAAGATCGTTGTAGAGATTTATTTTTAGGTTTATGGGTTCCTGATTTATTTATGCAACGAGTTTTTGATGATGAAAAATGGTCTTTGATGTGCCCTAATCAATGCAAAGGTTTACATTTAGTATATGGTGAAGAATTTGAAAAATTATATACTTCTTATGAACAAAAAGGAAAATATCTTAAACAAATTAAAGCTAGAAAATTATGG
>JABABL010000056.1 GCA_014238225.1 Mycoplasmatales bacterium
CAAATTCAGTTGAATTAACATAAACCCCAGGAGATAAATAGGCATCGTAGTTGACAGAAAGCGAATTTGCTGCAAAAGTAATTTGGTTATTCGAAAATACAGCATTTTGAGATATTGAAACAGCATTAATTCCAGTTATTCCCCACCCCGAGTTCATAACTCTACTTTGAATTCGATTTCATAATGCAAGTGCATTTTGGTCTGTAGGAACGGAGGTGGAATTTAGTTGTAAAACCGCATTATTAGCAACTTGTTCCCCTGTTGCAGGTACAAATACGGATAGGCCCGTTATTGTCCCTACTGAGGTAATCTCTTGGTTGTTATTAAAAACAATAGATGGAATAACTACCTCGGTTTGTAAATTTCTGAAGAGAAATGAGGTGGTTCCGTCTGTGCCCTCAACTTGTAGACTATCTGCTGCAAAAAAAGCACCCGTTGAAAGATTGTTAATTGTTAAGCTTGTTGAAGGATTTAAAATAGAAAAACTTGTGATTTGTGTAATAGCTGGATTCC
>JABABL010000057.1 GCA_014238225.1 Mycoplasmatales bacterium
CAAATAAAAAAAACCATTCTTCAAATTAAAAAAACATTTTTGAAATTAAAAAAAAACATTTTTGAAATTGGAAAAAACATTTTCAAATCGAAAAATCCATTTTTGAAATTGAAAAATCATTTTAAATCGAAGAATCCATTTTTGTAATTGAAAAAACCATTTTCAAATAAAAAAAACCATTCTTCAAATTAAAAAAACATTTTTGAAATTAAAAAAAACATTTTCAAATCGAAAAATCCATTTTTGTAATTGAAAAAAAACATTTTCAAATTGAAAAATCCATTTTTGTAATTAAAAAACCATTTTCAAATAAAAAAAACCATTCTTCAAATTAAAAAAACATTTTTGAAATTAAAAAAAAACATTTTTGAAATTGGAAAAAACATTTTCAAATCGAAAAATCCATTTTTGAAATTGAAAAATCATTTTAAATCGAAGAATCCATTTTTGAAATTGAAAAAAACATTTTCAAATAAAAAAAACCATTCTTCAAATTAAAAAAACATTTTTG
>JABABL010000058.1 GCA_014238225.1 Mycoplasmatales bacterium
GGGGCCGCGAAATAAGAAAATGCACTCAGTTTGCTTTAATTGGTTTTGGAGAAAACATCACATGCAAAACTGCAAAATTGCAAAAATATCTAATTTTTTTTTACTGTAAATGAATGTGATCATTGATAATTTGTGCGAACTTTCGAACTATAATGTGTTTGTATCTCATTAAAATAGAAGAAAGCTCAATGCAAGAAGAACTGGTCATTTCGCAAACCATAAATCATATTTTGTGATTTTTAAAATTTGATTCTAGATTCTCTATATTAAATTAACAGTTTTATCCACATTGAGCCTTTTTTTGGTTTAAATGAACACAAACACACTATAGTTCGAAAATCCACACAAATTATTAATGATCACATTCATTTACGATAAAAATTTGATATTTTTGCAATTTTGCAGTTTTGCATGTGATAACTCAAAAACTCGATCCAATTCAGCAAAACTAAGTGCATTTCCAGATTTAGCGACCCCGATATACCCTAAAAATGCTCCAATAATCTGAGCC
>JABABL010000059.1 GCA_014238225.1 Mycoplasmatales bacterium
GCAACAGCTTCAAGTAACTCTACTCTTAATCTTTTTGCTTCATCAACAATGTTAGCAGGAATTTCAATTTCTTCAAAAGTCATTCCTTGGTCTTCTTCATTCCAAGTTATTCCTTTAAAGTTAATTAAATCAACAACTCCTTTAAACTCATCCTCATCACCAATATTAATTTGCAAAGGCAACGCATGACTTCCAAGCATTTCTTTTACTTGAGCACATACTTTCAAAAAGTCTGCACCCTGGCGATCCATTTTATTAACGAAGCCAATTCTGGGAACATTATAATTATTCGCTAATCTCCAATTAGTTTCTGATTGAGGCTCAACGCCATCAACTGCACTAAACAAGAACACCAAACCATCTAATACACGAAGAGAACGGTTTACCTCAACAGTGAAATCAACGTGTCCGGGAGTATCAATAATATTAACATGATACTCTTCACCTCTGTAGTCCCACTTTAGTGTTGTCGCAGCAGAAGTAATTGTAATTCCTCTTTCCTGCTCT
>JABABL010000005.1:0-33510 GCA_014238225.1 Mycoplasmatales bacterium
AACCTTTATGAAAATCAAAAACAAACTCGCGAATTGTTGTTTTCATTAATTATCGAAGTAAAACACTTAAATAACGGGAATGGTGCCTCTTATACTCTCTATTAACGACATTAAAAAACTTATAAATAAAAAAGAGGTAAAAAGAATTGGAGACGCCATTTGAAATGTTCTTGAAAATCCTTCTAAAAATTTCTTAAAAAACAGTTATGAGGCAAGTGCTTATGCAGCAATATTAAATTTCTTTAACGCACCAGTTATTTGAACACAAAACAGTAATGAACTGTTTAAATTTTATAAAGGGAACAATATAATTAAAGAGTTTGTGGATATAAAAAGCATTGAAATACCATCGTTATCTAAAGATAATATGATTATTGAAAATATCAAACCCATAGGCATGGACCCTTCAGATTATGTTGAATGACAGTATTTTAGTGTAATTTTTCCGGTTAAACAAGTATCAATCATTCTTTTAGACGAGAAAGAAAGAGAATGTAAAATTACAAAAACCAGCAAGGATTATTCACAATTTAATTTTTTCTGTTCAGCTAATTATTTTCCTTTAAACCTTTATTCAAGTTTTTTTGATCCTAGTCAAGACCTTGTGTATGGTGTTAGTTGTTCTTTTTTTGAGTACTTACATAATTATCGGGTTGACATTCAGTTACCACCTTTGAAAAGTTAAAACTTCTCAAAGGCTTTTTAATTAACAACAGGGTAAATTTATCCATTTCAAATGATTTACTTAGTGAAAGTTTAAAAATTTACTTTTCAGCAATAATAAATATTTTTCATTTTCTAGAATTTTTACTTCTTTGTCAATTTTTGAATCTCCTGAAGCAACCAGGGCCACCATATTAAGCTTATTAAACCAACAAACAATCCAATAAAAAGCAGAAACAAAAGAACACCAGCAATCGTTGTTACGAGGGGGTGTTGTACTTTTTTCTATTCCAAGTACAGAGATTTGTTGTGTCAAAGGGGTAGTTTTTTTTCTACATCCTTTGTACTTCGTGTCGGTTTTTTATTTTCAATTTTGATATAATGAATTTGTTCAACAATAAAACAAAATACTTTTATGAAAAAACAAAAAAGAAAATTAATCACATCTTTGGCAGCAACCGGAATTGTTTCTGCAGGTTTTGCCGTTTCTTCTTTTGTTGTTCCCGATGTAATAGATAAAACGGCTTCTTCCCATCCCCCCAGTCCCCACAACTACAGAACAGACGCTATTACCACTATGAAAAGCCCAGGCAGTTCGGCAAGTTTATTTTCAAGAGCAGCTCTCCAAGCGAAAATGGATATTTTGATCGAACAAGACGTATATAGCGGAAAACTAAAAAAAGAAACTTATCTTATCGAAGGCTCCGGATCTCGTGAATACGAGCGATATTTTTGGTTCGATGACCGTGTAGATTCAGAAGCTATGCCCTCATGAAAAGAAATTGAAATTTCCCCCGCAGAATTGGAGTCATACACAATGGAAGGGTGAGGAGTAAAAAACCCGGATAATATACATTTTGGTGACCCCGGATTTTCCCACGGCGGGTTAGATTGAAATTTCTGATATGGAGTTTTTGAATATAGCCCCGTATATGCGTATGTAGACAATAAAGGGGCGCGAGACGCGGAAGGCACCTTTAAAATAATATTAGAGGCTGAAGGAATAACCGTGGACCTTGTGGCCGAACCCCCAGCTATATGGGGAAGCACTCAAGATGAGTTAAATCGATATAAAAACGAATACCCGTCCCTTATTTCTAAAGAGGCTGGGGAGTGAAAATATCAGGAATTAATTGGAAAAGGAAGAACAGAAAGAATAAACAAAAAATCTTTTGAAGGCTCTTTTTATAAAGAATTAGAAAACACATCCTCTTTTCGCTTTTCCGATGATATTTATTCCTATCGTGCCGGACAGATGTTGCTTTGAAATAATCCAGACGGACCCTCACCTCTTGAAAGTATTTTTCTTTCGCAAAAAAGCTAGTATAGCTGTGATCCTCTTTCTTATTTATAAAAAACTGCCAGTTTTATTTGCCCAACAAACACAACACTTGTTTTAAATTAATAAAAGAAATACGAACTGCAAATTGCAAAAATAAGGATGCCTCTTGCCCAACCTTTTTATGTTAAAGAGTCTTTTCTAGAACATTTGATTTCCCTTTTTTAATTTCTTAAATCAAAGAGTTTTTCTTTTCAGAATTTAACGCTGCGTTGTTATGTCTGCTTATTTTCATATAAAACTGGTGTAATTTACTTCTTCACTATCTTCGCTTTGGTCGCTTCTCATAGATGATTGGTTTATAATTTTTTCTGCTTCAAAAAAAGATTCAGTAATTGAAAAGAACAACACTTTCCCCTCCTTTAAATAAAAAAGATTAATTATTATTTTGTTTTTGTCAGTCACTATATCGGAAACTCATATTGATTTAGTCACGCTGTTTAGGCGATTAAAAATAATATTATTGATACAATAATATTATGAAAAGAAAAAATAAAAATATAGTTAGCGCGCTAACAACAACAGCACTAGGGGCAGGAATTGCTACGGCAGCCGTTGCACAAGCGTGCACCAATAATGCACCAATACCGGAAGCAGAAATTCTACTTGGAGAAACAGCCGTTGTGAATGAGTATATTCAACCGGGCGGACAAAATCAAAGGGCACAACTAACAAATGCCTTTGCAGATAATGCCATTATTTATCCAGAACTAGCAGACTTAAGTATAGACGCAACCAATTATAGAGGATGAGAAGCTGAAGGGCAAGCCGACTTAACATTTAATCAAGTTATGAATAACGATACAGTTGAAGAATACACGCTGGCTTTTCCGCAAATTAATTTTCAATTTCGAACCTCTTCTTCAGCACAATCTAATTATGAAAACTTTGTTTGAACCCCTTCCGATTCCATACCACCTACTTTTCAGGTTCAATACAATAGAGCTACTCAAGAAGTCTCCATCACACGAGTTGCTGTGATTAATCCTTTGTCTGTTGTAACAAATGAAGCTAATCTTTTATCGTTTTTGAATGATGAGATTATTTCTAGCACAGCAAGCAGCAATGATTATGCGTTACCTCTTATACCTGGCAGTGTCATTGATGAGACCGTATTCGCTTATTCAGAAGAAAACATAGACAGGATTTATCGTCTTCTTGTCGAAAGTTATTTGAGTGCAACATCCTCATCAGTCTCGGTTATTGAAGTAACAAATTTAAGATGAGGTACAACTTTTAACAATACCGCAAATCAAATTAGTTATTCAAATACAAATGGACTTGCAGTTGTGACAAGTTTGTCCCTTTCACTAACAACCGACAATACCGCACCTTCTACACCAACTCCACAAAGCTTTGGTTCTGAAAGCGAAGTGAGTTTTCGTGCATTTCACAATAGTCAAAATAATGGCTCAATCATAATGTTTTATTAAAATTTTATTTATTTACTTTAAGAGTTCGACAAATAACGCTCGTATAAAAAGTTGTTGATGTTTGGTAAATCGTCATTTGTTATTACTTCACCAGGGTTATAAGAAATAACCGCTTCATTTACATCACGGTGTCGTGTTATGATTCCTGCTCTTAAATCTTCAACGGCGCGTTCGCTGTATCCATCTGTAAGTATATTGTTTTCAATAAATGTGTAACTCGACGTATCATTTGGAGGATAAACCCCAGCTGCCACTGGTGCTGCAATTTCGTAAATACCAGAATCACCATTATCCGAATTAAAGTAGTAGACATAGCGTCCAACATCTGGCATTCCGTACTCAACACCTCCGTTGTAAGAATAAAGTGGTCTTTCTATCATTGTGTCATTAACATCAACCGTATAAACGGAAGAATCTACAAATGATGCTGCATCTCCATCTGTGCTGTTATTGTTAACTGCTCTAATTACAAAATTAAAAGAAGCGCTGCTTACTCCATCAGGAATATAAGTTCCAGTTGTAGCGTCATAATTTAAGAAATTACCGCCCCCAGTATTTGCTCTTGCAACAGTGTAAGGATTTATAACTGCAGTAGTTGTAACAGTACTACCTACCTTAACTAAATTTGTTGGTTGTGTTGGTTCTGGTTGATAGTAAATTTCGTATCCTGATGCATTATCAACAACATCTCAATTAAAGACAAATTCTGTTTGCGTTGAATAATAGTCTATCGGAGTTTGTGAACTAAAATTAGAATCAGGTGCACCAGTAAATGACAAGGCACTTGGTTTTAATTCAAAGTTTTCTTGAGTTACAACACTGGTCTCAAATTCATAAGTATCAGAAGGTCATTGGTAATTTGTATTGGGTTCAAGTACAGAATTAGCGGGATGATCGTCTAGTAATTGTCAAACGCCAATATAATTTCAACCTTGCGCCGTAGCAGTTCTAGTTAAGGAATTCAATTGTCTAGGATTTAAGGTAGTTGAGGCAGAACCAAAAGTTGCACCCATTCGTCTATAAATGTTGGTAGAATCGCTAGGGCTTGGAGCATTAAGAGTTAAACCATTAAATGTAGGAAAATTAGAAATGTTATTAGTAATTTGTTCTATATTTCTTGTAAGTACACCCGTTATTTCACTAGCAGTTGAAAAGGAATTATACATGTAGTTGACAATGTAATCGGTAATGCCGTTATCATTTAAGGCATTATCCATTTCAGAGGTCAATGAACCTTCAAGCAAAGTAAACCTTATGTTTAGTTTATAAGCTAATCTTTGTTGCAAATCATTTCTTACAATTCCTAAAGCAATAGCTAATCGTCTAAATGAATCGGTAGTTGTGTCGTCTCCTTCTATATCAAAGTCAACAGTGTGAGCACCATAAGCTAAAATATTATCTTCTAGTAATCTTGCTAATTCCGCTGGACCGGGAGCTACATTCCACACATTATGCAATCCTGGATTTAAGTATCCACCAAAGCCCAAAGTGATGTTTTTGCCGTAAGCATGTACGGCTTGAATTTGATTGTAGTAAGGGTTTCCAACTGACTCACCTTCGTTTTGCATTCTAGTAGCATTATTAAGCGAAGCATCGAAAAGCGAAGGAGTTTGTGTTTGCAATGATTGAGTATTGAACGCAAGCACCAACTCTGTAAGAGAAGAGTTTTTAGCGGCATCAACTCATCGATATTGTGTACTATTGGTTCTGTCTACCCCAACGTATCCACCAACAATAGGGCGTGAAATATCAGTTGTTGGTAAAACCGTATCCTCTCCTAAGTTATTTAAATTATCGTAAACAGGGTATGCAACATCAGCAGTGAAGTCTAGACGTTCTGTATTTGTTCCAGACCCTCTGTTTGTGTAAAATGCAGCAGGAGCGCCATTATAGGTTGGTAAATCCGAAATATCAGTTGGTTCCAATCCACGAATAGCTCCTACTGAGATTATTGAATTATTAAATACAGTAATGTTGTCGATTTCCAAAGCACCATAAGAATTATTACTATAAAGAGTAGGAACACCTCCGAAAGGAGTGGCGTGTATTTCAACGGCACCAGATCTTATGTATGCAATTGAGCCATTCTCCCCCAGTAGAATACTGTTGAAAGGATCAGAAATAGTTATACTTTGAATTGTTGAATTTACACCAATCACATTCAAAAAAGCGTTGTAAAACACTAGTTCATCTAGATTTGTTGGAGCCGTACCAGAAACATTGTTTAAATTAGCAAGAGCTTGTCTAATGATGCTATTTGTATCTGATATAACAGACGCTGTTGAGGAATCTTGTGTACACTGTTGTGCAGTAGTAGCTACAACAACAGACAGCATTGTTCCTGATGCAGCAACAGCTGCTATTTTTTTATTTATTTTTCTCATGACTTAATTATAACACTGTAATTTTAAATGTGAAAGTGATAGTTTTTTTGTATACGATTTTCAAACTTTTTATTACTTTTTGCAGTTATTTCCTAATTTACTACTAAAAAATGAATAAAAAAAGTGGAATTTGTTTTTTAGGGTTATAATATAAATATGAATAGGAGTCATCATGAAACCACATATGAATAAATTGCTACTTACATCCTTTAGTATAGGTAGTGCTGCAGTACTTATAGGACCAGCGATAAGTGTTTTAACACAACAACACACCTCAGTTATAAACGAAAGCAAACAATTAGGTCAGCCGAAAGAGACTACAAAACAAAGCATAAAAAATGCCAAAGTAAACCAAGTTGGAAAGAGATTTAAAGTTTCGAAAACTTACGCTCAAAAATTCAAAGACCCTGGTGACAATACCATTAGTGCTTCTGAAATTCCCAACATATTTGGAGGAGATTCAGATTTCTCTGCAACATTGGGATTTGCACACTCTACAGAATCTGGTAGAGGATGAAACAACATGTTTTGAGGAAACCAATGGGACTTTAATTTACATACTAAAGCTAATGACGATAGTGTCTGAAATAGAGTAGGTATAGCTCACCCTAGAGGTATTGCCGAAGCAAAAGATCAGAATTTTAAATTTTCTGACGACCAAAACGTATATCAAAGCGGGTCAACAGATGCAGTTCTCCTTAATGAAGGAGCTCGTAACTCAACATTATCTGGAAAAAACTATGCAATAAACGTCGATAAGGATAACAGTGTTAACGATGGAGGACAAGCTCCTACTTGAATCGCTCACTTGCGTTCAAATTTTGATTTGAGCGATCATCCTAAATCACAAGATTCAGTTAGTTCTGCATTTCTTTTGTTAATGTACAGTATGTTTATATCAGGGGAAGGTTCGAAATTGACCGGTGACCCAACAGCCGACACAACTCCTGAATTTCTTTTCGTTCAACCTGTATTTCAATTACACAGAACAAGCCCCCCTTCAAAATTCACTAATGAATCCATTGCAGCAGCAATTGGTTCTGGTGTCTTGGACGGAATTATTGGGGGACTAGACGGTGGTTTTGGATCAGCGATAGGATCTGCTGTTGGTACAACTCTAACTAGTCTTTTGTCTGATGCAGTTACAGGGGGGGACGGTCCACTTAAAACCTCTCTTTCACCAAAAGTTTATATGCCTATCACCGGTAGTAAAAACTTTTTGTGAAATCAAGGAATAAAACTTAAAGATAAGTATTTTTCACCTGACTCTCCATACAAAATTAATAAATTCTTTGTTAACGACATTCAAGAAAATGCCAATGCAGTGTTTAAACTTTCGTATGACGGATGAAATGGGTGAAAACCATTTATTTCGTTTACACAGCCTTCATTATCATTTTCTTATACTATTTCAGGAACCAAAACTACTCACACTTCTAAAACGTATGATTATGCAAACTGAGATAAGGGAAATCACTAAGCAACATACTTAAAAACATACTTATCATACAATTGTTCTTAAACATTCCCGCTTGTGTTGTAGGCACATACAGTAAATTAAGAAACTATAGTTAGAATACTATACAAAATAAACGAATAAATAAACAGTAATTCACTTCTTACTTCTGATATTGATCTTTGGTTTGTGCAGTTTTTGGATTCCAAATCTCTAAAGTAAAGAAGAATAAGGTTTTAAATATTCCTTGTAAGTGTTCCTAATTTACTACTAAAAATTAACAAAAAAAAGTGAAACTTGCTTTTCGGGGTTATAATATAAATATGAATAGGAGTCATCATGAAACCACATACAAATAAATTGCTACTTACATCCTTTAGCATAGGTAGCGCAGCAATACTTATAGGACCAGCGGTAAGTGTTTTAACGCAAGAACATACCTCAGTTATAAACGAAAGTAAACAAGTAGGTCAGCCAAAAGAAACTACAAAACAAAGCATAAAAAGTGCCAAAGTAAATCAAATTGGAAAAAGATTTAAAGTTTCGAAGACTTATGCTAAAAAGTTCGAAAATCCTGGTGACAATACCATTAGTGCTTCTGAAATTCCTAATATATTTGGAGGAGATTCTGATTTCTCTGCAACATTGGGATTTGCACACTCTACAGAATCTGGTAGAGGATGAAACAACATGTTTTGAGGAAATCAATGGGACTTTAATTTGCACACTAAAGCTAATGACGATAGTGTCTGAAATAGAGTAGGTATAGCTCACCCTAGAGGTATTGCCGAAGCAAAAGATCAGAATTTTAAATTTTCTGACGACCAAAACGTATATCAAAGCGGGTCAACAGATGCAGTTCTCCTTAATGAAGGAGCTCGTAACTCAACATTGTCTGGAAAAAACTATGCAATAAACGTCGATAAGGATAACAGTGTTAACGATGGAGGGGAAGCCCCTACTTGAATCGCTCACTTGCGTTCAAATTTTGATTTGAGTGATAATCCTAAATCACAAGATTCAGTTAGTTCTGCATTTCTTTTATTAATGTACAGTATGTTTATATCAGGGGAGGGCCAAAAACTAACTGGTGATCCAACAGCCGATACAACTCCTGAATTTCTTTTTGTTCAACCTGTATTTCAACTACATAGAACCAGCCCCCCTTCAAGATTTACTAATGAATCTATTGCCGCAGCAATTGGTTCTGGTGTTTTGGACGGAATTATTGGAGGACTAGACGGTGGTTTTGGATCAGCAGTTGCATCTGCTGCCGGTACCACTCTAACCAGTCTTTTTGCTGATGGTGTCACTGGAGGAGACGGTCCACTTAAAACTTCTCTTTCACCAAAGGTTTATATGCCCATCACCGGTGGTAAAAACTTTTTATGAAATAAAGGAATAGAACTCAAAAATAAATACTTTTCGCCCGATTCCCCATACAAGATTGATAAATTCTTTGTTAACGACATTCAAGAAAATGCCAACGCAGTATTTAAACTTTCGTATGACGGATGAAATGGATGAAAACCATTTATTTCTTTTACAGAACCTTCATTGTCATTTTCTTATACTATTTCAGGAACTAAAATTACCCACACTTCTGAAACATATGATTATGCAAATTGAGATAAGGGAAATCACTAAAACACATACTTGAAGATATTGATTGAAATCACACTTCTTATATAGTCATGCTTAAATAGTGAGCAACAATAGAAACGGATAGATATACATTTATCCGTTTCTTATTTCTACTATCATATCTCTAATCTGGGCAGCCTTTTCAAATTCTAAATCTTTAGCACTTTGAAGCATTTGTTTTTTCAAAACTCTGAGAATTTTTTCTTTAGCTTGAGATGATTTAAACCTGTGAGTTTTTAAATAATCTTCCATGATGGGGTCCTTTTTAACACCTTCAACAGGGTCATATATTTCCTTCACTATTGTTTTTGGGGTAATATTGTTTTCTTCATTAAATGCAATTTGAATATTTCTTCTTCTATCAGTTTCATCAATTGCTTCTTGCATTGACCTACTAGTGTTGTTAGCAAACATTAGTATGCGACCACTAATGTTTCTTGCTGCACGACCAATAATTTGTATTAAACTTCTAGTGTTCCTTAAAAAACCCATTTGATCCGCAGCTATTATCATTATTAAAGCAACTTCAGGTAAGTCTAAACCCTCCCTTAGTAAATTTATACCAACTATGCAATCAATTTTCCCCCTACGCAAATCATTTAGAATATGTAATCTTTCAAAAGTTTTTAATTCACTGTGCAAATATGCGATTTTAAAACCATAATTTTTTAAGTAGTCCGCTAATTCTTCAGAAGTCTTAATTGTTAAAGCGATAATGAATGATTTTTCACCCTTTTCAACTGCTTCTCTTAGATTTTCCACAATTGCATCAATTTGGTTTTCAGATGGAAGAATCTCTATAGTCGGATCTATTAGACCCGTAGGCCTAATAATTTGTTCCACAGGCTTTTTATTTACGATTTCGAGTTCATAATCACCAGGAGTGGCTGAGACATAAATTACCTTTTTAAGTTTGTTTTTGAACTCATCAAAATTCAAAGGACGATTATCCAAAGCGCTTGGAAGTCTAAAACCATGATTCACTAGGGTTGTTTTTCTACTGCGATCTGCATTAAACATTCCCCTTACTTGTGGCAATGACATGTGCGACTCATCAATTATTGTCAAGAAGTCGTCACCAAAATAGTCTATTAGGGTAAAAGGACTTTTTCCTAGCTCTCTACCGTCCAAGTGTAAAGAATAATTTTCAATTCCACTTACGGAATTGAATTCCTCTAGCGACTCACAGTCGTGATTTACTCGTTGACGAAGTCTTTCTGCCTCCAAGGGTTTATTGTGTTCTTTAAAAAACTCCAGTCTTGTTTTCAGTTCTTTTTTTATATTTTCCACTGCCCTTAATGTGTTCTCTCTTTCACTTACATAATCATCTGCAGGAAATATTGTGAATGTGGAATATTTATTTTGCACCGTACTTGTTAATGTGTCTATTTTTGCAATATCTTCAATGTAATCACCGAACAACGATATTCTAACGTAGTAATTGTTAGTTCACCCAGGAGCTACTTCTACCAAGTCTCCTCTAACTTTAAAAGAACCTGGTTCTCAGTCATAGTCATTTCTGCGATAACCGCGTTTAACAAGGGCAGTAAGTAATTCTTTTCTGGATATTTTCTGATTTATTTTCAACTCAAAAAACATGGACTTATATTTTTTAGGATCAAATGTTCCGTATATTGAAGCAACAGAACAAACAACGATGGTATCTGGTCTAGACACTAATGCATTCATGGCACTTAGTCTCATCATTTCTATTTCGCTATTAGAAGTTGCGGTTTTATCTATATATGTGTCTGTTTTAGGCATGTATGCTTCTGGTTGATAGAAATCAAAGTTACTTACAAAATACTCAACTCTGTTGTTTGGAAAAAAAGACTTAAATTCAGCATACAACTGGCCCGCTAGTGTCTTGTTATGACAAAAGACAAATGTTGGTTTTTGAATCTTTTGAATTATATTTGCAACAGTGAAAGTTTTGCCTGTGGCAGTAGCGCCAAGCAAAACAATCTCATCTTGATTATGTGAAAAACTTTCTAGTATTTCGTTAATTGCGCGTTTTTGATCACCAGCAGGTTTAAAAAGACTTTTTAATTGAAATTTCATTATCCAAGTTTAATTTGAACATCTTCAATTTCAGCTGAATGTAAAGGTTTAAGAGCTGCAGCAGATGTTCTTGCTGTAATCAGTGTGGTAACCATTTCGTGAGATATTTCAGATTTTAAAGAGTCAAACAAAATCGCTGCTTCTTCAATGTATTGTTGCAAGGGGTTTTTTTGTGCGTAGCTGCGCAAGTGAATACTTGCTTTTAAACGAAGCATGGTGTTGATGTGGTCTGTTCACGTTCTATCTAATAGACGTATCATTGCTGACTTTTCTATTGACAAATAAGTTTGAGGTTGTTGCTTTGAACGACGGGCTTTGTAACTCTCAATTATTTTTTTAAATAACGAAAGGATTAAATCATCATTACTCATTTTTTCTACTTCCGATAGTTGATAGGTATTTTCAGGCATTAGTTTTCCATTTACCTGGTTTAAAAAAGCAGAGTAGTCAATAACAACACCTTTTTCAGTAATTGTTTCACAACTTTCTACCACATCACGAACAACTTCAAAGGTCATGTTTTTGATTATTTTCATTAAATTTGTGGCAACAAGAATTTGATCTCTTTGACCATAAATAATTTCTCTTTGTTGGCTTAGAATATTGTCGTAATCAAGAACATTTTTTCTAGTATCAAAATTCATTCCTTCAATTCTTTTTTGCGCACCACTGATGCTCTTACTTAGTGCAAAACCTTCAAGCGTTTCTTCACCTATTTGAGTAAAAATCTCTTTAATTCTATCTCCGCCAAATCTCTGCATTAAATTGTCTTCAACGGAAATGAAGAATTTAGAAAATCCAGGATCGCCTTGACGCCCACTTCTTCCTCTTAATTGATTGTCGATTCTTCTAGACTCGTGGCGCTCGGTTCCTAGGACTGCTAAGCCTCCGGTTTCTCTAATTCCAGGACCTAGTTTTATATCGGTTCCTCTGCCAGCCATGTTTGTTGAAATAGTTATTGAACCACGTTTTCCGGCATTAGTAATTATTTCCGCTTCTCTACCGTGATTTTTTGCATTTAAAACATTATGGGGAACTTTTATTAATGTCAACATTTGTGAAACAAGTTCAGAATCTTCCACACTTGCTGTACCAACTAAAACAGGTTGGTTGTCTTTATTTCTTAGAAGTATTTCTTTTAGAATAGCTTTGAATTTTGCTTTCTTTGTGCCATATATTTCGTCGTTTTCATCAAAACGAATAACAGCACGGTTTGTTGGAATTTGAATTACACGCATGTTGTAAATTTTTCTGAATTCCTCTTCTTCAGTTTTTGCAGTTCCCGTCATGCCAGAAATTTTATTATAAATTCTAAAGAAGTTTTGATAGGTAACAGTAGCTAAAGTTTTTGTTTCTTTTTCTATTTCCACACCCTCTTTTGCCTGTATTGCTTGGTGCAATCCATCACTATAACTACGATTAGCCATGACACGTCCGGTAAACTGATCAACTAATGCAATTTTCTCGTCCTTAACGATATATTCAACACCTAATGTAAAAAGCTTGTTGGCTCTTAATGCGTTTTGTAAGTGATGAACCAAAGCACTGTTTTTTAAATAATAAAGATTATCAGTTTTGAAAAACCTTTCCGCTTTATCTTGTCCTTTAGTAGTTAAGTGAATTGTTTTCTTTTCTAAATCAATTTCAACATCTTCATCTATTAGACCTTTCGAAAATGTGTCAGTTCTAGCATAAAAATCTTCTGTTGATTTTGAACCTCCGGAAATAATTAAAGGAGTTCTTGCTTCATCAATTAAGATTGAATCTGCTTCGTCGATTATGCAAAAATTGAATCCTCTTTGCACTTTTTCTTTTCAAGTTGTAACCATGTTGTCGCGTAAATAATCAAAGCCAAGTTCTGAATTGGTAGTGTAAGTTACATCACAAGAGTAGGCTTTTCTTTTTCCTTCTTTTGACATGCTAGAGGAACAGAAACCAGTTGATAATCCTAAATATTCTAGAACTTTTCCATTGCTTTGAGAGTCTCTTTCCGCCAAATATTCATTAACTGTAACAACATGAACACCTTTTTCTGTTAATGCATTTAGGTATGAAGGTAGGACAGCAGTGATTGTTTTTCCTTCACCAGTTCTCATTTCTGCAACATCACCTCTATGCAAAATTATTCCGCCTAATAATTGACAAGGATAGGGGTATATTTTTTCTATTCTTCAAGATGCTTCTCTAGCAACAGCGAATGCATCGGGAAGAACATCATCAAGGGTTTCGTTATTTGCTAATCTCTCTTTTAAAACAACGGTTTGCTTCTTAAGTTCGCTGTCAGACATTTTTCGATATTTGTCTGCTAAGCTGCAAATAACATCTACAACACCCTCTGTTACACGTAATATTTTTTTATCTTCGTTAAAGACTAAGTTAAGAACACTCATAGAGTAATTTTATCAAAAGAAAAAAGTTAATTACAGTTTTATTTATTCTTAAAAATTTCTTTTCTATTGGTTGATAAGGCATGGAACCTTAATTTCTTTAGTTTAATATTTTGTAAATAAGAAGCGCACTTTTTAAAAGTTTTCCCTGTTGTTACCACATCATCAAACAAAAGAATCTTACAGTTTTCAAATATAGACAAATCAAAATTACTTTTGAGCACAATATTTTTTTCTATTTCTTCTCTTTTTCCACCGGATTGCTTTATATTTTTTATTTTTATAAAAGGAGAATAAACATTGTTTAACTTAAATAATTTTGCTAGATGCCACATGTGATTGTATCCCCTTCTTCTTTCGAACTCTTTAAAACTTGGAGGAATAACAACTTTGTAGTTCATGTATTTAAAAAATAAAAAATATTTTCTATATTCCAGAAAGGCATTTGCCAATTGCCTTTCGCCATTAACGTTTTTATAAGATAAAAGAGTTTCTCTAAAAAAATCATTGTATTCATACTCGCAATAGACTTTCAAGTTTGATACAACTAAATTTTTATTGATGGATTTAAATTTCCTTTTACAAGACTCGCAAAGGTAAGTCTTAAAGGGAATTATAAATGTTAGCAAATCATGAGAGTCAAATATACTATTTTTACAAATAAGGCAATTCATCATTTAAACTTTCTATTATTGAAACAGCAGAGACTACTTTTTTTGTTTTTGAACCAAAAAAATACACCGAACCTTTTTTGTCTATTAAGGATCTTCCTGCACGCCCTGCAATTTGAATAAGAGTTTCTTTTGAAAAAACATGATGATTTGTGTTTCAAACAAAAACAGCTATTTTCGGAAAAGTAATTCCCCTCTCTAATATGGTTGTGGAAATAATAATTTTAACATTTGGTAGATTTAAAAACCTACGTACAGTATTTTTCTGATCAAGCGAAGTAGAAAAAATTGTGACAATCCCATTATAAAAGGAACTTAATTTGGACTTCATTCAATCAACATCATTAATTTTAGGCACAAACACAATGCATTTTCGACCCAACTGTATTTCTTTTCTAAGTACATATAAAAGAGAAACAAACCACAGTGACTTAATTTTAGGGACAGGAAGTTTTTCTTTGTGATATCTTTCATACAAATACAAAATTACACCGTTATTGTCTTCAAGCAGTTTTAAGTCTTTTTCTGTTGGAGTTGCTGTCAATAAAATAAAGTTTTTTTTGGAACTTTGTAGAGTTTTTGTCAGTAAGTAATTATTGCCTTTTAAAGGATATGCATCTATTTCATCAATTATTACTAAATCAAAGTAATTAAAGTAATTTTGTAACTGATGACATGTAGATACAAGTATATTGGGTTTGTGTACGCTCCTTAACCCGCCATACGACAAATCAATATGAACAGAAGGAAATGATTTTTTCATTCGATAATATATCGAATCACAAATAATTTTTCTCGGGGAAACAAACGCCAATTTGTATTTATTGAGTATTAAAAAGTCAATTAGAGGAAAGCATATTTCAGTTTTTCCACTTCCTGTTACGGCAAAAACCAGCATGTTTAAGTTGTTAATGAAGTTAGCCAGTATTAATTCAGATAGTTTTTTTTGCTTTTGTGAGAAATTAAAATTCAAAAGAAACGACACATACTTATTAGGAAGAAGTTATTCTTTTTTATTTACTTTTCAAAAGGATTATCATCTTTTTTGTTGTCAGTTTTGGTTAAGGGTCTTGGTGATGGTTTTTCTCCATTTTTGGAAATAGTTTCTGTTTTTGACACAACTTTTTTTACAACAGTTTTCCCTTTATCTTGTTGTGTTTGTACTGCCTTTACAGCATAAGTTTCCTGAAATCTAAAAGTTTCCTTGACCACACCAACATTTTTTGACAACAACACCCAACCAATAGCAATTGCAAGCAACGTGAATAAAGAGAGAATAAAAGTTATTATTGCTCCAAGGATGTTTTCAAATAGAACAAGTCCCGCACCCAAGGGAGCAAGAAGAGCAATGATCACGGGTATTGTTAATATAGAAAATGCAACACTTTCCCTATGGCCTTTTGTATAAACGCTCATATCGGTATTTTTTGTTTTCTTTATCCATACTGTAATGAATGCAATAAGAAAAATTGTTGTAACCATTATCACAAAAAGAATAATAGAAGTAAAAGCAATTGAGCCATCGATGAAATTTTCATAAAATTGAATATCTCTTGTTTGTCCTTCAGGTGCATTATTGGCTAATATTTGAGCCACGTTTACTCTGTTTTGGACTCCAGCAGCAATATTGGCTACGAACAACGCTAGGTTAGAAATCAGCAGAAAAAGATAGCCAGAAAACAAAAACCACAGTGTTTTTTTTCTTTTTTCTCTTAATTGTGGAGATACTTGAATTTGTTCTGTCATGGACTCCAAATTATTATATACACATTATTTCCTTAAAGTTGTTGTCTTTTCTTGTGTATAATTTTTATGTATAATTTATAAAAATAACAACAAGGAGAAATAATATGTACACACTACCAGAACTACCATTTAAATATGATGCTTTAGAACCTTTCATGAGTCAAACAACTATGAAATATCACTACGACAAACACCATCGCGGATATGTAAATAAGTTAAACGAACTAGTCAAAAACGGAGCACCTAAACTTTTTGATAGAAAGGAAAAAGATCTACTTATGAACTTTAATGACGTTCCTTCTGACATTAGAACAAAGTTTATTAATTTGGGCGGAGGAGTTGTTAATCACACGTTTTTTTGAAAAATGTTGGAGAGAAACAATGGAGTAACTCCTGACAATGAAGTCATCAAAAGCATCATTGAACAGTGAGGGAGTCTTCAATCTTTTCAAGAAGAGTTCAATAGCACCGCTATGTCTGTTTTTGGAAGTGGATGAGCATGACTTGTATATGATAGTAAAGGAAAACTAAAAATTATGTCAACACCTAATCAATATTCACCACTATCGGTGGGTATGAAACCTATCATGACTCTTGATGTGTGAGAGCACGCTTATTACTTAGATTATCAAAACCGTCGCGCAGACTTTGTAGATAAATTTTGACAAATAATTAAGTGAGAGCAAGTAAATCAAAATTTTAAAAAAGCTCTAAAAATTGCAGAGTAGTTCTAAATCTACCATGAATTCTTTCGAAAGAATAACAAGAGCAGTCAATCTTGAGTGAGTAAAAGTTTCACAAAATGAACTCGTTAAGTACATTCTACAAGACAAACTATCCGAACAGCAAAAAAATTCACTAGCCTATAATTTAGTTTTCTTGGAAACAGAAATTAAAAATACTCTCATGAAATTAGAAGCATTAGCTACTGATCACATTCAAGAAAGCTTTGTTCACGAAATTATTACCATCTACTCGTCTTGTTTAGAACAAAAACATTATCTAAAACAACTCGCCTCTCAAAAGGATTTTGATAAAAATGTTTTTAAAATTGTGGAAAAAATAACTCGCATTCTAATTACAACATGCGCAAAAGGAAAGTACTGAGAGTCTTTCATACAAGTTGCATTTCTTTTAATAGTTCCCTATGAACAAATCAAAAACGCTACAGGACACTTAAATAAAGAGTTCATCAAATCATCAAACAATCCGTTAGGCGGAGAATGAATTGGAGGGTATGATTCCTCTAAATACCGAGCAATATACGCAAAAGTGCTGAACAACATTAAGGGTAATCTTCCGCTTGGTAATATTGATATAAATATTTTTAGCAGTCTTGAAACCTTGCTAGTTTCCTATCTAAGGTTTTTAAATCATTCTTTTATAAATTATGATTCCTTATCTAAATAATTTGAAAAAACTGTAGATTTGTAATACTACACACTCGAATATTACTACCTGTGTTTGTTAAAACATTTAAGAACATGTTGCTAAAGATTATCTTAGCTAAAAAAACACTTGTTTCATTTTAGAACAACGACAATTTCTCCCTTTACTTTCTTCTCGGAAAAAATGTCGATCATTGAAGAAAGACTTCCTCGAAGGGTTTCTTCGTATTTTTTGCCCAATTCTCTAGATAACGAAACTTCAATACAACAACTATTAAAATTTTCTTTTATTCATTTAAAGTTTTCTATCACTCTGAAAGGAGAATCATAATATACTACTAAATTATGTTTTTTCACAGAGGAAGAAAGTTGTTCTTTCTTTCTTTTGTCTTTTTTTTCTAAAAACCCTAAGAAACTAAGACTTTTAAAAGAAAATCCAGAAAGAAGAATAGCACACAAAAATGGACTGGTGGCGCCCCATGTTTTTATTTCAATGTTTTCTTGGACAGCTAACGAAACAGCAGTAACTCCAGGGTCATTTACAATTGGATAACCTGCATCAGACACAATACAAACAGTTTTGTTTTGACGAATATTTTGTATTATTTTTTGTGATAAACTCTTCTCGTTATCTTTTGTATACTTTATGGTTATTGCATTTAACGAGAATTCATTTTTGTATCTTGAAAAAACAAGTTTGTTTTCACAATAAATGTAGTCAGCCTTTCTTAGTATTTCAATAGACTCCAAACTTATTTCTTCTATTGAACCAATTGGAAGAACCACTAAGTGTAAAAAATGTTTCATCACTATAAATCCTATATTAAAGTAGAAATGTTTTTTCAGTTACTAGAAAATTTTAAAATTGTCTTGTAGAAAAGCATCCACCAACATTGTGGGATTAATACTCTTGCTTATTTCAAGAGTTGTTTTATGTATTTGAAAGTTAATTTCGTTAGGAGACTTCTTCAAGAATTTTGCAAATTTTTCCTCTTCTATAAAATAAGAAAGAATAGCAAGAAAATATCTAGAACTTCTGGAATTAAAATAAACTCGTTGTGTAATATAGGAACTTTCATCTTTGAAAATATTGAAAAACAAAGTACGTGTTTTTTTCATTTGCTGTTCTGTTAAACCAGGGTCAGAAATAGCTCTAAAATAGTGTTCTTTACTCAATAATTTTTTTTCGTAAAAAGGAGAGTGAATAATGTAAAAGGCAGATTCAAGCAATTTATCTATTTTGTGCATGTTTGAGGTAGAAAAGAATAAAAACATATGTGTGTTCTCTTTATATATTTCTTTTATTAAGGGAGAGATTTTTTCTCATCTTATGTTTTCAATGTTTTTTATAAATAGGAACTTATTCTTTTTTTCATTTAGGGAAGATTTTTTTAATTCCCCAACAGCATCTGCAATAGTGAGATTGCTTTGTTTAGAATCAAAATATATGTAGTCAGAAAAATAATTTTTATCTACTGCGTTACAGTATTCGCAATCCTTACAGTAAGGGTTTTGTTTTTCACACATGTACATTGCAACCAGTATTTTAGGAAGTTCATCAATATTGATTCCAGCGTTATTGTTTATTCCTATAACCCTTGGAAGCGAATCGTTTTCCTTAAATCTTTTTAGTGTTTCGTAACTTAAAGGGAACATGTCAGCAAAATTATTTAGAGTCATTTTTTATTATTTCAGCCATTTTTTCATATACTTTACTAGTTATTTCATCAATATTTTTTGTTGCATCGATAATTTCATACGGAACAGAAATGAACTTTTCTGGAATGCTCAAGTAACTTTCTCTGACTTTTTCGTGGAACTCTATCTTTTTTTGATCATAATGAGTGAGTTCTGTTGCGGAACGATTGGATTGTATTCTTTTTAAAGCGATACTTGGCTCCAGATCAAAGAAAAAAACCACATCAGGCTTTAATGTATCTTTTCATATTTCCATGTTGATTTTATAAACTGATTCGTAACCAAGCCCCATTGCACCACCTTGATATGCAAGTGCGGAATCCAAATATCTGTCACAGAGAACATGATATCCTCTTTTCATGTGAGGGAGAATCACTTTCTCAACATGTTGTGCTCTGCTAGCGGCATACAAATACGCCTCAGTTCTTGGAGTAAAACAACTGTGTTTTAAAATAAGCCTTCTAATTGCTTCTGCACATTCATCATTTTTTCCACCAGGCTCTCAAGTCATAAGAAAATTTTCATTGGGAAAATTTTTTTTTAGTTTCTCATATACTAGATTAGAAACTGTGGTTTTTCCAGATCCTTCAATGCCTTCAAAGGTAAAGAACACCTATACCATTCCCTTTAATTGAGGGGGAAGTCCTTCTTCCATTATTTCGTCTTTTTGTGTTCTTACTGAACTCTGTGCCTCATTAACACCAACAAGGACCATATCTTCTACCATCTCTTTGTTTTCAGGGTCTAAAAGATCTTTGTTTATATCAATTTTCACTATCTCTCCGTCGCCCAGTAAGTTTATTATTATTGCGCCACCACCTGTTTCAAATTGAAATTCTTTTTCATCAAACTCATCGCCCTTTTTTTTCATTCCCTCTTGCATTGCCTGTGCTTGTTTCAACATTTGTTTCATGTCCATAATTTAACCTCTATTTCACTTCATATTCGTTTTTAAACTCTTTATTTAAGAATTTTTCTAAGTCCGTTGCTGTAGCTTCATCAAAATTCCTTGTGGTTTCAATTGAATTGATTCTTTCAAAATCCAGAAAAAAATCAACATTTATTTTAGTAATGTCTATTTTCTGTAAAGTTTTATCTTTCTCTTTTTCTAAATAAACATTTTTTGTTTTTTCTCAATCATCCATACTCAAAGCAATGACTAAAACCACCCGCCCTAAAATTGTTTTAATAAATTTTATTGCTAAATCCTCATTAATTAAACCATTGATTGAATTAGCGGTAAGTTCATGATCAACAATTAGTATTAAAAACTGCTCGCCGGAAGCCACTATTTTTCCATTTACCAATAACCCAGCAAGTCTTTTGTATTGTCTATTTTGAAGATAGTCAGTAACATAATTTCAACGCTCAGTATCCTTTTTTCTTATATCTAAATCAACACTTAACAAAGTGTTTGCGATATCTGTAGTTTTATAAGGAGCAGAAGAAAGGTTTATTTCCTGAGACATCGTCGGAGGAGCAGGAGCTGACTTGGGTTCTTTAATTAAATCTTGCTTATTCACAACAGGAGTTGCTTTTAAAGGTTCAGAAACATCTGGTGTAATAGTTTCAGGAGGGGTTTGAATGGTCGTTTCATTGGGCAAGAATGATTGACTTTTTATTCAAGAAGAGCCTTCCATACAAGTTATCTCAAGTAAGTCATGTTGATTTTCAGAGTAAATAAGGTTTTTGGAAAGATTTCTGAATAAATTTATCAAGAAAATAATTATCTCGTTCTTAATTTCTATGTTCTTTAAGATTGCTTCATCATAAAAAGAAAAACTATCGATGTTTTTGGTTAAGTTTAAATAGAATTTCTCTTTTAGAAAATTTAAAATATTCAATATGAAGTGCATCATATTAATCCCTTTTCTAAAGAAAGTATTAATCTGATTTTTTATGCTTCCAAAATCTCAGGAAATTAAAGATTTTAAAAAATAAACAAGTTCGTCATCTGTTAAAATTCCATAAATTTTCCTAACATCATCACTTACAATGTTTTCATTTGAATAGCTAATGCATTGTTCTGCAATTCCAAGAGCATCTCTAACGCCACCCTTTGCAAGTTGAATCATAATTTTAAGAGCTTCTGCTTCCACAATTTTGTTTTCTAAGTTGAAAACAGTTTTCAAATGATCTTCCAGCGCCTCTTTTCAGATGGTGTAAAAATCAAATCGTTGGCATCTTGATACAATAGTTAGTGGTATTTTATGAATCTGTGTGGTAGCAAAAATAAAACCAACATGCATCGGAGGCTCCTCAAGAATTTTTAGAAGAGCATTAAATGCTGCGGTTGTTAGCATGTGAATCTCATCAATTATGTAGATTTTTCTTTTTAAAAAGGCAGTAGATAGAAGGGCTTTCTCGCGCAAGGACCTTATTTCACTGACACTATTATTTGATGCACCATCAATTTCGATTATGTCAGTAGCAGAATTATTTGAAATCGATACACACGCTTCGCATTTATTACAAGGTTCGCCGTTTTGAGAAGACATACAGTTAATAGCTTTTGCCAAGATTCTAGCAGTGGATGTCTTACCCACCCCTCTAGGCCCGGTAAATAAGTAGGCGTGACTGATTTTCTCGTTTTTTATTTGATTTAAAAGTATTTTTATAATGTGCTCTTGCCCTATAATTTCCTTAAATTGTCTGGGTCTGTATTTTCGATATAGGGATAGATATTGCATTTACATTTATTATGATAAATAATTTTATTCAAAACTTACTTAAAAAACACGGAAAACATTATTTTTATCGGATTAAATATGAATTAATACTAAATGAATATTAATCTATTTTATAGGTATGTAAATAGTCCTATAATTATTTTCTATATTCAGTTTCCAATATATTTGTATAGATCTCTGTAAGGTTTACTTCGTTAGGCTTCATATAACGCAGCAAAATGTCATGCTTAACTGCGGATTTGTATATTGATTTTATCTGCTCATCATTAGAAATTTCAACCATTATTGTTTTGTTTTTTCGTCAACGCGGTAAAAGACCTTTAGGAAGAACTTTCATAAAAGATTTATTATTGCTGGTATCAATTATGTATTGGTTTTCTAAAAACTTTAATTTTTTAATCTCACCTGTAAAGATGACCCTACCCTTTTCCAATACAGTTATTTCATCAACAACATCGTTCAGTTCTGATAACACGTGAGAAGAAATAAAAACAGTGTAGCCTTGTTTTCTAATTTGAGACAGTGTAGAAAAAAATTCAATTCTTGCATCTGGGTCTAGGTTGGCTGCAGGTTCGTCCATGATTAATATTTGAGGACTTGTTATCAGTGCCTGCATTAAGTAAACCTTCTTTTTTTGACCACTAGAAAGAGAATTAGGGTCCTGTTTTCTAAATTTTTTGATTCCCATAGCATTTTTCTCTCAATTAACTACTAGTTTTTCTTGTGCTTGTTTTTTTGTGTAGCCATATAGTCGAGCCATGTGAAGAAGATAGGAATCTATTGTCATCTTGGTAGGAAATCTTGCGTTTTCCGGAATATAAGATATCAACTCTTTAGCCGGTATGCTTTGAGAAGCGAAATTATTAATTGTTATTGAACCCTTTTGATATTTTAATGCGCCAATTATTGACTTTATTGTCGTTGTTTTTCCAGCACCATTTGGACCAATAAAACCATGTATTTTTCCCTTTGTGACACCAAAAGACACGTCTCTTAAAGCAAGGAATTTCTTGTAGTACTTAAAAACATTTTTGGCAGTTATTATGTGATTTTCACTTTCCTTGTATTTATATTCCGATATTTCCATGTAATAATTGTAACAAATAATAAAACAACACACTTATTACACAACCGCCATAGTTACAAATAACAATTCTAGTTGTGAAAAAAAGTCATAATTAAGAAATTAAGAAGGTTATTTACTTAGAAAATATATTTAAAGCACAAAATCCCAAATGTATTTATGAATTTGATATTATTAATATAGAACTGTTACTTAAAAGGAGAAAAATGGAAGATAAACAAAATCAAGTTGATTTAAAAATGGACATGGGTAAAATTAGTACTGACACCCTAAACCCCGACGAAATCGAGAATGCAAAGGCGTGTTACGAAACATTAATTAAATTGCAAAAATTTAGCTATGTAACCGCTATCTTGTGATCTCTTACAATTATTGGTGCATTTATAATATTGCCTGTAATCATAATTAGAATCGTCATGTTAAAAACTAAAATTTCTTTAATACAAGAGCATGGATACAAAGAAATAAAAGGAATGTCCACATTCTTTACAGGATGAACAATTGCTTCTCTAGTATTCTTCACTGGATTTATTCCTCTAGTACTTTTTGCTCGCATCTGATCGAGTTCTTCTAATTTGACACAAGCTTAATTTATTAAGTCTGCTCTTCTAGCTGCACATCTATTACTCCTGGAACTTCTTCCAGGAGTATTTTTTCTATTCCGTCACGTAGTGTTATATCGATAAGACCACACCCTACACACGCACCAAGTAGTCGGATAAAAACCGTACCATCCTCAAATTTCACAAATTCAATGTCTCCACCATCCATTTGTATAAAGGGTCTTATTTTTTCTATTGTTTCTTGTATGTCTGCTATTTGATCTCTTGGCACTTTAATTCTTTCATTACAATCTAGTTTCAGGACTGTTGATTGCTTACTAAGAAAATTATATAAAATTATTTGCTTCTTTTTGTTTTAAAAAAATCAAGAAACATTGTTTGGAAACCAGTATCTTCTTTAAATTCTCAACTTATAGTGTGATTTATGTTGTTGTTTTCACTAAGTTCTTGCATTATTTTCGCAGTACTATATTTTGAATTCTTACAACAATAAACAACCTTAGAAATTCTCGAATGGATAATGGCACCCGCACACATCAAACAAGGTTCAAGAGTTGTGAAAAGTGAGTAGCCATTTAACCTTCAGTTTTTTATTTTTTTACAGTAATTTTGCAAAATTTTTATTTCAGCATGCTGAGTAGGATCATTATCGCTTTCTTTTGTGTTGTGAGCGCGAGCAACTATTTTATTCCCTAGAACCAGAACTGCTCCGACGGGAACCTCATTCATCTTTATTGCTTTTTTTGACTCGTTTATTGCTTCTTTTAAAAAATCCATGAAATACGCCACTTCACACAGCACTACTTTTTAAGGCTGCTACGGTTAGGTTCTGACCTGGTTCAAAGGTTACTATTGAAGTGGCATGTGTATTATATCAATATGAAAAGAGTTATTACACAAAATAAATGCTGTGCCTTGTAATTGTTCCACGTGAAACTTTATAAGTATTCTCTTTTGAAATAAGGAACTAATACGCTAGGAATTTTTACTTTTTGAAGCTCTTCATCGTAGTTATTTTCAATAATTGCTGCAATCAGTCTACTAATAGCAAGAGCAGATGCATTCATCGTTATTGCAGCGGTTTTAGAGTTATCATTCTCCAGAAATCTTGTTTTCATACGATTGCTTTGAAAATCTTCCATTATACTTGCAGAGGATATTTCTCGATACTTCGCAACTCCTGAATTTCATATTTCATAGTCAAATGTTTCAGCGCTAGTGAATCCCAAATCTCCTGTACACAAGTGAACCTTGCGGTAGGGAATTTCCAAGGAATCCAAAACTTTTTCAACGGATGTCTGCAAATCTTTGAACTCTTTCTCTTTTTGTGAAAAATGACATATTTTTACTATCTCCACCTTGTTAAATTGATGAATCCTAACCAACCCTCTGTTATCTCTGCCAGCGGCACCAGATTCCCTTCTAAAGCATGCTGATTGTGTAACATACTTCAATGTTGTTTTTTTCTTCAGCAATTCTTCTGCGTGCAAATTTGTTAAAGTGACTTCTCCGGTGGGTATTAAATACTGATTGGTACCTACCCCATACATGTCTTGTGCCAAGTTTGGCAATTGACCAGTGTTTATCATTGTTTTTTTATTAACTATAAAAGGCAACGAAACCTCTTTGTAACCTCTTTTAATTTGAAATTCAAGCAGATAATCAGTTAGTTTTCTTACTAATTCCGCTCCCTTGGGCAAGTATTGAATAAATCTTGTCCCCGACAAGGAAACTCCCCCCTTTTCCGAGGCTATTTCGAGATCTTCCATTAGCATTCAATGAGGGCTGTTTTTTTTAACTGCTTTCCCTTTTTCCCAAATAATCACATTGTTGTCTTCTTTTTCGCCATAGGGCACTGTTCCACGTGGAACATTTGGAATGAGTAGTGCTTTTTTTTCGAATTCAGCAGTTTCAGTTTTGAGTGTTCTTTTTAAGATTTCGACTTTTTCTTTCAAAGATTTGCTTTTCAAAGAAAGGACGCTTCTTTCGACAACACCGGCTTCTTTAAATTTTTCAGATATCTTTTTTGCATCATGTTGGTGCATTTCCAATTCGCGCTTTGCTTTGTTTATATTTAGGTAAAGGTTTTTTCAGTCATCTAGCAACAAAGAACTACAACCACGATCTTCTAGTCTTTTTTTAGTATTTTCTTCGTTGTCTATATACTTTTTTATATTATTCATTTGTGCCGCTTTCGGAGACAACATGTGCATTAATAACTTTATCTCCTTCTTTCATTCTTGCGAGAATTACTCCCTGAGTGTTTCTGCCCTTGCTTCTTATTTTTTCAGTTTTTATTCTCACTGCCTTACCTAGTTTCGTAGTTATAAGTATTTCTTCATTGGGTCTTATAATATTACAAAACGTTAAGTTACCGGTTTTGGGTGTTACTTTATAGGTTTTAACACCCATATTCGATAGTCTGTTTTCTTTATACACACTATCAGTTGTTATTTTACCGTAACCATTTTCTGTTATAAACACTAGGTCTGCAGAGTTAGAAAAGTCTATTGCATCAGATAAAAAATCCCCTTTTCTAAATTTTATCGCTGTTCTTCCCGCAGCCTGTCTGCCAGAATATCTAAACTGTTCTGCTTTGACTTTAATTGCGTACCCCTTTGCGGATGAAATAAAGATAAAATTATTTCTTTCTACCAACAATGATTTGAAAAGTTGATCACCTTTTTTAATAATCATTGCATTTATTCCAGAAGACAAAATGTTTTTAAATAAAGAGAGTTTCATCTTTTTTGCTAAACCATTTTTAGTTATTAAAACCAAGTCGTACTTTTCCTCCCCAGCCGGAGGAACAATCTTAATAGTTTGGATTGTTTCAGTGGGTTTTATTTTGGTCATTACATTCCTAATATAAATGCCTTTTGATGTTTTTTCTAAATCAGGGAACTTGTAAACAAACTCTTTATAAATTCTCCCCTCGTTTGTAAAAACATAAATTAAATCCTTGCTATTACAAACCAAAGTGTCTTTAAAGAATCTGCCTTCAGGAAGTGTTGCAGCTTTTACACCCAGAGCCCCTCTTTGTAACGAAGAGTATTTTCAAAGATCAACTCGTTTCATATAGCCATCGTTTGTTAATGTTAGTACCACTCTTCTTGGTTTAACTAAATCAATTTCTTCAGTGTTTATAAAGTCTTTTTCAGCAATTTTGGTTTGTCTTTCTTTTCCAAATTTTGCGATAATTTCTTCCTGTTCAGAGATTATTTTGTGTTCCATTGTTGAGTCATTATTTATTAATTTATTCATATCCTGAATTAGCTTTTCCAATTCTTTGATTTCCGTTTCAATGCGGGTTTGTTCTAGACTTGTTAGTCTTTGTAGTTGCATTTCAAGGATTGCTTTCGCTTGAATGGCGTTGATGGTAAAGTGAATCATTATTTTTTCCGAAGCAATTTTAGAAGTTTTGGAATTACGGATGATGTCAATTAGTTTATCGATATCAGATAGGCATTTTCTAATTCCAGATAGAATAGAAAGTCTTTTTTCATATCCTTTTTTTAGATACAAGGATTTTTTCTTAATTGTGTTTTTTCTAAAAAGAATAAAACTTTCCAATGCTCCTTGTAATGAAAACGTTTTGGGGTTATTCTTTGTGTCCAATGCCACAAATTGATATCTAAACTTAGATCTTAAGTCAGTTTTAGTGAATAGATTATTAACAATGAAGTCAACATTAGCAGTTCGTTTCAGATCTATTACGATTCTTATTCCAGCAAGACTTGTTTCATCCCTTAAATCCGAAATATCCTTTAGTATGCCTTCATTGACTAGCTTAGCAATTTTTTCCACAATTATGCTTTTATTGACTTGATAAGGAATATCTGTGAAAACAATGGATTTAGTTCCACTTTTTTTAGTTTCAACGGTGTAATTTGATTCGATCAGTGCACCGCCTCTTCCTGTTTCATACGTTTTTTGTATTTCTTTAGAGTTCACGATTCTTCCGCGAGTCGGAAAATCAGGACCTTTAATTATGTTCAAAATATTATTATTTTCACCGTTTTTTATTAAGTCAATTACTGATGAGCAAATCTCAACTAGATTATGTGGAGGTATCGATGTTGTAAGAGCAACAGCAATCCCAACAGAACCATTGATTAGTAAATTTGGAACTACAGAGGGAAGTAAAACAGGCTCTATTTCGGAATCATCATAGTTTGGAACAAAGTCCACTGTTTCATATTTTATGTCCTTTAATAGTAATTCAGCATACTTTGTCAGTCGTGCCTCTGTATATCTCATTGCAGCCGCTGAATCCCCATCAATCGAGCCAAAGTTTCCATGCCCTTCTATCAAAGGCATCATTAAGCTAAAACTTTGAGCCATTTTTACAATTGTTTCGTATACAGCGGTGTCGCCATGTGGATGATATTTACCAATTACTTCTCCCACAATTCGCGCGGATTTTTTATATGGAGAATTGCTCAGCATACCCAAAGAGTGCATTGCATACAGTATTCTTCTGTGAACCGGTTTTAAGCCATCATTAATGTTTGGAAGAGCACGGGAAACAATAACACTCATTGCGTAGTCAATAAAAGACTGCTTTACTTCTCTAACTAAATCACGTTGTAAAAATTCTTCTTTTACCATTAGATGTCCATATTTTTAGCTTTCGCTACATTTTCCCTTATAAATATTTTTCGTTCTTCTGCATCAGGCCCCATTAGAGAGGAGAATATTTTGTCAGCTGCTTCCGCATCTTCAACAGATAATTGAAACATTTTTCTAGACTCTGGGTTCATAGTTGTTTCTCACAGTTGATCTGGATTCATTTCACCAAGACCTTTATATCTTTGTAAGTTTAACTTGTCGCCATTCTCTTGACGAAATTTCTGTAATTCACGATCAGAATACATGTAATAGGTTTTCTTGTTTTTTGTGATTTTATATAAAGGTGGTCTTGCCGTGTAGATATAGCCTTCTTCAAATAAATCTTTCATAAAGCGATAGAAAAACGTCAATAAAAGAACTCTAATGTGAGAGCCATCCACATCCGCATCAGTCATGATTACTATTTTGTGATACTTTAATTTAGAGACATCTAGTTCATCTTTTACACCGCATCCCAGCACTCTAATCAAAGAGTTGACTTCTTTATTTTGAAAAACTTTATTTAATCTAGTTTTTTCTGTGTTTATGACCTTCCCTCGCAGAGGGAGTATCGCCTGGATTTTTCTGTCTCGTCCCATTTTTGCACTACCACCTGCAGAATCACCTTCTACTAAGAATAATTCGGTTGCTGCGGGATCGTTTGAGGAACAGTCAGCTAACTTGCCTGGAAGGCCGCTTGATCGTAAAATACTTTTTCTTCTGACTAGATCTCTTGACATCCTTGCTTCTTCTCTAGCCTTTTTAGCAAGATGAACTTTTTCAATAATTGACTTTGAGTCAACAGGATTTTCTCCAAGGAAACGTAAGAAACTTTTTGCAAAAAAAGAACCAACAATATTTCTTAATTCTGAATTCCCCAATTTGCCTTTTGTTTGGCCCTCATATTGAGGATCTTTGTATCTAAGAGAAATTATTGCATGGAGCCCTTCTCTTGCATCCTCCCCAATTACTTGACCAACAGATTTGAAAGAAGAGTTGCCAGCAGAATTGATATACGAATTTATAGCTCTAGTAAGGCCGGCTTTAAAACCATCCTCGTGAGTTCCTCCACCGTGCGTGTTTACATTGTTACAAAACGAAACAAGTGATGTTGAATACATATCTTCATAACACAACGCTATTTCAAGATTATAGTTGTCGCCAGACTCCGAATCAAAGTAGATTGTTTCTTGAATTGCTCCATTTTTGTTTCGTGTTTTTTTTAAATATTCCTGTATCCCGCCGCTATAGTGATAAGTTCTCGATTTATCGTCTGGTTTATAAACAAAATTTATTTTTAAATTTGGATTTAAAAAAGCCAGTTGTTTTAGTCTACTTTTTATAACGTTATAACTTAAAACATTTGTCTCTGAAAATATCGTAGTATCAGGTTTAAAGTATATTTTTGTTCCTGTCTGTTCAGATGTTCCGATTTCCTTCATTTCCGTAGTAATTTGCCCACCATTTTCAAAAGCAATGTAATAGACTTTCTTATTTCTACTTACTCAAACCTTAAATGATTCGGAAAGAGCATTTACAACACTAGCACCAACTCCGTGTAAACCACTGGAACTAGAGTATGCATCGCCACTAAATTTTCCTCCGGCATGCAAAATAGTCATAACGGTCTCTAGCGTATTTTTATTGGTTTTGCTGTGTATGTCGACAGGAATACCACGTCCGTTATCGGAAACTTCAGCAGAATAATCCTTGTTAATTACAATAGTCACCTCTGTGCAAAAGCCTGCAAGCGATTCATCTACACTGTTGTCTACAATTTCTCATAAAAGATGATGTAGTCCGGTTTCACTAGTGTTACCAATATACATTCCAGGTCTTTTTCTAACGGCTTCTAATCCTTCAAGAACTTCTATCTGTTTTTCTGTATATTCTTTTGACATATTTTTCTTTACTAAATAACTAGTATATCACAACACAACCACACAAACGTGCGAGAAGTGCTTGAAAATGAATTTTTTTACTTTAAAAGGTAGAAGGTGTACAATTTAAAGAAAATTAAATTTTGCTGTTTTAAACAAAAAAAACGGTACTTTTAGTTAATTTTAATTGGAAGAATTATATATCTAGAATTTGAACCTTTGTCTTCGAATAAAACTGGTTTGGAAGAGCCATTAAAAACAATGGAGATTTTATTGTCACCAAAGGCCTTCAGCCCGTCAAGTAGATAACCACAATCGAGGAGTATTTTTATGTCTTCCCCTTCAAATTCAAATTCAGAGATTTTTTCGGAAAATTTTCCTATTTCAGTTTCGTTAGCCTCTATTAATATTGATTCTTTAGAAATTGATAAGGACACGATAACTTTATTTGAGGAAGAAAGAACCAAGGCTCTTCCTAGAGTGTTAATGAAATCACTCTTATTAATGAATATTTTCGTTGTGTAACCTGATGGAAATATTTGTGATGCATTAGGATAAATTCCATCCAATAAACGGATTTGAATTAAACAATTACTTGTTTTAAAAAGAACAGAACTTTCTAAGAAGTGAATTTGGAAATTTTCATCCTCTATCAAAGAAAAAATATCGTTCAAGACTTTTGCAACAATTATTTCACTAAATTCTTGTTGGTCATCAATGTTGATTATTTGTTGAGCAAGGCGGTGAGAATTTGTTCCAGTAATATAGAGCTTTCCCTCGCTACTCCTAAAATTGATCCCATTTAAGATTGCTCTTTGGTTATTGGTGCTTGCGGCGAATGAAACGTGTCTAATTATAGATTCTAAATCTGTTTTATTAAATTCAATATAGTTTTTTGACTCTTTGAAAGTTATCTTAGGATAGTATTCTGAACTCATTAAATTAAATTCGTAATTTATCGATCTTGATTTTAATTTCAAGATTTTTTGCTCAACCGTATCCAAAGTTATGTAATCGGACTGACATTTTTTAGTTGCGCTATAAAGTAATTTATGTTTTATTAAGAATTCACCAGGCTCTAGCCCTATTATGTTTATATCGTCTACTTTATGCATAACGCGAATCGAAACATCGCTTTCTGAAGAAGAAACAGTCAAATACTCATTATCTAAAACGAAATTAACTCCCAACAAAATGTTACTAAAGGATTTTGTACTAATAGCTTTTCCAGTTTTCAAAAGAATATTTTCTAGTAATGCTTTTGTTATTTTTATTTTCATAACTAAAGTATAAACAGTTTTATCTATTTAATAGTATTAAATAACCTAATTCACTCTTTTAACGGTATTTCTTGAGCACGAATATTTTCTTTTTCCAGATTTTGTAAAAGTTTACTCTGCATTTTTTTGTCATGTTTTCAATTATTGATTAATGTTTTTCTTTTATGAACAAATGATTTTTTAATAAAAGAAAGAAATGATAATATTTCTTTCTTAGAAAAACTATTCTTCGATTTTTTGAGGAAGGAAAAAGATTCGCTTTCCACCCTCGGAACCGGGATAAAAACTCTATTGGAAACTGAGAATTTCCTTATCGGTGAATAAAAAAAGTTAAATGCAACAGATAAATAACCATAAGATTTTGTTCCTGGTTTACTGAAAATTTTGTCAATGAATTCTTTTTGTAGCGTTAAAAAACCGGAACTAATCTTTTCATTATTGTCAATAATATAGGCAAGAAAAGGACCGCTGATTTTGTAAGGGACATTGGATATGATGGTTGCGTTTGTGTCTTCAATTTCGTACTTTAAAATATCCTTATTAAGCAACATTATTTTTTCATTGTAGAATTTTTTAGTCAAAAATTCAAAAAGTCTTTTATCTATTTCTATCGCTTTTATAGGAGTTTTTAGTTTTACAAGCTTATTGGTTAATGATCCTAAACCCGGTCCCACTTCTATTATGGTCTCGTAGTCCAGATTTTTAATGACTTTCATCATTTTTTCCACTACATTTTGATCAATTAAAAAATTCTGTCCAAATATTTTTGAAGACCTAAAGGAATATTCACTACAAAATTTTTGATACTCTTGAACTAACGACATTTTGTAAACAGTTCAAAAGCATTTGCCGTGGTAATTGAAGTGACATCTTGCAATGATAATTTACGCAAAGAGGCAACCTTATTTGCAACAATTTTTACTTTGGAGGGTCTGTTAACTGTTCCACGATAAGGAACAGGGGATAAATAAGGAGAGTCGGTTTCTAAAAGAATTGAACTAACTGGGATGGAAGTGACAATCTCTCTTAATTCTCCTGCATTTGCAAAAGTTATTATTCCACCAAATCCCAGTTTAAAGCCTAGGGAAATAGCTTTTCTTGCTTGTTTCAATGTTCCTGAAAAACAATGAATTACACCGGCGATCTTTCCTTCGAAGTGTTCTAAGATCTTGAATAAATCATCAAAAGCATCTCTACAGTGAATAATTAAAGGAAGTTTTTGTGAAATAGCGAATTCTATTTGTTGGATAAAGACTTTTTTTTGCAAATCTTTATCAAATCCATCATAATGATAATCCAATCCACACTCCCCGATAGCTGCTGTTGAACTGTGTTCGGTCAACAAATATCATTGATTCAGTTCATCAGAGCTCATGATACGCTTTGCATTATTTGGATGAACACCTAGAGACGCATAGACTTCAGGATATCTAGTGGCAATTTCCACCAAGTTGGATGTTTCTTCATATGAACAAGAAACAGTCATCAATCTATTTACACCTTGACTAAAAGATTCCTTTATTAAGTCTTCTGGACTTCATTCCTTTTTATATAAACCATCTACTAAGTGACAGTGTGTATCAAATAATCCTACCATGCGTTTTTATTATAAAGAAATGCCTCTAAAAAAACTATTTCTTTATTTAAATAAATTTCTTTTTGTTAAAATTTATTTATTATGAAAAGAACATACCAACCTAAAAAGAGACAAAGAAGCAAAGTCCACGGGTTTCGCGCGCGTATGAGTACAAAAAATGGTCAAAATGTCTTAAAAAGACGTCGTGCTAAAAAAAGACATAAAATAGCTGTTTAATTAATAATGTCAAAAAAATTTAGACTTAAATCTAAAAAAATATTTAATGCTATCTTTAAGAAAGCAGATTTTGTCAAGTCAACATCATGTGTAAAGTTAATGTTCAAAAAGAACAATTTAAAACATGTTCGTGTTGGAATCGCATGTAGTAAAAAAAACAATGCCGTTACCAGAAATAAAATAAAAAGAATCGTAAGAGAGTTTATGAGAATTAACTTTCCCTTAGTGATGGAATACGACATTATTGTTTATGTTAATCTTGTTTGAAAAAACAGAAGTGATTCTGATTTGATCCGAGATGCACTATCAGCAATAACTAAAAAATGCGGTAGTGTAAACTAAATTGTATTAAGTTTACTAACAAAGTATTAACTCATTTGCTCTGTGCATGTGTTTTTTACATTGAAATAGTGTTTATGTTATACTTTTATACAATGAAAACTAAAACTCAACCCAAAGCAAAAACTCCTCGTGTCTTTTGATATAAGTTTAGATTTGTAACATCTGTTGTCATGTTAATAACAATTTTTGTTATTCCTTTTGTTTTGAACTTAACTGAGCCAAGAGTAGTACAAAATTTTGAAAATTTTCAATTTTGAGCATTATTTTTTGCTGCTGTAGTAAGTGTATTTTTACTTAGGAATTGAAAACCAGAGTTACCCTTAGGGATTAAAATAGCAAAGACAATTGTATTTGTGATTGTATACATATTTATAGTT
>JABABL010000005.1:33524-36406 GCA_014238225.1 Mycoplasmatales bacterium
GCCGTTTCTTCCGTTTCTTGCTCAAGACACAGATACGCTTTTGCAAAATCAGATTTATGTAGGGATTGGGTTGTCTATTTTTCTTGTTGGTTGAATTTTGGAAATTTGAATTTTCTTTTTTCCTTCTGAAATTGAGTCAGAATTGAACGACACTCCAAAAGAAAAGAACTAAAAATATTTTTTTTGATTAAAAAGCTATTTTATCAAACTCTGAAATTAATTTTGATAATGCTGAAAAAGCATTATTATAAGGACTATCTGTTTGTAAATCCACTCCTGCTTCTTTCAACGTATCGATTGGAAAATTTCTGCATCCAGAGGATAGGAATGCTATATATTTATCAACAGCACCTGGCTCATCATTAAGGATGCCTTCACCGATGCTGTACGCAGCTATAAGTCCTGTTGCATACTTGTAAACGTAGAAGTTCATATAGAAGTGTGGAACAAACAAGGCTCACAATCCCGAGAACTCATGAGAGTCATTTTCATTTTCTAGTTTCGGATAATATTCAATATTTAATTTTTTTGATATGCCCAACAAAACATCACTTGTTAAAGAACCACCTTTATTAACTATATCGTGAGCTAACATTTCAAATTCTGCGAATTGAACTTGCCTAAACACAGTAGAGATAAAATCGCCAATTGTGTTCTCCAAAATAGCCTTCTTCTCTTCAACATCTGTTGAAATTTTTAATAAGTGTCTAGTTAACAAGTATTCGTTAGTTATTGAGGCCACCTCTGCTAAAAATATCGGATAGCTATGGTAAGTTTGAGTTTGCTTCTCATTAGAGAACATTGAATGAATAGAGTGTCCTATTTCGTGTGCTAGTGTTGCAACATCTCTTAATTTTCCCGTTCAGTTCATTAAAATGAATGCAGGTGTGTCTCATTGGGAAGAAGAATATGCACCACTAGTCTTGTTGTCCGTCGGATAGAAATCAATTCATCTTGCGTTAATTAAATAATCAAATTTTTCTATGTATTTTTTTCCTAATGGTTGTAATGCTTCACGAATAATTTCTATACCTTCTTCGATAGTATAGTTTCTGTCGCTTGCTTCGCATAGGGGTTGTGTTCAGTCTCAAGGATTTACTGTTTTTATATCAAGTTTTAAAACTTTTGCAACAATAGTTCTTCATTTTTTAACAAGATGTGTTTGAGATTTTGTTTTATCAATTAAGTTGGTGTATAGTTGTCGAGGTACATTATCAGAAAACAAACTCGCCTCCAAACCATCCTCAAATTTGCTTATTTTGCTTAACGTCTTCTTATTGGAAATGTAAGTGTAATAAATCATAGATAATGTATGTTGATGTTTTTTGTATTCCTCACCGTGATTCAGAAATGCTGCTTTTCTAACACTTGTGTTTTTATCTTTCATGTATTTAGAGTAATTTCCTTGCGTTAAGTGTATCTCTTCACCATCCGCATCTTTGATGTAACCAAAATCTATGTCAGCATCATTTAATTTATCAAAAATACTTCCTGGTGCTCCTAAACCTGTGGATAGTTTACTTAATAATTCGTTTTCAACATCCAGTAATTTATGAGGAATATGGCGAAAACTTCTTTCATAAGCAATGGCTTCGCTTTTGAATTTGTCATTTTTCAAATATTCACGAATAGTATCGGCATTCTCCAAAATTTCGTTTTCAACAAAAGACATTTGCTTCAACATATTTATTTACAAACTGTTCATAGTCAAGGGCATTTTTTGTTGCCTCAGCATTTCCTGTATCTTCGTTCATTTTATTCATTATATAAATTCCAATTATTCCTGCAGCCACATCTAGATCTTTGCTCGCCTTTTCAAAAATAGAAAAGTTGTTTATATTTTTCGTTATTTTTCCTACTAGGGAAATTATTATTTCACAGTTTTCTGAAAATTGTTTCTTCCAAAAATCCACCGTTTTCCCCTTCAGAGTTTGCTCCAAGTTTCATTTGTATTTTTCTTCAATATTTTTTCTTTTCATAATACCTCGCAACATATTTTACAATTCTTTTGGTAATATTGCTGTGTTAAAAAAATTTTTATATAATTAAATAAAAAGGAGAAATATGTTTATATTTTCAGTATATGGAGAGCTATTAGATAATAGTGAAAAAAGAAGGAAGGAATTTCACAAATCCACAGAAAAAAGACAAAAAATTGTTGATGATAAATTCCCTGGTCAATTGTGAAAAAGAATTTCAGTAAACCCAGAAGGAAAAGTTCTTGCTGTTGAATGTTGAGAAACAAAAGAAAAAGCAATGAACTGAGTAAAAAGTTCTGAACACCGAAGCTTTGATGAGAGTGGTCCGTTTGTAAATCGTTCAAACATTGAATTCAAGTTATGAGACCATTGCGATAGTGTTCCTGTTGAATAGTAATGAATCAAGGTAATCTTTTAATTATTGCCGGTAGCGACTCAAGCGGTGGCGCTGGTGTTCAAGCTGATATTAAGACAGCCACTAAGTTAGGCATTTATGCTGCTACAGTTATAACAGCAGTTACGGCACAAAACACTAAGGGCGCTGAAGCAGTGGAAATTTTACCTGCTTGACTAGTTAAAAAACAATTGGAAGCTGTAACAAAAGACATACACTTCAAGTACATAAAAATTGGCATGCTAGGGTCCAAAAAAATTATTGATGTTGTTTGAGAATTTTTGGAAAAAACAAGATCCAAAAAAGTTATTTGAGATCCAGTAATGAAATGTAAGAACAATGTTGTTTTACTTCCTGAAGAAGATTGAAACAACCTAAAACTTGCAATAACACACCATTCGTTTGTTGTTACCCCCAATATTAAAGAATTAGAAATTTTGAGTCGACATGACAATATTGAAACCGAGCAGGATCTTTTAGTTGCTGCTAAGAAGATAAACGGGGAACTA
>JABABL010000005.1:36603-43220 GCA_014238225.1 Mycoplasmatales bacterium
AGCAAAGAGTTTTGTCAGGAAAGCCATATTAAAGGGACAAAAAATAGGGCGAGGTAAGGTTCATCCAGTTAACCTTAATTACCTTCCTTAAAAAAGTTATAATTAATTCATGAAAAATAAAAAGTTAATGGGAGCGTTAGCGGCAAGTGCAATTGCCGGAACAGCTGCGGTTGGTGCAGTGGCACAGTTTTGTGGTACACCATCAGAAGGTAATTCAACAAACCAGCAATTAGCTCAATCTGTAATTCGTTTTCTTAGCGATTATTCCAATCCTACTAATGTTTCTCCTCCCAATCCACTAGTTAATCCTGATATTTATAATTTTGCAGTAAATTTAATGTTTTCTTTATATCAAGAAACTGCTTCACCAGTTCCTAGTTATGAAAAAGGAGCAAACTTTGCTTTAACCAAAATGAGTTACACAGGCACAGCAACAGTGAGTAGTTCCGGAGATGCAATTAATTTTACAGAACTAGATTCTTCCGCAACCATTGAAATTGAATTTAGTGTTTTTGGGAATGAAAGCGGATCGTTCGTATCCACTCCTTTTGTCTTTTCTGGAAACAGCACTTCTTCTATATCTGGCATCGAGTACGCGATACCTACAAATAGTGCAAATGAAATCTATATTAATGCAACTTATTCTGTTACAAATTTTACACATCAAAGTTAATTTGTTTGTATTCACTATTTGATATTTTAGAAATTAAGGCAATCATTTGAGCTTCCATTCTTACCAAATCCAAAAAAGCATCGCCATATTCTTTTTCGAATAATTCTTCAAATATAGCTATGTTTCCTTTTTCAAGCGAATCGTTGTAATAAATATCCTCTTCATGTAGATATTCAGCCATTAAGTCACGAGCAATCTCATCAACTTCCTCAACACTTGCAATTTTATTATCTATAATGTATTCCTCCATATTATTGGAGATCACGGACATCGTAGTATAAATTTTATTAAAATCAGACTTTGAATAGTTAAAAATCTCTTTGAAATCTTTTTTGTTTATCATAATATTATTCTAATATAAAAAAAATGAATATGCGATAATGTACTAATGAAATTTAAGAGAAAGTTACTCAATAGAGCCACAGTAAACTATCTTCAGAAAAGAAAAGAGATTGAAAGAAATAGTAGATTATTTACAAGTGATTATTGTGACTTAGGCTATACAAAGATTGACAATCAACAACCCTTGACTTTTGTGTTTTTTCATGGATTCAACGGTAGTAAAATGGACGCTATAAAATGGATGATATATTCCCCAGAGTACAATTACTTATCTTTTGATATGCCCGGGTACAGGGAAAGCAAACTAAATGATAGAAAATATGACAATTTGGATATCTCTAAATATATAGAAACAATTATTGAATTGATTTCACTTGAAATAAATACGGAGTTTATTTTGATGGGCCACTCTCTAGGCGCATTCATTGCTTCAAAAGTTAGTCAAAAATTAAAAAGAAAACACAAGTTAGTGCTTGTATCTCCTGTAACAGAGAAGATTGTTAACGAATCCAAAAAGATAGAGTACATGATGATGGACACTGTCAAGACATTAAAAAAAGCGATTGAAGAACTCGGTGACAATAGTTTTGTAAAGCCGAAATTCTTTTTCAATACAATTTTATGATTTTATGCCAGAAGATTTAAGAAAAACAGAAAAATAAATAGAATTTTATTAAACACAACAGGAACATATGCGAAAAATTTCTACTTTAAAAACTCTTATCAAAAAGTCAAAGTTCCCAGTGCAATTATCTATGGAAACAAGGATAAGATTATTTTACCCAATTGAATTCCAGAAGTTCAAAAACAGTTGGGAACAGAAAACACTATCCTTATAAAAGAAGCGGGACACATACCTTTTAGCGAAGATGTGGTCAGTTTTTCTAATGCGATAAATTCCCTTGTAGAAAAATTATAAGAATATTTTTTTATTCAGAGACTCTTCTAACTCATTTACTATTTCTTCGTTAGTTATCTTTTCTAAGATTGGTCTAAAATATCCCAAAATTATAATCTTGTGTGTTTCCTCTTTATTCAAACCCCTCGACATCAAATAAAACAGATTTTCATTTGAAACTTGTCCAATTGCAGCAGAGTGGGATGCCTTAACGTTATTGTGATTAATCGTTAGAACAGGATCCACTTTACCTTTGGATTTTTCGTCAAGTAGAATAACCTTCAATGTTTGATGTGTGCTTACATCATCGTTGCCCTTGTCTATAACATTGTTACAATTAAGCCCAACAAATCCTCTTTTTAGTGCAACACCATGTACTTGTACATCACTGTAAATGTCTCTGCCCTGATTATTAACTATAAAATCCAGTGTCTTTTTACCCACTCCTTTGGATATGACCGATCCATGGTATTCATAAACAGAGTTGTCTTTTAAGAATGATTTTTGTTTAAAGGATAGGGGTTTTTCTTCAGTAAACAATTGGTATATATTTAAAATACCGTTTTTATGTACATGAATTTCTTCTTCCAAAACGGTAATGTTTTTTGAAATTAAAACATTACTCATTTCAGAATAAGACTCAATTTTTCATTTTATGTGAAGTTCCAAAGTGTTTATGACAAAAATTACATTAATTTTAGATTGTTTAGAAACCACCACTTCTATATCGGATAAATCACTTACTTCAATAATTATTTGTTCCTCTATGTCTTGTGAAAAAATAATTTGATTTTGATTAATAAGAAAAAGGTGCTTATTTTCAGAGCGAATCATTGTTACTTACCGATACTTTTGCGAACTCCGCATGATGAAATAGAAGTTGGTTTATAGTCTTCCTCGATTGAAAAACCTAATTCTTTTTTAATTCAGCTGTAACCTTCATTGTCTATTTTTTTGATTAAATCTTCCCCACCACTTTTAATAATTTCGCCTCTAATCATTAAGTGAACAAAGTCGGGTTTAACCAATTTAAAGATTCGCTCATAGTGACTAACAATAATGAAACAAACACTTTTGTCTTCCTTAATCTTTTGCTTTAGAACATCACTAATAATGTTCAATCCGTCAACATCCAATCCGGAATCTATCTCATCAATTAAAATTATTTTTGGTTTTAATAAAAGCATTTGTAAAATTTCATTTCGCTTTTTCTCTCCACCACTAAATTTTTCATTTAAATGTCTCTTTAAAAGCGACTTCTCTAGTTTTAGAGAATCACTTATCTTATTAATTTCTGAATAAAACTCAAAGAAAGAAGGTTTTTTTTCAGAGTGTGCATTCACTGCCGATCTAAGGAATTCAATAGTTGAAACACCAGTGATTTCTTGTGGTTGCTGCATAGCAAGAAATATGCCCATTTTACTTCTTATGTCGGGAGCAAGATCATTTATGATCTTGTTTTTCATTATGATTTCTCCCTTTTTGATTTTGTAATTTGGATTTCCCATTATAGTTTGCAATAGAGTTGATTTGCCGTTTCCATTAGGACCCATAATTGCATGAATTTCTCCCGCTTTAAATTGAAGTGAAAGATTATTTATAATCTTCGTGTCGCCTGCAAATATATCTACATTTTTAATATCTAAAACATTTTTCATAAATTAAGTATAAAGTATAATAAATTTTATGGAATGTATTTTTTGCAAAATAGTAAATCAAGAAATGGAAGCAATTAAAATATACGAAAACGATAAGGCCATTTCCTTTCTCGATATTGCTCCTCTATCTAACGGACATTCTTTAGTGATTCCCAAATATCATGCTAGCAACTTATTTGACTTGCCACGAGATTATTGAATGGCTATGCACACAGCTTTAATCGCAACCAGTAAAGCAATTGAAAAAGTATTAGGGTTTACAAATTTTAATTTTATGAATAATCACGGGAAATACGCTGGGCAGGTAGTTTTTCATTATCACATGCACATTATTCCAAGAGAGAAAAACGATAAGTTGACCACTACTCATAATCGAAACAAGATAACTTTATCTAAAGAAACAGTAGCTCAAATCCAAAAAACCGCACTACTGTTCTAGACCATATAAAAAGTTCAGTGTTGAAACAAAGCCTAGCAATACAAGACTTAAATTTACGTAAACTACATGACAGAAACTGCTTTTCCTGTAGAACATAGTTATTTTGAGATCTCAAATACTATAGCATCTGAGATAGTACAACACCCCCATTGTTATAGAATATTTTTATGAAGAAATTGAAAAGAGAAACATGAAAAAGCGTAGTAAAAAGATAATAGGTGGATTAGGAGCTGCTACAATTAGCGGAACAATCGCCGCCGCTGCTGTTGCACAAGGGTGTGGCAACACAGATAACTTATTCGATGTAACGCCTCAGTTAATAATGGCGGAACTAAATCAATTAGCAAGTTATAACGAACCAGAAGCAGGTCAACCAGGCCCTGGCGGATTGGCAGGAGAAATTCTTTCCGCCATTAGAATGGAATTAACGACGCAAAATCCTGGAGTTAACTTTGATATTTCTAGTTTACTGTTTGACCCTATAATACTAAGCGATGTATCAACAGAAGGACAGGGAACCTATATAGTACGAAACTTGAGCATAGTTGGAATGGGAAGGGATACGACAGCTTCTCCCACGCTATATAATTTTACAGGTTCTACAAATTTAACATTTGTTAGAACTACTAGTGCATTAAATGTTTCAAATGTTGAAGGGTTTACCGCAACCGCTATTGATGCAGCGACTATTATTTTAAATGCCACTAATGAATTAAATGGTTACGAAAGAGGAGTTACAGAACTTTCTTCCACAGCAGGCAGTATGGTTACTAGTATGACAACCTTTCTTACAGACTTGCTTCCAAACAGTAACTCAATTGTGCCAACAACATTAGATTTTACCGAAATTACTTCCAGTGCTGTAGAACGAATTAATGCAGAAAGTTTTAGTTCTACATTCACCTTAACTTCTGGTACTGCACTACAATTAGGAGCATCGGCCCAAACATACAATCTAACAGGAACAGTAGTAGTTGTTATTAACATTGGGAATCCTGCTCCTCAAGCAGAGTCGGTCAGCGGACTTATGGGCACACCTACGTAAATATAAACGAAAATAAATAAATTGGAATTAAATCAAGCACTTTATTTTGTTACTTAAAAGGGTAAATTTATGTCACCAAAAAAAGTCAGAAGTATTACAAACAATGTAAAAGTATTAAAAAACATGTGTGCAAATCAAGTGTACACAAAAACTCTCCGCAGTAAAATAAATCCAACAGACAAAACAATACTTACCCCAAGAAAACTAAAAATATTATAAAAATCCAACCCTCCTGTTACGTGCATTCCAGCAAAGAAAATGGTGCTAGCAAGCACAGCGAAAATCCTTCACTTATTAGAGGTAATGGAAAAAATCCCATGTCTTGTAGCCAATTCTTCTACAAACGGAGCGACAAACACGGATAATAAAATAACAGAGATAATACCTGGAATATTGGGGTTTTCTCGTGTTCCAAAAAGAGAGTTAATTGAATTTTGATTAGCGCTTCCAGCTTGTCCTATGCTGTTTTCAATACTCACTGAAATTTGACTAAATATATAGGAAAAGATAAAGGATGCAACAAATAGCACAAAAGCCCACAGTAAAATTCATCATTTTTTGGATTTGAAAAAACGCTTAAAGTCATACTGCAGTTGTTTACTTGTTAAAAATACTCCAACCGCAATTAGCACCTCTAAAACAATTTGAATATAAGCACCCGCAATATTAAGAGTTACAACACTTATATCGGCACCACCACCACTTCTAATAAGACCCAAAAACACAACAATTATGTAGTTGAAACCATTAAAAAGAAAATAAAAGAGAAAAAACGCAATGCCACCATTAAACAATATCCGTGCACCATCGATTGTCATTATTATTGCAAAAGCAATTAGAGGGATAATTACCTGGAATAAAATACTTAGAAGCAAAAAAGAGGGATAGTTTTCAGTAAATTGAGTAAGTGTTTCTCCTCTATCAACCCTAAGGATTGTAAAAACTATTGCAAAGGCAAAAGGTATTATAATGAAGCCAATTCAAAAACTTCAGGACACTATGCTTTTTTGAACACTAGGTAATTTATCTGGAATATAAGAATACCTGAAAAAATATTCATCCTTTTTATCTCCGTAGTAATTTTTTTTAGGAAGCAAAGGGTTTAGAAAACGTTTTTTTTCTTGCATGTTATAAATGGAGCGGGTGAAGGGAATCGAACCCTCGTTAACAGATTGGAAGTCTGATGTTCTACCATTAAACTACACCCGCATCTTTTCTGGCGGAGCAGGTGGGACTCGAACCCACGCGCCGTTGCCAACCTAACTCCTTAGCAGGGAGTCCCCTTATCCAGCTTGGGTACTGCTCCGTGTAATTAAATTTTACTTTTTTAAGACAGTTTTTTGTAGAAAAGTAAAATTATTTTAGAGAATCGTATAAATCTCTTATTTTAATCAATAATTCTTTGAATTTTCCCTTGGAATGAAGTAAGTCGTCTTTTGTAGCATACAAGTTCGTGTGTTCCAAATATCTTTTTTTCACTGCTACACTCTCCATTTCAAGAGTGACAACAATTAATTTGATGTTTAAATAAAGGCGAGCGACTTCGTTTTTATTGTTTTGGA
>JABABL010000005.1:43914-49351 GCA_014238225.1 Mycoplasmatales bacterium
CTGCAATTCATGCAAGGTAGTTATCATAGGAATCATTATTCATAAATTACCGTGCTTATTAGCAAGCAGTAATGCTTTAATTTGTGTTTCAAATATAAGCGGTTTGCTCATACAAAGACGAATTGCTCGCTTTCCTAAAAACGGATTCATTTCTTTTTCAAATTCATGATAGGGTAATTGTTTATCTCCACCAATATCAAGTGTTCTCACAACAACAGGTTTGGAACTTAACTTGGTTAAAACCTCTTCGTATTGTTTTTTTTGTTCCTCTAGAGACGGTCAGTCTTGAGAATCAATGTATAGAAATTCACTTCGAAACAGGCCAATTCCATCAGCATTTACGTCCACAGCTTCATCAGCATCTTTAGTCCCACCAATATTACATTCAAGTGCCACTTCAACACCGTCTTTGGTAATTGATTTTTTATATAAGTATTTTTGTGCGGAAGAAATTTCTTCATGATGGGATTTTTGTTTTTCCTTGAAATTTAAAATTTCTTTCTCTGTAGGGTCGATTATAACTTCTCCATCAATAGAATTCATAACGATAAGTTGGTCTTGCTGAACTTTTTCTAAAATATTTTCAACACCTAGAAGAATAGGAATGTTTAGGCTTTTAGCAACAATTGCAACATGTGATGTTAAGCCTCCTTCTTCAGTAATAATTCCTTTAATGTAAGAGTCGTTAATAAAAGGAGTTTCGCTTGGAAACAAATCCTTTGCAACCAAGATACACTCATGATTAACTTCGCTTAAAGTTGGATGGTGAAGTCCTAAAACGTTGCGTATAATGCGATCAGAAACATCCTCAATGTCACTTGCTCTCTCACTAAGATATTCATCGTTCATGTCTTTAAACATTTTTATGTGCTGACTACTTACTGTTTTTACTGCAGTACCAGCACTAACCTCATTTTTAATTAAGTATTCTCTGTATTCATCGTGAACAACACTGTCCTTTACAATTTCAACATGAGCCTCAAAGATAGCACTTTTTTCGGTAGAGAGTTTTGTTCTTGCAACACTTTCTATATACTCCACCTGTTTAATGGATTTAGCAATGGCTTTAGAGAGTTTAAACAACTCCTGCTTTACTGTGGTGAACTTTCCGAAATCTGTGATCGGTTGTTTAAACAGAATATAAACAGGCAGATATTCTATCCCTTTGTGTCCAATAGTACCTTTTAGTGTCATCTAGATTAGTTTATGATCTTTTAGTTCTTTTTCAATTTCTGAGCAAGCTTCTGCTTCATCTGGACCATCACAGGTGACTTTTATTTCGCAACCTTGACTAGCCCCAAGCGCCATTACATGCATAATTGACTTCATGTTTCTTGTTTGCTCATCTGTACTGATTTCGATTTTTGATTCAAAAGTGTTTGCTTTTTTGATAACAATTGTTGCTGGTCTAGCATGTAATCCCATCGGATCTACTATTTTTGCTTTAAATTCTTTCATATTTCCTCTTTATCTAATTCTTTTTAAAACTTCTATTGAAAAAGCAACAAGGTTTTTGGTTCTTTTTGCCTCTTCTTCGGGCGTAATGTCTTCATCTTTTCCGAAGACAGGAATTGCTACCGCACCCGTCTCTATTCCGTAGTATTGTCCAAACAAGAGTAGCATCGCTGCTTCCATTTCGCTACCTATTGTGTTGTATTTTCTTACTAAAGCCATATACTCTTTGTTTCCAGATTCTTTTGGAGCGGCTTCAAATTCTCGACCGTATAATGATGACTTAGTGTGAAAAACGCCCAACTTTACTCTGTCAAGAATTTTCAGCTCAGCAGCTGTTTCTCGGATGGTGGCGACTAATGAAAAAGACGCTACAGAAGGAAATTCTTTTGGAAAATAAGCAACTGTTGCATGTTCATCTCTTATTGCAGCGGTTGCAACCAAAATGTCACTACCTTTTATTGAGTCCTGCATAGCTCCACAGGTTCCCACACGAATAATTCTAGTAGCTCCTAATCTAATTAATTCTGTAAGAATAATTTCAACACTAGGAGTTCCCATTCCTGAGCTTATGGACGCGACATCAATTCTTCTGCCGTGATGTTCCAAATGACCATAATGAAAATTATGACCTCTTGCGTGTGTAACAACTTTTGCATCCAAGAAGCTCTCGCTAATTTCCTTTGCTCTACTAAACGAACCCGGGAATAAAATGTATCTTCCTTTGCCGTTATTGCCTTCCATATGTTTATGAGTGATATTCATATGGAATGGTGTAAATTTTAAATCAATATTTTTATTCATGTTCCTCTTTCTCTTAAATTATAACAGTGAGATAAAAATATATTCATAGTTATTTAATATCATGTCTGAATCAATAACGTCTCAAATTCGTTTACTTTTTTCGCAATTATGTTTAAATAAATATGTGGGAAGAAAAAACAAAAAATTAATCTTCGGGACATCTCTAATTACAACAACAGCAACAATAACTACCGTTGCTCAAAGTTGTCAAAATAATGAGGCAGGAAATGAAATGCTTGTTTCTGATTCCATAAATGATTTATACAATTACCAGACTTCGAGCACGAACATTAATTCATCAAGAATTATAGAGGGAATAAGATTGTACTTAATGGACACCAACGCCAATCTAATGATTATCGACAGTATTTCTTTTATACAAGACACTGTTGAAGTTGTTTACAACCCAGAGAACGGTGGTTCCTACTCTGCAACAATCAATAGTCTACTGACATTAACGGGAAATAATCTTGAGGAAACCAGTCCATCCGAATACAGCGGCACCAATGTAGTAATCAATGGAATAACTGTTGCATCCAATGAAATTGGAGAACCAAGTCTCAATCCATATTCTATAACTAATCTTGAAATTGTTAACTAAAATTTAAAACGTCTATATTATTTTTTCGCCCATTGCTTTTACACATTCGATAGCAAAGTTTATTACGATCTTAGTTCCGTCTGCAAAAACCTTTGCATCAATTGCTGGCTCATCATGAGCAATAGCAAAACAAATTGCACCTGCATGAATTGAATAGTATTGACTCATTATGAACAACATGGAGGCTTCCATTTCACTAGCTACAGAACCAAATGCTCTTACTGCTTTCATGTATCTGGTGTTTTCTTCACCATATTCTCCTCAAGAAAACTGTCTTCCATAAAAACTAGCCTTACTGTGAAAAGGACCAAACCAAACGCGATCTTTCATATTTAAGTTTTTTGCTACTTCTTCTATAGTATTGATTCATGCTATTGAAGATATAGCTGGAAATTCCAATGGAAAATAATGTTCAGAAGATTTTTCATCTCTAATTGCTCCTGTTGCAGCAACTATGTCTCCTGTTTTGATCTCATTATTCATTGCTCCTGAACTTCCAACTCTTAAAATGTATTGAGCGCCTAATTTAATTAACTCAGTTACGATTATTTCAGTGCTTGGTGTGCCCATTCCCGAACTTACAACAGCAACATCTATTTTTTTGCTATTGCTCATTACATGACCATAGTAGAAATCATGCCCTCTCGAGTGAGTAACTATTTTTAAATCTTCGAAATGTTTACTAATGGCTGCAGCGCGACTATTGGAACCAGGTAATAAAATTATTCTTCCTTTTCCGTTGTTTCCTTCCATTTCCTTTACACCGATGCTTATGTGATGCGGTTGAAAATCTTTATCAATATTTTTATTCATTTTTCTCCTCTTGTTTCTAATTGAATGTTTAGTTATTTTTTTATTGTATTCTATTCTTGTTTTACTCTTCAAGAAACACTAACAAAACCAAATTACTGTTCTATCTCGTTAATTTTTCTTATTCAATAATCAATTTTCTCATCAGGCAAAAAAGCACCTTTAAATCCGTTTATTACTGTTTTTTTTATTTCATTTTTGGTAAGATGTGCGTCTTTTGCCAATCTTATAAGATTATCGTTAAGGTATCCACCAAAATAAGCAGGATCATCTGAATTTATCGTTATCATTACTCCTAATTTTAATAATTCTCTGAACGGATAATCAGAAAGATTGTCGAGAACTTTTAGGGATAAGTTAGAAAGAGGACACATTGTTAAAGGAATGTTTTTTTCTCTCAAATAACTTAGCAGCTTGGGATCATCAATAAGAGAAATACCGTGATCAATTCTTTCCGAGTTTAAAAGATTAAGAGAATCCCAAATATTTTGCGGACCGGCCTCCTCGCCAGCGTGAGATACACATCGATAGCCTTTCTCTTTAACCATTTGAAAAAGATGTTTAAATTTTTTGGGTGGATTATTTTTTTCTCCTGAGTCCAGACCAAATCCAGTGATTGCATTAGAAAACGGCTTTAACTCTTTAAATATTTTTATCCCACTTTTTTCTGATAAATGACGCAAAAAACAAGGAATTAAATTGTACGAAAGACCATATCTTTTTTTGTGCTCTATACATGCTTTGCTAATCCCATTCATAAATGTGGCGACTTTTATTCCGCGTGCAGTGTGTGCCTGGGGATCAAAAAACAAATCCACGTGAACCACATTATTTTCTCTTGCCTTTTTCAAATAACTCATTGTTAATTCAAAAAAATCTTGTTCTGTAATTAGAACTGACATGGATAGATAATAGATATCCAAAAAAGATTGTAGACAATCAAATTTGTATGCAGCTTTTAAATCCTCTGTAGTTTTATAAGGGAGAGAAATATTATTTTTTTTTGAAAATTCAAAAACTTGTTTTGGTTCAAAAGTTCCTTCTAAATGTACATGTAGCTCTGATTTAGGAAGTTTTTTTATGTAGTCAGTCATTTTTCTATTATACAACCATGAGTTAAAAAAATAAACTTGATTGAATATTTCCTAAACAATTAATGGATTTTCCATTTATCCAAACACACCTAATTCCGTAGAATTAATCTTTAAATAGTATAATGATTGTGAATGATTTTTAGCATAATATCTAAAGTTGTGTAGCAAGGAGAATACGTGAAAAAGAAAAATAAAGTAGTTATTAGCAGTTTAGCAGCTGCAGCAATAGGCGGAGGAATAGCAGTTGGAGCTATAGCGCAAAACTGTGCTGCAACTAGGGCTCCCGGCAGAGATTCTGATCTCGACAAAACCAATATAGCAACCGCTTTGAATTCTCTAAATAATTACAACGATTCGACCAGCGGCTTAAGCCCTCTTGCCATGGCTTTTCTTGAAGTAATTAACAGTGATGTAAATGATCAAAGCTTAACGGTTCTTACTATAACAGCTTTAAGTGTTATAAGAGTTGTTGCTGCTGATACTGAACTTAGTGATGGTAGATATACAACAACACCTGTAGAAATTACTGGTACCGCAACCTCAACTTCTTCTCCTGGAACATTTAGAATATCTGGATCAAGCACTTTTATTGTTGATGTTGTAGAAAACGAACTTTCTCCCACCATTGTTAACGGTTTAATTGCTCAAAGTCCATTAACCAGAGTTGTGGAAGCAA
>JABABL010000060.1 GCA_014238225.1 Mycoplasmatales bacterium
TTGTACTTATCGGTGCTTCACTTAGTTCACCGCCCATTCGGCATATACATTCAGTTTTGTTAAATGTTGTCTTTGGACCAACCTATCATAAATATGATTGACTTACAAGTAAACGGTATATTTCAGTGGCGGATTTAGACTTAGTCACAGCACTACGATTGAGAGATAATTGTAAAATTTAATGTCTTGATAATATTATTTCACGCTTTTTAAGCGTGAAATAATATTGTCAAATCATTAAATTTAACGACTTTGAGTTCACCATCTTACTGCTGTGACAAACGTATGACATGTTCTAAATCCGCGCCTGAAATCATCTTCATCTGGGTGTTTTTACGATCTTAATATTTCAAGATGTTATCGTTTAGTCAACCTCGTTCCCAGAACTTCTTCGCTTTTTGATATGAGAAGGTGTTCTTCTCATATCAAAAAGCGAAGAAGTTCTGGGAACGAGGTTGATCGTTTAGTTCCTTTCTGGTATTTCTCAATTTTATTTATTTATAAAAC
>JABABL010000006.1 GCA_014238225.1 Mycoplasmatales bacterium
TACACAATAGATGGTTCAATTCAGAAACTGTCTCCAGGCTTATATTTGTTTGCACCTAAAACAATGAATATAACCTCTCATGATGATTTAATCAAAGGTGAGTAATGTTTTCTAAGAAAAACAAAAACAATCAATCTAGCCGTCTTTTAAACGAGACGGCTAGTGATTTTAGAAAAAATATACCAGCAATCAACAATAAAAAAATCAAAATGTTAGAGAGTGCTGAAAGAGCTAAAATAAAGGCTGATGAACTTAAACAAAAACAAAATGAATTTTTAAAGATAGATTTATCAAAACATGATGAGATAAAAAATAACTTAGCAACAGAAAATCTTGTTTTATCAACAACATTAATAAAAACAGTACAAGACGAGTTTTCAAAAGGCATTGACCAGATTCTAAGTGATCTCGATGGTTTGAAGAAATTATTGGAAAACATTCTAGATATTAACGATAGATTGAAAAAAATAAAAAAGTAACATAGTTTATTTTTTTAACTCTTATATTTTCGAATAATTGGTAAAATATAGTCTAATTATGGATTACAAAGACACACTATGTATGCCAAAAACCAGCTTTTCCATGAAGGCAAATTTACCCCGCAAGGAACCAATTATTCAGGAAAAATGAAAACAAGACGAGATATATAAATGAATTTTGGAGTCAAGAAAGGATAAACCATTTTTTCTTTTACTTGATGGTCCACCGTATGCAAACGGAGACGTTCATGTTGGTCACGCACTTAACAAGACATTGAAAGACTTTGTCATCCGTTATAAAATTCTTAAAGGGTACAATGCTCCTTTTTTCCCTACATGAGACACTCATGGCTTACCTATAGAGAATGCTGTTGAAAAAAAAGGATTAGTCGATAAGCATGATAAAAAAGACACTTCAAAATTCAGAATTTTGTGTAAAGAATATGCTGAGTCACAAATCAAAAATCAAAAAATTAATTTTGGTAAGTTAGGATTAGTTACAGACTTTCACGACTACGAAGCATCTTATGAAAAATATCATGAATATACACAGATAAGAGCATTATCTTCATTTGTGGAAAAAGGCTTGGTTTTTCGTGATTTTAGACCTGTTATGTGAAGTTGAAGCAGCCATAGCGCACTAGCAGATGCTGAAATTGAATACAAGGACATACACTCACCGTCTTTGTATTGTAAATTTTCTATCTTGAACAACAAGAAATTTGAAGATACATCCTTTTTAGTTTGAACAACAACACCTTGGACCCTAATTGGTAACCAAGCAATCGCAATAAACAAAAGTTTCGAATACCTTCAATTCGAAAGAGATGGTGAAAAATACATTTGTTCTTTAGAGTTGTTTGAAAATATAAAAAACCAGTTTCCACAATCAACATTCAAAAAAATCAATACTTTCAAGGGAAAGGAATTAATTGGAATAGAAACAAATAAACCACTTTCTGAAGGCATCAGCGAAGTTCTTCATTCTGATCATGTAACAAACGATGCAGGAACAGGGGTAGTTCATATCGCTCCTTGCCATGGGGACGATGACTTCTTAATTGGTAAAAAAAATAACCTAAAAATTATCACCGTAGTTAATGATTATGGACTAATGGTTAACGCCGGTGAGTTTGACAATATTCATTATCTTAAGGTCAATAAGTTAATAATAGAAAAAATGAAGGAGAATGGAAAATGATTTCATGACGAAGATTTTCTTCATTCTTTTCCCCATGACTGAAGAACAGGCAAACCAATCATTATTAAAGCCACCAAACAGTGATTCATAGATATTTCTGCAATTGCTCCTAAAATTTTAAAATTAATACAAAAAGTGAACTGACAATCAGGCAAGAATAAGGAAAAAATTATTTCCATGATTGAAAGTCGCGATTATTGATGTATATCAAGACAAAGAAAATGAGGAGTTCCTTTGCCGTTCTTTTTTGACGAAAATGCAAACCCAGTAGTGGATGTTAAACTAATTACTCATGTTGCTGAACTGTTCAAAAAACACGGTTCCAACATTTGATATGAACGTGATGTAATAGATTTAGTACCAAATGAGTACAAAAAGAAAGCTGCTAATTGAACAAAAGAAATAGACATCATGGATGTTTGGTTTGATAGCGGAGTTTGTCACTCATCAGTTTTAAAAAAACAATTCAACACATTTCAAGCTGATTTATATCTTGAGGGGAAGGATCAATATAGAGGGTGGTTTAACTCTTCATTATTGACTTCCACAAGTATGTACGATGACACACCTTATAAAGAAGTCGTTACTCACGGGTTTGTTGTTAATGAAAATGGAACCAAGATGTCTAAATCTAAAGGTACAACAATTAAACTAGATACAATATTTAAAACCATCGGATCCGATATTCTAAGAACGTGAATTGCAAATGTTGATTATCGAAACGATGTTAAGATTGGTGACATAATTATGCAGCAGAGTATGGAATCATATCGAAAAATCCGAAATACCATCAGATTTATTTTAGGAAATTTGTATGACTATGACGTTTCAAAAAGCAAAGAATACCAATTACGTGATTTTGATGTTTACATTTTAAACAAGTGAAAAGAAACTGTTAAGTTGTTTCACGAATCATTTGAAAAGTACAATTTTCAAAACGCATACAAAATTCTTCTGCAATTTTCAATTAACTTTTTGAGTGCGCTTTATTTCGATAGTAACAAAGATGTTCTTTATGTTTCGTTACCAAACGATGCTTCAAGAAAAGCTGTTCAAAAAACTATACACATTATTTTAGTGGAAATGGTAAAGATGATAACCATCTTCACACCACATACTGCTCAGGAAATTTATGATTTGATGGTAGAAAACAAACTATGTGATAACAAAAAGACACCCCAGGCAGAAGTTTTCCAAGAAATTAAAGTGCAAGATGTCGATATTGAGAAGTGAGACACTATATACGAGATTAAGAAAATATTTAATAAAAACATTGAAAGAATGAAAGAATTGGGAATTTTAAAGCAAAGTTTGGAAGCTAAACTTACTTTTTTTGTAAGTGAAAGCTGACAAACACTTAGCGAAAAGGACTTGAGCAATATATTTTTGGTGTCCCAAATTAACATCGAGGGTTATAATAAGAGAAACCCAAACAGCATAGAGATATTTGAAAATGAAATTTCTATTTTGGTGGAAAAAGCTCAAGGAGAGAAATGCGAAAGGTGCTGAAATATCTGTTTCGAAATCAGCAAAAACTCTCTTTGCAATAAGTGTGAAAAAATAATCAATGAATAATCCTAACGAAATAAACAACACACACAAAGGTGTGAAAAAAAATATAAAAAAAACTTCTAGTAAAAAAGTAAACAAGAACGATAAAAAAGTAAGCAAAACCTCCTGGGAAAACAAGGGTTTTGTGGAAATTGTCAATAAAAATAAGGAAAAAGAACTAACCACGTGGGAATCAATGAAACAACACACACACGATTATTTTTATGTACGAAGATTTATTCCAAAATACTTTGCTTGAAAGGCAGGCATGATTCTTTTTTTGGTTGGACTTTTCATTGCTTTACGAGTTATTACATCCTTCGTAATTTTACGCGGCAATAATCCTGATTTGCTAAACCACGGTATTCCTTTTGCAGATGGTATAGCTGGTGTTAGTGCAGCCATTGCTGTAGAATACAATAATGGTTTGTTTTTTGGAATTAGTTCCAGCGATGACTTGGAGTGATTGGTTTGACTCTCCGGCGCTCTGATTATTTCTGCAGCTTTTGTTGCAATTATATTTGTGGAATCACGTTCTTTGTTTTTCTTAATAGGTCTTTTCCTAGTTGGCTCATTTAGTAATTATTTTGACAGAATTATTTTTAGACATGATGGACAACCTGCTGTTATTGACTTTATTTACTTGAATTTTAATCAAATATTAAACACTGACTTTTTTACAGGCGCTTCTATATCCAATCCTGCAGACTTTCTAATTGTAATTTCTTTACTAACTGCTTGATTAATATTTATTATTAAACTATTCACCGGAGATAAAAAGAAGGAAATCTCCAAAAAAAATAAAGAAATAAATGCAAGACTTAACAATACAAAAACTGAAATACAAAAATAAATTCTACGAAAAAGAAAGATTTGACAAAGCAGCAATAAACTTTATTGAAAATACAACTCGCTCACAAATTAAATATTTGATTCAAAATGGTTGTTTATTGCTGAATGATAAAAAAGTTAAACCCAGCGATCCCCTTGTGGAAGGAGATGAAATTTCCATAATGGAATGTTGTTTATTTGAAAATGAACAGAAACTAAGAGTTAATAAAGATCGAAAAATCTCAGTATTATTAGAAACAGCAAATTACATTATTGTAAATAAGCCTTTTAACTGTGTAACACATCCCGATGCTTCGCATCAAGATAATAGTTTAGTTAATTATGTTTTATCTAATACTGAACTATATGTAAATAAAAATAATATTGAAAGATCGGGGATTGTACATCGCCTAGACAAAGATACTACCGGAGCTATCATTCTTGTAAAAAATATCGAGGCTCATAATTTGTTTGTCAATATGTTTAAAAACCAAACAATAGTGAAAAAATACATTGCCATCACTGATGGTATTTTACCTAACGATGAACTTCTAGTAAAACTTCCGCTCGCTCGCTCTTCTCAAAACAGAATAAAGATGATGGTTGATGGCAAAAAAGGGAAAAAAGCAATAACGAAGATTAAATTACTGGAGAGAAAGGCAGAGTACTGTCTTGTTGAATGTGAACTAAAAACCGGGAGAACGCATCAAATTCGAGTTCATTTAGAATATGTCAAGGCACCTGTTTTAAATGACCCTACATATGGAAAAATTATCGAAAAAACAAATTTTGGTCAATATCTTCACTCCAAATTTTTAGAGTTCATTGATCCCTTTACCAATAAAAAAATAGAGATTGAAGCACCATTCCCACCAGAATTTAAGAATAAAATGAAAGAGATAGGATTTACATGAAAAAAGAAATAGTAGGACCAAGAAAAGACGTAATAGAATGGGAAGATTACTTTATGGTAATTACAAAGTTAGTAGCACTTAGAAGCAAAGACCCCAACCATCAAGTTGGTTCAATTATTGTTGATAAAAGACTAAGAATTGTTGGAACTGGGTATAACGGCCTACCGCGAGGTTTAGATAACGAGGATTTTCCTTGAAACAGAGATGGAAATTTTAGCGACACTAAATATGCATATGTTGTTCATGCTGAGCAAAATGCCATTCTAAACTCTTTTGTTGAGTCATTGGAAGATTGCACCATTTATTCAACACTTATGACATGCGAAAAGTGTGTAAAAATGATAATACAATCAGGCATCAGAAAAATCGTCTTTTCTGAATACAATTATCGTGAAAAAGAACAAAACAAGGCAGCTCAAAAAATGCTTGTTTCCGCAGGAATAGAAGTTGTCCACAAAGAGAAAATCTCTGAAGATGTTATTAAAAAAATTAACCTATTTTAGTTTCTTTGTCTCGTTTACCCAATTCATTATCTAAAACGTAAATACCACCGCCATTTTTGGCCAGTTTAAATTTATCTTCTAACTCATTGAATAAATCTACTTCTTCAACTTGTTCTCTTACGAACATTTGAAGAAATTCCATCGTTGCGTAATCTTTTGATTTATGAGAATAATCAACAATTTCGTGAATATCCCGAGTTGTTTTTATTTCAAATTCTTTTCCTTCCATTGTAATAGCTAAATAATCTTTAGCTTTTACTTCTGGGTAAGGCATTGCCGTGACTATAGGAACTTCATCTTGGGAAAGCATATAATTGTAAAATGCCTTTGCATGCAGAAGTTCTTCTTCAGAATGACAATTTAATCAATGAGAAAAACCCGGCATTCCTCAACTTGCAACTAATGCACTCATATTACGGTACAACGAAGACGAATATAACTCCTTGTTAAATTGCACATTTAATAAATCATAAGTTTTTTTATCTATCATTTTGCTCCTTTACTCTTATTGTATTCTTAAAATGTTTTTTTGTGTAGAAATTCAGAATTTCTTCCCCATGTTTTTTGTATAATTCTCGCACTTGTTTATCTACTAAATTTGAAGCTCCTAAAGCAGTTTCAATGTTTAATTTTTTATTTTGTTCTTCAATAAACATTAAGAAATGATATCTTGCTATTATCGATGCTATTGACGCTCCTCTGAAAAGCGAATCAGCTTTTTCTATTAATAAGTAGTTTTTTGAGAAGATAAAATTTTGTGTCTCCATTTTGTTTATTTTTTCCGTATATTCCAGCATTTTTTCTCTCGCTGCATATTTGTCAATTATAGTTTTTCCTTCTGGTTTGATATTTTTTAAATTCAACAAGTGAATGTAGGTTTTAATGACATGAGCATTAAAACCTCGTGAAATTAAATCGTTATATTTTTGGTTTGTCAAAATTATGGATTTATGTTTCACAATTTTAGATAGTGATTTTCCCAACGAAAGAATTGTATTTTGGCTAAGTTTTTTAGAATCAAACGTTCTTCAAAGATCTAAATTCTCATAATCAGATGACTTAAGCTTCACAGTGGTACAAACCAAAGGAGCAAAATAGTCACCGACACCAACCTCATCCGAACAAGTATTAACTAAGTAGTTTTTATTTTTTTGAATTCACTTGTTGATTGTAAATTTCAGTATTTTTTCTAATTCACGTGAGTTTTTTATAATGTTTAGTTGAACAAATTCTTTGTTCATTTTGATTATGTGAACAGAGTCATTTAAATCAGTATCGTAATCGTGTACATTCCTTAAATATAGAAAGCAAACATTCTTCTCTAAAAAGTAAGTCATAAAATAAAATTATATAATAATAGTGGAGAAAAAATAAATGATTCCAGAATTACCCATTCCATTTAATACTACAATTCCCTTTTTTATAATCCCACTAGTTTTTGGGGTCGTAGTTGCAATTTTAAGCATTGTAGGATTATTGGTTGGATTTTATTTTTCTGCATACTTTTTGATCATTGAATTGTTATTTGTAATTATTGCTAGTGCAACCGTAGTGACTGCATTAAATGGAGGTGACAATATTCTCTCCAATGGAATAAACACAGGACTCGAAGCATTGCTCACAAGGTTAGTAACGGTTTCAGATACCAACGTTGCAGCATTAATTTCTGGTCTTTTGGAGTATGTGACATTAATTGTTTCAGAGCTTGTGTACTATGTTCTTTTTCTTCTTGGTGGAGCTATTCTTGCAATAGTAACCTATTTATTTCCGTTGCGCTTTTTTCTAAAGAGAGCGAAATTACCATGAACAGTTAACCGAATAGGTGGAATATTAGCAGGAGCCGCAATCGGTGCAGGAATTGGTTCATATGTAATTCTTCCTTTTTCATACTCCTCCCTTATTGTTGGTGGAGACAGCGAAGCTGGTGAGTCTTTCACTGATAACAGTGACATTTTGCAATTTTTAACTGAGACTATAGGAATACAATTTCCAGCATTGCCAAGTCAAGAAGACTTAGACTTAATTTTATCTGCAGCAACTTCTTTTCTTGATCTTGGAACCAATATTCAAAATCTTGTTTCTGATGGAGGAGAAGATCAGTCTGCATTTATTGAATCGTTTTTCTCTCCACAAGAATCTGGATTTACATTAGAACAGCAGCTTGTTAATTCCCTTGTTCTGGTTGTGGATGCACTTACTTTCAACAACGATAGATTTTTAATAGATATAGTTGTTGGAGTGATTGAGGCATTCGGTGGACAATTATCAAACGGAATTCGCATACCAGAATTTATTTTTCAGGGAGTTTTAAGGCAAGTTGTAGAGCAAAGATCACAAAACATTCCTAGCAATATAATAAATACATTTAGAAATATTTTTGTTACTCCCGCTGCCTCTTAAGGATATTATGAAAATAGGATGTGATATTCAAAGTATTTCTGATTTTACCAACCTAAAGTTAGCATTTAAAATTTTAAGCGAAGAAGAGTTAAAAATTTTTGATTTAATCAATTCTACACAAAGAAAAACTGAATTTCTTGCCGGAAGATGGTGTGCAAAAGAAGCCATTTTGAAAGCTATCGATAATAAAATAAAGTTCAAGGACATTTCCATAGTTTATCAAGACAAAAAGCCTTTTTGAAAAAATTCTGCGGAACACAAAACATCTATTTCCATATCACATTCCAAGGATTATGCGATGGGCGTGGCAATAATTGAATAGCTTATTATTTTGTTATACTTTTATTGATGAAAAATAAAATATTTGTTATTCCTCATACGCATTGAGACAGGGAATGATATTTTGCTAAAGACGATATTGATATTTTAATGGAGGATAATTTACAAGTTATTGTGAATTTTGGAACAAAAACAAGACTTAAAAATTTCTTATTGGATGGACAAACGTCTTTATTAGAAGAATTTAGAGACGGTTGTCCAGTTCTTTGAAATAATATTAAAGAACTACTGACAAACCAAACACTTCTTACTGGACCATGATTCTCCCAACCAGATTTTTTTAGCACATTAGCAGAATCAACTATTCGTAATCTAGAAATTGGAAAAGAGTTCATGGACAGATACGGGTTATCAACAAAAACCATTTATAGTCCTGATTCCTTCGGCTTTCCTGAAAATTTACCCAGCATTTTTAATCACCTTGGTTTCAAGGAATTTGTCTTTTGAAGAGGAGGTTCTTACGATGAACTACAAAAAACAGTTATTCAAAACTGAACATCACCTGGTGGTGAATCAGTAAAAAGTTTTTGTTATTATTACGGATATTTCATGTTGGGAGCATATTTTCCGTACTCAGAGTTAAAGGAAGAACTTGCTACCAAAAGAGATAATCTTGAAAATGTTGAAATATTGGACGAATGAGTTGACAGATTTATTTTAGAAGCTAAAAACATGATTGATAATATTTCGGAGAAGACCGCAGATGTTGAGCACAAAATGCTTGTTCCATTAGGCGGAGACCAAGCACCCATAACATCCTTAATTCCTAATTTTATAGAAAAAGTAAATGAGAGAGATCCTGATAATGAATGAATTGTTTCCAATTTCACAACCTATTTCAAGGAAATTAAAGACGCAAAATTAAGCAGCTTTAGTGGTGAATTAAAAACTCCATATCGCGGACGTATTCACAAAACCATCACTTCGCATAGATACGACATTAAAAGGGAAAATAGATATATTGAAATTTTGTTATATAACGTTTTAGAACCCTTGGCAGTTATTTATAAGCAGATTTTCACAAAATTTGAATTAAAAGGAAACTTCGAAAGAGCTGTCAGGTTCTTGCTTCTTTCTCAAGGTCATGATAGTATGGGGTCTTGTTGTACTGATTCAACAAACGAAGATATATTATTGCGTTTGAAGAGATCCAAGGCAATTATCGGAAGTTATGTTGAGTTAATGAAAAAGAAAATTGCGGAAGCCAGTAGGGCGAAAGGGAACGACTTGTTTCTTTACAATTTTTTACCCACTAAGCGTGATGTTATTGCAAGAGTTAATGTATTCAGCAGGCTTGAAAATTTTAAAATATTTGCTGATCAGAAAGAAATTGACTACTTAATTTTGAAAAAAGTCGCCATTAAAGAAGGTTTTGATTACGAATACTATGATAACTACAACGAATATGATGGATTCAAAACGAGAATTTTATTGAAATACCCTTTTGATGGCTTAGGTTATAAAAAACTGAAAATTATAGAACACAAAAGCAAAGAGCGAAAATACTTAGGGGAGAAGGCCAAGCATATCGAAAATTCTCATTATAAAGTTTGAGATGACGGTGAGCAACTGTATATTAAGTTTAAGAAGGAACAAAGGACAATTTCCTTGAAGTTGTCTTGTGTCTTTAACGAAGGAGATGCGTACGACTTTTCTCCCTCAAAAAAATACAGCAAAGAAATTGTAAGAAGATTGCATCTTCACCAAGCAGAATACAGAACAGCAAATGAATATGGATATGTTAAATTCGATTGAGATGCTAGCTATTACCGTGAACCCGATTTAGTCACAACAAATTTCCAAACATACTTCGTTAGAGTAAAAGTTGTTGATGACCAAATATTTTTTGACATGGATACTTACAACGCTTCTAAAAATTCAAAATGAACACTAGATGTAACACATTGAATTCCAAATCCTAAGAACTCTTATGCTTCTCAACATCTCGTTTATTCTAAAAGAAAAGTCAATGACCCGCAAACTAAAACCTGAAAGCAACACAAATACACAGAGTACCCCGTTGAGATTAACACAAATGACGGAATTATTTTTCTTAAAGATAAAGCTTTAGGGAAAGCTCTTACGGTATTTACCTTTGGAAATAACGAATATGAAATTTGCAAAAAGACAGGAAAAATAAAATTAACATTATTCAGAACCTGTGAAGTGCTTGGTAAATCTAATCTATTGTGACGTCCAGGGCGTGCATCGGCTTCAGAAGCTAAATATAATCACACTCCTGATGCGCAATTAAACAAAAAACTAAAATTTAGAATAGGTTTTGGACTATGTAAGGAAAAAGATTTAACAAGGAGATATCAAGGAATAGCTGTTCAAGGAAAATATTATCAAAAGCAAAATATATATGACATGTACAATCGTCTCGATCGTTTCTTCACATCCAGCACAACATACATAGACCCCAAGTATTCTTCGGGAATGAAACTATTTTCTTTTTCGAAAAATACCTTTGGAATCTCTGCTGTGAAACCCATTGATAAAGATTCCTGTTTGGTAAGAGTTTATAACCCTACAAACACTGCGGTAACCAATGTCGAGGTAAATAATGGTTTTATAATGCAAGAGAACGGTCAGCATTTAAGATGTTTTTCTCTTGACAAATACCAGTTTAAAACTCTAACCATAAAAAGAGCAAGCGATAACTTGGAGGAAGAAGAGATAATTAGTACCTCTACTTTCATTATTTAAAGTAACAAAACACAATTTAATAAATTATTTAAACTGCAATCCTTTAAGAAACATCTGTATATACTGAAACAAAATGAATACAAATTTGAAACTCACAACACTTACAGTGTATTTATAATTTTATTGTAGATATGATTAACAACATTGTTTTATTGGGAAAAATTTCCCAAAAGCCAAAAACCAGTAATGAGCGTATTCAAAAAGGAACGGAACAAGAACTATTATTCTTTTATTTAAAAATTGAGAAACCTTTCTTTCAACAGGAAAAACAAAACGATATTTATTTTGTCAAATGTTTGATCAATCAAAATTTAGCAAAATATAGAATACCTCTAATGCACGAAAATAGTGTAGTTTGCGTAAAAGGAAGACTTACATCGGAATCCTCCAATGTAGATGAAGAGATTCTTAACAAAACATTAGCTGTTACCGTGGAAAGAATAACTATAATTAGCGAAAATAGCGACAATATAACATACAATTAATTTGTGAAAGAATATATAAACCTTTGTAAAACAATCCTAGAAAAAGGAGAGGAAAGAGACGACAGAACAGGAACAGGAGTTAGGTCGTATTTTGGTGTTCAAAATAGATATAACTTGGAAGAATCTTTCCCCTTACTAACAACTAAATTTCTCTCATTTCGCTTGGTTCTTCGCGAATTATTATGATTCATAAGCGGAAATACAAACATTAAGTATTTGATAGATAATAACGTTCATATCTGAAGTGCGTGACCTTACCAAAAATTTTTGAAGGAAAATCCTTCTGCCAATGTTTCTCTAGAACTATTTGAAGAAAAAGTCAAAAATGATGATTCTTTTAGTAACAAATGAGGCGAAATTGGCCCCGCATATGGTAAGCAATGAAGAGATTTTCTTGGTGTAGACCAAATAAACGAACTCTTGCAGAACTTAAAGAATAATAAGTTTTCACGAAGACACATTGTAACTGCCTGAAATCCTACTGAAATTAAAAAAATGCTGCTTCCTCCGTGCCATTCGTTATTTCAATTTTATGTGTCATCTTCTAACGAATTATCATGCCAACTATACCAACGAAGCGGCGATGTTTTTTTAGGTGTTCCCTTTAATATTGCCAGCTACTCTCTCTTGACGCTGATTATTGCGAAGACATTAGACTTAAAGCCAAAAGAATTTATCCACACAATTGGCGATGCTCACATCTATAGAAATCATTTAAAGCAAGTGGAGGAACAAATTTCTAGACTTCCCAAAAAACTACCAAATGTGCTCATTAAAGCGAAATATTCACGTTTAGAAGATTATAAATACGAAGACTTCGAACTTCAAAACTATGAACACTGACCACGAATTAAAGGAAAGATTAGCGTCTAATGATTAAAATTATTACAGCTATGACAAGTCAGAAAATTATTGGAAAAGGAAAAGTATTGCCTTGAAGAATAAAAGAAGAGTTGGCTCATTTTAAAAAAACAACACTTAACAACACGATTATTTTCGGACAAACCACTTATCAAAATATTCCTTCACTAAAAGAACGAACAATAATAGTTATGAGCAATGATGTGTCGTTTATTCCAAACAAAAACGATACAGTGCTAAGAAGATTGGATGAAACATTCCTGAATCAATACAAAGGAGAAAAAGACCTTTATGTTTGTGGTGGTGCAACAATATATAAACTGTTTTTACCCCACACAGACGAGTTAATAATTTCTTATATAAAACACAATTACCCTGGTGATGTACTTTTTCCTAATTTTAATACAGAGCAGTTCAAATTAATTCGTAGTGAAAACTATAGTGAGTTTGTTGTAAAATATTTTCAAAGGTTATAAATATGAATTTCTTCAGACAAATTATTGGAACAGTTTTTCTTCTTTCCAAACTTATAAAAGCAAAAAAATGAAAAAAGAAGTTAATTGAGAATCCCGACTTCAAATCGATTCAGGACATTGATAAATTACTGCTAACTGTTTACAAAGGAATCGTTTGAACAAAAGGAATTAGAATAACAATAACCGGAAAAGAAAACATTCCCAAAAAAGCCAGTGTTATTTGTGCTAATAATCAAAGTCCATTTGATGCAATTATTATTTCTTCAATTTTCGAATACAATTGCACATCATTTTTGATTAAGGAAAATTCTGTTAATAAAAAAGTTAACTCTTTGTTGGGTGCTGTTAAATTGTTAGGTTGTGTAATATTTATAGATCAAGATCAAAAAAACGATAGCGTAATGATTTTAAAGTCCATCAAGAAAACAATAATAGACTTAAGAAAATCCATGATTGTTTTTCCGGAAAAGAAAATGAGTTCGGGGAAAAAAGTAAACACTTTTCAATCTGGTATTTTACAAATTGGTTACGATTGCTACTCACCAATTATCCCAACAGCAATCAAGGGATCTGACGCTTTAATGAAAAAAGATTCTAAAAACAGAGATATTGAAATAGTATTTCATAAACCAGTTGTGCCACAACGCTTTTTAAATATGCAGCGCACACATCTAACAGAAATAATACAAAGAACTATTAAAGAGGAATTAAAAAAAGAAAAGAAGCCTTTTGTTAAACCACGCAAAAAAAACAAAGTAAATAACATTAAAAAGAAGAATGCACAAAAAAGATAGCAAGGTTTTCCGTCAAAAACAAAATCTTGATTTGAACATTGATAACTACAGTGGGTCCTATGAAAAATTACTAGATCTTGTTCAAGAGAAAAAAATTGATTTACTTAACATAAACTTACTAGAAATAATTGAACAGTTTATAGAGTTTGTTAACGAACTCAGCGCTAAGGATTTGGATGGAGCTTCGGAGTATCTTGCCATGTCTGCATATTTGCTACAAGTTAAAAGTAAGTATTTAATTCCAAAAGAAAAGTTGGAGCTAGAGGATCTTGAAACAGGATCATCAGAAAAGGAACTTTTCAAAAGAATCATGATTATGAAAACATATCGTGAGATTACTGATATATTCAGAGTTTCAGAGAAGGAAAGAGCCAAGCTTATCGACAAACCAGTGAGCGATTTAACCCCATATAATGTCAAAACAACCGATGAGGAAATTCTTTTTCATCAGAACTTGAGTATTGCGACTTTATACAGTTCGATTGAAAAGATGCACGGGCGTATTCGTGAAAACTTTACACCACCTGCCACAGTTAAAATCGATATGATTTCACCAGAGGAAAGAACAGCGGACATTATGAAAATTCTTCAGCAAAAAAAAGGTGAGAAAATTTTCTTTTCTGAGCTATTTGTAACGAAAACCAAAGCTTATGTAATCGCTACATTTCTAGCTCTCTTGGATCTTGTAAAAAATAGAATAATCGATGTATTTCAAGCTGCAGTATTTGATAAGATTTATGTTGTTTACGGAGAGGAAGATAATGAACTATAAAGCCGGAATCGAAGGACTATTATTTTTGGTTGGTGATGAAGGTGCAAGCCTTAAGGAAATTTCAAAAATTTTTGAAATTAAAATTGCTGAAGTAAAAGGAATAATAGAAGAATTAAAAAATGACTTAGAATCAGAAGATCGCGGTCTTGGCATAATAGAATACAACGGTAAATTAAAATTCACCACCAAACAACAGTATTTTGATTTTTATACAAAACTTGTTGAGGAGAAGAAAAAAAGAGGACTAAGTCAAGCAGCATTGGAAACATTAGCTATTATTGCTTACAATCAACCGTTTTCAAGAAGTGAAATCGAAAATATCAGAGGAATCGCTGCAGATGGAATGATTTACAAACTTAAAAACCTGGGTTTTATAAAAGAAAGTGGCAGAAGTGAAAAACCAGGCAAACCAATGATGTACGAAGTAACGGGTAAATTTTTTGATATTTTTAAATTAAAATCTTTAAAGGAACTTCCACCTTTAACTAAGTTGTCATTAGAGCAAGAGAGCGATTTATTTGGTTCTGAAGAACTAGAAACAGTAATCGAAAACAATGTCGAGGGGAAAAAAACTTTGCCTTTAGAAGATGTTGAACAGGAAGATCAATAGAAGGAATTTAATACTATGAGACTAGGAAAATTTATTGCCAATTCAGGATTTTGCAGCAGGAGAAAAGTTAAGGAGTATTTAGAAAATAATAAAGTTTTGGTAAACGGTAATTTAACAAAGGACTTTTCTTTAGAAATCAGTAGTAGAGACAGAGTCATTATCAATAAAAAAACACTACGTTTGCCTGACTTAGTAACATACATATTGAATAAACCTGAAAAGTGCATCAGCACAACCAACGACGAAAAGGGTCGAAAAACAGTTGTGGAGTGCATTAGAACAAGAGACAGCATATATCCAGTGGGAAGACTAGATTACAACACCAAAGGACTTATTTTGTTAACAAATGATGGTGATTTCGCCAACAGAATGATGAAACCCAACAACGAGATTCTAAAGGTGTACATGGCCAAATTTAGTGGGTTTTATAACGAAAGAGAGATCAAAGCATTTGTAAAGGATAAGAAAACAAAAGAAAATGGATTTATCGGTAAAATTAAAATTGAACTTGTTTCCTTTAACCAACCAAAAAGAAATGGATATCTAAAAATTTATATATATTCTGGGAAAAATCATGTTATCAAAAATATTTTGTCTGATTTGAATTTAAGTTGTTTGAAATTAAAAAGAATCCAGTACCATTTTCTTGGTTTGAATAATTTGTCGGATGGACAATACATAAAGGCCAATAGAAAAATTATCGACGTGTTAAACAAAACTCCAGAAGAAGAGTTTTACAGACCATTAGTTTGAGTCTAATAATTTCGTAAGTTTCTTAACTAACGCAGGTTTTCCGTTTTTTTGCAAAAATTCAAAATATTCATTGTTAAATTTTGTACAAACTTCTAGGGTATCGATTGCTTTTGCTGTATTAGATCAGCCATTTATTTGAACAATATCTTTTCCCTTTTCAATATTCTTGTAATTTTCTAAAAAATCAGTAAATTTTTGCTTTGTAAAAACAGGAATACTTTCTAGATCGGTGTAATGTTGAAATTCTGGATCAGAAGATATCACACCAACAAGTTTAGTGTCTATTTCTCCTGCATCAATCATGTTTATTTGTCCAATAAGTCTCACATTAACAAATACTCCAACGGCTAGGGATTCGTTGCTAATTATTACAACATCTAAAGGATCACCGTCGTAGTCTAGGGTATTTTCTACATATCCATAATTAAATGGATATCGCATTGCAGAATGTAATATTCTATCCACCACTATTTTATTTTCTATCGGGTCATATTCATATTTAATTTTTGAGTTTAGGGGTATCTCAATACGCACATCAATATTTTTTTTCATTTGTTTCTCCTTTGTTTATATAATAATTATAATATTAATAAAAAGTAACGACAACAAAACATGAAAATTTCAAACAGAAAAGAAACACCACAAGAAACTAGAAAATTTTATTATCGAGAATTACGAGAACAAATCAGGACGGAGAACGAACAAAATAAGTTCACATTACGAAGTGAAAAAATTTTGGAACAGTATCAAGAAAAGTTAAAAAGTTTTAACTTGGTCATTAGAGAAGGAAATGCAGTTATTCCAGAGACCTTAGATGTTTATGGTCGTAAAATTTACGATAAAAAAAACAAAAATCAAGACTTACTAACTTTATTCAAAGAAAACTCAATAGTTGATCGTTATTTTGAATCCAACTTAAATCAACTGCAGTTTTGTAAAAGTAGTGAATTGGATTTAACAAATTCATTAATGTCCAAATACGAAAAAATTAAGAACCCAGAGATTTCAGAAATTCAAAAATTTCTGGAGGAAAACATAATTACTGACAATTCACAAAACACAATAAGCGTGAATGAAAAAGTTAAACGAATTTTGGAAAGTACTTCTCCTAATATCGGATCTGATTTTAACAAAGAACTGAAAACACAAAAAGAGATTACGCAAACCATAACTCAAAGATTAAATATTACAGGACCAATTAAACCAAGAAATGAAAAAATATATGCTGCTAAATATTTTGTTTTGGCATTTTTTGTTTTTTCATTATTTACCTTAGTTATACTTGCAATTCTTTTTGTAGCAGGAGTTATTTCCTAAATGAAAATCGCCATAGATGGAACATCAGGTTCCGGGAAAACCTCCATTGCTAAAGATGTTGCTAAACTACTAAATATTTTTCCTGTTAATTCTGGTATTTTGTACAGAGTTATCGCATGTTATTCATACAGTAACAATGTTACCATACAAGAAATAGTAGCAAATAAGTTAACAGATGATTTTCTAGAAATCGATGATGACTTTAAAATTAAAAGTCTTGGTGAATGCAAAAATTTGTATAGCCAAGATGAAAACTTCATAAACATACTCATTGCTGTATCTTCGTGTGTTCCAATACGTGAATATATTGTCAAAGCATTGCAGAAATGATCGAAAGAAAGATCTATAATAATGGAGGGTAGAGATATCGGCACGGTAGTTCTACCCGATGCAAAATTAAAAATATTTTTAAAAGCAAATGTTGCTATACGGGAAGCAAGAGCTTTAGAAAGAAGTAAAAGCAATAGCAGCAATGAACCTAGCACAACCGCAGATAATAAAGAACGAGACAGCAAAGATTGAAAAAGACATTTGGAAGTTGCTTTTAACTCTAATGATTATATTCACATCGATACTACAAATCGAAATAGTAAGGAAGTTGCAAAAGAAATAGCGAATCTTGCAAAAAAAATATGGAAATAGCAATTATAGGAAAACCTAATGTAGGTAAATCCACTCTCTTTAACCGATTAATAGGTAAAAGAGTTGCAATTACAGAAAAAGTTGCGGGAGTTACAAGAGACAATAATAAACGTGCCTTGGTATGAAAAAATAAGTCAGTTAATATTTGAGATACCGGAGGATTGTTTGATGATGGTGTATATTCCGAACACATATACAATAAAATAAATGAATTACTAAAAGACATTAATCTAGTATTTTTCGTTATTGACGGAAGCAGACCGTTGGATAAAAGAGACGAAGCAATCTCTAACCTTCTTAGAAAATGTGGTGTCAATGTTTGATTAGTAATAAACAAGTCAGATAAAATTAGTGATGCAAGCGCATATACAGATTTTTATACATTATCTTTTGATAACCATTATTTCATAAGTTCAGCACACGGCAACGGTACAGGACTTTTGTTGGATGATGTTTTCAATTCTGAAACTTACCTTTCGCAATCCAAGGATATTGATAGAAATTTCTTCAGAATTATAATTTGTGGGCAACCGAACGCCGGCAAATCTTCTATTTTTAATATCTTGATTAAAAACGAATTGTCAATTATTTCTGAAATACCCAACACAACAAGAGATAGCATTGCCGCACAGTACATGTTGCCTGATCAAAGTATTGTTGAATTTGTCGATACCGCAGGAATGAAAAGACCAGGTAAAGTTAAAGAAAAAGTTGTGAAGTACAGCGTTTTAAGAACTTTGGAAAATTTACAAAAAAGTGATCTTGCTCTCTTGGTAGTGGATTGTACACAAGGAATGACACATCAAAATCTACGAATTCTAGGATATGCAGAAGAGCACAAAGTAGCAACTGTATTAGTTTTCAATAAATTTGATTTATTAGAGTTCTCCCCCAAAGAGAAGAAAGAAATTACTGATAATTTTAGAAGAAATTATCCAAATTTAGTTTGAATGCCAGTTATCTTTGTTTCAACTTTCAATGTGAAAAGTGTTTCGAAGATTACAAAGTTGATTATGGAAATTCGAGAAAATCTCAATACAAAAATTCCAAAAAATGTTCTTAATAGATTAGTGAAAAAGATTTTGTTTTTACAAAGCGCGGTTAATCCTGCTAATAGTACAACTATTAGTCACGGATATCAAATTGATGAAAAAAACAGGATGAAGTTTTTGTTTTTCGTTAGAGGCAGAAAAGAAATGCATTTTAGTAGAAAGCGTTTTGTTGAAAACGAAATGCGAAAAAACCTCCAAATCAAAAATATTCCTTTCATCGTTAAATTTAAAAATTCTAGATAACACCTTTCAAACAGTTGTTTATGTAGTAATATAAATTTTATGATTAACGACAAAATTTTATTTGTTGGGTTTGGCGCATACGGAAGTGTTTTAGCAAATGTTGCTTCCCAGAATTGCGATAATGTTTATGTTTGAGACATAAATAAGAAAAAATTAAATGACTTCAAAAGTACAAGACTTTTGCCAAGTCTATTTGACTATTACGAATTTAGAAGAAATATTAATGTTATCGAAGATTTTGAAGAAGCATTGAAGGGATCGAAATATATAGTTTTATCAGTTCCTTCTAAAAACATTATTGATGTCATTGAACAACTAAATAAATCGCTACACCACAAAGTACACATAATATCAATCGCTAAGGGATTTGTTCCAAATACAGAAGAATCGGTTTATAGTTTAACAAAAAACAATTTAAAAAAGGAACTACTAGGTAGTTTTTCAGTTTTATCAGGACCAAGTCATGCAAGAGAAATAATCGAGAATAAACTTACTGGGGTGAATGTAGCTTCTGATAGCAAACAAGTGGGGAATGTAATATGCAACATTTTTGCAACTGATAATTTCTATGTAAAACAAATTCCAAACATTCAGGAATTAATTTTTTGCGGTGCCTTAAAAAATGCTTATTCTGTTGGTGCTGGATTAATAAGAGCTTTGTATAATTCACGAAACACAAGTGCTTTATATTTAAATAAAGCGTTCAACGAAATGAAACATATTTTGAGAGTCTTGGGTATGAATCCAGAAGTTGCTTCTGAATTGTGTGGATTGGGAGATTTAATTGTTACTGGAACAACTAAAATGTCTAGAAACTACCGAGCAGGTTTTGAATTCGGTATTCACAAATCCGCTATAAGAATATTTGAAGAAAGTCAAAGAAGCACAATTGAAGGAATACACTCGATAAGTGTTTTACGTAAAATTTTAAAGAAAAGAAAAGAAAAAGCAGTGATAATCGACGCTCTATTTGAAGTGTTGTTTCAAGGCAAAAATACAAACATTTTTAATGTAACTTTAGTAAAAAAGTAGATACATAAAGCTTTTTATGTTAATATACCTAATATAAATATATTCAAAAGGAGAAAAAAATGAATAAAAAATATTTAATACAAGAAGTAGCAGAAGCTACAAACATGTCTAAAGTGGACACAACAAAAGTAATTGATTCCTTTCTTGAGTCAATTGAAAAATGCCTAGTAAAAGATGAAAAAGTTGCACTAGCAGGTTTTGGAATATTTTCTGTTACAGCAAGAAAAGCACGTATGGGAGTTAATCCTAAAACTGGTGAAAAAATTAAAATCGCCGCTTCTAACGCTGTTAAGTTCAAATCATCAAAGAATTTAAAAGAATTAGTTAACAAATAATCTGATTTTTCTCTACTAAAAACATTCATATTTCATAGTTTTATGGGTTTAGGAACAAATGCATTAATAGTCATTGGTGTATTTGTTTTTGTATTTGTACTCACTATTTTAGCAAGTGTAGGCTCGCATTATTTCTTCCGCAATACATACGATAAATTTACTAAGTACACAACAATATTTGCTAAATCTGGTCAAAAAGTCGCAGAAGAAATTTTAAGTTTGAAAGGTGTTTTTGATATTCAAGTAGAAAAAGTTGACAGACATTTAAGCGATAATTTCAATCCTAAGTCAAAAATCATTTCTTTATCTCCAGAAGTGTTCGAGAATAACACAATTAGCTCACAGGCAGTGGCATCACACGAAGCATTTCATGCTATTCAATACAAAACACAATCCAAATTATTAAGGTTTAGAACTTGACTTGTTCCGTTTGCGGGAGTTGCTAACTTTTTACTAGTAGGAATAATAGTGATATCAATATTATTTACTCCTTTTTCACTATTTCAAAACACCCCTTTAATTTCTGCTTTTATCGTTGTTGATTGTGTTTTGATATTGTTTCAAGGAGTAAGTGCGATTACCGAAATAGATGCCTCAGCAAGAGCGATTAGATACTTTAAAGAGACACGATCTCTTACAAAAATAGAAAGAGCAACATTTAAAAAAGTATTGATTGCCGCGGGCAGCACTTATGTTTCAGGATTTTTTAGTGCCTTACTTACATTGATTCCTTTTATTATTATAATAAGTCTGAACAATTAGCCAAGATTTATTTAAAATATATATATGTTAAATTTAATTGATTATGTAGATCTTAAAAAAGCATTGATTGAAATTTATACTAAACTTGGGATTGTGGAAGATGAATTAGTATTTATCTTACTTACGTATTCCAACAATCAAGAAAAAGGATTTAATATAAATGATGTTGTTAAGAAAATGTCTTGTTCAAAAATACAAGTTGATGCAATTCTTTCCCGTCTTATGAAAAGAAAAATTGTCAATCTGACTAAAAACAAAAGTAATAAAATAGTTTTAAATTATGAAATTTTAAGAAAGAAAATTATTGATTGTTTGAATATTCAAGCTCAAAATAACATGTCATTAACAATATTTCAGAAAATAAAAAAACTTTATGATTTTGAACCAGAAGAAAAACTTAAAAAGCACATTCAATACTTAATTAAGCAAGGGGTGACTGAACGTAAAGTACTAGATGCCATCAGTGCTTTGATTTTAGAAAACAAAGTAGTTAGCATTGAAACATTAAACACATATTTTTCGTACGATGTTTCAATTAAAGCAGATCAAAAAACAGACAAACTTAAAACCATTAAACTGACAAAAGTAAACTGATTAAAGTAATTTAATAAAATTAATTATTCCTGGATATTCTATATTTAACACAACCCCAACTTTTTCCATTTTACTAAACGAAATATTTTTCATTTGTTTTGTTTTTTCTTCATTTATCCTGACTACATCTAATCAAAAAAATAAATTTTTTTCATGCGAATAAATAAGTAAAAATGCTCTTCCACCATGATTATTGACTTTGTTTAAATACAACAATTGGTGCTCCTTAATATTAGATAATGGAAAACACTTTTTCTCTCAAGTTTCTTTGCATTCTATTTCCACATGTAATCCCTTGTACAATCCATAATAGTCAACAGTAGATTTGGAAGAAAAAATTGCTTTAGAAACATACTTAACATTTTTTAACTCACTGCTTTGTAATACTTTCAAGGGTGTTTCTTTTCTAGTGAAGATTGCTAAATCGTTAGTATTGTAAAAATCTATGGTTTTATTAACGATTGTTTCAAGATACCTTCCTCTTTGCGACTGTTTCATACTAAAAAAATAGGATTTTCCAAAACAACTTTCAAAAAATATATGTCTGTGCTAAAATTAACATGCTATGAAAACCAAATTAAAAAAAGCACACTTTACTAGTGAAAATGTACTTAAAAAAGAATTTAAGGTTGCATACAAGGGTTATGACGCTGACGATGTGGATGCTTTTCTCGATTTAATTTTGGATGACTATCATTCTTTTGAAGAGCAAACAGAGAGCTATTTAAGAGAAATTTTATCATTAAATGAAAAAAATGAACAGTTGAAAAAAAACATCAACAAATTGATTTTTCGTATTGATAAAATAGACACTGATAATAAAAATGATAAAAAACACACATCCGATAGTGTCAGTGTTGACTTAATCGAAAGATTTTCGAGAATTGAAGGAATAGTATTAGGGAATAAAGACAAAAATAAAAAATAGAGATTATGACCAGTCGCTGTCTTTTTTAAAAAGGCAGAGGAAAGTCCGTACTCGCGCAATGAGCAGTGTTTGTGCGTAATGAAAGTTACGACGGGTGACCGATGGCGAATTGATGCCTAAAGCTTTGCTATGGCTAGATTCTGAAAGTGCAACAGAGACGAGTTTCTTGGAAACAAGGAAGTGGAACGATGTAAACCCCACAAGCGAGCAACCCAAATAATGGTAGGGGCACCCTAACGGGTCACTAATGTGAAGATAAATGGCTGGACCTATTTTAGGTAACAGAATGCGGCTTACTAATCTCTATTTTTTGTCTCAGGAAATGAAAGACTTAAAATCAGCATTTAAAAAAGCAGAACACAAAAGGACAGAAAAATACCTAAGATATTTTTTCTATGCACTTATTTTACTTTTTTTAATTGTGACGTGAGCTATGGCGATTGAAATCCAAAGTTTTTATAATTTTAATAACACAACCAACACTTTTTTGTTGAGCTTTTTTAGTTATTTCTTAATAAGCTTTTTTAGTGTTTTTATTCTTACACTTACCGTTTCCATATACTTATGTAAATTTAAAAATAAGAAAAAAGCAGCCGATGTAATTTCTTATGTTGTTGTTTTTCTTATTGTGGTGGTTACTCTTGCGTTTCTAATTTACATTCTTAACTTGGTGTTTAGCTTTAATTCAACATTTGGAACAAATCCAATTAACTTGAGCATTTATAACAGAAGTCTCTACACGACAACAATTCTTCCCATCGGCATCACTTTAGTTATTTTAGGAATCATTGCGTCTGTTATTGGTATTTTTAATTTAAATTACAGAATAAAATAATTTTTACTATAATAGTCATATGAAAATAGAAATTAACTGCAAAAACATAAATTTAACACCCGATCTTCAGAGAACAATCGATAAGAATACAGAAAAAATGGATAAATTAAAATTCTTTAGAGAAGAAGATGTACTTCATGTTGTAGCTAGAGAGTATAAGGAAAAATTGTACACCGTTACATTAAATATTTTGAATAGAGGAGATAATTATAAATGCGAAGCTAGTCATGAATATTTAATTACTGCAACAAACATTGCATTTAAAAAACTTATTAATCAAGTTAGAAAACACAGAAGAACCCGTTAATCATTGTTAATGGACAAAAAACAAAACTTTATTCACAATCTTCCAAATGCTTTAACACTATTTAGAATAGTTATAGCCTTTTTAATATTTATTTTGTCTTTTGTCTACATAGGCTTCTTATATAGTTCAGATAGTTTGAACGTTGCTTCTTACAATGATTTTAACTTAGACAGACCTTTGTTTTTGGTGCTTTGAATATTTATTTTACTGCTGTTTATAGTGGGGGTTGTTACAGATTGACTAGATGGTTATATTGCTCGTAAATTCAATGTAGTGACGAAATTTGGAAAATTTTTAGATCCAATTGCTGACAAAATTTTAGTAAACGGTGTTTTAATATTTTTCAGTATCATTAGAGTTGTCCCAGCGTGAGTAACGGTTCTCTTTATTGTAAGAGATATTTTTGTCAATGGAATGCGACTTGTTTTGGCTGAACAAAATATTGTTGTTTCGGCATCTAAATGGGGAAAAATTAAAACAGTTGCACAGTTCGTAGGTATAGTAGTTATTTTCCTTCTTTCTCCTATTTACGGGGTTAACATGGACGTTTTGGGAACAACAGGAACAATCCAATATCGAACCGATGGCAGTTTTTGATTTCCATGGTTAACAAACATCCCACTCTTAATAGGTTTATTTTTCAGTTTGTTCAGCGGGACGTTGTATTTAAAATCGGGTTTTGTATCTTTAAAGGGAATAAGTGTTTTTAGTAGCAAGCAAAAGTAACTTTTGAATTCAAAAACAGATTGCAAAAATACAAAAAACAAAGAAAATAGATACATTTTTGTGAGAAAAATTCAATCTATCAGAAATTAAATTCTCAGATATAATTTCTGATTTACAAACCGTAGGAATGTTTGACGAAAGAAAATATATAATTTTTGATAAATGTGAATTTTTACATCAAACAGAAAACCTATTTCAAAGCGATAAAGAAATTGCTGATTTTTTTAATTTTATCACTGCTACTAACGATAGCAACACTATTGTTATTGTCGTTAGAGAGTTCCCCGTAATAGGTAATCAATATTGAGACAAAATTGTTCCGTTATCGCATAATTTATATGAGCAAGAACTAACAGAAGAGTTTTTTTTCGATCTTTGCCACAGGTATGGAAAAACACACAAACTCACTTTTAATCAGAAGGCTATTTTTACCATGTATAAGCTGCTCCCACATGATCTAGATATTGTTTTAAGCGAATTAAACAAAATTGGTAATTATTTTCAAAGTAAAGACATACCTATTAGTAGTGAAAAAATAAAGGAAATTATTTGCTATTATCCGCAAAACGATAGTAAAGATTTTTTAATATACCTGCTGACCAAAAATTTTAAACATATGAAAAATATTATTGATAAACTACAACATTTTGGAATCGAAAATTCTAGTTTTATAAATCACATTTATAATTCGTGAAAAACAATTTTTCAAATCAAAGTATTATCCAAAAAGTCTAACACTAGCATTATGATTAGTAGGAAATTGTTTATTCCAGAGCATGAAGTTAAAGAATTAATGAAAATCGTCTCTGACTTTTCGATTGAGTTTTTAACCAAAATTAGAGATTTAATTCTAATCGTTGAAAGAGATTCTAGAACAAATAATGAAGGAAATAAAACTTTTAGATTTTCATCGTTAAATTTATTTATAATCAATAGGAACGAAATTCATGAATAAAATTTATATTGAAATCAGAAACTCGATACTTGGCATTTTTGACAATTATCTTTTGAATGCTGCTATCAAAAGAGATCAAGAATTATTAGGAGCAGTGTTAAAAAGTTTGGGTTGTTTATACTACATCGAGACAGAATATTCAGATGTTATTACAAAGAAATACTTTAAAAAGATCTCAAATTTTATAGCAACTTTTTTAAGACATGAAATTGATGTTCCTTCGTTTAACAACGAAAAAATGGATGAAGATGAAATAGTTGCAACACATAACTTTTTATATGTGTACATCAAAAATATATACAAATTGTCAAAATCTTCCTTTTGCAAAGAATTATCCAAAGCAGAAATAGAACGTATTTTTAGCGGAAAGAACAAAGATTCATTTGATTTTGATTCCAAAACAAGCAGCATTGATGCTGAAAAAACAACTATATTGAGACCAGCAGGTGAACAACCTTACAACCGTCCTTCCAACATTCCAACAGGAAGTGGATATAGTGAAAATGAAAACGAAGTTTTAATTAAAAATGCTCAGGGAAGCATAGTACTAAATACAAATTTTTACCCTTATGATAAAAAACCTAAAATCGTTCCAATTTTAAAAACTATTTTTGCTAGCATTAGTGCTCTTATTTCTGTGTTCTTTTTTATAACTTTGATATTTTACATTGCTGCGCAAACACTTTTAGCGCCGCTTGATACTGCCGGGATGAATGTTAATTTTATAACCGCATATTTGTGACCAGCATTTGAAAGTCTGATTTTTGGTTATTTTGCCTTTGTATTTTTCAAGCCAACTAAAATAAGTCGAACAAAATACACCATTTCTATTCTCTGAGGAGTTTTCATAATAATGAATTGTATTTTCAGTATTTTAATAGTTGCGATACCTACAGGCCAAGAGTTTTTTCGTCAATCCGCAGATGCTAACCCACAAGAAATGTCAACAATTACAGGATTTAATGTTATAAATATTCTTTTATTGATTTCCATAGTTGCATCTATCTTAGTAATTGGAGTAACAATGTTGAACAATCCAAAAATTAATAGAGAAAAACTAATGAAGTTGGTTGAAGGACAAAACCAACGTAATAATTTTCCAAACCCATTCAATAATTTTGGTCCTCCTCCATCCGCACCTCCACCTTCTACGAGAAATGAAAATAAGGAAGTAGAACAAAAGACTTCTGAAAAACCAAAAAAAAGTCCTAAAAAAACTTTAGATCCTAAATCTGACAGCAAAAGCAAGTCACCAATATCTAAAAAAAGTTCCGTCATTAAAAAAGAGAATAATAAAAAATCTGATAAAAATTAGATTATTTTAAAGAAGCTAAATGTTTTGCTAATCTCGATTTTTTACGAGAAGCGGTATTTTTTTTGTAAACGCCTTTTGTAACAGAAGCGTCTATTTTCTTTTGTGCGTAGTTAAAAATTTCTAAAGCGTCTTTTTTCTTTGTTTGTGCTAAAGTATTTTTTATACACGTTTTGATTTCGGATTTAATGCTTTTGTTTTTAGCTTCGCTTTTAGCGTTTGTCTTGGTTCTTTTAATTTTCGATTTAATTTGTGGCATAAGTCTTTTAATTATATTAAATTAATTTCAAAATGGGTAATTATTTAATATAATTTAATTTAGAACACTAAGGAGTATGATGAACGACAACAAATCAAACAAAAATAATGAAACAGAAGCAGCCCCTCTAAAACAGGTAGTAAGAGGACTTACTGATGCAAGCCTAGGGGTGGTTAATTTATTCAAGAGCACAGTTAAGGCAACTACAAAGTGAGCCAAAAAAAATCACGTAAAGGAAAAAGCTTTAGTAGTTAAAGATAAAACCATGGATTTTTCTAGAAGCACGCAAGATAAAATCAAGCACAAAACAGAGGACATCAAAGAAAAAAACCGCATAAAGAAATCTCAAAAAGCTGCGAAGAAACAAGAAAAACAGGATAAATAGGTATTGTGAAAAACACACCTTTACCAAAGAAAATAAAAAAAACCCAAGAAGTACCTAATACAACACCTTATCCGGTACAGTTAGACGTTGATGTTATATACACAGAGGAGCACAAAAATCACGCTCCTAACAAAGTTTACAAATTTAAAACCAAATTAAGTAACAGTTATAAAAAAAATCAAAAACTAATTAAAAAATTGGAAAACATTTTAGAAGAAATTGAATAATGCCTGAGAAAAAAAGGAAGTCACGCCGAATAAAAGTTTGGATGAGTGGGAAAGGAATTCAACCCAAAAAAAGGTTTTGTATTACTAATGTAATTTTCATTGCCGTTATTTTTGGTTTTTGAATTATAAGCAGTACAGTTTCGCTAACGGCACTAATTGTATTATTTAGCGAATACATAGCGGTGCCCAACAACACAGGGAGTGTTCTTTTTTTTCTTAATGTTTTTGTTTTAAACTTGTTAGTTTATTGAATTGTTTCATCAGCCTTGTTTTATTACATGTTAAATATTTTGAGACATAATTTTTTCTTTTTAACAAAAAAAGTTGACCATCTGAAAGAGGGTACCATACTTAAACTTCAATCAACTGTTTTCCTGTATTTAATTTTAAATGCATTGTGAATACCCATTATGTTCACAACATTTCAAGAGGAAGCCGTAAGAGCAATAAATGAAGCTAATGCGATTAGCGGGAGCACAAGTCAATTTGGGATTTCTCTAGCACGTTCGTTCAGTTATGTATTTCTGTCATTTCATGTAGTTGATGTTTTACTTGCACTTGGATTATTAATTAATAATATTTTTGAAAAAACCGATATTTCAATAAGTGAAACATTGAGTCAGAAAGAAAGCAAAATTTAATGGAAACAGCATACATAATACTGGCAATTTTTCTATTTGTCTTTTCCATTCACCGAATAGTTAGTGTGGTAGCAGTTATTTCTTACTTCATTTTGTTTGTAACCGAAAATGAGTAACTTTGTTTTTATAGGTACCGGAGTTTTTGCCGGACAAATTGTCCAAGGGTTGATAAAAAGTGGCCACAAACCAGAGTTAATTATTTCTAAAACTTCGTCTCCTAAAGAAGGCAAACAAAATAGTGTTAGGAAAATTGCTTTGGAGAATAAAATCCCTTTTTTGGAGTGTCAAAGTAATTCAGAATTTAAAGTCATTATAAAAGCCATGCCTGCTAATCCAGATAAGTTTGCAATATTGTGTTCCTTTGGTCTGATTATTTCATCAGATGTCATTAGTTTTTTCAATAAAAGGGTATACAACGTTCATCCTAGTCTGTTGCCAAAGTATCGTGGTTCTAATCCAATATGCTCTGCCATAATGAAAAACGAATTTAGAACCGGTATTTCAATTATTCTTCTAAATGAAAAAATGGATGCCGGCAACATCATCTACCAAAGATCCATTACCATAGAGGAAAATGATGATTATGAAATTGTTAGTAGTAAATTATTGAAAATAACAAATGATTTTCTTCGCGAAGAATGAAAAAGCATCGCAGATTTTGAAAGTGATGGCATGGAACAAAATCATGAATTAGCTACTTTTACTTCCAAGATTTCAAAGGATTCAAGAAAAATTTATTGAAATAATAGTTCTATCGAAATAAAGAATTTAATTAGATCATTGCCACCCACTGATAGGGCGTTCACATATTGAAATGAGAAAATGATATTTTTTGAAAATGTGTCTGTTTCAAGCGAAAGTCCCAACATACCTTTCGGTGTTGTTTTTAATGTATCAAAAAAATCCTTTCAAGTAAAGTGTGGCCAAAACAGTATTTTGATTCCCAACATAATGATAGAAGGTAAAAAAATGAATAAGTTCGGTGATTTTTTAAACGGACATAAAGAATTTCAAGATGGAGAAAAATTTGGATAATATACGTAATTTTTCAATCATTGCGCATATTGATCACGGTAAAAGTACACTTGCAGACCGTATTTTGGAATTAACCAATGCTCTTTCAAAAAGGGAAATGAAAGATCAATTTCTTGACGAATTAGAAATAGAAAGAGAAAGAGGAATAACTGTCAAACTTAATACTGTAAGACTATCTTATAAGTACGAAGGAAAGGAATGGATTCTTAATCTAATTGATACACCAGGCCATGTTGATTTCAATTACGAGGTGTCAAGAAGCTTGCAATCATGCGAAGGAGCACTTTTGCTTGTTGATGCTTGTTCCGGAATCAAGTCTCAGACGCTAGCAAATTTATATCTTGCCCTTGAGCAGAACTTAAAAATAATACCCGTTATAAACAAAATTGATTTACCTAACGCTAACATCGAAGTCGTAAAACATCAAATCATGAATTTATTGAATTGCGAGGAAGAAGAAATCGTTCTAATTAGTGCTAAAAACGGCACTAATGTCGATAAATTGATTCATTCCATAATAAAGAACATTCCTGCTCCTAAAGCTCAATCTAATGACTTTAAGGCGCTTATTTTTGACACTTATTATGACACCTTTAGAGGTACTGTATTGTTAATTAGGGTTTTCCAAGGCGAAATCAAAAGAGGGCAAAAAGTTAAGATTTATAATTTGAATAAACGCTTTAGCATTCAAGACACTTATTATAAAATGCCAAAGGAAGAAAAATGTGAAAAAATATCTGCTGGAGAGGTTGGTATAATCACTATTAAAAATAGAAATCCCAAGCTTTCCTTGCTAGGTGACACCGTTATGGATGAAGATAACGATTCTTTAGAACCATTCGGTGGTTATCGTGAAATAAAACCGTTTGTCTTTTCTAGCCTTTATTCCATTGACAGCAATGATTTTAAGGCTTTACAAGATGCGATTTTAAAAATTCATGTTGCTGACTCAAGTTTTACTTATGTGAGAGAAAATTCCAGGGCATTGGGATATGGATTTAGATGTGGATTTTTAGGAACACTACATATGGAAGTTATAAGAGAAAGACTTGAAAAAGAATATAACTTGGATCTTATTATCAGTACTCCGCAAGTTGTTTATAAGATTTTGCTTACTAACGGAGAAACAGTTATGCTCGATAATGCTTATAAATTTCCAGATCGAACTTCAATTGCAGAAACATTAGAACCCATTATTAATGCGAAAATATTTGTTAGAAACGAATACATTGGTAAAATTATGGAACTTTGTCATTATTCACGAGGAGAATACATTGATAGTGAAATTTTTGATGAAAACAATACGATTCTTAATTTTTACTTACCGCTCGGCGAAATTATATATTCCTTTTATGATCAATTAAAATCCTTATCGCAAGGATATGCTTCTATGGAATATTCAATATCAGATTATAAAAAAAGTGATTTAGTAAAATTAGATATCTTGTTAAACGGAGAAACCATCGATGCACTAAGTTTTATTGTTCATAAATCAAAATCTTACCAATTAGGAAGAGGGATAGCTGAAAAATTAAAAGGTTCCATTCCAAGACAAAATTTTGAAATTCCTATTCAAGCAACAATTGGTTCTAAAATTATCGCTAGAGAAACCATTAAGGCTGTTAGAAAAAATGTTACAGCCAAACTATATGGTGGAGATGTAACTCGAAAAAAGAAACTTCTTGAGAAGCAAAAAAAAGGTAAAAAAAGAATGAAACAAGTTGGAAAAGTTTTTATACCGCAAGAAGCATTGTCAAATGTTTTTGTGATAAAAAAATAACTTAGATTAACCAAAAGACATTTTTTTAGTATATTATTAGTAGTGAATAATAATTAAGGAAAAGGATAAACAATGGCTAAAAATGATCAATTTATATACGATTTCAACATAAGACACTACTTGTCAAAAGAGGAAATTGCACAAAAACTAGGAAGTAATTTTCATGAAGATATTTGAAAAAAAATAAAAGAATATCGTAAAAATTATGCAATGCCAGTCGGAGACTTAAAAAAGAACGATGACGGCCCTATGTTTATAGTTTTGTCTCCGTTCTTAATGCAAAAGGAAATCTCAGTCCACATGAAGTTATTGAAACTTTGAAAAACTGTTTATAATGTGGAAATAAAAACATTATTCGCTAAGGATAGTAAGATTATAAATGATTATGAAACATCTCACATTGCAGATGAAGTTATTAAAATCGCTCATAATTACGGCTATTCGATTAATAAAAAAATTCTTTTGAATGCGTATTGCGAACACAATAGAGAAGAGTTAGGCCAAGACTATATATTCTCTCTTGGGTTGTTTGAAGCCTTCGAGACAATGGATCAATCAAGAGATGTGAATTTTGATGAAAACCTTGTGTATGGATGATTGTCTAAAATAGATAAAAGCATCAAAAAAGATAAAATGTTTAGATTATCTAATGCTGAAGGGATCCCTGGTTCCTACACAGACAAGTACATGGGATTTAAAACTACTCAACTACAAACTAGATTTTCTACAATTGCTAAATTCGTTAACAGTAGCATTGATTATCCTGTAATCATGAAGGCTGCTTTTGTTTTTTATTACATTAAGTATGGTTTGTTTTTTGAAAAGTACAACGATCTTATTGCTATTTTATCGATGTATTACGTTGTGGGGCATGAATTCGGCGACATCATTAAATTATTGGGAATTATAGGAACAGCAATCAAACAAGAGAAAAAGTTTGACGTTGCGTACAGAAACAGTTTGAATAGCAATTCTGATACCACATACATTGTATGAGAAATTATTGATGTTATTTCTGAATCCATAAATAATGTTAATAGCATTATTCTAAAAGATTCTGATAAGTATAATATGCCTACTAAAAAAGAAGGCGATTATGCAAAAAAGAAGAAAGCAAACATCGCAAGAATTGAGTTTCCTCAACTTTCAAAGAAAGCTTCTTTGTTCCTTATCACACACAACAAGCCCTCTAGCAAATATACGTTAGAAAACTATCAAGACTTTTGTCGTTGTAGTTATGAAACCTCTCGTTATTCAATGGAATTGTTGACAAAACTTGGTTTTTACAGCAAACTTAAACAGGGGAAAAAATTTATTTATTCTCCAACCGATAAAATAAAAGAAATTTAATAAATGTGAGACCAAGAGCAAACACAACCGATAAATTTCTCTTCCTCTGCACCTGAACAAAAAAATCATATTGTCACAGAAAAAGAACAATCTTCGTTGCACGTTCAGATTTCCAATTTTAAATTTAGTAATGATTTTTTAATTAATTACTTACCCTCTAATTATTTCGGAGAAGTAAAAAAAGAAAAGAGATTCTATTATACTTTTCTGATACTCTTTTTGACTGTTACGATTGCAAGTGGAATCTATGTTTTAGTAGTAGGATTGTTAGAACAATTCAACCTTCCATTTATTTTATCCTCTGTGTTTTTTGCTATTGTGCTAATAACATCTTCAATACTGATTTGAAAATTTCAATATTTTAGAATAACGATAAAAAGATATTTGGAACACAGAGCTCATTTTGACAAGAACCGGATTTTTCCGTTTTTCATCTACAATATCTACAAAAGACTAAGGTTAAATTTAACACACATTGCTTGAATATCAGCTTATATATACGCTGTGTCGTTTATAAGTTCCTTATTTTTTCTGATTGCTCGATTTGATTTTAATTGAGATTTTCTCTTTATAACAGTTAATTGACAGTCTCCTGGAGATTGAATTACAACTGTGCTTGTTGGTATCTCTGCTATTTTTATTATTACCATTGTTGTTCAAGTAACATTAAATATAATTATTAGAAAAAGACTTTCTTTATTTCTACAAACATATGGCGCCCTTCCAGCTGAAGAAGAGATAATTACACAACTTAAAACCACATTGAATAAAAACTACCGTCTTGTTACAATAGGTATCTTTTTTATTGTTACAATACCACTTCTTTTGTTTGTTAAGTATATTCTTAGACGAAAAAGATAATTTGAATTAAGTTAACTTATTTAAAATATTAGTAGAACATTCGCCTGGATTGCGTGCTGCCTTTATTAATAATTTTTGGGTGTTTTTAACATTTATACCAACACCTCACATTAGGTGACCATCACGGAAAATAAACTTAGTCATTTCGTCTTTCGCAACGTCTTGATTAAAGAAAACTAGGTGTTTATTAGTAACAGCTAAATGTTGAGTGTAATCACCCATTGCCATCAACTCAAAACCAAAAGCAAACAAAGTCAAAGGGTAATCCTTAATTTTATCGAAAATTAAATCATCTCCTGCAGCATTTGCTCCAGCTACGTTTCCTTGATCAAGAGCAGGTGATCATAAAAGTTTGTTTGCGTATTCTTTTAGTTCTACAACATCACCACAGGCATAAACATCTTTAACACTTGTTTTCATGCGATCATTTGTTCTAATGCCGTAAGCGATGTTTATTTTTTTCTTGTCTAGAAAACCTAAATTCCTTCTTACACCAACACTTAAAACCACAAGTTGACAATTTATTTTTGAACCGTCTTGTATTGAAACAGAAGTTAAAGGTGAAAAATCATCACCTACCACAGAACCATGAATTCTTGTTAGTTGAGAACTTGTGTGCACAGACGCACCCTTTTTTTGAATGATTTCTGTTATTAGTTCTGATGACTCCTCGTCTAATTGTCTGTTTAAAATTCAAGGAGACATTTCAACAATGTGAGTTTTTAAACCTTCCTCATTAAAATCTGATGCGTGTTCTAAACCAAGAGGACCAGAACCAACAACCACAACTTCTTTTACATTATGTGTTTTGATAAAATCTTTGATTTGTTTTACATCATCAATGGTATTTCAAACAAAAACACCTTGGTGATCAATACCTACAATCGGAGGTTTAGCAGGGCGTGAACCTGTTGCAACAATCAGTTTATCATAATAGTAAGTTGTATTTGATTCTCCCAAAACAGTTTTTTGATCAAAATCTACACTGATTATTTCCTCATTTGTTATTAAATTAATGTTATTATCTTTAAATCAACTCTTTTCCCGTAAATAGAGTTCTGTATCCGGTATTTTGTTGTTCAGAAGATCAGAAACAGCAGGTCTGTTGTAAGGGTGATAAGATTCTTTTATTAAAATTGTAATCTCTGCGTTTTTGTTTCTCATGCGAGCAGCTTCAGCTGCATTTGTTCCGGAGGCCCCGCCCCCTAATATTAGTATTTTTCTTTTGTCCGTAGATTGTTCGGCAATCTCGATAGCACTGTTCGATATTTCGAAGAAATCCCTTCCTGCACCACAAACTGGGCAAATTTCAGGAGGTAGCACCGCCATAATTGTATAGTCACAAGCAGTACATCTTCATAGAACCATTTCTCCAGAAGGATTCATGTTCTCGATATCTTCGCTTTCATCCGTTTTCAATAAACCAGAACATGCTACTAAACTACCAACAATTTCACCAGCATTTAAAGAACGTGCAAAGTCAGCACCAAACGATTTAGCTTTTACCAATTCAATTTCAGAAGGTTTGAATTTTATTCTAAGACCTTCCATAACGCTCATGTTAAGTTGATTAAGACGAGAAGTGATGTTTCCAACTCCCTCTCCACTCCATCCGTAACTACCAAATGCACTTGCAAACTTGCCGGCGTGAATAACAGGACTTAAGGAAATTGCAATATCTCAAATAACAGGCAGTGCGTCGCCATTTATTGTAGAAGTGCCAAATAACAAACCATCCGCTCAATATATTTCATTCATGATTTGTTCTTTTAATTCATGATAGTTTGAAACATCAATTTGGAATTTCTTAACAATAATCGAATCATCAACGCTTTTAATTCCTTCCTCAATTGCTTCCGCAATTTGTTCGGTATAACCATAGGCAGTAACATAGGGAATTACAACCTTTTTGGCTTCACTGTCATTTTTCTCTGTTGACCAGTCAACATATTTTTGAATTCATTCTTGTGGATTTTCGTCCAAAATAGCACCATGACCAGTGAAAATTTTTGTTATTTTTAAATCTTTAATTTTTTCATAAGCAGACAGAACATACTTCTTAAATGGAGAAAATATACATTGATAATAATAAAGATATGAGTCGTTATATTCAGCTAATTTTTCTTTTGGTAATTTTGATATTAAAAGGTCGTCATGTGAATAATGAGCCCCAAAAACATCACATGTAAACAATCATCCTGTTTCTTCTATATAAGAAAACATTGAATCTGGTCAATGTAAGAAGGGCGCAGCAATAAATCTAATTGTTTTATCACCAAGACTTAATCTTTGATTATGTTCAACAACCATGGAATCGAAGTCCCTATTAGTTATTTCTTTCAAATATTCAATTGCTGGTCTAGTTCCTACTACAGTTATATGAGGAGCAAGTTCTAGTAATTTTTCCAAACTACCCAGATGATCTGGTTCGGTATGATTTGCCACTAGATATTTAATCTTATTTAAACTTCCCAATACTGATTTCAATCTTTTGACATAATCGTCAAAATATTTAGCTTTTACAGTTTCAAAAACTGCTGTTGCTTCCGATCCTTCTACAACATATGAATTATAAGAAGATCCGTATTTAGACATCATGACAATATCAAATACCCTTAAATCTCTATCGATACTTCCAACTCAATGTAATTTATCATCTATTTTTTTTGCTTGTATATTTTCTTCTGCCATGTGCTTCCCTTTATTTTTATTTTAACTCAAAAAAAATTATTTATTTTATCTATTATAAAGTAATGCAATACAATAAAAACCACCCTAATGTTGGAGAAATATGATGAGCAGATAACAATTCCTTGTATGGTGGAGAAGGACTGCGACCTGTAAAGATTTTGAAGGTTAATGAAGAAAAAGAAGAATGCGTTGTTTCTTCTTACACCCATTCCTCCTTCAATAGCGATGTTGTCCAAGACGTTAGCTTAGCTGAGGAAAAAAAAGGATTACGATACACAAATCGTTATAAAACATATAAAATTAAATTCAAAAGTCTATCACACGAATTCTAGGAGAAAAAATGATAAAAATAACTTTAAATGAAAAACCACTAAAAGACATATTGGTGGGCGAAATATGTTCAACAAAGGTAAAAAACGCAGAGGAAATAATACAACCTAGCGAATGTTGCATTAATGTCACGTATACAGAGGGTATAAAAATTTACTCGTACATGTTGAAAATTAGAAAAGCTATACAAACAGCAAAGAGAAGACATTTTAACTTCGTTAATGTTAATTTTGACAATGTGTATGTCCCAACTAAGGAGAACATTACAAAAGATCACTTTCTTAAAATATTAGTGGAGCAGTTGTCAATCGCAGGTTATAAATTTGAATCTTACCTTACTAAGAAACAAGCACTGCAGACCATCAATGTTGTTGCTAATGTAAACGAAAAGCAAAAGAAAATATTTCATGATGCTTTTATAAATGGTTATGCTGTTAATATTGGTAGAGAATTAGGAAATATCCCTGCTGGTGATTTAGGGCCAGAAAAACTAGCAAGCATGGTAAAACAAGAAGCAACCGGAGAAAAAAACGTAGAAGTTACAATTCTTTCGGAAGAAGAAGCAAAGAAGGCCGGTATGCACATGTATCTTTCGGTTGGGCAAGGAACACACCGCAAATCACAGTTCATTATTTTAAATTACAAGGGTGGTAAAACAAATGAACGCCCTGTTGCTGTTGTTGGCAAGGGAGTGTGTTTTGACAGTGGTGGAATTAATTTAAAACCATATGGTTCAATGATTGAAGAGATGCACCGCGACATGACTGGTGCTGCTGTAGCAATTAGTACTTTCTTTGCAGTTGTTAAAAGAAAGATTGCAAAGAATGTTATTGCAATAATTCCAGCAGTGGAAAATGCTATTTCAGATAAAGCAACACACCCTGGTGATATTGTAAAGGCAAGCGATGGTTCATCTGTTTGAGTTGGTAACACTGATGCGGAAGGAAGACTTATTTTAGGGGATGCGCTTACATATGTGAAAAAATTCAATCCTAAATATGTGTTTGACATTGCCACTTTAACTGGCGCTGCAATGGTATGTTTGGGTCATCACGCTTCTGCGTATTTCACAGAATGAGATGACTTAGCTCATGATATTGAGGTTAACGGTAAAAGCACACTTACACCTGTTTGAAGAATGCCGTTATGAAATCAATATTATAACGATATGAAATCAGATATAGCCGACATAGGAAATATTTCCACTTTACCCCGCGGAGCTGGTGGAACATGCACAGCTGCTGCATTTCTATGACATTTTACGAAAAGTTACAAGGAACTAGATATCAAATGAGCTCATTTTGACATCTTACCAAGAATGGTTTCAAGTGCTCAAGATAATTTAGATAAAGGGTCTTTAGCTGAACCATTATTGTTATTAGTTGATTTTATTGAAAATAAATAACAAATTACAAGTCAGTATATATTAAAATAGTTTAGTGAAACACAAAAAAAGAAAAATACAAGCCATATTGGGGACTTCCGTTATTGGTGCGAGTATTGCTGTTGGAGCTGTTGCTCAGATGTGCGGCAACGCACCGACCACTACCGAAATCATTGCAAACGCCGAGGAGAGAATAGTTGAAGTTTTTGAAGAATTATTTATTTTTAATATCACAAATGGTTTAATAATTGATGATTTAACAAACGATGTTTTGAATACAATTGAAGCAAATGTGCTTGCGGAATTGAACCCTGTTAACCCAGGATTGGAAACCTTAACTTTCAATAACTTTTCATTTTCTAATACCATTTCTCGTAGTGAAATCGAATATACATCAGCTTTGAGGAGTTTTGAAGTTATAATCTTTAATGCAAATATTGCTTGATCTTCTGATTCTAGTCCTTCAGATAATGGTTTAATATCAAGTAATTTAATTTTTACATTCGCTTTTAACAATAATAATGAATTAACAATTAACGGAGAAAACGCAATACAAGGAATGGAATTAACTAATACCGCTGCACAAATAGAAATTGCCACAGGTGTCAATGGAATGTTGAGAAGCAATGGTGTAACCAATATCAATCCCATCGGGGCTAGTATTTACAGTTCATTGTTAGAAAACGCTAACAGGACCGTTCCTGTAGTGATTGTACCAGATAGCACAACCATTGATTCCGCCGCCACAGAGATTCTTAATTTGTCATTTAGACCGATTGAACCATCACGAGTTTTAATACAAGACCCTTCTGCTGCAGGAGGAGCCATTTATAGAATTGACATTGGAAATGAAGATAATCCAGATGATGACAATTCATTTTTTATTTTGACATCCACTAATTTTGCAAACTCAGGAACATTATTGTCTTTTATTTTGTCACCTACATCGATTTTTATTCAAGACGTTGGAAATGGTAATTACAATCTTGTCAATGAGGACGTTTTAACTCCCTCAGGACTAGATAGACCCATTAACACCTCACTTATTACTGTTCCTCAAGAAGTTAGCGGAATTATAAACTCCGATGTAATCAATCTTTTTACTAGATTTATTTCAGGCGATGCAACAAGTGCAATCACTGGCCTTAACGAGCTATATCAATATTCATTTGCCGGATTAGAACCACCAATTTTAAGCGGTGCTGGCATAACACTTAGTTTATTGGAAATCGCTATTCGAGACTTACTGAATGCAGCATTGCCACCAGAAACAACACCAATTGAATTTGTCTTTGTTACCTCGGTCACTAGTTTAAACCCAGTCGTTTTAAATTCCATTGACTCTATAATTGGAACTGATGGAATTTTTGATATTAATAACCAAAGACTATCGTTTGATTTGAGTGGATTAGAAGGAAGTTTTGCTATGACAAACGAAAATGGAGTGATAGATTTATCAGTTCAAAGAACATTCAGTATTCCTGAAAGTGCTGATTCCAATATTGCTTTTGGTATACCAACCGATAATATTTCCTTTTCCTCAATTGTTGCAGAAATTGAAGGACAAGAAAACATTGTGATTTCAGCGTAAACTTAACTATTTTGAACTAGTGGTTTTCAAGAATTAAACATTTTCGTAAATGCTTCATCTTCCAAGGCATCGCATCCCAAATTTTTATAAACAATAAATTGATTTCAACACTCAATGAAATTGCTTTCTATTAATAATGATTTACCGTGCAATACTGTATTGTAAAGCATCATAAATTGAAGAGCTAAGAGAAAACTTTTTTCTTTTGGATGCTCATTGACTTTTTGTCAAGGGTTTTTACAAAAGAAAGATTCTAAGTTATTTAACTTTGCCTGATAATCTTTTAAAGTTTTGGTCGTTAAAGGAGTCATAATTTTTTTGTTTTGTAAAATTAAAAATTCTATTTTCTTTGCTAATCCCACAAAGTAATACGCAGTATTGTGTGCTACACCTTCCTTTGAAGGAACATCATCGTATAAAAATAAATTAACATCATCAGTAATTTTATAATTACGAAAAGATATATGGCTTATACCTAAAGTGTTTTCAAATGTTAGATCCACTGGTTCAATTTTTAATGATGAACCCTTAGAAGAATAACGAACTCTAACATAGTAATTTTTGTTTTGATATACAGCAGGAACTAGCATGTATTTACAGATCTTATTACCAGTTAATCAAGGAATAAATCCGTTTAATACTCAAGCACCCTTTTTGTTTTTTTCTAAAGTTAAGGGTTTTTTGGTGTCATTGTTTGCAGTATAAAATGCAAAAGTATCTTTGTTATCTACTATGCTTTTCACTAAAACTTCTTTTTTATTAACATCTTTTATTCTTTCAATTATTAAATACGAGTGATGTAATAAAGAAATCAATCAATTTAAGGAAAAATTATACTCAGTTAATAATATTTTTGTTTGAACTTCTTCAGCTCTTGAAATTTCAATACCACCGTATTCTTTTTTTATTGCTAATTTTAAAATAAAATTTTCTGCATATTTTTTATATATTTTTTTTAGTTTGTTTTTTTTGTGGTCAAGAGTCATTCTCTTTTCTCCCACTTTTTCTTCAAGAAATGATTTTACTTTCTTAGTATAGTCTGTTTTTGTATACATTATTGTTCTCCTCCGTCGGGTCGTTTGAAATAACCATCAACTCCCATATTTTCAGTATAAGTTATAAATGCAGTTGGTGCAACTTTATTAATATTTTTTATTACAAAGTCTTTTTCTAGAAAGGAAATTGTAAAGATTAAAAGTGACTTTTTCATCTTGTCTCGACCACTAGTTGCAGGAAGAACAGTATAACTTCTTATATAGCCTGCTTTTGATAATTGGTCTTCAATTGGTAAAATGTGTTCTTCATTTGTAATAACGTTGACGGATAGTTTCTTGTTAATAGGAAAGTATTTATCCACAAAAAATGATGACAAAAGTATATATATTATTGTGGCGGCCACTTCAGATGAGAAGGCTTCGAGAAATTCGTTGTCGTTTATTACTTCTAGTAAAAAGTAAAGCAAAAATACACCAAAAGCCACTATACTTAAATTAATAATTGTGCTTCATTTTCCAATACTACCTTCTTTTTTTCTGCTTACATAGGCAACAAAAAAGTCTGTTCCGCCTGCACACCCTCCGGCCTTAAATGTTAAAGCGATTGGTATTCCTACGAAAAAGGCACCAAGAACACCTGCAATTACACGTTCAGCATCCGCACCTGCTCCCGTTATAATCTCATTGTTACCATCGGTTATTTGTAATATACTTAAATCTCGCAAGCCAGGAATATATGTTCAGCCAATTCCTCAAGCTGTTTGAAAAAGCATAAAATACAAAGTATAAAAAGTGAATTTTTTCCCTACTTTAATAAATCCAAATATTACGATTGGTATGTTTATTAAGACCCAAAATACATAGAAAAATGCTTCTAGTGGTATACCAAAAAGTCTGTCGGTTGTACTTAAAGATGTGCCGGTGGCAGGAGCTTGAGTCCTAGTTAAAAGTTGAACTATAGTCTGGGCTATTCCCGAAGTCCCCGCTGGAATAATACCAGCAGGCAAAACAAAAACATTCAATCCAAACACTATAATGACACAAGCAACAGTAATGAGTAAAAGCGATTTAGCAGTGTGTAATTGTTTATAAGGATTTACGATTTTATCTAATTTGCTTTTAGACTCTTTCACCTCTAAATATTATATGAATTCAACGGTTTTAAAATAATTTTTAGAAAAATATTAAAGTTATTGTTTATGAGCCTGCTGTTTCAGCTTTTCCAAGCCTAGAACGAACCAGTCCAATTGCTACAACAGTTAACGTCATTAGAATTCCAATAACTACAATAGCAGCTGTGTAACCAAGAAGACCTGTTTGTGAACTTCCAGCCGAAGGAGACACAGCGCCTAATTGAGAAAGTGTAATTAAAATTCCTGTTGTGAATCCAGAAGAAAGCATCAATCCAGGAACAATTTTTACAACATTAGGGTTTTTGGTTGCTTTACTTGCGTAAGTTAAAATAGCTGGGAAAATAGGTGCACCAAAGAATCCTAACATTCCTGCAAATATGATTGCGATGGCTAGCGAACCACTGCTTACTAAATTACCACTAGAATCAGTTATTTCAGATGCAATTGCTCCATTTGAATTAAGCAAGAATAGTCCTGCAGCTAACGACACAAACACACCACAAACACCTATAACTTTTAGTTCCGATATCTTATGTGAGAAAAAGGCATAGATAATTCTACCAAGTGTTTCGCAAACTCAGAAGGATCCTATAACAACACCAACCAATTGAGCACTAAGGTAGGCACCCGCACCCACTCCAAAAATTCCTCCACCAAAACCAGTGTCACCATTTTCTTGCATTCCTGTTGATCAAGTGGCAGTTACGGTATTTTCAATAAAAATGAAACTCGCAGATGCTACAACAAACAATAGTAAAACAAGAATAAGTGATTTTCTTCCTTTTTTTACTGTTTCAGGATCAAGAGTTTTCGCGATTTGTAAATTTTCAAAATTCTCGTGTTTGTTTTTTTCCATGTCTAAAAACACCCTATGTTTTTCATGAAATTTAATAATGAAGAACAATAACAACAAGAGGACAACTATACCGATGATTGCAAGATAGTACCATTGTCAACTAGGTCTAACATCTTCTCCTCCTGCTGCAGCAACAACAGGTCCAATGAAGGCAGAAACTGAGATACCAATCCCGTACATGGACTGCGATAAGTTTAAATATTTATTTATCCCACCAGTAGTTTTATTGTTTTCTATTAGTGCAAACGTTAAAGAAGAAACTAGCATTCCTGCTGCAAATCCAATTACAAATTGCCCAATTGCAAACATTGCAATTGCTATTCCCAAACTAAAGTTAGCTTTATTAGGGATTGCAAAAGCTATAAGTCCAAAAATAAAAATAAGTCCGCTACCAATCAAATTCAAAATTAATGAGATTTTAAGAGAATTGATAACACCAATTTTCTTTAAGAAGATAGGACTTAAGAGCCCCGATAAAATTAATCCAACAGAAAACAAAGCAATGGTTGCAATGGTTACACCACTTGCTAATGTTGTGTTTTGTGAATCTGCTAAACCTGCAAGAGTTGCACCAATTTGTACAGCAGCAATTCCGCTTATTCCAGAAACCATCCCTGAAACTAATTGTGCTAATAAACACATTATGTTAAGAGAGAATCTTTTTTTAGTATCGAATAATTCAAAAGAGCCGCTATTAACTTTTGTGTTTGTTTTTTTAGCAACTGCTTCTGACATACTATATAAAGAATAATAAAATTTTCACAAAATAAAGCACTTTTACAAAAAACAATTTATTAAAGCGGATATATTTAGTTATTTGACTTTAATTTACTACTATAATGCTTTTAACAATGGATTTTAATAAAATAATGTTATGCAACACCCTATTCCAGTAAAATGTTGTACTATCCCAACAAAATGTTATGTTGTTCCAGACAAATGTACCCACTAGGTATTTGAAAACAAATAACCGAAATAACAAAATATTGCTTCCGCTTTATCAAATCACCACAGGTAACTTTTATCTTGCAATCTTTCTCTTTAATTAATTCTTTTTAAAACTTCTATTGAAAAAGCGATAAGGTTTTTGGTTCTCTTTGCTTCTTCTTCTGGCTCAATATGTTCATCTTTTCCTAAAACAGAAATTGCCAGTGCAGCTGTATCAATATCGTAGTATTGTCCAAACATAAATAGCATCGATGCTTCCATTTCACCGCCTATTGTATTGAACTTTCTCACCAAGGTCATATATTCTTTGTTCTTGGTCTCTTTTGGAGCAGTCTCGAATTTTCGGGCATATAATGCTGACTTAGTGTGAAAGACACCTATTTTTATTTTGTCAAACATTTTCAATTCAACAGCTGTTTGTTGAATGTCGGAAATAAGTGAGAAAGACGCCACAGAAGGAAATTCTTTTGGAAAATAAGCATCAGTTGCGTGTTCATCCCTTATTGCTGCAGTAGCAACCAAAATATCGTCACCTTTTATTGAGTCTTGCATGGCACCGCACGTTCCTACACGAATAATTTTAGTAGCTCCCATTCTAATTAATTCTGTAAGAATAATTTCAACACTAGGAGTGCCCATTCCAGAACTTACAGACGCAACATCAATTTTTTTGCCATTATGTTTCAAGTGACCATAATGAAAATTATGTCCTCGAGGATGGGTAATGACTTTTGCATCCAGAAAACTCTCACTAATTTCCTTCGCTCTAGCAAACGCTCCCGGCAATAAGATATAGCGTCCTCTTCCATTATTCCCTTCCATGTGTTTATGAGTGATATTCATGTGAAGTGGTGTGAATTCTAGGTCAATGTTTTTATTCATGTCTCTCTTTCACTTGAATTATAACAGTTGTATTATTTCAGTCAGAGACACCAGTTGAATAACCAGAACAATTTATTAAAAACACTAAGACAATAATTTACAATCATTATTTTTTAACATTAATTGCCACTAATTAGCAAAAAAGATTATTATGAATATAAGATAAAAAAAAGGATGCAAATGAAAAAAGAAAGACACTTAATATGTATTGCTGGAGCAAGTGGGAGCGGCAAAACAACATTTGTTAAAAAATTAATTTCGTCACTTCAAAACAAGAAAACAAGCAAAACATACGGATTACTTTCTTTAGATCATTATTACCACGACTTAAAAGATAAAAGTTTAATAGAGAGATCACTTCATAATTTTGATGCTCCTGAGGCACTTCAATGAGAATTAATTGAAAAGCATGTCGGTAAATTGCTGAAAGGCGAGACAATAACATGTCCTTATTATGACTTTGCAACTCATACAACAATTCCCGCAAATGAATTTAAAATTCAACCACCAGATATTTTGATAATTGAAGGAATACACGGAATGTATTCTAAAATGTTTAGAGATGTAGCAACACTTAAGATTTTTGTGAAAACAGATTCAGATATTTGTTTATGCAGAAGACTAATGAGGGATATTACTGAAAGAGAAAGAACAGCAGAATTCGTTATTGATCAATACCAACGCACAGTTAAACCAATGTATGAGAAACACATTGAACCAATGATTAATCTTGCGAATATTATTATTCCAGAAGGTGGCTTTAATAACGTAGCGTTGAAAGTAATAAAAGAAGCAATCTTAAGGATTGACAATTTGAACGATACAGAAGAATAACAATTCAAATTGGTAATTTTGTAATAAACTTGAATATGTATGACACTCTCCAAAGCCAAAGAAACACGCTATAAGAAAATCCTAAATAACCTTTTAGACATTAAAGGAAGAGATCAAGCATTATTCACATCAGTACACAGCACAGTTTCTTTTGATGTTAATACTAAGTTTGGTGAAAATACAGCCTTAAAACTTTTAACAAACAAATCATTTTCCTTTACTTTAAAAGAGGACGATATAAAGGAATTGCTTGCTGAAATTAAGAAGGAAACCGATTATCAAAGAATCATTGCAGCATATGAAAAATATAAGATAAGACTTTTCAATACAAAAAAGCTAGCATTGGAAAATCCAAAAACTTTTGGTGAAACTAAAAAACTACTAATAAACGATTTAAAAGAACGTATTCAGAAGAAAAATAATCGCTGAAAAATATTCATTAGCAGAGGTAGAGAAATAAACGATCAAAAAAACATTTGACCCATTCACATTGCTACAATGTTTATTTCCGTTAAAACAGATAGGAAAGTGGTTTATGCACCGTTACTAATAAAAGAAGTACAACTGTACAGTAGCCCAACCGAATTAA
>JABABL010000007.1 GCA_014238225.1 Mycoplasmatales bacterium
TTGTTCATTAGTTGGAGAACATTCTTGTGCTATTGCTCCAACAGCAACAACGGATCCAACCGCTCCTGTTGTTATTGCGGTTACTATATTTTTCTTTTTCATTTTGTTCCTTTCAAAAAATACTTACATCTATAATAGATTATAATTTTTTTTAGGTATAAATTTACTTTTGTTTAAAATGAAAATTCAATCACTTTATAAAACATCGTTTAAACCAGCCACAAAAGGAAAATAAATTATTTTTGTCAACGTTGGCAAGACAACAATAATCGCACCGCTTATTAAAATAGTTTTTAAAAAATTTATTGCGAATTGTATTAGAACAAAATAATCAAACGCAACATCGATAGGTATTCCAAACAGAGGGTAAAGTCAAATATTTAATAATGCAGATGCAATAGAAGAAAATAACGCTCCGATAATAAGCGATAAAGCCACAAAAAATATTCTTTCATCTCTAAAAGAATAAGGGGTTTGGATAACGGCATTTCCAAATGAATGGATATCTTTCTTCTTTTTATTTAAGTTACTTACTAAAAAATATATTAATGAAAGAATAATTCAAAACGCGATTAGAAAACTAAAACCATTCACTCAATTTGCAAAAGCTCCAATTATTCCAGCACCATTAGGACTAATCATAGTAAAAAAGGCCTTAGCAGTAACAACAAAAAACGCCGGTAAGAAGCCCAATCATAGTAAAGCAATAATTACTACAACATTGCTTATCTCAAAAACAAACTGAACTCCCAATATAGGAATCGCGATTAAAGAAATAGCGAAGGAAATCGCTGCCAATAAAGAAACGAAGACCATTTTTTTTACTAGCAGAGTAGATTTGGTTTTTCTCACGAATTAATTATATATTTTATTATTCGGTTATTTTTTCCAATTAATACTGAAACAACATGAACAAAATTTTAATTTATTTCGCTATCAAATATGCCGGAAGCTGGGATCTAATATACAAAGCACTTGAGGAAAAGGAAGAAATAAACATACCTGAACTAGAGGACAGTTTGTTGAAGATAAAATCTAAATGCATCACTCTTTTAGATGATGAGTACCCTATTTGTTTTAAGACAGTTGAAAAACCTCCTTTTGTAATTTTTTATCACGGGGACATATCTTTGCTTAATAATAATAATCTTGTTTCTGCAATTGGAACAAGAAACAATACCAAATATGGAGAAATATGTTCTTACAAGCTTATAACTGAATTGGCAAAAAATTATGTAACTGTTAGTGGAATGGCAAAAGGAATAGACACACTTGTACACAAATACACTATAAATAATGGAGGCAAGACAATTGCTGTTTTGGGATCGGGAATTAATTACATTTATCCTTTAAATAACGCTGTTATTTATAAAGAAATTAAGGAAAAAGGGTTGATAATAAGTGAATATCCGAACGTTACAGTGCCAGAGCAAAAAAACTTCAAAGAGAGAAACAGGTTAATTGCATCCCTTGGGAAAGGACTTTTGGTTGTTGAAGCAGCCTTGAAGTCAGGCACTATGAACACAGTCTCACATGCCTTGAATTATGGTAAGGATATTTGATGTGTTCCCCATACAATGGATAAAAAGAGTGGTTGTAATTTTTTAATAAAACAAGGTGCAAAACTAGTCGACAGTGTTTCCGACATAATTGAAGATTTAAATTAAATATTAAAACATAATAAAATAATATATATTATCTTTATGAAATTAGTTATAGTTGAATCGCCAGCAAAAGCTAAGACAATCGAGGGGTATCTTGGTGATAGTTATAAAGTCAGAAGTAGTATAGGCCACATTATGCATCTTTCCAAATCGGGGACTTTTCACTTAGGAATTGATTTAGATACTTTCGAACCCAAGTATTCAGTTAAAAAAGATCACTTGAAATTGGTAAATGAATTAAAAAAAGAGGCTGATGAAAGCACACATGTTTTTCTTGCTACTGATAAAGATAGAGAAGGGGAAACGATAAGTTACCACTTAATGAATAAATTGAATATTAAGGACAAGTGTTCGCGAGTTACATTTAATGAAATTACGAAAGATGCCATTCTACATTCGGTTCAAAATCCTCAAACAATAAACATGGACATGGTTCATTCACAACAAGCAAGAAGAATGTTGGATAGAATTGTTGGCTTCAGACTAAGCAACTTATTAAGGAAGAAAATTTTTGCACCAAGCGCCGGAAGAGTTCAGTCAGTTGTTCTTAAACTAATTGTCGATAAGGAAAAGGAGATTGAGAAGTTTGTTCCAAAGGAATTTTGAAAAATAAATGTTGAATTTAGCGATGGAGTTATTGCTGAACTACAAAAACATAACGGCAAAAACATAGAAATTAAAACTGAAAAAGAAGCAATTTTTGTAGTTGATGATTTCAAAAACGAATACAAAATAGATAAAATAAACGAGAAAATCATTCACCGTAGTCCGCCCTTACCCTTTATAACGTCCACACTTCAACAGACTGCTCATAATCGACTGGGTTTTACTTCAAGAAAGACAATGGGAATTGCTCAAAAATTATATGAAGGAATTACAATTAATAAATCCCATAATGGCTTAATTACATATATGAGAACTGACTCAACAAGAATATCCAATACATTTTCAGCAAAAGTAAAAAAGTATATTTTAGACACATATGGAAAGGAATATCTTGGTGGAGACATCCGTCCACAAAAAAAGAAATCAAACATTCAGGATGCACACGAAGCTGTTAGACCCACAAATATCAAAAACAATCCTGAAAAACTTAAACAATATCTTTCTGTTCCTGAATACAAGTTGTACAAACTTATTTTCGAAAGAACAATTGCATCTTTCATGAGTAAAAACAAAATAACAACAAAAAGATACGAAATTAAGAATAACAGTTACCTTTTTAGTTGTCACAGTTCTAAATTAAAATTTAAGGGATTTAGTGTTGTTTATCACTTTGAAGAAAAAGAACACAATACTTTTAATTCTGAGATAGAGAATTTAACAGAAGGACAAGTTTTAAAAAATAGAAAAGTTAACAAAGTTCAACTATTCAGCAACCCTCCGTCCAGGTATACAGAAGCAGGTTTAATTAAGATTCTTGAGTCCGAGGGTATAGGAAGACCCTCAACATATTCACTAATTATAAATACACTTATTGGAAGAAATTATGTGAAAGTGGTTAGCAAAAGTTTTTATGCAATTAGATTGGGAAAACTAGTTATTGAAATACTTGAGAAGTATTTTTCCGACTTAATTAACACGGACTTTACCAAGGACATGGAAAATACTTTAGATGAAATTTCCCAAGGAACAGTTAACTATAAATCCTACATAAAAAATTTCTACAATTTTTTTGAACCAGTCATTGAAAATCTATTGGAAATAATTCCGGTCACCAAAATAAAAATAGAACCTAAGTGTCCACAATGCTCTGGAGACCTCATTTTCATGTACGGTAGATTTGGAGAATTTATCGGCTGCGATAGATATCCAGAGTGTGATTACAGTCGTAAATTTTATCCTTATGGTTTTATTCCTGAAGTAATTGAAAACAGTGTGTGTCCTAAATGTGGACAAAATTTAATTACTCGTTTCAATTCGAGACGCGAGGAAGTTTTTATTGGCTGCACCATGTTTTTTAGGTGTAATTTTGTCGAATCATTGGATGAACAACCCGATTTTATAAAAAAAATAAAAAACAAGAAAAAAACCGAAAACAAACCTGAAACTCAAAATTAATTGTAATATATAAAGTAGAAAAACAAAATAGTGAATTGACGCTGTGTCCGAAAGGTTGCGTTTTGGAAGCTATTTGAGGAGAAACACATGATAGATATAGACATACAAAAATTAGTAGAAGCAGGGTTACATTTTGGCCACAACACCGACAGATGAAGTCCCAAAATGGCTAAATACATATATACAAAGAAATTTATTCCAAGCAGCAGATCATCTATTCACATAATTAATTTACAAAAAACAAAAATAATGCTTGAAGAAGCATATAAAGCGTTGTATGACATAATTTTGGAAGGCGGAGATATCCTTTTTTTAGGAACAAAAAAACAATCCAAGGACTCTATAAAACATTATGCAGATTTATCAGGGTCTTACTATATAAATGAAAGATGAATGGGAGGTACTTTTACTAATTTTCAAACTATAAGAAAACTTATAAGATCATTGAAACAATACGAAAGACAAGATCGTGAAGGTTATTTAAAACAACTTCCTAATAAAGAAGTAATTAGAATTAAAAAATTGAGATACAAATTCAATCATTTTTACTATGGAATTAAAGACATGTTTCAAATACCTAAAGCAATTTTTGTAACAAGTGTTATTGATGGAGAAATTGCGATTAGAGAAGCCAAAAGAATGGGCGTTAAAGTGATCGCTCTTTGTGATAGCAATGCTAATCCCGATCTAATAGACTATGTCATCCCGGGTAATGATGATGCATATCTAGCAATTGCTGTTGTTTTAAAATATTTAAGCGATGCAATTATTCAAGCAAAAATAGAAAAAGGTGATATGGAAAAAAGCACCATCGAGGATACCTACTATCAAAACCTAATTGCTCTAAAAGAAGCAGGCATGGCTGATGGTAAAAGAAAAAGTCAACAAATTCAAAATGAAATAACCATAACCAGTCCAGAAAAAACAAGAAGCTCCATTGATTCCAATGAAATTGTAGAGCCTAAAAAAGAAATTATTGAATAGGGGATATTGATGAAAACAATTACAGCAAAAGACGTCAAAGAATTACGAGAAATTTCCAGTGCAGGAATGATGGATTGCAAAAAAGCTTTGGTGGAGTGCAATGGAGATATAGAAAAATCTATTGAATGATTACGAAAAAAGGGAATAGCTAAATCAGTAAAGAAGAATGCAAATTCATCTTCTGAAGGAGTTTGCAACACATACATAGAAGATAACAAAGCCATTATTTATGAAGTAAAATGCGAAACTGACTTTGTGTCTTCCAATAAAGATTTTGTTACTTTTTCTTCGGGTTTTGGCAAAGTTTTGTTAAGTCTTGAAAACAATAATAAAGATATTTCTGAAAAAGAATACGATGGAAAACAGATTAAAGAGTGACTATTGGAAAAAGCAGCAATGTTTGGAGAAAATATTATGATTGGCAAACATAAAATTCTAGTGTCGGGAAGTGATGAGTTCTTCACAGGTTATACACATACAGGCGGAAAAATTTCTGTACTGATTTTGGCAAAGGGAAAACCATGCGAAGAAGCAAGAAATATTGCTATGCATATTGCGGCAATGGATCCTCGATTTTTGTGTAAAGAAGAAATAGACAACGACTATATAGCTAAAGAAAAAGAAATCATTATTGCTCAAAGTAAAGACTTAAAAAATAAACCCGAAAATATTCAGCAAAAAATAATTGAGGGAAAAATTCAGAAAATTCTTTCTGGACAGTGTTTAGTAGAACAAACGTACGTAAGAGATTCCTCTAAAAAAGTTAAAGAAGTATTAAAGGACAGCAATATCGAGGTAATAGAATTTATTAGATACCAAATAGGTAGTAATTAATGTCGAAAAAGACCAACCCCATTAAAAAACCCGCAAAACCAAGTAAAAGAAAAAAACAAAGAGACTTTTCTGGTAGCAAAAAAAGTAGAATATGAAAAATTTTAAGTAAATCATTTCTTTACGCGGTAGGAATAGGTATAGTTGTTTCTATTGTTACTTTAATCATTTTGGCTATTACCAATGTTAACAGCGGATCAGGAAGTTTAGGAGACGTGATAAGCATAGGGATTTACATTGGATTTGGCATTGTTTCATTTATTGTTGTTTTCTTCTACATTCTAATTTACGAACTAATTATTGAATATCGTTTTGCTACAAACAGAATACCTAACAAAAAAACAATTCTAATTCATGATAATATTTTGAGTGAAGAAGACGATGTGAGTGTACATGATGAAAAACATAAGTCCAGCAAACAAAAGGGAAAAGTAAGTAAAAAATCGATAAAAAACGATGAGTTAGAAAGTAAGGAAACAGAAACAAAACCAAAATTTACTGAAATAAAAACCGAGACTCAAATCCAAGAAATTAAAAAAAACAAAAAAAGAAAAAAAAGATAATGCAAGAAAACTCAATTTTACTAAAAATTAGTGGTGAGTTTCTTACAGCGCCCGGATCAGGAGTTATCAATCTAAAAAACATTCAGGCAATTTGTGAAAATCTTGCTAAATACTTTCAGGAAAATAAAACACATCACGTCGGAATAGTTTTTGGTGCAGGCAATATTTGAAGAGGGGAAACTTATAAGAATTTCTTTTCTGATTCTATCGGGAAAAAAGACTACATAGGTATGATAGCTACAGTTATTAATGGCAGTGTTTTTGCAGAATGCTTAAACCACTTAAGTATTTCAAATAAAATTTTTTCACCCATACTTTATGACAAACATCTAGTTCACAAATTTAGTAAGAGAACAGCATCAGCTGCACAACAGAAATTTCAAGTTTCTATTTTTGTAGGCGGTACTGGCACACCGTTCAAAACAACAGATAGTGCAGCGTCATTGGTAGCAATGACGCTGAATTATAAAAAAATAATTGTATACAAAAATAACACGGATGGACTGTACACAGCTGATCCAAACAAAAACAAAAACGCAAAATTCATAAAGGAAATTTCTAAAAAAGAATATCTTAATAAAAAATATAAAATAATGGATATAAATGCGATTCAAATGTTAAAAAATAGTGATACAGAAATTGAAATTATTGGTGCCAAACATTTACTTGACACAAATAATCTTTTCAACAAAAGTATTAAAAAAACGTTAATTAGATAGGAGAATAATGAACGAGAACGAATTAAAAGTAAGTTTAGCAAATGCCGTTAGCTACTTGGAGAAGGAATTTCAGAAAATCAATGTAGGAAGGGCAAATCCAATCATCGTTTCCGATATACCGGTTAATAATTACGGTGTAACTAGCAAGCTGGATCATATATCTTTAATATCAGTGCCCGATGCTAAGCATTTATTAATCAGGCCATACAATAAATCTCAAGTAAAAGATGTTATGCAGTCTTTATCAATTCATAAACCAGAGCTAAATTGTCAAGAAGAAGGAGACAAGATTAGAATTATTTTCACACCTTTAACATCAGATAAAAGAAAATTATTTGTGAAGGATGCGGAAAAACTTTCTGAAAATTCGAAAATTGAAATCAGGAACATAAGAAGAAAATTTAAAGACGAAATTAAAAAATCTAATGCGTCAGAAAATGAACAAAAACTTGTAGAAGAAAAATTACAAAAAATAGTGGATCTTGCAATAACTAAAGTTGTTGAAATGACAAGTAAAAAAGCAAAACAACTTCAACAGGTATAAATGACAGAAAAAAATCCCGATCACATCGCAATAATAATGGATGGGAATGGTCGTTGAGCAACAAATAAAAATAAAAGCAGAGAATACGGACATTTAGCAGGAACTCGTGCGCTACTTTATTTATTTCAAAAAATTAACAGCATTCAAATAAAATACCTAACTGTTTTTGCTTTTTCAACAGAGAATTGAAAAAGACCAAAAAAGGAAGTAAATATGCTTCTTAAAATTGTTCCGAAAATTAAATTGAGAGTTTATAACCATTGCAAGAAAAATAAAATAAACTTGAAAATTATTGGCGATATGACAACACTTCCTTCTTTCGTGAATGAAGCATTTGATAAATGAAAAACATTACAACATAAAAATCCTAAAACCACATTAATTGTGGCATTTAATTACGGTGGAAAAAGCGATATTGTGCACTCTGTGAAGACAATTATTGATAATAAAATTCCTTCGGATGAAATAACCGAAGCATTGATTAGTCAAAATCTTTACACAAGAGATCTTCCGCCCGTAGACATCTTAATTAGAACCGCCGGTGAAAAAAGAATAAGTAATTTTTTAATTTGACAATGTGCGTATGCGGAATTTTTCTTTTTAGAAAAATGCTGACCGGATTTTGAAATTACTGATTTACAAAATGTAATGAAAAGTTTCAGGAAGAGAAAAAGAAATTTTGGTAGCATCGACAGTTAAAAAAAGATTTCTCACAGCAGTAATACTTATAATTTTAATAAGTGTTATTACTTATTTTATTTCATGAAGCAGCTTCCCTCCAAATGGAATTCGTGGTTTTGTCACTGCTTCTTATGCAATAGTTTTTTCTATAGCCAGCATTGCTTACATGCTAATTGCTTTTGAAGTAGTAACTGTTGTTTTTAAAAACAAAAGCAAAAAAATAAAAACGTTACTATGGATTCTTTTGTGCTTATACGGTTTGTATATAATATGAAGATATTTCAGCATCGAAAATGGATTTCCAACTAGTGATTTTATTGGTGGTTCAAGGTTTGTTGTTTTGGGACTAAGTACAGAACAACTTTTGGTAACTGTTGTTGTTTTAAGTATAGTGTTACTTTTTTCCTTTAGATTAGGATTAAAAAATATCCTTGCAATGGCAGCCCTTATTATAATCGGTGCTCTTGTGATGAAAAACATAGCTTGAATTTCGACAAGAATTGGTTATGAAACGATTTTTTGAATATTTTTAATATCGATTTTCACCGACACTTTTGCATATTTTATAGGAAGTAAATTTGGCAAACATAAGGTTTTTGAAAGTATCAGTCCTAAAAAAACTTGAGAAGGAGCTTTGGGTGGCTTTGTTTTCGGCACAACAGTGGCTGTTGTTGTTGGTACTATTTTTTCTATTTTTCACAGCGGGGGGACCCAAGGTTCGCTTTCTGCAAACAGCATTTTTCAATTGGGACCGAGTTACTTCTGAGCATATCTTTTATTAGGCATTGTTTTATCTTCCTTTACACAAATTGGTGATTTATTCTTTTCTGTTTTTAAAAGAAATTACGGGGTCAAAGATTACTCCAATATATTTCCAGGACACGGTGGAATTCTTGACCGTATAGATGGAACAATATTTTCTATTTTAGTGTTTTCACTTATTTACGTAATTTTTGTATTTCCTCCATTTCTTTAATTTAGTAAATTTATTGCATAGTTTTTAGTATTCTTTAATTATGAAGAAAATAACTATTCTAGGTTCGACTGGTTCCATAGGCGTTCAGACACTAGAAGTAGTAAGAAGACACCGTAAGGAGATACAAGTTGTTGGGTTGGCATGCGGTAAGCAACTAGACAAATTAATCGAGCAAATTAATGAATTTTCCCCTACGAGAGTGTTCATTAAAGATGAAGAGTCATTTGCAAAATTACGTAAATTGTTTCCGAAAATAAAAGCCTTTACAGGAGAAAACGGGATTTCTGAAATGATCAGAGAAGCAAACGTTGATTTAATAGTTAATGCGCTAGTCGGGTTTGCTGGGGTTATTCCTACCATAACTGCAATTGAAGAAAAAACCAATATTGCTTTAGCCAACAAGGAAAGTCTTGTAGCGTGTGGTCATATAATAATGAAAAAAGCTGAAGACAATAAAGTGAGAATATTTCCTATTGATAGCGAACACAATGCAATGTGACAATGTTTACACAGCGGCAGAAAAAGCGAACTTAAAAAAATTCTTATAACATGTAGCGGTGGTCCATTCTCTAGTTTATCATTAGAAGAAACAAAAAAAGTTACTAAGAGACAGGCTCTAAAACATCCAAATTGAACAATGGGAAGCAAAGTGACAATAGATAGTGCCACCGTCACAAATAAAGCATTGGAAATAATCGAAGCTAAGTGACTATTTAACATTAGCAAAGATCAAATAATACCAATTTTGCATAAAGAGTCAATCATTCACTCAATGATTGAATTCAATGACAATAGTATAATTGCTCAAATGTCAAACCCAAACATGTCTCTTCCTATTTCGTACGCTTTGATGGAAGGAAACAGATTTGCTAACGAAACATCTTCTATTAACTTTAATGATGTTTCACAGTTGAACTTTGAATACATGAATCAAAAGAGATGGGAACCGCTTCAAATTGTTTTTGATATTTTTGACAACCCATCCTTATGTGCAGTATTTAATTCTGCAAACGAGGCAAATGTTAACCTTTTTTTAAATGACAAAATATCGTTTTATGACATTACGGAAAGAAACAAAAAAGCCGTCGAAAGGCACAAGAATATTCCTAGACAATTAGAAATTAATGAAATTATTCGCTTGCACAACTCGGTTATACAACACGAGGAGTCCATATAATGGGCTTTCTTATAGAAATCGCTGGTATTTTTATTGGTGTCGGCTATATCTTGTTTTCCATTACTTTTCATGAATTTGGTCATTTTATAATGGCAAAAGCATTTAAATTTCATATTATTGAATTTGCGATTGGTTTCGGACCAAAGCTTTTTTCAATAAGAAAAAAACCAACAGAGTATTCTGTAAGATGGCTTCCTCTTGGGGGATATGTTTTAGTGGCTCAAAAAGATGCTTTGGAAGACGAGGAATTGCGAAACGTTCCTTTACATAAAAGGTATGACAAAACCAAACCATGAAAAGCGTTACTATTTTTAGCAAATGGTATTTTTTTCAATCTGATTTTAGCTGTTGTTGCAGCTTTTATAGCTTCTAGCATAAACGGTGATTTAGGAGGCGGATTTACAATACTAGGAAATGCTATTTCGGGCTTTTTTCAAAACTACGTCGAATTATTTAATTTCACCGGAGGAAGTCCAAGTGGGGAACCATCTAGTTCTTTTGGAAGGTTGATTGACGGTAATGCACAACAAATAATAATCACTAATTTTTCCTATTTAGCAGCTCTTAATATTGGCTTAATGATTTTTAATCTTCTTCCCTTTCCGCCTCTTGATGGATTCAAATTTACCGAAGTGTTTTTTGAAATTTTATTCAAGAAACAGTTACCCAGAAAATTGCAAATTGGTTTGTATTTTACAGGTTTTGTAATATTAATATTATTTTCTATTGCGATATTTGGTGCTGTTATAGTGAACAGTATAGCTTAAAATGAAAAACAAACTCTTAAAAATATTTCCTGCTGAATTTTTAAAAGAAAATAAATTTCTTGAAAATTGCATAATTACTCGCATCCTTTATGATCCATCTGATGATATTGCTACTTTCTCCTTGCAAACAAATAAAATTCTTTCCTTTGAACAATTTCAAAAAATACAGACAATTTTAACTGAAAGAAATTCAAATATACAAATAAAAATAACACCAGTGGATTTTGACTACAACAATATAGTTTTAGAAAAATACATTGCAGGCTTCTTGAAAAATTACGATAAGGAAAATTTCGCAAACAAAATAACTGTTAAAGGAGATAGTCGTCATAACAGAGTACATTTTACTATTGAAAAAAACTTCAGCAATGAGTCTTGAAAAACATTTACAAAAAATATTAATTTTTTTCTTGATTCGGCAGGATTTCCGTCTATAAACATAGCATTCAACCTTCTTAAAAATGAGGAAAGCAGCGAAAGGCAAAAAATAATTGAAAGCATTCCTGTTGTTGTGCCCAAAAAAAGCACTGCCACAAATACATTTAATAGTAATTTTTGACTTTCGTCTATTAAAGATAATGTTCCTTTAACTAAAATTGGGGAATTGAAAACTGGTGTTTTTCAAAATGTAAAAGGTCAAATATTCAAGAAGAATGTCATTAGAACCAGGACAGGCGCAACCATTTTCTCCATTGCAGTTACAGATTTTAAAAAATCTGTATATTTAAAATTATTTACAATGAAACCCAAGGATGAAGAATACATGCAGTCTTTTAATGTAGGTGATTGCATCATGGCAAAAGTTAATCCTAAGTTTGATCCATTTTTGAAAGAAGATGCTGGATGAATTAATAAAATCATTAAGATTGCTTCAATTAATCCAAAAGCAAATGTTGCCGAAAAAGAAGAAAGAGCTGAATTGTCTATACACACAAACATGTCGACACTTAATGGTATCTCTTCTTTTGAAAAGTACATCGATAAAGCTGTGAGTCGTTCACACAAAGCAATTGGAATAACTGATCTAAATTCCGTACAAGCCTTCTCTTTAGCTGAAAACACTGTAAACAAATTAAAAAAAGATGGAAAAAACATCAAGATGATTTACGGAGTAGAAGTCAACATATTGCCAGAAGACTTGTCACCATTCATTAATTACGAAAAACATAGGGCAAAATTTGAGAAATCCTCTCTTTCAGATTGTGTATACATAAGTTTTGATCTAGAAACAACAGGACTAAGTCCACAATGGGATGAAATTATCGAATTTGCTGCTGTAAAAGTGGCGAAGGGTACAATAGTTGACAAAATATCGTTTTTTATCAAAAACAGCAAACCCATTCCAGAAAAAATATTTTTGATCACACATATTTCTGAAAGTATGACGAAACAAGGACTAGACATTAAAGAAGCATTACAAAAAATAAAAGATTTTTTTGGTGACGATATAATTGTTGCTCATAATGCAAAATTCGACGTTGCGTTTCTAGAACACTCCTTTTTAAAAAACGATATTGAATGAAATCACAATCTTGCCCTTGACACGTTGCAACTTTCCCGTTATATTCATTCTTCTGCCGTAAGACATCAATTAGGGAATGTCGCCAGAAAATATAAAATTACTTACGATGAAGAAATTGCACACCGAGCATTACAAGATTCACTAGTTCTGTCCCAGGTCCTTTCAAAATTATTGGCAGATTGTAGCAAGGTGAACATAGAAACCATCAAGGATTTATACAACGTAGACAAAGGAAACCTGTATACGAGATATAGAAATAAATCATTGTTAGTTTACGCAAAAAATCAACAAGGGTTAAAGGAACTGTACAAAATTATTTCGCTTGCTCATACAAAGTATTTTTTTGGCACTCCTTCCATTCCTAAAGACATTTTGAAAAACTTCAAAAATATTTACATTACAAATTCCGATTTTAATAGCGAAATGTACGAAGTTGCATTTTTCTCCGGAGTTAGCGAATTAAATAAAATTATCGAACAGTATGACTGAATTTCGATACACCCAATTCTTAACTTCACTCACTTAATAAACAGGGATGTTCTTGCAAAAAAAGACATTATCAGTGCGATTCATAAAATAATAGAAATCGCAAAAGAGAAAAACAAATTAATAATTTCTTCTGGAGGTGTGTATCATTGTGATAAAAATGAGAAAATAATCAGAGATATAATAATTGAAACAAAAGGAATTGGTGGAAAAACCCATTATTTGTATAGTTATAGTGATAAAAGTCCTCAATATCCTGATTCTCACTTCAGAACACAAGCTGAGTTAATGGAATGTTTCGCATATCTAAAAGACAAACTTGACATTTTAAATTTAATTACCAAAAATGTAAACAAAGTTATTGATAAATTTGAGGATATAGTTATATCGAACGAAACGCTTTCCTTCCCCATTATAGAAGACGCTGAAAAGTTACTTTCTGATATCTCCAATAAAAAATTAATAGAAATTTACGGAAAAACACCACCTCTATATGTTTCAAACAGATATAAAGAAGAATTGAGAATGATTAAAGAGTCAAAATATTCAGTTATTTATTATATTGCACATCTTCTTGTAAAGTTTTCTGTTGAAAATGAATACATTGTGGGGAGCAGAGGATCTGTAGGAAGCAGCTTCTTGGCATTTTTATGTGAGATCACCGATGTCAACCCACTTCAGGCACATTATATTTGTGATAGCTGTAAATATTCAGAATTTTTACTTAATGAAACAACTGTTAGTGGATTTGACTTGTCTTCAAGAAAGTGTGCAAAGTGCAAGGCTTTGCTAAGAGGTGACGGACAAAACATTCCCTTTGAAACGTTTCTAGGTTTTAAAGAAGAAAGCAAGATTCCTGATATTGATTTGAACTTTTCAGGCGACTTTCAAATAAAGGCACATAATTTTATTAAAGATAAGTTTGGAGAAAAACATGTGTATCGTGCTGGAACCATTTCAACAGTGGCAGAACGCACTGCATTCGGATACGTAAAAAGCTACCTTGAAAAACACAATTTACATGAAGATGTTTCAAGAGCGGAATTGGATAGATTAGTTGCTGGATGTGTAGGAATAAAGAGAACTACCGGACAACATCCAGGAGCAATTATTATCATTCCTAAAAACAGTGATATTTTTGACTACACACCATATAATTATCCAGCAGACGATAAAAGTTCAGATTGATTTACAACACATCTTGATTTTCATTCCCTAGAAAAGAATCTATTAAAATTAGATATTTTAGGACATGATGACCCAACAGTTATTAAAAAACTTTCTGAATTAACAAATATAGATGTTAAAACCATACCCAACCATGATGAAAAAGTTATGAGTTTGTTTTCTAGCAATAGTAACTTAAATCTAGAAAAGGACATTCTAAATGACAAAACAGGAGCAATCGCTATTCCAGAGTTTGGAACCACTTTTGTCCGAGGAATTCTTTCAGACACCAAACCACATAAATTTTCTCATCTTATTCAGATTTCTGGATTATCGCACGGAACAGGCGTTTGATTGAATAATGCAAGAGAACTAGTTGTGAACAAACAAATTACTTTAGAAGAGACAATCAGTTGTAGAGACGACATCATGACATTTTTAATAAAAAAAGGACTTGATAAACAAAATTCTTTTCGAATTATGGAAAACGTGAGAAAGGGGAAGGGGATAACGAAAGAAGAAATTAAAAAAATGAAAGAGTTAGGTATTCCTGACTGATACATTAACAGCTGTATAGAAATAAAATATCTATTTCCCAAGGCTCATGCGGCAGCATATGTTTTAATGGCATGACGTTTTGCATGATTCAAGTATTACTTTCCTTTGGAATTTTATGCTACATATTTTTCCATACGTTCTTCTGTTTTTGAAATAGAGATAGTTTTAATGGGAAAAGAAAAAATAAAGCAAAGAACAGAAGAACTCTCTAGAAAACAAAAAAGTCGCGAGAAAACAACGCCAAAAGAAGCAGAGTTAGCAGTAATCTTCGAAGTTATCTTGGAAATGTATTATAGGGACTATGTCTTTGAAAACGTTGACATTAAGAAAAGCAAAGTGAGTGAGTTTATAATCAATAAAGAAACCAAAGCATTGATTTTACCATTTAATACAATTCCTGGACTTGGCGTCGCTGCTGCAGAAAGTATTGTGGCTGCAAGAGATGAAAAAGAAATTAGTTCAATTGAAGATTTTAAGAGTAGAACATCGGTAAATAAAACAGTTATGGGTAAAATGAAAAAATTTGGCTGCTTCGAAGAATTGCCAGAAGCAGAGCAATTAAAAATTAAATTAGAATTCCAGTAATTATTATTAATAAAATCTTGTAAAATAATTTTGAGGTAAACCTCATTTTCTTTTATAGAAACGAAAGGGTATTATGGAAAATAGCATTAAACTTTTATCAGTAATTAATAATGTTTCTGGAAAAACAGGCATAAGTAAAAAAGAAATTATTGTCAATATTACAGAAGCATTTAAGAGACTACTAGAAAAGGACAATCCCGATGTAGATGCAGAAGTTTTAATAGACCCCATAACTGGAGAATTATCAATTACGCAAAAATTCACGGTAAAGGAGATTATTGAGGATTCCTTAAACGAGATTAATGTTAACGATCCCGTTTTAAACAACAAATACAAAGATGGTGATACTTACACTAAAGAAATGGATCCCCAGGAATTTAACAGATTACATATTCAGTATCTAAGACAATATATTAGTCAATTTTTGCACGAAAGCGAAAAAACAAAAATATACAATCAGTTTCATCCATATGTTGGGAAAATTATGATGGGAACCGTAGATACTATCGATGACAACAGATGTTTAGTAGAAATAGGAGACACATTAACTCTTCTTTTGAAAAAAGAACAGATTATTGGTGAAGAATTATTTGCAGGAAAGTGCTTTTTTCTATACATTAAAGAAGTTTCTGAATTCAACAAAGGAAATCAAGTTTTGGTATCGAGAAGAGATCCAGGTCTTATAAAAGGCTTGTTTGAACACGAGATTCCTGAAGTTGAAGAAAAGACCATCATCGTTAAAAGAGTCGTACGTGAAGCAGGTCGTCGTAGTAAAGTTGTTGTGTTTTCTAATGATGAAGTCGTTGATGCACTGGGAAGTTGTGTTGGAGAAAGAGGAAACAGAATTCAAAATATCATTAACGAAGTAAGAGGGGAAAGAATTGATGTGATTGCGTGAAATGAGGACTTCTTAGAATTTTCACGAAATATATTTTCTCCTGTTAATGTGAAAAAAATTGTTTTTTCCAAGTTTGAAAACGAAGAGGGAGAAACCGTTGACTTAGGAACCTTAGTAATTGAAGAGTCTGATTTTCCAATAATTATAGGGAAAAAAGGTTCTAGCATAAGATTGTCATCTCAGTTACTGGGAATCGAATTAGACGTCAAAAGCGTAAATGATGCCATTAGAGACGGTGTAAATGTTAATGAACCCACTTTAGTTCCTTCTCATTTAAAAATCGTAAAACTTCCCGAAACCATTACATTTAACGAAGAAGAAAAATCTGGGAAAAAGGAACTTACTTTCGAGGACATTATTCCAAGTAAATCCGTAGCAAGTGTAGATAGTGGAGTTAGTCAAACCGAAGAAACCGAAGAAATTAGAGAAGACGAAACAGTTTCTGAATCTAAAGATACTAAAATTTCTATGGAAAATCTTTTCTCTCATAAAACAAAATCGATCTCTGAGGACGAAAAAGAAAAAATTTCTGCATTGTTTTCTCATACTGAACCTACAAAAAAGACAGTTAAACAAAAAGAAGAAAAAGAAATTTACGAAGATGAAGAAATGGATTTTTTCGATGACGATATGAAAGATGAAGAAATGTTCGTGAAGGAAGATTTTTCTGATGCAGAAGATAGCGATTATAATGATGATGACTTTGAGGATTATTACGAAAAATAATGTCAAATAAAAAAAGCAAAATTGTAAACATACAAAAAAAAATTCAAAATAAATTTGCGAATAATACATTTTACTTTCATATTTCACCTACGGTAAATCAATTTTGTGAACTTACCAACACTCCCAAAAACAAAATAATGGAGCATTATTTTGAACAAAGTCACTCTTATTCTCCATTTCAAACTCTAAGCTATGATGACGTGGAAGAGTTATGTACTGTATTTAATTTTGACTTGGAAAGAGACGACACACTTTCTCACGGAACAGTAATTGAAAAAACCGTAATTTTTAATACTAAGGATGATAAAGACGAAAGACCACCAATAGTAACAATAATGGGGCACGTAGATCATGGAAAAACCACTTTACTTGATTATTTAAGAAAAAGTACAATAATAAATCAAGAAAGCGGTGGAATTACTCAACATATTGGTGCATACACAGTCGAATACCAAAATAAAAGCATCACAGTTATTGACACACCAGGACATCAGGCCTTTACAACAATGAGAGCAAGAGGTGCCAATTTAACAGACATTATTCTTTTAGTTGTGGCAGCAGATGACGGAGTTAAACCTCAAACCATCGAAGCAATTGAACATGCAAAAAATGCTAAAGTTCCAATAATCGTAGTTATAAATAAAATTGACAAACCTGACATAAATTTTGAAAAAATACAAACTGATCTTGCCAATGCCGGAATTACTCCTGAAGAATGAGGAGGCGACACCATTTTTGTTAAAATTTCCGCTATAACGGGAGAGGGTATTAATGATTTAATGGAAGCAATACTAATTACAACAGAAATTTTAGCTCTTAAGGCAAACAAAAACAAAAACGCCGTTGGTACAGTAATCGAATCCAGAAATGAAAAAGGCAAGGGGAACACCGCTACGGTTATAGTGCAAAATGGAACTTTAAAAAAGGGTGATTCTATGGTTATTAACAACTCTTATTGTAAAGTTAAACACATACTTAATCAAAAATTTCAAAGTGTTGATGAAGCGCTTCCTTCTACACCAGTTCGTATATCAGGACTAAGCGAACAAGCGATTGCTGGCGACAAATTTGTGTGCTTTAAGAATGATAAAGAAGCACGTAAAATTGCTAACTCTAGATCGCAACATCAAAAAATCTTAAAAGGCAGAGAAGGAATGCCAATCCAAAGTTCACAAATTGAAGAGTTTTTAGAAGAGAAGAAGACTAAAAATTTAAATTTCATTATTAAAGCTGACACAGAAGGTACGGGAGCCGCATTAAAAGCCATGATTGAAAAAATTAAAAATGATGAAATCACAATCAGAGTTATCTCAAGCAACACAAGTCCCATTTCTGATTCGGATGTTGTTCTGGCGGCAGTAAGTAACTCTAATATAATCGCCTTTAACAATTACCCTTCTTCGAAGGTTTTAAAGACCGCTTCTGAAAACAAAGTCCAAATCAAAAGGTATCAAGTAATATACGACATAGAAGACGACATAAGACAAGCCATGAAAGGATTAACCACACCTATCCATGAAGAAGTAATGGTGGGAGAAGCGGAAGTTCGAGAGATATTTAAATCGACAAAAATAGGATTAATCGCTGGATGTATGGTTGTGAATGGGTCAGCCTACAGTAATAAAACCGCGAAGATAATAAGAGAAGGAAAATTAATTTTTTCGGGAACTGTAGCATCTTTAAAAAGATTTAAAAATGATGCAAAAGAAGTGCGACAAGGCATGGAATGCGGGATCACGATTGGTGATTTTAAAGATGTTAAAAAAGGAGACTTAATTCAATTTTTTGAAAATAAAGTTTTAGAAGATGATAACAAAAAAAGAACTACAAAATAAAAGACTAGAATCTGAGTATGAATATTTTTTATCCTCCGTTTTAATGAGCTATTGTCAAGACAACTTTTTGAATTTTGTCTCTATTTCAAAAGTTATGCTTTCTAGAGATCATGGTTTTATAGATGTATATATATTCTGTCCTAAAAAACATGAAAAAAATACAATGGAGAAACTTAATCATGCAAAAAAACACATTAGATATCAATTAACAACCTTTCTAAAAACAACCAGAAATGTTCCTAACATTCGATTTTTTTATGATAATTCGATGGATGTTTATGAAGAAATTCAAGATTTAATTGAAAAAGCCAAATAATGAATGGGTATATTTTAGTTAATAAAGAAAAAAACTGAACAAGTTTTGACGTTGTGAAATTTCTTAAAGGAAAACTTAATTGTAAAAAACTAGGACATTCCGGAACTCTCGACCCTCTTGCAACAGGATTATTGATTCTTCTTGTAAACAATTACACAAAATTATCATATGAATTTACCTCCCTTTGTAAAACTTATTCTTTTGTAATCAAGTTATTTGAAACCACAACTACTGGAGATGCAGAAGGAGAAGTGTGTGAAACGAAAGAAAGAGTCTCTATTGAAGACAACCTAATAAAAAAGACGTTAACACAAAGTCTGGGTGAAATGAAATTAAGAGTTCCAGAACTCTCCGCCAAAAAGGTCAATGGTCAAAAACTTTACAATTTGAAAAGAAAGGGTAAAGAAGTTCCCGTTATCTTTCAAGATGTAAAGATAAACACAATTGAATTTATTTCTTACAACGCTCCATTTTTATCCATAAAAGCCAATGTTTCATCAGGCACCTATATAAGGTCTTTAGTACAAAAGATTGCTAAAGAATTGGAAACAATTGGTTATATGTACAGTTTAGAAAGAAATAGTATTGGAAGGTTTAATGTGAAAGATTCAAAATTTGTGAAAAACATAACAAAGTCCGACATTATTAAAGATGATGATTGTAAAAACTATTAATAAAGAAAATTCAGAGAAAGAAAACCATGAATTAACAATTTGTATAGGGAAATTTGATGGGTTTCATCTTGGACACAGAAAGATATTAGAAACAGCAAAAAATATTGCAAGCAAAAATAAAACAAAAGTCGGAGTATTAACTTTCGACGTTCCTCCCAAAGAAGTAGTAAAACGTAAAAGTCATAGGATTTTGACTTCACATGATCAATTGTATGAACACTTGCTTAACGACGAGATAGATTATTTTTATATTCTGGAATTTACTGATGAAACCAGTCAATTGAGTCCAGAAGATTTTATTCGAATATTTTTGTTTAATATGGGAGTAAAAAATATAGTCTGTGGTGAAGATTTTAAGTTTGGTCATAATGCAAAAGGCGATATTACGTTATTAAAAAAATACTTTAATGTCCGTGTGATGGATTACAAGAAAATAGGAAATTTAAAAATAAGTTCATCTAAGATAAAGGATTATATTAAAAATGGCGATATAAAAAGAGCTAATGAAATGTTAGGAAGGTCTTACAGCGTGTATGGAACGATTATACACGGCAACCAATTAGGCAAACAGATTGGTTTTCCTACTGCGAACATTTTATTTTTGTACAACTATTGTTGACCAGGGGTTGGAGTTTACGGCGGGAAAGCGCACATAGATGATAAAACCTACAAATCCGCCATAAGTGTTGGGTACAATCCGACTATTAATGAACAAAAAAAGCCACGATTCGAAGTTCACATTCTAAATTTTTCTGAGGATATTTATCATAGAAATATAATCATAGATATTGATTTTTTCGTAAGAGAACAGAAAAAATTTAATAACATCGATGAACTAAAAAAACAATTGACAAATGATTGCCAAACGATAAATAATTTTTGCTATAATTATAAAAAAATAAAAGAGGAAAAAATTGACTAAAAACACTTACAGTACACTAGTAAAAGAATTTGCACATCAAAAGAAAGATGTAGGAAGTTCAGAATTACAAATTATCTCATTGACTTACCAAATAAAAGAGTTAACTGAACATATGAAAAAAAATAAAAAAGATGTTCATTCTAGAAAAGGTTTGATTGGAAAAGTCTCTAAGAGAAAAAAACTTTTGAAATATTTACAACGAAGCGATACAGAAGAGTACGCAAAACTTTGTAAAAAACTAGAACTTAAGTATAAATAGTTTTTTTTCTTTAGGAGGAAAAAAATGAAAAATTACACTTTTCAATTAGACAAAAAAGTATTAACAATTAATACAGAAAAATACGCAAGGTTAGCAAATGCCAGTGTGTTTTTAGAATTCGAAGGAACCACAATGCTTACAACAGTGGTGTCGAGTAAAAAACCATCAACATTAGGATACTTTCCTTTGCAAGTTGTGTTTCAAGAAAGATTGTATGCAGCGGGCAAAATTCCAGGTGGGTTTTTAAAAAGAGAGGGAAGACCATCAGATCACGAAATCTTAACAGGACGTATAATTGATCGTTCTTTGAGGCCATTATTTCCCAAAGACTACAACAACGAAATTCAAATTGTTGTCACTGTGCTTGCTTATAACGATAAAACAGACTTAAGGACATTGGGGTTATTTTCTGCTAGTTTGGCTACATTAATTTCAAATATACCGTTTAATGGTCCTGTTTCTGGATGCAGTGTGAATGGTAAAAAGGATAAGTTATCATATTTTGTTTCTGAAGATATAGAAGAAGTGAATGATTTAAATATGTTTGTTGCTGGTACTGAACAAAAAATCAATATGCTTGAAGCCGATTGTAAACAAAGTAATGAAAAATTCATTATAAAAGGTATTGCTGGCGCCCATAAGCAAATAAAATCTCTTAATAAATTTCAAAAGAGTATTCAAAAAGAAATTGGGAAAACCAAAATTAAATTTGATTCTCCTGACACTAAAAATATGTATAAAACAATCTCTTCGAAATACAATGATGAATTCAACAAAATTGTAAATGCTTCTGCATCAAGCAATAGAAGTCTTGAGATAGAGTTATTAATAAATGAAATAGTGTCTAACAAAGATCTAGATTTCAGTCCAAACAATTCTCTTATTTCTGGCGTTGTTAATGAAATTTATGTACAAAAAATGAGAGACAACATTCTCTATGAAAAAAAGAGACCAGACGGAAGAAGTGAAAACGATCTTCGTAAGCTTTACTCTGAAATTGACATATTAGATATGGTGCACGGCAGTGGATTATTCGAAAGAGGAGAAACACAAGTATTGTCGATTTTAACATTGGGTTCTTTAAAAGAAGGCAAAATGATGGATAGCATTCAAACTAGTGAAGATAAAACATTCATGCATCACTATAACTTTCCACCATTTTCAGTTGGAGAACCTGGTAGAATCGGCTTTACTTCAAGAAGAGAAGTAGGTCACGGAGCGCTAGGTGAAAAAGCTTTAAAGCAAATATTACCAAGTACAGAACAATTTCCTTACACAGTGAGACTGGTTGCTGAAGTTTTAACAAGTAACGGAAGCACTTCACAGGCAGCTATTTGTGCAGGCACTTTAGCATTAATGAGTGGTGGAGTTCCTATTAAAGCACCGATTGCAGGTGTTGCCATGGGTTTAGTTAGAGAAAATAAAAAACAAATCTTATTAACAGATATAAGTGGATTAGAAGACCACATCGGAGACATGGACTTTAAAGTCTCAGGCTCTCGCTCAGGAGTATGTTCTATCCAATTGGACATTTGTATAGATGGATTGGACATTAAAACTATTACGGAGGCACTGGATAAGGCGAAAGAGGCGAGGATAAAAATGTTAGACGTAATGGAAAAAACAATTAATAAACCAAGAGAAGAATTATCCAAAACAGCTCCCAAATTTATTAATTTTAAAATTAAAAAAGACAAGATTAGAGTTGTTGTAGGTCAAGGCGGGAAAACCATTAATGAAATTATCGACAATTGTGGAGATGTAAAAATAGACATAAACGATAATGGATTAGTAAACATCTATCACAATGATAAGGAAATGATAAATAAAGCTTCGGAATGAATAAAATCTCTAATTTGAGAACCAAAAATGCACGAAGTATACGATGCAAAGATTATGAGAATCGAAAAATATGGTGCATTTGCGAAAATTGGAAACACTAAATTTGAAGGTTTGATACACATTTCTAAGATTTCGAAAGAACGTGTAGAAAATGTTGAAAGTGTTTTAAAAATGGGACAAAAAGTAAAAGCAAAAGTCTCTCGAATTGATGAAAAAGGTAGAATACAACTATCGATGATTCTTTAAACAATGAATGATAGTATAAAAATAATCCATTTCGGAGGGCAAGACGAAGAGGGCAACTACATGACAGCCCTTGAGATTAAGAACAATATTTTTATATTTAATTCTGGTTCTAAAACACCTAGAAAATATGAACTAGGTTTTGAAACCGTGATACCATCTTTTGAATATCTAAAGCAAAATGCTGGAAGAATCAGAGGATTATTCATAACTCATGCCAAAAAAAACTGTTGGGGTTCGTTACTTTATTTAATTAAAGAAATTAAATGTCCTGTTTTTTGTTCACCATTTACAGAATTTTTAATAGAAGAAGAGCTTGCTAAAATAGAAGACGTTAAAGGTAAATTAAGAATCGTTGAAAGAAATCACACATACTCAATCAACGACATTAAATTTCATCTTTTTTCACTAACCTCTTCTCAACCAGATGCCTTTGGATGCGCAGTTGAAACTGAACAAGGCATGATTTACTATATGACTGACTTCATAATAGAAACAGATAGTAAAGAAGCGTTTTCTATGAACCTCAGAATACTTTCTAAAATAAGTTCGAAAAAGACACTTCTACTGATGATGTCGGCAACTAATTTCCACATCCCTTCCTTTACCGCACCGTTTCACAAACTATCTAATTTTACAAAAAAACATTTATTTGGCTCCAAAAAAAGAATAGTAGTTGTTAATTACGAACATAGAATTACCGAATTAATTGAAGTAATTTTAATAGCTTCTGAAGCCGGAAGAAAAATATTTTTTCATGGTGAGCATTTTACTAATCTTTTTACGCGTGTTTGTTTATTGAAGTATATAGATACTCAAAAAATTAAAATCGCTACAGAAAAAGAATTGGAAAGTGAAAAAGTATTGATTGTAATTACTGGCGACAACCTTTCGCTTTTCCCTTCCATTGAAAAAATTGCAAACAATTCTACAACTGGGGGTTTAACCTTTCATGATAACGATACAATGTTGGTAGTTTGTAATCCTAAATCCGGTACTGAGATTGATGCTGCTAGGTCACTTGACGCAGTTGCCGCCCACAACGTGGAAGTGTTCACAGTTAACAAGAGAGACAAATACGACATGCACCCTTCCTTTGAAGACGCAAGGTTGATCGTTAATCTCATTAAACCTAAATTTTTTATGCCTATTAATGCTAGATACAACAGAATGATTGCTGCACAACACATTATTGAAAAAACTAATATGGATAACGATAAACTTCTCATGCTTGATAATGGTGATGTTGCAGAGTTTAAAGGCGGAGAATTAGTTTTTTCCAAAAGTTACAAAAGAGTTCCAGCTGGAAACATATATGTTTCCACAAATCAAATTAGAAATGTTAGCGACAAAAACACAGTGGAAAGAATGCGAATTGCAACTAACGGACTTATTTTAATAGGTCTTGGTGTAGATTTAAAAAGAAAATCCATAACATTTAAACCATCCGTTGAAGCAAGAGGATTTTCGAATAACAGTATAAGAAATTTAAATTATGAATTATCACAAATAATCTTTAAACAATTATTGATGAAAATTAACACCCTCTCAAACAAAAGTGAAGTTGAAGGATTCGTTCATGATGTTGCTAAGGCTTATTTCCATAGATATAACCAAGACAAAATCCACATTGTTACAGTCTGCAAAGCAGCATAAAACTTAATTAATATAAATATTTAAAAGTATAATTATAATGTGAAAAATAAACTTGAAAAAAATTCTTTTTCAACTAAAGCACTAATTTTTTGAGCTGTCTTGGCAATTATTTTGTTTATTTCCTTTATTAGGGTTCCATATGTTGGGGAATTTATTGACGACATCTTTTTTAAGTTTTTGTTCGGTTACTCCAAGTTCTTTATTTATGCCATTCTTTTTTATTTTTGTGTTACACAACTTTTTTTAATCACTACATACGGATGGTTTAAAAAAACGTGACCAGGAATAATGCTAACAATAATCTCTACAAGTTTCATCATTTCTGTAGCTGTTTTCTTTACAATATTCCCCGATGTAGATCGTCCTGCAAACATTCCAAACGACATAAACATTTTTACCAACGAATGAATTGGTAATTCGGTATTCAGGAATCCTGCTGGAAGTTTTTTCAACTCTAACTGAATAATAAACCCTGCAGGTGGATTCATAGGCGTTTTATACTCGTCTATTTTTCAATACATTACTTTTGTTCCAGCAATTATAATTGCTATTTTATTGTTCACGTTCGGCATTAGCTGAATTATTACAGGAAGTTTCTTTGGAATCTATATTATATTTGCAAAGAACATAAGCAAAAAAAGTAAAGTCGTAATCGAAACAATTAGTAAGAATAAAAAAGTTACAGAAACAACTCCTACAAAAAATTATAACTCCAGAGTCCTTTTTTCACCAATAACTACAAGTAAAGTTGTTGATAACGAGAAAACAGGAGTTTTTTACATGGAACATAACGATAATTTTGAATCCAAAGATTTTGCAGAAGAAAAAACAAGTAGAAAACACAATAGTTGAAACAAGACGAAAGTTAACATTGTAAACAAGCAAGATCAAAAAAAAGAAAGCAAGGGAACCGATGAACACGAACCTAAAACTAGCAAAAAAAATCTATTTCATCCCTTTTCTGACTTACTAAAGAGAAATAAATCGCGGAAAAAAATACAAACTAAACAACATGACGAGGATAAACAAAAAACAGAATTAGAAATATTATCAGGTAAAAGAAACGTTGAGGCATTCGGGCAGGGATATAGAAGCATTGTTAGCAATACCGCGCATGGTGGGGAAAACACAACTTTTTTTGATAAGAGCAATGCTGATACAAACAGTGACGAAGTTAGCAATATTGATACAGAAACAACACCAGATAAAACCTTAAGTGAAAAAACACTTCTAGAAAATCAAGAAGATAATTTGCAAATCAAAAGTCATGGAATAAAAGAGAGTTCCGATATTCATGTCCCCGATGCAGACACATCTTTTTTTGAAAAAAATTTAAAAGTCAATAATTTTCCACCCGAAGAGAATTTAATTTTAAAGTCACACTTGGAAAAGGAGACCATTTCTAAGGAACAAAAAGAAACAATAGAACAAAACCATGAAGGAGTAGTTTTCAAAGGGAAACGAGTTCAATATAATTTACCACATATAAGCTTGTTACATGATACTTCAAAAAAAGTTGACAAGAGAAAAGTAGAAGAATACGCAAGAGAAATTTCTTCTAAAATAAAGCATGTTTTTAGTGTTTTTTCTATCAAAATACAAGTCAATAGTTACATCGTAGGACCTAAAATCATCAAGTATGAAATCCAAACACAACCTGGAGTAAGAATAAGCAAAGTAACTCAATTAGAGAATGAGATTAAGTTAGAACTCGCAGTTACTGATTTAAGAATAGAAGCCCCAATTCCTGGAAAATCAGCAATTGGCATCGAGATACCCAATCCCCAGCCAGAATTAGTAACTTTCAAAGAAATGGTTGAGCAAATACCTAAAAAATGTAAAGACAACAATACATGTGTGGTCGTTGGTAAAAACATTTATGGAGAATCTATTTTTGCCTTTATCGACTCACTACCGCATTTATTGATTGCAGGAGCGACCGGTAGTGGAAAATCTGTTTGCATAAACAATTTTATTACATTTCTAATTTTGAATTCTAAACCTAGCGATTTAAGATTATTATTAATTGATCCAAAACGTGTTGAACTATCGTTTTTTAAAAAAGTTCCACATCTTCTTTCCGAAATAGTTGTTGATTCTAAAAAGGCAGTCTTTACTCTTAAAAAAATAGAAGAGGAAATGGATAATAGATATAAGTTGTTACACGATTTAGGTTTTAGAAATGTCAAGGACTATAATGACCATCAATCGAATTATGAAAAACAGTTGCCTACTATTGTTGTTTTCATTGATGAGCTTGCTGATTTAATGAAAATAGCTGGAAAAGAAGTAGAGGGAAGTATACAAAGAATTAGCCAACTTGCAAGAGCAGCGAGCATACATCTTATAGTGGCAACACAAAGACCTTCCGCAGACATATTGACAGGGGTTATTAAGGCAAACATTCCTGCAAGATTATCTTTTAGATTACCCTCGGCAATTGACTCAAGAACAATTTTAGATCAAAAAGGAGCGGAAAGCCTACTGGGAAGAGGAGATCTTTTATTTATAGATCCATTACAAAACTCTGTATTTCGCTTACAAAGCCCACTGATTAGTGATAGCGATCTTAGAAGATTGATTAACCATGTTTCCGCAAAAACAAAACAACGATTTGAAACAAAATTTACAGAATCCGATATATAAAGGAGAACAGTATAGAACAGTTAATTTCTAAAAAATTTATTCAAAATATACCAAACAGCGCGGGATGTTACATGTTCCTAAACAAAAATGAAAAAATTTTATACATCGGTAAATCAAAAAATCTACACAAAAGAGTAGCTAATTACTTTTTAAAGTCGAAAAGTCTAAAAATTACTAAACTCATTGCGGAAACGAAACATATTAAATTTATGATTACAAACTCTAACAAAGAATCACTTTTGTTGGAACAAAATTTAATTAATAAACACAAACCTAGATTTAATGTTTTGTTGCAGGATGATAAAAAGTATCCTTACATACAGATCACAAAGGGAGACAATCCTAAACTAAACTATGTACGATCCTCAGATAAGACCAAAGGTGAAAACTTTGGTCCCTTTCCTGATGGGTTTTCGGCAAGAGAATTTTTGAAATTATTAAATAAAATTTTTCCCTTTCGCAAGTGTTACAAAATTCCCAAGAAAACTTGTATTTATTACGATATTGGTCAATGTCTAGCGCCATGCATAAACAAAGTTGATACGATTGTTTATGAAAGAATGAAACAACAAATAAGAGACATTTTTGACGGTAATATCACACAAATAAAAGAAATTTTACTGAAGAAAATGTTTTTTTACAGTGATAAAGAAGAATACGAATCGGCTAATAAAATAAAAAACATTATTCTCAATTTAGAAGAGTTTGTTAAAAAACAAAACGTTATACTTCCTGATTCAGATAATGTAGATGTTATTAGTGCATTTTCGAAAGAAGGTTTTGTTGTTCTTAATATTTTAATAATTAGGTTTGGAAAATTAATCAATCAATTTCAATATTTTGACAAAATCAAGCTAGATACAAAAACTGACCTTAAGCAAATAATAAATCAATATTATTCGTTCAATATGTATCCGAAAAAAATACTTTCCTTAGAAGACTACGGGTTCTATGATGTGAGAAACTTTGGTGATTGTAAAATTACCGTGCCTGTTAAAGGAGAAAAAAAAGAACTAATTAATTTATCACTTACTAATGCAAAGAATTTTTACAATTTGGAAATTATAAAACACAGCAACAAAGAAACAGAACGCAGAGAACTAAAAGAAACGTTTGAGCATTTAACAGGAATAAAAGGTGCATCATATTTTGAAATGTTTGATAATTCACATCATTCTGGACAAAACATGGTGTCAGGAAAAATTGTAATGAAAAATTATAAATTAGAGAAAAATCTTTATCGAAAATATATTTTGCGTCATTCATCGCCCGGCAATGATGTGGAAGCAATGTACGAAGCGGTGCATAGAAGTACATTCAGACATTTAAGTCAGAAGGAAAATTTGCCAGACATCATATTTGTTGATGGAGGAAAACCACAAGTTAACGCTGCACAACAGGCATTAACTGACCTATCAACAAAAACATTGGTTTTAGGCCTAGTTAAAAACGAAAGGCACCAAACAGAAGCACTTCTAACGGAAAAAGGAAAAAGAATATTGGAGAAAGGAAGCGCCCTATATAAATTTTTGGGAAAAATGCAAGATAATTGCCACAACTACATCATTTCCTTTTCTAGGCAAAAACAAAGAAAATCAATGCTGAAGTCTTTTCTTGATGACATTTCCGGAGTAGGAGAAAAACGTAAACAACTTTTAATAAAGAAGTTTACTACCATCTCTAAACTAAAAAATTGTTCTTTTCAAGATTTACAAGCTGTGCTTCCAAAAAATGTTGCTGAAAAAGTTTTTTTCCATGTTACCACTAATTTATAATTGTTAATATAGTAATATGCCCGCGTAGCTCAGGGGATAGAGCATATGCCTTCTAAGCATAGGGTCGGGGGTTCGAATCCCTCCGCGGGTGCCACTTAAAATGAATTACTACGAAGATCTTTTCAAAAAAATAGAAACATTGTTCACTAACAAAGACAATGAAGAAGCCCTTATTTTAATAAATGATGAAATTAATATGCCTTACGTTCCTATTAAAGTCATGGATAAATTATACGAATATCGCAATACAACGGAACTAAATCTTAAGATTGAGTCAAACGAAAAAATAAAAAACCACAATATGGTTCATTTAAAAGCCTTGCTTGTTGATTTAAAATGATTTAGTGCGTATAAATTTTTGCTTTTTAATTTTAATTTTAGCTCCGAAAAATCTTTTACACTGTTAAAAAAGTTGTCATTGAATACTGAATGCCCCCTTTATATCAAACATTTATTGATAGAGAGATTGGCGTATAAAAGAATGGACGAAAAAGTATTTATTAAAAACACACAAGATGATTCAAAATATGAAATAGACATAAAAACATTTCTGCCTATTATTGAATTAAATTTTTACTCCTTTTTATTCTCAAAACATGAAGAAATAAAGGGAGAAACAAACCAAAAAATATTTTGCGATGTCTTGTTGTTTTTTTGCTATCAAACATACCCAAAGAACGTTAGTCCTATTTTCTGGAATTATTATTTTACTTTTTTTAATAAAATTCTATTTGGGGTAAATAAAAATAAAACAAACTACAAAGCAGACATTAATTTGTATAATAAAACAAACAAAAAGGAGCAATTACATTTTATTGAAAATCAAATAAAAACAGTAATTAAATTTTATGGCAAAGAATAAAGACCCAAAAATAGACCAAATCAACGGCGAATTTAAGGCTATAGACAACAAAAAAGGCGACGGAGAATACACCGTTGTACTTATAGGTGATACGTGAAACAAATACAAAAAGAAAGCTAAAAATAAAATTGTTTCGACAATGGATATCAAAGGCTTTCGCAAAGGAAAGATACCATCATTTTATGTCGATAAATATGTTTCTCAGGATGTTGTGCTTAGAAAAGCGGCAGAATCTGCTCTTTATTCGGCTTATATGTTTGCAATGAATCAAAAAACAGAATTGAAACCTTTTGATATGGAGAAAACAACGCCTAAAATAGAGGACATAACCGACGATAAAGTTATTTATAGCTTTGTTTTTTCTTTGAGACCGACAGTAAAAATAGGAAAATACAAAAACCTAGACATTGAGTGTAAAACGCAGAAGGCGACAAGCAAGAATATTGAAGGAGAAGTTAAGAAAGTTTTTCGCAGATTTGCAAATTTTGAAAAAAGCAAGGAAGTGTCTGCCAATGGTGACATCATTGTTATAGATTTTGAAGGAAAAATAGATGGAAAACCTTTTACTGGAAATTCTGCTAAACAATTTGAAGTCGAAATAGGAAGCGGCAAGATGCTTGAAGATTTTGAAAAACAACTAATTGGGCTTAAAGAAGGTCAAAATAAAAAATTTAAAATAACTTTTCCTGAAGATTACCATGCACTTGCTTTACAAAATGCAGTAGCTGAATTCAGTATTAAGGTCAATGAAGTAAGAAAAATAAAATACCCAGAATTTAACGATAAATTGGTCACAAAAATTAAAATTCCTAACATTAAAACCATGAGCGAGTTAAAAGTCTATTTACGTGATAATTTAAACAAGAAATACAATGAGGAAGCGAATGCAGATTTTGTAGCAGACATAATGGAGGCTATCATGGACAATTCTAAATTTATAATTTCTCCAAAACTTTTAATGGAAGAAACAAAGAGTTCTATAGATAGATTTAAAGAAAATCTTAAATTGAAAAATTTAAAAATAGAAGATTACCTAAAAAGAGAAAACGTTCAATACGAGGTTTTGGAAAGTGAAATTATGGATGACATAGAAGCAAAATTTCAAATAGAAATGACTTTCATGGAAATCGCTAAAAAAGAAAATATCTCTATTGAAGAAAAAGACATAAAAGAGTTTTATGAACTTGTTAAAATTCAAAATCCTAAGGCTCGTAGAGAGCAAGTGGATATGCAATTGAAAAAAGATCCAACAATCAAAACGAAGCTTCAAAATGAAAAAATTGTGAAGTCTTTAAAAAAGTGAAATACAAAGAAAGTTGAGAAGAGTTAATAAAATAATGGCAACTAATTATAAAATTAATAAAATACCTTTAATAATCACTAGGGGCGTAGTGGTATTCCCAGCACACAATACAATTATAGAGGTCGGTCGTTTAAAAACCGTAAATGCTTGCAACGAAGCATTTGAAAACTTTGATGGACAAGTTCTAGTTATAAGTCAAAAAGACCCTAATATCGAAGAACCAGGCGCTAAAGATGTTTATAAATTTGGTACTTTATGCAGAGCTCGTTTAATTAAAAAGTGAGAAGAAGGAGCGATGAGGATAACTGTAACAGGCATTCACAGAGTTCAAATTAAGCAAATCCAAGATGATGAAAACATGTTTACTGCTGACGTTGTGGTGAAAGAAAACGAAAACGTTGACTCCGCTGAAGAAAATGCTTTTGTTAGACAGATTGCAAAGTCCATTGAGGAAATGGCTACAAGACATCCGATAATTCCACAAGAGATTATAAACGAACTGTCACAAGGTGTCTCTGCAAGTGAATTAGCTGATACCGTAGCACATTACTTACCTATGCCCCTTGTAAAAAAACAAGCTATTTTGGAGCAAATAAATGTTAATAGTAGATTAAAACTTGTTCTAAAAGAAATTGAAGAAGAAAAAAACATCAATAAAATTGAAGACACAATTAGTAAAAAAATTAGAAATAAAATCGACGATTCTCAACGTGAATACTATTTAAGAGAAAAACTAAGAGCAATAAAAGAAGAACTTGGTGAAATCTCCCCCAAAGGCGACGATATTGATGAAATTAGAAAACGCGTTGAAAAGGAACCGTTTCCTAAAGCCGTAAAAGAAAGAATCAGAGAAGAATTAAAACGTTTTGAATTAACACCACCCGCTTCAAGTGAAGCAAGTATCATTAGAACTTACATTGATTGATTAATTTCTATTCCTTGATATAAGAAAACGGAAGATGTAGTTAATCTTGTGAAAGCGCGTAAGGTTTTGGATAGAGACCATTACGGATTAAAAAAAATTAAGGAACGCATTATTGAATATCTTGCAGTTCTTAAAAAAACTAATAAGCTAGCTGGACAAATTATTTGCTTAGTTGGCCCCCCAGGTGTAGGAAAAACATCTTTAGCGAAAGGAATAGCTGAAGCAATTGGCAGAAAATTTGTAAAAGTATCGCTGGGCGGAGTGAGAGATGAAAGTGAAATTCGCGGACACAGAAGAACTTATATCGCTTCAATGCCTGGAAGAATTATACAAGGTATGAAAAAAGTAAAAACACTTAATCCTGTGTTTCTGATTGACGAAATTGATAAAATGTCTTCAGACTTTAGAGGAGACCCTGCAAGCGCAATGCTAGAAGTGTTAGATCCTGAGCAAAACGAACAGTTCTCCGACCACTATATTGAAGAACCATACGACTTAAGTAACGTAATGTTTTTAGCAACAGCAAATTCATTAGATGATGTTCCAAATCCGCTCCTTGACAGAATGGAAATTATCCAACTTTCTTCTTATACAGAACACGAGAAATTACAGATTGCTGTGAGGCACTTAGTTGGAAAAGTATTGAAAAAACACGGTCTAACAAAAGAAGAGTTGACAATTTCAAGAGATGCAATTATGGAAATAATTCAGCACTACACTAGGGAAGCTGGTGTAAGACAATTAGAGAGAAACATTGCTAAACTATCACGCAAAGTTGTTTTGGAGATTTTGCAACACAAAAAAGAAGTTGACAAAATAACTAAAAAAAATATAGAAAAATATCTTGGGAAATGAATTTTTAACCATACAAAAAAGAACAAAGATGACTGTGTGGGGATTGTAACGGGCCTTGCATACACTAGTTTTGGTGGCGATATAATGCCTATCGAAGTTACTTATTATAGATCTAAAGAGGGAAAACTTTCATTAACTGGGCAATTGGGTGATGTAATGCAAGAAAGCGCTTCGATTGCACTTAGTTATATAAAAGCAAATTACAAAAAATTCAATGTTAATTATGAACTGTTTGAAGAGAACACCATTCACATTCATGCACCGGAAGGAGCCATTCCTAAAGACGGTCCTAGTGCTGGTGTTACACTGACAACCGCCATTATAAGTGCAATAAACAAAAAGCCTGTTTCTGCCGATATAGGAATGACTGGTGAAATTACCCTAAGGGGCAATGTTTTACCAATAGGTGGCTTAAGAGAAAAATTAATCTCTGCAGCGCGTAGTAAACTTAAAAAAATATTTATTCCCAAGGAAAACATGAAGGATTTAGAAGAGCTGCCAAAAGAAGTTTTGGATAGTCTTGAAATCATCCCAGTTAGTTATTATGGGGAAATATATAAAGCCATTTTTAAATAATGTTTCATAAAATAGAGTTTATAAAATCCGCAACAGAGATAAATAATTACCCATCTCCTGATAAAAAGGAATTTTGCATTGTTGGTAAAAGTAATGTTGGAAAATCATCGTTTATTAATAAAATTACCAACAGAAAAAGTATTTCTAAAGTTGGTAAAACACCGGGAAAGACAAAACTTCTTAATTATTTTTTAGTTAATGATCTATATTATATGGTCGATACCCCAGGTTACGGATATGCAAATATTTCCAAAATTGAACAAAACAGAATTGAAAAAATGATTATTGAGTATTTTGAAAAAAGAGTAACTCTTGAACTTATTGTGCTGCTTGTTGATATACGAAGATTAGTGGGGGAACAAGAACAGTGATTTCTAAACTTAATAAAGGAAAAAAACATGAAAATAATAATTGTCTTCACCAAAACTGACAAATTATCAAAGAATCAGTTATATAACCAAAAACAAAAGATAAGAAATGCCAATGTGGGGATTTTTAATTGTTTTGCTTCAACTGCAACAAGTGATTGAATAATTCCTCTTTCTGAGAAAATAATTAACATTCTTGAAACGTAAATTTTAGTCATGTACAGTAAGGAATGGAAACATACATTTCTAATTTAGTGTAGTATAATGAATCAATGAGTAACATAGAAAGAAAAACTAAAAAAGGAGCTAAAAGAGTCTTTTCATTTATTGTTGGGTTAATAGCGCCAATATTTTCAGTTATTTTGATTGTAGTTGGCTTAATTTTGAGTTTTGTCGGTTACAACAATGAAGTGATTAATCGCGGACTAGTAGATGGAGGAATTGCTCTAATTATTGTTGCTTACTTTACTTTCGCACTAACCTTTATATCTATCGCATATCTGTTTATTAGTTATAATCCGATTACGGTAAATAAAAACAGTACGATTCAAAATGTCACAGTGCAGAAAATTATTTCAAGATTATGAGTCCTTTTGTTTGTTGCGGGCATTGTTTTTCTTATAAACCTTGGTTTTACAATGTTTTTTATCTTTCTATCTGCAGGGCAGTTTAGCTTTAATATTCAGTTTAGTAACGGAACTAATCCATTTTTAAATTATCAACAAGAGATAGAAGTTTATTTCTACGGTGTGTTTGCAATTTTTATTGCGTTCGAATTATTTATGGGTTCTTGAATTGGATATATAATTGTAAAATTATATAAGGCAGCCACATACAAGGCTTATCGTTCAGAAAAGGAGTAAGAGATGAATATTTTTTTTCACTTAGAAGAGGAAAACAATGTCGCACAATTATTATCATTACAACTAATTGGAGGAAAAAAGATCATTTCTTTCGCTAGAAGAAAGATGAATATTTTTAAAGAAAAATTAAGCCCAGTTGTTTTGAATCGTATTCAAAATTTTCCCAAAAACGAAATAATGCTTTTAGCAAGAGATCTAATCATTCAATACCTAAAAGATGAAGATAGTAAAGTTTCTTATTACTTAAATCTTTTTGAAACAATAATCATTAATCATAGCAAGTATACTTTGAGCTTTTTTCATAGAATACTAACATTTATTTATGAGAATGACATTAGAAGCCTTGACTTCATAGGACTAGTACACAAAGAAAAAATTCCTTCTTTTAAGGAATACACTCCGACCATGCTAAGACACTTAGTTAAATATGTAAATAAAGAACAAGTCAAAGCGCATATATCTTTTTGCTGAACACCACAAGTTATAAGTATTTTTAGTGCTTTGCGTGCCGCTTCAATTATGATTTTGGACGGCAAGATCACTAAGGAATCATCATTCCAAGTTACCGATATTTTTAATGAAATAAGTGAATTTTTAGCCGTTTAGAAGAAGTCAAAGTAAGAACCAGCAGCAACACCTAACCCAGCTATTAGTACAATAAAAATAAGAAATGGTCAGATTCAAACGATGAATTTAGCGTGTTTTCTTTTTTTCTTATAAGCCTTTTTTTGCGGTTTAGATAATTTTGCCTTTTCTTTTCTAGACATCTTATCTCAATCACGTGTATCAGTGCCTGAAATTGCAGGATTTACAGTAGATCCGGAATTTTGTGTGGATAAGGATTGCATTTGTTGTTGTATTTGTTGTAGTTGCATTTGCTGTAATTGTATTTGTTGCATCTGCATCTGTTGTTGTAAATTAGTGGGTTGCGGTGTTTGACTTTGAGAAGCAGATTCTAGGTGAGGAGTTTCTTGTTTTTTGTGTGTTTGAATAAAAGGATTTTGTATAGTGGTGGAAGTTTGTGTTTCAACAGAGGGCATTTCACTTGAGTTGGCATCATTTAAATCGGAAGTAGATGCGACATTATCTAATTGGGCCAGCGCTTCTTGGGGGGTTAAACTAGCGGAGTCTGTAACCGTTTCATCAGAGGTTTGATTCTCTGAATTCAACTCGGTTTCGTCTAATTCGCTTTGCACCTTTAAGTTTATTAGATTCTCAACGGTAAAATTCACACTTAGTTTAAATGCAGAAGTAACTTTTAGATTATTTTTGGATATTTTTAAATTTCTTAAAAATATTTTTTTAAGTATTGTGGAGTCAAAATTTTCTTTTGCAAAGTCGATTTTTTCCTTGATAAACTGCTCAATTTGTTTAACGTATTCTTTTGCTTCTTCCTCGCTATCGAACGAAACGTCCAGTTCTTTTTTGTCCATTGAGTCAAATGTAATTTGTTCACAAATAATTTCGAATGCTTTCTCGTAGTCGCTCACAAGCAAATCAATTACAGGCACCTCATTATTTTTTAAATTGTTGAATTTTTTGAAATTGTAATCATCCAAAATGTAATTTATTATTTGATATATATTTTGTTCAAGTATTTTTTTTTGATTGTTTGATAAATTTTCCATTTACTTATTATTATAGTATTGTAATGTTAATAAATGGAAAAGATAAAAAAGTTAACTGAATAGATGAAAAAAAATGATCTATTATTAACGACGTCATAAGAACATTTCCGTATTTAAACAACAAAGAAGCTAGAGAAATCATATTTGAAAATATTTCTTGAACATTAAACCATTGTGCGGCACCTAACGTAGAGGAAAAAACGAAAATCACTAATTTAGTACAAGGTAGAGTACAGTCCGGCAAGACAACTAATTTTGTTTCTTTGGCAGCAGGTGCTTTTGATCAAGGTTATAAAATAGTTATAACATTGGCCGGCACCAATTCCACACTGGTTAATCAAAATTTGGATAATGTTTCCAAAGCCTTTGGTGTTCTAAGAGACAACAATGTTAAAATTTTTGTCACAGACGACATTAATCAAAACTGCACTGCTTTCATTACTGAAAACATTAAAAACAACAATAATGTTTTTATAGTTATTATGAAACATATTAAACACATAAAGAGTGTAGCTTCCGCTTTAAAAAGTAATTACAATGCTAAATGACCAGTGTTAATAATTGACGATGAAGCCGATATAAACACCATTAATTTATGCGTTCAAAAACTTTCTCCTCTCCATGGAGAAATTATAAACCTACAAAATATAATGCCTTTAACAAGTTATATTGAGTATACGGGAACTCCCCAATCACTACTTTTAGGGTCCCATAATAATTCTTTATCTCCAGTTTTTGGCAACACAATAAGAACATCACCACAGTATTGTGGACTAAATTTTTATCATCTTCCTGACAGCAAATATGTCGAAACTATTGAGAGTGTTGATAGTGTTTGTTCCTATTGTTATTCTCTATACTATTTTTTGCTTGCTAGTTACTTTGCTGGAAAACAAGAAGATTTAAATTACGAGATGCTTGTATACAGTAATTATGAAATTAATCAAAATAAAAAATTGGTCCAAATTTACAGCACTGAAATTGAAAACATTAAGAACCAAACATTTAAGGGTGAAATTATTAATTTGCTTTTTTCAAAATACAAAAATTTTGTGACAAGAAATGGCAAAAAAGAACTTGAAACAATTTTGTCCCAACAGGCACGTTATGTGCGAATAAGCGAATTATTTGGAAAAAGTACAAAAAAAATGAAAATTGAAAACGACCAAAAAATCTTTCCCTTATACATTGGCTCCAAGTTATTAGGAAGGGGAGTTTCTTTTCGAAATCTTCTTGTTGAGTATTTATCATTAGAAAATAAAATCGTTAAGGTTGATAATCTCCTACAAAAAGCAAGATGATTTGGATATAGAACAAAAAACAGAAATAACTGATTGAAAGTATTTACAACTCAAAAACTCAAAGAAACTTTTGAGGACTGTAGGAAAGCCGACAATGCCATTTGGACACAAATGAGACTAATAAGACATAGCGAAAGTTCTCTTTCGAATCATGCTATTTACTTTCCAAGCGCCTTTAACTACTTAGTTCCGACCGAAGCCAAGAAAATGAAAGGGTCAGAAAAAGAAGTTTTAAAAAAAGGGGAAGTTATTTCTGTAGAAATTTTCAATGTTTGAGATGAGAGTGTTCATTGTTTGCAAACACTAGTTGAATATTTTGTAAAATCTCATGATATTCCCGTTACGCAAGATTTATTAAAACTTGCGATGGCTATTTCTTATTTAGAAGGAAATGCCTCTTTAAATATTGAGGAAAAAAAAGCAAGCTATGTTGTAAAAGCGGATGTTATTATTTATTCTAGAAAGACAAAAGATGAAGTATAATTTTTTAGAAATTGAAAAAAATAAGATAAATTTTTGAAGAGAAAATAATTTTTTTATCAAACATGATAATGACAAAGAAAATTTTGTTGTTTTGCTTCCTCCTCCAAACATAACAGGAAAATTACATTTGGGGCATGCTTGAGACGGAGCATTACAGGATTTTTTTATTAGATACAATCATTTGCAGGATAAAAATGTTTATTATCTTCCTGGATATGACCATGCTGGAATTGCAACGCAAGTAGCCGTTGAAAAGTCATTGAATAAGAAAATAAATACTGAATCAAGTCAGGAAGATAAAGAAATTTTTTATAAAGCAGTTAATGAGTGAAAAGAAAATTTATTTGATGCAATTGATAAACAATGAGATGTTCTTGGATTATCAGTACAAAAGTCTTATAAGCAATTTACACTAAGCGAAGAGGTTAAAGAATTAGTTTCAAAAGTCTTTGTTGACTTATACAATCAAAAATTAATTTATAAAGGCAAAAAAATTATAAATTGAGATGTTAAATTGCGGAGCGCCATTAGTAACATAGAAGTTGACTACAAAAAGGAAAAAACCAATTTATTTTTTATTAAGTATTTTTTGGAAAACTCAGGTGAGCAATATTTGGAAGTAGCTACAACAAGACCAGAAACTATTTTTGGAGATTCTGCATTATTCGTTAATCCTTCCGATCCAAAA
>JABABL010000008.1 GCA_014238225.1 Mycoplasmatales bacterium
TTGCCATTTCTTTAATAGTTGCGGGAGTTTTGCCGGTAGAATTTTCTGCTGTTTCGATGGTTATTTCAAATTTAATCTTAATTTCTTTAGCATTATCGGTTAATTTTTTCAAATGTAAAAAATAGGACTATTTACTTTGTAACGGTTATGGAAAGTAAAACGAAACTAAAATAAAATACCATTACAATCGTTAGAAAAATAAGTATAATCCAATACAGACATGAAAAAAGATATTCACGACATAGACTTAGAAATTGAAAAAATTGAAACGTTTTTGTCTGATAGTAATAAAGAAATCAATGACTTAAAAATAAATCTAAATATGCTTTTAAAACAACAAGGACGGTTAAATTCGCCTTCGCAAAGTGATTCAGCATTTTTAGAGGTTAGTAAATTAACTAAAAAATATAAGAAAAACACGGTAGTAAAAGAAGTGGAGTTTTCTCTTGAAAAAGGCAAATTTTATGGATTAATAGGCCCCAACGGAGCTGGCAAAACAACGCTCATAAAACTTATAATGTCGGCAATTCAACCAAAGCAAGGTAATGTAAAAATTGAAACCATAGAAACAAAAAACACAAACTCCTTGTCCAGAATAACTTATATTACTGAAAAAACAAGATTTCCTAGAAGATTAAATGTAAAACAATTTTATAATTTTTTGTTTTCACAAGAATGAGATAAAATGAAAAACTGACAGGAAGGTTTTATAGAATATAAAAAACATTTTTCTTCTTATAACATTAATCTAAATTCAAAATTAACATCCCTTTCAAGTGGAATGCAAAAAATCGTTATTTTGATATGTGCTCTAATAGAAGATAGAGAATTATTAGTATTAGATGAACCGGCAGAAAATATGGATTATGAAGCAAGAACAACAATGTTCGAGTTACTTCAGAAAGAAGTAAAAAAAGGCAAAACAGTATTTCTTTCCTCGCACAACCTAAAAGAGATCCAGAAATATTTAGATGTTGGGCTTTTCATGAACAATGGAAACATTGAAAGAATTATCGACTTAACCAAGGAAGATATCGACTTAGCACAAATTTATAGTGATGTTTTCGGGAGAAGAGCGCAATAATGAGATTTTTTCTTGCTCACTGGAAGCGTTATACAAGGTGAACTTCCCTTATTTTCGTTGCAATTACTATAATCGGAACAATCATGTTTTGACGATTTACACTTGATAGTATTGGACTTTACGGCGATCAAACAATCCCCATAATTATTGGTGGGAATTACCAATATATAATTTATCTTTATTTCATATTTTTTCTAATATTGTCTATAACTTTAGAAATAGGAAATGTTTTCTCAACCCCAATTAAACGAGACAGAATGATTCAGGAAGTAACTAAAAAATACAGCAGGAATAAAATTTTCTTTATAAAATCATCATATTTGTTTTTGTCAATATGATGAAAAATAATTTTAATTGGTATTTTATGTTCTTTAGGAATAGCTATCGGAGCTAATTTTAATTCTGCAAGGGCAGGCGATTTATATCATTTTCTTTGAGCTTCTATTGGAGCGCTATTTTTTTTAAGTAGTGGTTTAATAGTAATCATTATGTTAATTAGCCTTTATATAAGCAGTATTAGCGTTCAAGTTTTGGGGTGGATTATATTTTTAGGGTTTGGCGTTTATTTACTTATTATGGCTCTTTCTGCTGCAAGTGTACTCCCGCTTGGTACGTTTCCCACCTATCCTACCAACGATATTAATAACCCTGTATTTCCGAATTTTGAAAGAATACCACCACAAGAGTGAACCAATTCTCAAAATGCCTTTTTAGGAACAGCATGATTTAATATTCCCTATCAATTTACACTTATTCAATATTATTTTTGAGGTATTGCATTTGCAAATCCTTTTCAACTACAAGGAAGTTTTAATATGAGGTTAGGCATTCTTACACTTCCTAAAAACTATACATTCAGTGGTTCAGATAACGGCGGCATTAGCGGTATCTTTAATGGTAATTTGTATACTCCCTTAGCTGTTTTTATGGCATGACTATTAATTCCAACATTTGTTTATGGTATGAGTTATAAAGCTTTTCAAAGAAAGGACTTTAGTTAATGGAACAAAACATCAATGAACGTATAAAAGAAATAACCAATTCCATTACTAAATTGGAACAGAAGTACAAGGAAGGTACTATTAAATTAGCCTCTTTAAAGAATGAAAAAATTAACAAACTAGAAGAATTAATAGAACGTAAAGATGACTACATTAAACTTGAAAATATAACAAAAAAATATAAAAAAAGATTAGCTGTCAGCAACGCCAATCTCTCTCTTAAAAGCGGGTATGCATATGGATTAATTGGGCCTAACGGAGCAGGAAAAACAACTTTAATTAAAATGATTACGAACGCCGTATCTCCTTCAAATGGATCTATAAAAATTGACGGATTTTTTAATAGCAAAAAAGAAGCAATACAAAAATTTATTTATGTTACTGAAAAGGCACGATTTCCCTCCCATTCAACCGTTAAAAGTTATTATAATTTTTTAGTTTCACAAAATAAAATAAAACATTCAAGTTGAAAAAAAGACTTTGAAAAAATCAGAAGACATTTCCATACCTACAAAATTTCACTAAATTCTCATTTAAACTCTTTATCAAGTGGAATGCAAAAAATTGTTTCGATTATATATGCATTAATTCAAGAACCAGATCTTTACATTTTAGATGAGCCTGCTGAAAACATGGATTATGATGCGAGAGGTACAATGTTTAAGTTGTTAAGGGATGAAATCAATTTAAATAAAACAACGATTATTTCATCACATAATTTAACCGAAATAGAGGAATTCATCGATTATGCTATATTTATTGATCATGGAGTAATAAAAGGGATTTTTGAAGTTAATAAAGAGAAAGGGCCTTTAAGTGAAACATATAATAAGGTTTTTGGTACAACAAAATAATGACATATTTCTGGTCGCATTGAAAGCAATATAACAAAATTATAGGAGTGATCATTGTTGTGACATTTATAATAGGTGGTGTAGCCGGAGAATTAATAATTTCTCAACTCTCTTTTTTTAATTTTGATGGTTCTGTCATTCCACAAAATAATTATCAAGTATTCAACGGACCAATAAATTTATTTCTAGCCTGATATTGACTCTCCTTGTTTTTAGCTTTCGTTTTTATAGATTGCATAAAAGTTTTTGTTATTCCCATTAGACGAAATTATATAATCGAGGAAATCACTCAACAGTATTCTCGTAAACAAATATATTTCACAAAAACTGCATATCTTATAACTTCTGTCTCTTGAAAATGGTTGCTGCTTTTTTTATCAGGGATACTGGGCATGATTATCATAACTGAAGGTAATAGTGAATTAATAGGGTCTAATTTTCTTTTTTTGATTACTGGATTTATTGCTTTATTGTTTGTCAGTATCGGGGCTGTTGTTGTTTTTTCCACAGTTGCACTATATACATCGACAAGAGTTTTCACACTTGCAAGTGGCTCCCTGCTTGCTGCTAATACGATTTATATTTTTATTGTTATTTTAGATACTGTTCTTTTTCCAGGAGTTAGAGGGATGGCGCCGGATGGATCAACAATACCTGTTCCAACTTACAACACACAAATAACTAATTTAGACTTATACAATGATTTTTTTGCCGCTACATGTTGACTTAACATTAATTATCAATTCATTTTAGTTGTTTCTTTGTTTCAAGGAAATGCTTTTCAAAATATTTCACAAATATTTGTAAATTCAGGAGGGACACAATCTTTCGGCATATTGGTTGCTATTTTTGCACCTCGAAGATATTCACAAGGAATGATGCTCTCAGGGAACAATTTTGCTGTAATTGATCAGGGTAATTTCTTGAACCCATACGTTGTAATCTTTGGATGGGCTACGATTATTTCTGCAATGTACGGTCTTAATTTTCACTTGTTTGCAAAACGTGATTTTAATTAATATTATTAATGTTGGAAATGTCAGTTACATTTTGAAAACTTTTCTACTTTTCTCTTGATCTAACTAATTAAGTGAACAGATAAAACTATTTCTCAGAATTAAGTTGTCTTAAGCTTAATCTGTCTTGCCCTAAGGCTATAGATAAGATAACAAATGCCCAACCCACAATATGAACAGCAAAAACTACGCTTAAAACAGAAAGTATCAATAAATTGTCTTTACAATTATAATCAGCTTCTATTCGTTTAAGTTGTTTGCTGATGAGGTTTATAAAAATGGTTCTGCTAATAATTACAAATCCGGCGATGACCACAGAGAAAACTACTAATTCAATACCAAGAGGTAGTAATCCATTAAAGCCTGTTGGCATAGGGTTGGGGGGATCTGTCATTCCCGCTACAAAAAGCACATTAGTTAGTATTAAAATACCCACAACCATAAATATCATAGAAACCGGAACACCTATTATTCAGCCTATAAGTAGCGATATCTTAGAGAGTTTTTGCATTACTTTTAGTTTGTATTTAATTTTTTCTTTTACGTCGTCTATCACATATTAATCTTAACAAAACAACATTAATTTTCACGATCTAGTTGATACATTTAAGTAAGATAATACAACTTTCCAACGTTCTTATGCTATTTCAGCAAATGTAACCACTACTCCCAGTATAAATTGTATTTTTTTGATTTTACATGAAATTTTGTTATGTAGAATTACTCGTTCATTACCGAATTAACCTGAACTGTTATAAATATCTATTTTGTGCTTTAATAAGTTATTTTTTATTTGTAAGATATTTTGTTTATGGAAATCATTCAACTTCCCTAAGTTAACCAAAAGTAAATTTAGTGTCTTGTTGACTATTTTTGAATACCTAAATGTACCCACCTAGTTGGTAAAATTGATCACTTTTAAAAGCTGGAGTTCTTTATGCTACTGTATCAATATTTTGGAATGTGAATTGAAGATGTAGCAGATGCTCAAACCTCACAACTATCTTATGATTGAATCCATAACGGATCAAGCAACAATGTAACTATTAAACAAAGTCTGGTTATTTCAGATGACAATTTAAATTACAATCATGGACAATTACCTTTTGACATTAACGTTGGAGTTTTAATAATTATTGAATTGGAACCGCTCCTGACTTCTCCTTTAGCAATTTACACTATACTATACAAGGTCAACAATATGATCCATATGCCGTTAGGACAATCAACTATTCTGTTTCTTTTCCCTTTCCAAGTACACTACATGAGTCATTGTCCCTACTGTAGAATTTAATACAAAAGTTGAAATAAGTCTTGTTGAATACGTTCATATTCAATTAAAAAAAACTCATTTGAACCAAACACAATTTTGAGATTACACAGAAAATACATGTATACTCTATAAACATTCGTGCTATAATGTCATTAATTATTAAAACATTAAAAGGAGAAAATAATGTCAAAAAAAAATAAAACAATAAGAAAGATTCTTACAGGAGCAGCAGGAATAGCTGGAGTTGCTGGAGTCGCGGGTGGCGCAACAAGTGTGCTACTGAACGAATCACCATCTACAGAAAGTGTATATACAGTTCCAGTGCAACAAGGAGCGGATGGTCAAACAGCTTGAACATCTAAAAAACATTCATTTACTGGAATCCAAACAACAGCACCCGATTTTGTAAAAAATATAGTTATTCAAGCAGTATTACATGACGGCAGCACAAGAAATGTATATCAGATTCCTACATGAGATGGAATATCTATTTTTCCAGGCCTGTTTGAAGATAACACTCAAACTGTAAATGTTGCTGGCAATTACGAATTGAATCGCCTTAATATCAATGATGTAAGAGGCATGAAAGTTGTTGCTAATTGAGATATCATACATGGCGGTGCGGGTCAGGATATTTCTCCTGAGTTCAACGTATCAGCTATGAACACACGATTGATTAATGAACACAACATTGACATAGAAAACAACGATATTTATATAAAAGCTATGAATGTTAAAGCAGAATGAACTATAGCATCACAGAGTACGATGGTTTACAACGCTTATGGTGTCACTACTTACATATCTTGACTAGGTCTTGATTATGATGTTGTAAGTAAGTAATATTAGCAATAAAATACACATTTTTGTGTAAATAAAAACTCATTTTTTTATTCATTCTAATACTTATTTGGTAAGTGTTTCATTTTGTAAAATCACTTTTCTTTACTTTTAATAGTTGACTTTCTGTTCGTTTCATTTTTTGCTATGTTTGATAAAACTTTTTTTCTGAACATATGATAAAAACGTAATTGAAGGAACAGATCGTTGACATAGCAATGATCAAGTTAAAACAAATGTAAATTCTGAATTCCAAACTACATTTAAATTCGTTCACTATAACGGTGGAGAAATTGTAATTCCAGATGACCGTTTGGACAAAAATGGAGATAACGAAGCTCAAGTTCGTGTGGGTGCTTCTCACGATGTATATGCAAAAGATAAATTTGATGCTAGTGTTTATGATGTAGATGGAGTTTTAAACTTACAACAAGTCGAAGGCTATGCGGTTAAAAAAATTAGCTATGCTGTTGAATCTCACTTGCAAGTTTGACATTCATGAGTATTTGCGATTAATTACTCCTTTTGATATGATGTACAAATCACTAATGTTGAATACGTAGCAATATAGTCTAATATTAAAAACAAGTTTTAAGAAACACACTACACCAACAAGGTAGGTTAAGTAAAAATTTATTCTAAAAAAAAGTTATTTTTACTTTACTACAAAGGTACAATCAATTAATTACTCCTTTTTATATGATGTACAAACCACTAATGTTGAATATGTAGCGGTATAGTCTAATATTAAAAACAAATTTCAAGAAACATACTACACTAATAAAGTAGGTTAAGTAAAAATTTATTCTAAAAAAAGTTATTTTTACTTTACTACAAAGGTACAATCATTCAAGTAGGGTTTGGAGAGATAGTTACTACTGCAGGCGCTCCAGGTTGAATGTCAAAAGTAAACCCTAATACTGTTGAATTAGTAAGCTGAACAGCACCACTGCTATTAAAAACGGTGATTACAACACTATTTGGAGAAATTTCAATAATTTCTCTGTTTTCTGAAGAAGAGGAAGCTGTAGTTATTCCTGAAGTATCTAAGAGATAAATTGAGGTGAAGGTTCCAGTGCTGTCAGCTAAAAAATCATTTACATTGATAAGTACGGCGTCACGCACTTGATTTGTTAGTGATCCTGCCGGAGCAGACCTTGCAATTAAAAAATTAAATATAAGAACAGCAGAGAAAAATTCTGTTTCTTCAACAATTTGGTTTGCTGAAGTAGATGTTTCTATATTTACACTACTAATGTTTTGATCCGCACTATTTTCATATGTTAAATTCAAGGTTAATTCACTATCTTTGTTTCAATAAGAATTTCCCATTAGACTGTTTGTATTAAGAAGAACTGTATTTGCTCTTAACGTAATTGTTGATGCAGAACTGTTGTTTAATTGAAAGTTTATTTCATTTTGACTATTTAGAAGCAAAAGATTTGTTAAAACAACACCGCTAGCCTGTGTGAAAGAGTTGTAAAACGTTTGAAAGGCGTTGTATATAATTAGTTGATTGGGTCTTGAAGCAGAAGGAGCAGTAGAACCTTGTGCAAGCCCTCGCAAGGCTTCTTCAGCATTTTGAGCTCCTAGTGTTGAAGGCACTAAATTTTCCACGATTCCCCCATTAATGACATTATTATTGTTATAAGTGATGTTCCTTATGCTGAACCCTTCACTGTTTTGGTTATAGAACACTGAACTTCCATCAGGTTGAATTCTTGTTCGGCCACTAATTTGTATTAAAGTACCATCTGCTGATACAGTAACATTATTGCTGTCGAAATCAATAGATAAAATTCTTGCACCCTGGTTTCCTGAACCACCTACTATTTCTTCAAGAATTATAAGCAACGATTCCGAGCTAGTAAATTCTTGTATAATGTCCCCATCACTATAGCCATTCAAGTTTTGAATGGCTTGGCGGGCAATTGATTGTCGTGTTTGATTTGGAGCACATGCTTGTGCAACAGCGGCAACTGCAACTCCTGTTACAAGAAATCCAGCCCCCAACGAGGTCACTATTTTTTTATTCTTATTATTTACATTTTTCTTCATTTTTATTCAACTATAAACCCCGATATCTGGGGCACTCCTTCACTTTGTCCGTTTACAAGAAACACGGGTTCATTCGCTGCTAACTGTGTAACAAGTATTCCCATTTCTACAATACCTGACGGATTATTAACATTGATAGTAAAAGTACTCGGGGAAAGAACACCACTAAAATTTCTAAGTCTTACGGCATAAACAGGCTGATTTTCATCCGTTCCTGGTTCTATCACGATATCATCTCTTGTAATTGTCTCAAACGATAGCTGCTGTGCAGTTGCCGGATTGCCAGAAGTGAACTCTTGAATGTAGGTATTCATTCCATCTATTAGTTGTGTTGCAGCACCAGTGGCGACATTATAATCATCAAACCCATCAAAAAAGTTAATTATTCTACCAGGTACATCGAGTGTTTCATCTGTATTAGGGGCATTTGTTAATGAGTTAACGGAAAAGTCAAGATTTAATATTAAAAAATATACTTGCACCGTAAAAGAAGTGACGTCATTCATGGGGTTTAAACTTTGTAGACCAAAACTACTTTCAATGTTTCTAATTGTTACTAGGTAATTTTGACTTGAATTAACCAAATTTATATCTTCTAGTGTAATTGTATCGAATGTAAATTTCGAAACATATATAGCTTCCCCATCAGAAAGTTCAGTCTCAATATCATTTATAAAATAATTAAAGAAGTTTTCCTGAAGACCTGTTGACAATGGTGTTTCGGGGGTATAGCTTTGCAAAGGGTTCAAGCTTGAAAGAATCAGCGACTCATCAGCAGAAGGTGTGCGCGGTTGAACACAGCTTTGAGCGATGGTTCCGACACCAAGACCACCAACAAGTGCTGCCGATAAATAAAGATGGTTATTTTTTCTTGATTTACTCATTTATATATTTTACATTACTATTAAATTATTTTTCCCATTTGTTTTTCATAGTTATTAAACAACCGTATTATCCCAGCTAAGTACATCTATTAGATATTCAAAAGCAAACAATTATTTATGATAATTTGTGGCTAACTCGAAAAATTAAAGCAATCTTTACAAGGTAAAAATTTAAACAGGTCTAAACCAATTTTGAAAAATGTCAACTTTATGAGTTATGTTGCTTATTTAAATTAACCGTGTGAACGTAGGAAGTGCCAATTCTGAATGGTTTCCGTCCGTTCAAGGAACGATTGAGTTTACACAATTGGTAGCCATTTTATGAAGTAACACAATATCTAGTTAAAACATTATAGTGCTTTGAATTAAAATCCTTGTAATCTTCCTATTGTCTTTTTGTATTCACTCAATACTAAATTTGCGAAAAGCAGTACAGTTTAACTTTTTGTAAAAAAATTCATTAGTCTAGAGAATTAATTAGGGAATCATCTCAACTAGTGGTTCAGCACCATTGGTACCAGCGACTAGAATTGGCCCATTATCAAAACCATTGTAGACCAAACCACTGATAACTGAAATATTGCTAATAACCATCTCATCGCCTGTAGGAACCATAAAAACTCTTGTTGCAGCCGCTTCATCAGTGATTGTTACAACTATAGAATTTGTTAAAAAACGAATGGATGTAGCGTCAGGATTCACAATAATTAGAGAAGAAGTGGTTTCAATGCTTACAATGGTAACTGTTTCTCCTAAAAATGAATTAATTCATGCATATATAGCATTACTAATTGGTGAAGAATTTCTTGAAAAAATACCGCTTCCTAAACTGTTGGCTGCTCCTTGCAAAGTATCAAAGTTGTTTTGCGTTGCGTTTAATGTAGTAACGTTGTCTGCGCTAGTGATTTCGCCATCATTAATAGCAATGTTGGAGATTTCAAAAATGTTCTCTAAATCGTTATAAACGGTTTCAACTTGATCGGCTGTATATGCCCTTACTATCACTGTGTATTGGGTAATAGAAAAAGAAGTGTATTCTCTATTGAAAAGCGGAGTTATTTCAGTAATACCGTCTCTTAATTCTAAAGAAATCGTTGCAACAGTAGGATTAGGAACTGAAATTGAACTTTGAATTCCCATCAATATTGCATTGTAAAAAACCAACGATGAAGGAGACAATGAAGAAGGGTCAGTATTTAAATCTGCTACTTCTTGAATTGAATCTGTTATAAGGTTTACCGCAGCAGAATTCGGAGAATTATCATAGAATAGACCCGAAGTTTGTCCACCATTCGTTATCAAATTATTGTTAACACTAATTCCTGATATCATTAATCCAGTATTTATGCTTTGGTAGTCTGTGTAGTCATCTGAAAGTATAGGATCAGAAAAGGAAAATCGAATTTCAACATCTTCTGTAATTGTGATTCTGCTTGCATCTCTTGAAATAGTTACATTATCGCGAGTTAAAGCTGCAAAGGATATTGAACTTATAACATCAAATCTTTGTCCCTGTGCTCTGCCAAAACCTAAAATCGAATTAAATATCTCTGTTGTGTTTGGACTTAAAACTTGAGAAGAACCAGCTCTATAAGCACTCAACTCACTTATTGCAGAAAAAACTGTTTGTTGAGCTTCGTTAAATTCACCATTTGTGGTGTTGCACTGTTGAGCAATAACAGCCACTGTGGTAATAAGACCAATAGAAGAGGCACCAATAATTTTTTTTATTTTTTTATAATTGTTAGTTTTCATTTATCGTGTGTCTCCATTAGTCCGGTGTTAATTGCAAACCAAAAAAACCCGTGTTGTTAAAGTTATCTGTTGGTGTTCCACTAAAATTAGTAAATCCTGAACCTCTTGATCAAAAAATAGTTAATCTAAAATCACCACCAGATGGTGATATGCTACCTGTTGTAACAGTTCCTGATTCTGCGACATATCTATATCGAGCAGTAAAGTTTAGAGGTACAACTGTATATAAATCTTCTTCTGCATCAAATGAAGCTTGCGTTGCTTCAAAGTCTGTTGTTGGGACATCAAAACTCATTTCAGTTATTTTGAATTCACCAACACCTGCAAATGTGCTTTGTAATATTCTATATTCTGCAATAATAATAGCAGAATAACCATCACTTTCTAAGCCTACGCCATTAGCAAGATTAAACTCAGCAATTTCCGCTAAAGCAATATAGTAGAAGAATATGCTTGTAGAGGATACAGGAATTTGAATATCACTAAACGCTCCTTGTGGTTCGATTGCTAGCCTATTATCATTTTGTGAAATCAGAACTGTAACGGAGCCAGATGCCCTCTGTTGAAACAAATCATTACCACCTTGTGGTAAACTTCATCGAGACTGTACTGAAGTTAACGTAACGCTGTATGTGCCGTCTTGATTGTCTGTTATGTTTTCATTGGTTATTGAGTCAAAAGAGATTCTACTAAATTCTAACTCATTATACCCTATAGCTGATGCGATAGGATCAAGGTTGTCCAAAACAAAGTTTTTCAAGGCGTTGTTTAAGTCGTAAATTAAATAGAATCTTGTTTCATCAAGGCTATCGAAGACAGTAACCTCTCTATCGATTCTTCCATCCACTATATTTTCCTGGATTCAATTAAGTTGATATAAAATTTGCTCCTCGTTAGAAAAATTTGTTGTATCCGTTTCGTTGCCGTTTGGATTTACAGATGAATTATCAGCACAAGATTGGGCAGTTACTGCGACAATTAATCCTGATGTTAGCGTTGCTGCGCCTAGCGCTGCAACTATCTTTGCCTTTTTTTTGTTCATTAAAAACCTTTTTAATTTTACACTAATATCTTTTTTATACTTTTCTTTTTCGTTATATGAAATAAAAATATTTTATCAACACTATTGGTATACTATCCTAGTTAAATGTTGAATATTCGACTAAAATGTATTCTCTAAAATAGAACTAGTTCTTTTTTACAAGGTTTGCTTTAGACTTACAAAAAGTATTGATTCATAAGTATTATTTAATTTCCTGTCTAATTAATCTAGAAATATCAGTTTAAGCAGAAAGTTACTAATTACACGCAATCCTTTTGTCGTTCAAAATACTAATTTTATGTTCTAAACAAGTGTATTTAGGTGAAATAACATTCATTTAGCATAATGTAATGTTAAAGTTGGAACAATATTTTTACGATAATTTCGCATATAGTGTTAAAATAGCTCTACACCAAATAAGGAGTTATTTTGAAAAATAAAAATAAGAAACTAAGAAAAATTGCGACATTGTCGTTAGGAATAACCTTCCCAGTAATTAGTGTTGCATCAGCTGTTGCAGATCTTAACAGCGATGCTGAAATTAAAATTGATAATTTGAACATAACACTTGACACTTCGAAAATTCTTGAAGGAAAAAATAATCTTATTTCAAAAGAGCACGTATTTTCTTCCTTTTTTGTGGGTTCTAAGATAAATCTCCACTCTTCAGTTAAGATTAATAATTTAAATGCCGGCAATGTTTCAATGTCTAGGGAGGTTCAATGAAAAAATACTTCAGTTGAATACATTGATCAAGATTTTCACGTTGATTTTAACGAGAATGACTTAATAAATATAAAAGATTGAAACGCGCTTTCCTTTGCTTTATCTTTCGATATTCAGGATGCTGGTAGTAATGAAGATAGTGGAATGTATGGTAATGTTGATGAAATCAAATATGCATTGTGACAAGATAGTGGAATCGATATTACAAAATACGATGTTTATGTTTCAGGCATGGACTGACAGGTGAACACAAGTACAAGACATAGCGATGATCTTTTTTGAAATGGGTGAAAACATACACAAGAGCTTCACATGAACAAAATCTCGTTTACGTTAAAACAAAAAGAAAACTTTGTTGCAAGTCAAATTGAGGGAACCAAGGTCTTGACCGCTGTAATGTTATCAGAATATGGAATTTATAATCAAATCGGAGTCTTGAAAGGGTATAACCCCCTTAGTTTTACAGAACAACGAATTGTTATGAGAGACTTTTTGTTTATTAAGGACATAGATAACAACACAGTTGAATATGAAACTACTAATAGAGATGATATTTCTTGATGAAATAAAACTTCCGTTGACTTAACTCACTATAATTCAAAAAATCTAAATCCCGGAATGAATATCAAAAGATTAAATGGTATTGGATATCGTTCAACATTTTCTGAGCATCCACTATCAGATGAGAACGTTTTACTTCATTCTGATACAAATAACTTTAATGAACTAAATAACGAAACAATAGCACTTAAACTAAAGTTAATCTATTGATATGAATTTGGTACTGACATTACATCGTATAATATAACACTGGCAAGTGTTGGGTGAACTAGCAACTTATTTATATACCATGACATAAATACAGGGATACTATCTCCAAAAAGATCACGTCAGGGAATAACCATGAACGATTTTAATTTTACTGTGGAAAAAATATAAACTACTCTATCTACTCTATTAACATAGTCAAAAAATTGTGTATAGTTGTACTCACGATTAAATTGAAATTTTATTCGCTTAATTTCATTATTTCATGCCAATAATACCGTTGCTGCGTATATCAGCAAAATAACCATCTGAGTCGCGAGATTACTAGTTTGCCAATCCCTTGTTTTGAACCTATAAGAACTTTTATTTTATACCGATCATTTATTTTTTTCATCGGATCAATTGTAAATTATCGCAAGTATTTGTTTTGTTATTTTAATTGATTATTTTTGGACGTGTACGGAACATAACTAGCTGAAATAGTATATGGAATAAGGGTAATGTAGTAGAAGACAACTCTAAAAAAAAACATTATAACACAAAAAAAAGGAGTATAATACTTTTGATTAATTTAAAAACAAAGGAGAAAATTATGTCAAAAAAAATAAAAAAAATATTAACAGGAGCAGCAGGAATTGTTAGCTTTGCAGGCGTTGCTAGCGGAGTTGCAGTTACACAAAACGCTGAAAATCCAGTGGTATACAAAAGCTTTGAGCAGAAGATAACCGGGGAAACAAGAACATTTTCTGATAGTTGAACAGATGTAAGAGCAGCAGATGGCAGACAGCATTATTATAAATCAAGAGTGAGTGTAGGGGGCAGTAGTGAGGAAAAATCACACATTACCACACCTTTTTCAGGACTTATGAATTCGTCAGATCTTTATTATGGATCGATTAATATAAGTTCAGAAGAAAATAACTTAAATGAAATAGAAATTAGTTATGAAGGAACCCAACACGAAGGAGGTAGTACTTTTGGTGATTATAATAAAAAAACATCACTATCGTTAGAAACCTTAGGTGTAGACACTGATAGTGAATATAATATTACTATTAATTACAGCATACAATACTCTAGTTATATTCAACAAGAAGCATTGTGATGAAGACACAGCATGAATTCAACCCTTTCAATCGACAGTATCACATACAATGTTGCAGTAGGAACTCAGGTGGAATACAAAGGGAATTTAGGTCATGCAAACCTTACAGATCACTTTACAACATACGTTTTAGAAACACCATACTATGGCGGTTATGAATACAACTACCTTGATTCTGAAGTTACCATTGGTGGCGAGTCAGTGTACAGTAGTGAAAAATACAAAAGCACAGGCCAAGAGACTATAGATGAGAGAAAAGTTACTAAAATAAGCATGGATGTTAGCAACTTATCCAATATGGAATCAATTAGAACCTTCACTATGAAGGCAAATCACAAAGGCAATCAAAATCCGAATTATAAGTTTGATGGCAACAACTGACAACGTGAAGAAAATGCAACCTTAAAAGTCTTAGAATCGATTAATACACAAAAATTTGATTCCATGACTGCAAACTTTACTTTAACTCAAAGATTGTACCAAGGAAGAACACCAATAATGCCACCATTTGCTGATTGAACAACTCACGAGTTTATAACTGATTACGTTCTAGATTCTATTATTTTAACTGTGTAACTAAAACTATGGATTAGTTGTTAATCTATAGAAAAGCATAACATTTAGAATTATCTTAAAACCACTTAGGGAAAAACCCTAAGTGGTTTTTACATTTAAAATCTTTTTAAAAAGATTACTTTATCACAATGATTGTTGTTGACATCTCTTTGCACACAAGATGTAAAAATTTAATTAGGTGATGAGAACAGTTGAACTATATAAAGGTTGAGCGAGGTTTAAAGTATAAATCAAATTTTTACTTTACGAAACTTATTTTGGTTCTAGTGTAAGTATTTTGTGCTTAGAAGGAAGAGAAAGTACTTCATTTTATAATACAACCAACTCTTTATGTTTCAACATATTAAATGTTGATGGTGGTTGTAACTTTATTTTAAAGAGTCTTTATTCTAATCAGCTAGCTTCGTATTCACTAATTTTAACGTTAGAAAGGTCTTCTGTTTCAATGTCTGCGCCTAAAAACGCTGATACCTTCTTTAATCAAAAATCGTTGGAAAATTCCAATTTCATACCTGTGTATAAATAAGAATTGTCCTCCATGCCTGCTAGTCCACTAATTAGTTCGTTTCTAGGAAGCATTTTTATTTTAGTGTAGTTATGATCATAAAAACCACCTCAACTGGAGTGTCATGCTTGAACATAGTCGGTATATTGTGTCATTCCTCGCACCATGTTACTATGGACTCTGTAGAGAATCGAGTTATCTATGAACGAATCACTAGTTCTTAATTTTTTTAAAAAATTATGACTAATATCGTAAGTAGCTGCAGTATGACTTTCAAATATAGTTTGATCTCAATTATCAGATCACCCTGGATATCAACCTGGTGACGGATCATTAGATTGATCAAGTTTGGAAAACAAAACATCTACTCTACCTTGGAAACCAAATCTAAAATCAGGATCATGTGGTTTAGCAGCGCCACTTCCTCAGTATTTTTTTTCAATGTTGCTTTTATAGTAAGAAGTAAGATTTACTTCGTTTTCAGAAAGACCATAGTACCTATTTTCCTCGGATAAACCTTTTGTTATTGAGGCTACAGGGGAAGGAAATGCTGTGTCTTGTTGGGACTCATTTATGTTATCTCCATCTCCTAAAGCAGAATATCCAGAACCATAAGGAGATAAAGAAATGGTTGTTTGTTGATTATCCATTTTTCAGTCAATGTCTCATTGTGGTGCTCAATGTCTATAATTCATTCTTTGTTCTTCTTGAACAAGAACATCAGTGTTAAATGTGTTAGAAAATAAGATTTTATCCAATGTATACATTTTTCCTTCTTCAAGAATAGGAGTAGCGGGACCAGATTCATGAACTAAGAAGTTAACGAATATTGGGTTATCACTATTATTATATACATACTTATCCTTTGTTAGGACTTCACCGTTGTACTGCGGATTGTCCGCATTATTGTAAACATATTCGATGTGAATTTTAATTCTTGGAATGCTAACTAAAATTTCCTGTGGATTTGTTTTGCTTCTAAGTAATGTGAAATCACTATAGTCTGCGAATTCAAAACCAGAAACCTTAACATTGCTTTCAATGTCATTTTCATTCATTTTTACAAAGGAAGGGTCTTTCAGATTATTTGAATCAGAAAAATATGCAGAAATTCTTTCTTTTACAAAAGAGGCATCGGGATAAAAAGAAGATTGCAAGGAATTTGTGACTGTATTTGTGTCCGTGTTAACATTGTACTGTGTATTTGAATGATTAGAAACATCTCTCTCGTATCCTGGCAAAAATTCGTAGTGTTCTAATATTTCAGGTGTGATAAAGGAATTATCGACTTCCTTATCTCTAACTGATAATACAATAGGTGTAGTCACAGCACTTACACCAAGCCCTGCTCCTAGCAGTGAATTTATTATTCTAATTCTGTTTTTTTTATTTTTCATACAAATTACCTTTCAAAGTTCCCATGTATTGTTTATACATATATATTATATGCGATACAGCGAAAACTAAATATTTTTTTACTTTACTTTCTATTTTTAATTTTTTATAGTGGTTCATAGTCGTCTATTCCTTCGTATCATGTTTCGGGCAAATCAGGATTGAATCTATCTCGTGTAGGAGTGAATTCATAATCTCAACTAATTTCGATATTGTCATAGAATAATCGGTAGTCTTCTACCAAATTTCCTCCTATAATTGGATGTTCGCCAGAGATGAAATCTCCTAATTCCCTAAAATCGGGATTTGCATCTGGATCATCTCAAAAGTTAATTGAAACTAAATCATTGTTCAAAACATTGCCTTGTTCCACCATATTTACATTTAACTTAAGATTGGTTATTTTAAAATTCTTTATAAAATAATCTCTGCTTCTGTAATAAAAAAGAGTTTTAAGTGTTTCATCATTATCTAAATAGTCTTGATATTGCATTCTGTATGAGGGTTGTGTCATTAAAGAGTCAAAATCAAAGAAATCCTCATAATCCGCTAATTCCTTTCAAACGGCTTCATTATCAGTGAAAGAAAATAAAGTTGAAAGTATAGCATCACCACCAAGCTGAATGGGTAGCCTTATCAAGTCTCTTAAACCCGCCTCCAACGCTGCTTTCTTTCCGTTTGGCTTTGTAACAAAATCAGCGATCATGTCACCAACAGGTCTTGGAGCGAATCGAGATATAACGCGTTGGTATTGTGAAACAAATAAATGTTCAATGAACCCCAAAGGTTCACTTAAAAGACGATCTCAAGATCATCCATCTGGGTCTTCTCTAACATATTCTTCAACACCCATTGCTACTGTTGGAACAATGTTTTTCATTAAATCTCCTAAAATAAAAGACAATCCGCTATACTGATCGTCCTTATTTAAAGATGCTCCCAAAAGGGTTAAAAGTAAATTTTCAGCGGCTCCATACGCGGTTTTAGTGCCCTCTTCTTCATAACCATCCTCGAATGAAATTTCATAAGGTAAGGAAAACTTTTGGGTTTTAACGCCTGTAGATGCTGTTTGTCAATAACCGTTAAAGTATCTCTGTTCTCATGTGTTGGTGGTTGGATTAAGTCAATCCATACTTCCGCTTTTAAAATCAAAATCAACCAGTGATTGACCCAATGCATGAGGAATTTGAACACCTCAGAAGTTGTTAGAATTTTGTTGAGTTATACCAGAATTTTTGCTTATTAAATCAGTTCAACCTACTGTGAAGCTGTTTCTTATTGGTGCACCATTGCTTGATGTAACTCTACTAGTTAACTCCTGTTGTGTAGGAATAACAGTTTTATATGTGCCTTTATATGTTTCTCCATCGGCCTTCAATGATAGAATTGTATCCATTTCATTATCACTTAATTCTAGATTTGACATAACAAGATTGTCTGAAGTTGTGTTGTTGAAAGAAGTGAATGCAGGAGTAATAATACTTGCACTTCCAAACCCTAACGACAGAAGAAGATGTTTTTTACTTAATTTTTTCATAGTTTTACCTGACTGTGCCTTTTCTATAATGGTTCATAATCGTCAATCCCTTCGTATCATGTTTCGGGCTTGTCCGGATTAAACCTATCTTTTGTTGCAACAATTTCATAATCTCAATTTATTTCAATGTTTTTGTAGAATAATCGGTAGTTACTAATTAAATTTCCTCCGATTATTGGAACATCACCACTGTAAAGTTCCTCTAGACCTTTAACCTCTTCAGACCCAGAATTTGTGAACTTGCTTCCTACCATTCTGTTGCTAACAACATTGCCCTGTTCTACCATGTTAACTTTCAAAGTTAAACCAGTAACTTTGAATTGTTTTACATATTGATCTCTTTTACGATAATAATGTAGTGTTTTAAGTGTCTGTTCCTCATCTAAATAGTCACTGTATTGCATATCATATGTAGGGTCCAAAATCGAAAAGTTAGCTGGCAAATAGTCGCTATATTCTTCCATGGCTACTCATGCATATTCATTATCGGTAAGAGAAAACAGAGTTTTCATAATAGCTTCTCCGAAAAGAGCAATTGGTAGTCTTATTAAATCTCTTTTCCCCGTTTTAATTGCATCTTTTAAACCATCTTTTACTAAAAAATCGGCAATCATATCTGCAGGGGGTTTAGAAATACCATGTTTAATCATTTTTTCATAATTGGATGTGAATAGTGAGGAAATAAATCCACCAGGATCGGTTAAGATGTCTTCTCAGTGAATTTGATCAGGACTAAGTGAAACGTATGATTCTGTTCCCATGGTAATTGTTGGTACAATATATTGCATCAGTCCGCCCAAAACATCAGCAAGCATACTATTACTATCTTCGCTATTTAGAGCAGCGGCTAGAATTGTTAACAAATAATTTTCAGCTGCCGAGGGCGTGTCTTCATTCATTTTTTCAACATCGTCACTAAATTTAATTTCATATGGTAAAGAAAAGTCACTAGAGACAGTTCCCAACGGTTTTGTTTGGTAAAATTCGTCAACAAAACGAGTTTCTGCCTCGCCAGTTTTGGGATTTATAAAAACCTTCGAAACTGTTTCTTTTTCTATATTTATTAAAGATTCTCCTAAAATGTGGGGAATTTGTACCCCTCAAAAGTTATTGGAGTTTTCACTAGATATTCCTGAACTTCTATGAATTAAGTCAGTTCATCCTACTGTAAAACTACTACGAACAGGTTCTCCGGTAGGGGATGTTACTCTATTGGTGATATCTTGTTGATAATCAATTACTGAATTAAAAGTTCCTTTAAACGCTTCACCATCTTCTTTTAGTGCTAAAATAGTATTCATTTCTCCATCAGTCAAAACCATGTTATTAAGACTAACGTTTGTTGTAGGGTTGAATGTTGTGAAAAGAGGTGCAGCAATACTAGAAGAAGCGATTCCTGCAGACAAAAGAGTTCTAATTATTGCTTTCTTTTTATTTTTTTTCATTTTTATAATGGTTCGTAACCATCAATCCCTTCATATCATGTTTCTGGATTATCCATATTAAATCTATCCTTGGTAGTAACAATTTCATAGTCTCAGCTTATTTCCATACTTTTATAAAATAATCGGTAATTATCTATTAAATAACCACCAATTATTGGTTTAGTGCCGTCTGTGATTAATTTTAAGTCTTCAAAGATTGGTTCTTCAGGACGCAACAAGTTATGTCTTGATACAACATCATTACTAATTATTGATCCTTGTTCCATCATATTCATTTTAATGCTAAGCCCCGTTATACTAAATCTCTTTACGTATTTTTCTCTACTTCTAAAATAACTCAAAGTTTTAAGTGTTTTTTCCTCATCTAAATAGTCGGAGTTTTGCATATTATATTTGGCTTTTAAAATTCCATCACTGGTTGGTAAAAAGTCATTAAATACTTCATAGTCTTCTCACTCAATCTTTTTTTCTGTTCCAGCAAACAAACCTCTTATAACAGCCTCTCCAATCATTGCAATTGGTAATCTTATTAAATCTCTTCTTCCTGTATACACAGCATCTATTATGGACTTCTTTATCATAAGGTCAGCAATTACATCCGCAGGAAGCTTAGGAACCCCATGAGATATCGCTCTACCGAAGGAAGACTGGTATAAGTGCCCCAAAAATTTTAAGGGGTCAGTTAAGAGGTCTTCAAAATGAAAAGGGTCATCTCTATTGACATCTATCAATTGTTGGACTCCCATCGTCATTGTTGGAACAATATACTCCATAATGTGACCAAGTGTTTGGGAAAATTCACTTCGTTTGTCATCATTATTTAAATAAGTATTTAATAATGTTAATAAGTAATTATCGGCAGATTGTGGTTCGTTGGTAAAAGCATAATCGGCAGAAGTATCTGTTTTAATTTCGTACGGGATAACAAAGTCTTTTTGAGCAACACCAATTGGGGCTCTTTGTACATAACGATCCTCGAAAACACGAATACCACTTTTTGTTACATCATAACGCTCTTTTTCCAAGTTTATTAATTCCTGTCCTAAAATGTGGGGAACTTCAACGCCTCAGAAGTTATTGGTGTTTGAATCAGTTATACCAGAGTTTCTGCTAATTAAATCAGTTCAACCTAAAATGAAACTACTCCTGGTGGGGTTCCCATCAACAGTCGTGACTCTATCTGTTATTTCTTGTTGGTAATCAGTTACAGAAGTAAATGTACCTTTGTAAGGTTCTGAATCTTCTTTTAAAGCTAATATAGTGCTAGCTTCTGAATTTGATAAAGACAAATTGGAATAATTTTCAGTTGTTGAAGAACCGAATAAAGTGAATGAAGGACTAGCTATGCCTGCAACAGAAAAAGCGAACATTGTTGCTAAAATTTTCTTATTTTTTTTGTTACGTTTAGTTTTTTTTCCAAAAAAGTAAAATCATTTTTGGCTTAAAAAAGGCAGTATTTTTTTTCAACTATGTTTAATAAATCCTCCTAAAAATAATAATACTTCGATTAAAAATCGATATATTTTCACAAGATCACGAGGTCACTTTCTACTATTGAAAGGATACCGTAACCATGACATTATTATACCATTAATTTCACAATCCAAACTAATATATTCCAGTGAAATGATAAAATATTTAGTTTATTTATCATACATTAGTATAATAATAGTATTGAAAACTACTTTTTTGAGAGAAAAAAGAAAAGTTTATTGGTATATTTTGTTTTAAGCAGTTTTATATATTATTATAGTAATAATGAATGCAAAAGTAGCTTCTAGCATACCCCAGAATGTTGTTCCTGAAAACAAAATAAAATTCTCTTCCGGAGCTTCTTATATGGCTGAAATACTGTCCGGATTAATTTACAATGTTCCAGGTATATTTGCCGGTATTTGAATTACTTATTTCCAATTAGAAGGAAATGCTTTTGTTGGTTTACTTGCTTTTTTATTCATAGGACTGTTAGTCGGATCTATTATCTCAGGTGTTTTAATTAAGAGATTCAGTTGCAAGAGTGCACTGCTATCCGCCGCCGCCATTGCAGCCGTAGGGTTGTTGCTTGTTGCTACAATACCATTTGCAAATGCAAGTCTTGCAACTACTAACAATGCTGCCAATGCGCAGTCTATCAATACTACTCAATTAATACTACAATATGTTCTTGGGCAATTTTTAATAGGCATGGCTTCAGGTTTCAATGTAACCGGTGTTTCTCAACTTTCCGTTTCTGCTAATCGTTTTAATGGAAAAATCGGGAAAGCCTTAGGTTTAAACTATGCTTTTTTCGTCTTGTCTATTGCTTTTAGTGCTTATTTAGCAGGAATCTTTTTCTCTATTCCAGGTATAAGCAGTTTACTAAACGATTCAATTGGAGGACCGTTATTTGCATCATATTTCTACTTTGGTCTAATTGGTGCCGCTGTAATCACATTTATAGTAATTTTCTTTCTCCCCTTTAAAGACATACCCTTGCCTGTACTATTGCGTTTACAACATAAAGAGAAAGAATTATCTCACTTAAAAGATCATGAAAAAGATGCTGCAACTCCTTTTGGCGTTACTGAACATCACGATCATGTTAAAACAAAAGGAAAAGGAAAGAGGAAAAAAGGTTTCTTTGCAGCCTTTAACGGGAAAGTATGATTGTTACTGTTATGTATATTTTTATACACCTTTGCAGAATCTATACCTGTAGGTGTTTTAGGAAATGCTCTAGCGCCATTTGCAGATAGTCCTGTATACAATTTCGGTATTGCTAATAAATTTATAACCCTAAACTTTCAAGCATTTATGATTGCAATCTTTTGAACCGGTTTATCAATTGGACGATTCTTAGTTGGTCTTATTAAATTAGGTAAAAAAGATGCTGTTATTAGTGCGATTTTCGCAATTGGCTCGTTTTTATTCTTAATTGCTTTTGTTACTTCTTATGCACAATTCCCTGGTACAGCCGCCGGAGATAACAACTCGACTAATCCCCAGTTCTTATCTGAATCAGTCGGTAAATTTGTAGTAATGTCATTCTTTATATTCTTTATTGGACTAGGCTTTGCTCCGATATTCACAACGTTGCTTTCTCTTGGTAACTCACTTGCCAATTTTGAAACAACAAATGTCAATAGTGCGTTCATTTTTATTGCCTTCACTGGTGGGATTTTCTCAACAATAATTAATGTTGGAAGTTTATTAGCCGTCTTAATAATAGGCGTTATAGCGTTGCTTATAGCCGGCATAACTATTACTATTTTGTATTCTCTTGGTCAGACACACGACAGACAATATGCTTCTGAAGAATCAAACGCTTAAAACTCTTTTCACAATTCAGATATTTACTCAACAAAATTTTATTCGTTTACAGCTGCATTCACAATAAAAATAATTTTAGCAATAAAGCAAAATATTGCTAAAATTTATGTTACTATATTTTTAACAATCTAAGAAAAGATTGCTAATAAGGAGGTAATATGATGGATATGAGTAAAATGGATTTTTCAATGTTTCAAGACCCAAGCAAAGACAAAGATTTGCTCGATAAATATGGTCGTATTATCAATGTAGAAGTAAAAGCAGGAAAGACAGACCCTGTTATTGGAAGGGATGCAGAAGTTAGAAGATTGATAGAAATACTAAGTCGAAAAACTAAAAACAATCCTGTTTTGATTGGTGAAGCTGGTGTAGGAAAGACTGCAATTGTTGAAAGTTTAGTGCAAAGAATAGTACGTTCCGATGTAGCCAATAATTTACTTAACACCAAGATTTACGAACTAGATTTATCATCGGTTATTGCTGGTGCGATGGTTCAAGGAGAGTTTGAAAAAAGACTGAAAGCTATAATTGAAAAAATAAGCAATGATCCCAATATGATTCTTTTTATTGATGAACTGCACTTATTGGTTGGTGCCGGTAAGACGCAAGGAGCTATGGATGCAGGAAATATTTTAAAACCAATGTTGGCACGAGGAGAACTTCATTGTATTGGTGCAACCACTTTAAACGAATACAGAACATACCTAGAGAAGGACTCTGCATTGGAAAGACGTTTCCAAAAAATTTATGTTTCCGAACCTACTGAAAATCAAGCAATCACCATCTTAAGAGGTTTAAAGAATAACTATGAAGGATTTCATGGTGTTAAAATTCAAGATTCAGCAATCATAAAAGCGGTAAGATTGAGCAAAAGATACATAACGGAACGTTTTTTACCTGATAAAGCCATAGATTTAGTGGATGAAGCCTGTGCAAAAATTAAAACTGAAATCAATAGTGTTCCTGCTGTTCTAGATGTAGTGAATAGGAAGGTAGCTAATTTCGAAATGGAAAAAGCTGTTTTAACTTCGGAGAAAACAGATGAAAACAAGCGCAAATTATTTCAACTAGAACAAGATTTAAAAACAACCAAACAACAACAATTCGAGTTAAATGAACAATGAGAGGAAGAGCGAAAAAGTGTTGAAAAAATCAAGATTCTTAAGCAACTAATCCAAAAAAAAGAACATGAAATCGACATTGACCGTAGCCAAGGGAATTATGCAAAAGCTGGAGAAATACAATACGGAGAGCTTCCTAAATTAAAAGAAGAATTAAAATCACTTGAGTCTAAACCACACGAAAAAGAGTTTTTAGTTAGAGAAGAAGTAACAGATTCAGATATAGCCAATGTTGTTGGACAATGAACCGGAATACCTGTAAATAAATTATTAGAAAGCGAGAAAAACATTGTTCAGCATTTGTTTAACAGCATGCAAAAACGCGTTAAAGGACAAGACCAAGCACTAAGAGTTGTTACTGATGCGATAACACGTTCCAGAGCGGGAATTAAAGATCCGAATCAACCGATTGGTAGTTTCTTATTTTTAGGACCTACAGGAGTTGGAAAAACAGAAGTTGCAAGAACTCTAGCAGAAATTTTGTTTGATGATTCTAAAAACATGGTGCGTTTAGATATGAGTGAATACATGGAAAAACACAGTGTTTCTAGGCTAATTGGTTCTCCTCCTGGATACGTTGGGTTTGATGAAGGCGGACAACTTACCGAAAAAATACGAAGAAGACCTTATTCAATAGTCTTATTTGATGAAATTGAAAAAGCTCATCAAGATGTTGTTAATGTTTTGCTTCAGATTTTGGAAGACGGCATCATAACAGATGGTCATGGCAGAACCGTGGACTTTAAAAACACTATCGTTGTTATGACGTCTAATTTAGCAAGTCAGATTACAGTAAAAACTAGCACAACCGAAGATGAAATACTTTCCCAACTAAAGGGTTTTTTTAAACCTGAATTTATTAATAGAATTGGTGATACTATTTTATTTAATAAATTAAAAAAACCCATTGTCAAACAAATCATTCAAAGATTATTGAATGATTTGAAAATACGTCTTGAAAAAGAAGGATACTATATCTCTTTTGGAGATAAAACAGTAGTTAGCATATTAGAAAAATCCTTTAATGATGAGTTTGGTGCAAGACCAGTTAAAAGGTTTATACAAAAGGAAATAGAGACTACAATTGCTAATAAAATTATTGATGGAGATATTGTAAAAGGAAAACATTATATTGGTGAGTATAATAAGTTACAAACATTTATTGCGGAAAGAAGATTAAACTAATGACTACTGATGTTGTTCTTAATTCCAGAACTAAATTAATTATGAAATTTATTGTTAAGCATTCTATTCGTGATAATACAGCTATTAGTAGTGAATTGTTAATACAAAAAAACAGTTTGGACTGTTCTTCCGCAACAGTTAGAAATGAAATGATGTTACTAGAAGACATTGGATTAATCAAAAAACCTCATCATGCTGGCGGTAGAATACCAACAACCAAAGGTTATCACTATTACATTAATAATCTTCTAGATTTAAGCATTGGGAAAGAATGAGAGGAAAAAATTAATAAAATTTTCGAAGACCGATCCAAAGATTTTGGAAAAGTCTTGAACGAGACTTGTCGATTAATTAGTGACCTTACATCATCCACTATTGTTTCCACTGATTCTAAGCATATAAACTCTAAATTAAAAGTTGCAGAAATTTATAAACTAACAGCTCAAAAATCCATGATGGTTTTTATTACACAATCTGGTGAAGTTATAAATCAAATAATTTCGATTGATTCAGACACTCTAATGAAAAAAATGAAAATTTGTTTAACTTTTATTAACAAAAAATTAATTAACACAAAATTACATGATATTCCAACTCGTTTACAAGAGTTGAAGGACTCCATTACTGTAAAAGGGAAAGACATCGATAAATTACTAAAAATTTTTGTTAGGTTTGTTTCTGAAAAATTACAAGAAAACAGAAACGTTTATGGAATTGAAAAGACTCTTTCTAATCCAGATTTCAATGATTCCGGAGTACTTAAAAATCTACTAAATGTACTGGAAAATCAAACAATTTGGGACTTAATTGCTCAAAAACATTCTAAATCAGATAAAAACATTGATGTTTGAATTGACAAAGAAAACCCTGCAGGATTAGAAAAAATAAGCCTTATTACTTCTAATTACAAAGCACAGCAAGATAGTAGGGGTAGGTTGGCTATCATCGGCCCTAAAAATATGAATTACGAGGATGCAATTATTATGCTTAATTGAGTAACAAAAAAAATAGAGGAGTTTTTTAATTAATGAAAAAAGAAAACAGCACAAAAAATGGTGTTATCGATAACACCATTAAAAAGAGTAATATTAAAAAGAAACCAAAAATGTCTGAACAAATAACAGAATTAAATGAACAGATTAATAGACTTTCCAAAGAAGTATTGTATTACAAAGAATATGAAAAAAAACTGATGGAAGTTAGTTCCGCCAATGATTCAATAAAGAGAAGAGAAAAAGATCTTCAAAGTCGAGAAAAATTTGCTTCTGTAAGGGTAATTAGGGATATTTTAGTACCATTAGAAAGAATTAAACAAGTTTTAAAAATGACTGAAACAGCAAGCAGCGAGGTTAAACATTGAGCCACGGGGTTCACAATGGTTATGAATCAATTTAATCAAGCACTGGTTTCACATGGCGTAGAAGAAATAACTGCCAAAATTGGCGATGAATTTAACCATGATATTCACGAGGCAGTAGAAAAAGTTGAAAGCAAAGATTTTCAAACTAATCAAATTACACAAATAATAAGCAACGGATACAAAATGTATGATAGAGTTATTCAGCATGTATTAGTAAAAGTTGCAAAGTAAGGACAAAAATGAAAAAACATTCATGACACACAAACCACACGGATCGAAAAGATACAGATCCTCTTCCTATGGATCCAAGAATCGAAATTATGCAGGAGGAAGCTGCAAGTGTTAAAGTAGTTTTAGATGGAATTAAGGAACAATACCAACAATTAACTATTTCTAGTAAGAAAAAAATGGAAGAGCTTCAAGTTCAAAAAATGGAAGCTATTCATGAGATTTTACAACATGTAGAAAGATTAAAAAAGTAAGGAGGCAAAATGAAAGATCAAAAAGATACACCAAATGATGCTATTAGACAACAACGTTTGAACATAATGAAAGAAGAAGCTGAAAAGGCTCAAAATATGCAAGCGGAAGTTCACAAAAAGTACCAATCTTTGATTCAAGAATACCAAATTAAACTTTTGGCATTTGATGAAGATAAAACAAGCGCATTAAACGAAATTGCGGAAGTTTTAGAAAAAATGGGCAAAAAATAAATTTATAAAAAAGGAGAAATAAAATGAGTAAAGAAAACATGACACAAGAGGAAATCACAGAATTTCGTCAAAAAATCATAGACAGAAACAAAGAGGAAATCACTATGCGCGAGCAACAGATTAAATCTATCCAAGAACAACAAAAGACCAATCTAGACAGAATGGAAAAAGAAGTTCATGCGTTTCAAAGAATAGCAAAAGCTATGAAAAACATAGGAGAAAAATAAATATGAAAACAAACAAAATAATTGGAATTGACTTAGGAACTACTAATTCATGTGTTGCCGTTATGGAAGGGAGAGACCCGAAAGTTATCCCTAACCCAGAAGGCAATCGCACTACCCCTTCCGTTATAGCGTTTAAAAATGATGAGATAATTTCTGGTGACGGTGCAAAAAGACAAGCCGTAACTAACACAGACACCATAATGTCTATTAAAAGAAAAATGGGAACAACAGAAAAAGTTGAAGCCAACTCAAAAAAATATACACCTGAGGAAATCAGTGCGATGATTCTTCAATATTTAAAAAAATATGCGGAAGATTACCTAGGTGCAGAAGTGGAAAAAGCAGTTATTACAGTTCCTGCTTATTTTGATGATGCACAAAGAAAAGCAACCAAAGATGCCGGTAAAATTGCAGGTTTAAAGGTTGAAAGAATTATAAACGAACCCACTGCCGCCGCATTAGCATACGGAATCGATAAGACAGATAAAGAACAAAAAGTTCTTGTTTATGATTTAGGAGGGGGGACATTTGATGTTAGTATTTTGGAATTAGCTGACGGAACTTTTGAAGTTCTTTCTACCTCAGGTAATAATCATCTTGGTGGAGATGATTTTGATGAGAGAATCGTTGAGTGATTAGTTGCTGAATTTAAAAAAGACAACAACATAGATTTATCCAAGGATAAAATTTCTCTACAAAGATTAAAAGATGCAGCTGAAAAAGCAAAAAAAGACTTAAGTGGGGTAAAACAAACTCAAATTTCTTTACCGTTTATTTCAATGAATATGCAAGATAACACGCCTCTTCACCTTGAAAGACCGTTAACAAGAACCACTTTCAATAAGATGACTCAAGACTTAGTGGAAAAAACTATTACACCACTAAAAAGAGCTATGAGTGATGCAAAAGTATCTGCTGCAGAAATTCATCAAGTTTTGTTGGTGGGTGGAAGCACAAGGATTCCAGCTGTTCAAGAAGCTGTTAAAAAAGAGTTAGGCAAAGAACCTAATAAATCTATTAATCCTGATGAGGTTGTTGCAATGGGAGCCGCTATCCAAGGTGGTGTTATTACAGGAGATGTAAAAGACGTCTTATTATTGGATGTAACACCGTTAAGTCTTGGTATAGAAACTCTTGGTGGAGTTTTAACTACTTTGATTAAGCGTAATACAACAATTCCAACAAGCAAATCGCAAATATTTTCAACAGCCGCTGACAATCAACCAGCTGTTGATATTCATGTTTTGCAAGGCGAAAGACCAATTGCCGCAAATAACAAAACACTAGGACGTTTTCAATTAGTAGGTATTGATTCTGCTCCCAGAGGTGTTCCGCAAATAGAAGTTACATTTACGATTGATGTTAATGGAATAGTTAGTGTTAAGGCTAAAGATATCAAAACCAACAAGGAACAATCAATTACGATTCAAAATTCTGGTAATTTAACTGAAGAAGACATCAAAAAAATGGTGGAAGAAGCAGAACAAAACAAAGAAGCTGATGAAAAATTGCGTAAAAATCTTGAAACTATGAACCAAGCAGAAGCACTTTTGCACCAGCTTGAACAAGGCTTAACTGATAAAGACAGTAAAAAGCTGAATGATGATCAGAAAAAGGAAGCTGAAAAAGCACGTGATGAATTGAAAAAAGCAATTGAAGGCAAAGACTATGATGTCTTGGAAAAAAAAGTTACTGAGTTTCAACAAGCTGCTGAAATGATGAACCAATTCATGAATCAACAAAAACAAGAAGAAGCTGCTAATAAAGAAGTGAAAACAGATAAAGCCGACGCGGAAAAATCTGCGAAGGAAGATGCTGTTGAAGCTGAAGTAGTAGACGAAGAAAAATAGAAAAATATAACTGGAGTTATTATGGCTAATAAAGAGGATTATTACAAAACATTAGGAGTAGAAAAGGGAGCAACGGAGGCAGAAATTAAATCTGCCTTTCGTCGCTTAGCTAAAAAATATCACCCTGATGTTAGTCAAGAAGCAGATGCAGAAGCTCGGTTTAGAGTTATAAGCGAAGCTTACGAAGTATTAAAAGATACCACAAAAAGACAATCTTATGATCAATTTGGGCACGCAGGTGTCGATGGACAGTTTGGACAAGGTGGTGGATTTGGTGGATTTGGTGATTTTGCATCCAACTTTGGTTTTGGCGGTGGAGGAGGATTTAGCAATTCCTCTTTTGGTGGATTTGAAGATATATTCGGTGGTATTTTTGGGAATAGAGGACAGCGAAGAAGCACAGAACAAAAAGAAAGAAACATTTTTAAACAAATAGTTATTAGTTTAAAAGATGCTTTTTTGGGAACAAGTGTAGATGTAAAATTCAATGCTAGAGAAAAATGTGCTAAATGCAATGGTTCCAAAGCAGACTCTAGTTCTGATATAAAACGATGTAATAATTGTAATGGTAGAGGAGTAGTAACAAAAGTTCAAAGAACTTTCTTGGGAAATATACAACAAAATGTTGTTTGTTCAGCGTGTAGTGGACAAGGAGAGACAATAAGTAAGAAATGTTCAGCATGCTCAGGACAAGGTTTCGAAAATAAACAAAAAAAGATAACTGTAAAAATTCCTGCGGGAATTGATAATGGACAACGAATTAGATTATCAGGCAAAGGCCATAATGATACACAAGCAGGGGATGTTTATATTGAAGTTTATGTAGAGGAGCACCCCTTCTTTAAAAGAGACGATGATGATATTTTTGTAAGAGTACCAATTTCATATGAAAATGTAGTAGTGGGAACAAAAATTCAAATTCCTACATTCACAGGTTCGGTAACAATGAAGATTCCTTCTGGAACGCAACCAAACCAATTTTTCCGTATTAAAAACGAAGGATTGCCGCATTTAAATAAAAAAACACGTGGAGATATGTATGTTGAAGTACAAGTTATTATTCCTAAAAACCCTAAACAAGAAGAAAAACAAAAATTAAAAGAAATTCAAAACATAAATGAAAATAAGACTTTCATTGAATATGCGAAGAAAATTCAAAAATCCTTATAACTATTTTTTACTTTTAATAATGTTTATACATTAACATTAATTAAGTTATTAGTATTTTTTTAGTAATAATAGTGATTTCAAAAAACGAAAACTTAAAATGTTTTAGATTAACTAACAGCTACGATTTCGAAATTTCCGGTTCAATTTGTGTTAGAAATAGCACCAATTACTCCATTCGAAATCGGAATATTTCCTAATATAACAGAACTACCTATTGCACGAGCACGATAATTTTGACTGTCACTACCGGTAAAGAAATAAGTGAAATTACCAGCATTTCATTGAATACTGTTGTTGGTTATATTACCAGGTGAAAGTTGAGCAACTCTTGTTCTTGTCATAACACTAAAATTATTGTTCATGCTAATTCGTTCATCAATTGCATTCATTAAAATAGCAGCATTACCTGTAAGATTTGCTAAATTACTGTTTGGGCTAATTATTTGATTATATGCGAACTCAATTTGGCCAGCATTAGTTAATAACGATACTTCGAATGAACCTGGGGGAGGCGGCGTTACAGTTATTACTCCATTACTTTGAGTAACGTCTAATGTCAAGGTTGACCTATTAGTAAAGGAACCAGGGGAAAAGAAAGAAGCATAACGAACTGTTAT
>JABABL010000009.1 GCA_014238225.1 Mycoplasmatales bacterium
CAAAATTCATTTGTTTTCGCATAGTATTTGTTCCTTTTTCGGATATCTTACTGACATAATTTTGTATAGAGATGTCATTTTGCTCTTTTAAGGCCGTTAAGTAAATGCCACCTAGTACTGAAGCAAAAATATTTTCGCTAGCTCCGATGGTCTTGTTTTTATATATGAAGAAATTTTCATGCAAAAATCTCTTCAATATTTTGTGGAATCCTTTAAGTTCTGTAACTCCTCCACATAGATAAATTTTTGGGTTTTCACCGCATAATTTATTAGCTTGTTTTGTACTCTCTTCTATTATTTCCTCTAGACGACAAGTAACAATTTTCTTCAAAAAACCAATAGTAAATTCTTCACTATTATCAAGAGAATCTATTACGATAGAATCTAGTCCAGAATCTTCGAAATTAACTTGTTCCATTATGAAGTTTTTAATTTTCAAATTAGGACGATTTATAAAGTATTTAACATCTCTTATTAGATTTTCAAATCCTAAATTTAAAATACTAAATGTTTGTAATAATTGACGAGAGAAGAAACTGATGGTTGTTGTTTGATAACCAATATCTACTAATACTGCTTTGTCTGACAATATCGAACTAGGGATGATTTCCTTTGCAGAAGAAATAGGTGTCAGATAAATCTTCGCAACTTTAACCTGTGAAATACTAAATAGCTCCAAATAACTATTAACAATAACATTGGGGAGAGTGTAAATTTTTGCTTTCACTGTAAGGTTTTTTCATTCTTTGTTTATTGGGGCTTGTTCGTAGGAATAAAAGTTATCAAGAATAAATGTGTATGGCTCAACGCTTACAATCTTTTCGTTTCCTAATTTATAAATTCCTCACAATTTTTTCTCAGCCATTTTAACGTGTTCAGTACTCAAAGACTCCTCAACATCGTTATGAATTGTTGTGTAACGATTGTAAATGTTTGCTCTGGATGGGGACATGGTAAGTATCAAACTTTTTATTTTTAAACCGTTCTTATGTTCAATATCAGAAATGGCTTGTTTTAAAATAGTTGAAGCTGCTTCCAAGTTTTTTATTCCAACAGTTTGTGTTGCAGAGATATCTAATTCTTTGCTTGCTAGAACAAAAACTTGTCCCATAGTGTATTCGGCAACTACCAGTCTTGTGTTGCTTGAGCCTATTTCAATTGCTGCGTACGTTCTTCTCATTAATGTAACACTTTCTTTATTTTTAAAAGTCTTAGTTTAGAACTTCTTGAACGTGGGTTTTCTTGTTTTTCTTGGAATTTAGGATAAACGTTTTTCGTAGTCAGTACAAATGTCTCACGTAATTGATTAATTTGTTCCTTTACTAATTTGTCTTCACCACTATGAAAAGTAATAATTATAATTTTACTTTCGTCTCTTAGAAGACTTTTTATGTTTTTGAAAAATTCAATAACGTTTCCGTATTCATCATTTATTTGAATTCTTAAAGCTTGGAATATTTTTCTTGCAGGGTGTTTTTCTCTTGAATATCTTGCAGGAACACTATTTTTTATTATTGATACAAGGTCATCTGTAGTTTCAATAAAATGCTGTTCTCTTTGCGAACAAATATTCTTAGCAATTTCATAACTATATTTTTCTTCCCCATATTCTTTGAATATTCTTTCTAGATTCTGTTGATTTCAAGAATTAATTATATTCCCAGCAGTAACATTGCTTTCTAAAGAATATCTCATGTCTAAGGGAGAATTCTTGTGATAACTAAGGTAACTGGGTGCTTCTTCCAGTTGATTCGAATTAAATCCAAGATCTAATAAAACTCCGTCTATAGATTTAATTCCCATTCTGTCTAAGATTGAATGAATGTTTTTAAAGTTCTCTTTAACAATAACTATGTTTTTGCTGCTTGCAAATTCTTTTTTCAAAAAGTTAATTGCTTTGTCGCTAAGATCAATACAAATTAGTAAACCTTTGCTTGTAAGCTTATTTAGTATTTGTTTAGTATGTCCACCATAACCAGCAGTACAATCAACATATACTCCGTTTTCCTTTATTTCTAATTTTTGAATAACTTCTGTTTGTAGTACTGGTATGTGTAATCTATTCATGTTTTGAAACATAATCCTCTATGTTATCTTCGTAAACTTTGGTTTCACTGCAAAGATATTCTTCTCAGTCTTGTAAAACCCATACTTCTAGGTGGTCATTAACCCCCACTAACATTACTTTTTTGTCTTCATCCAATTTGGATAGATATTGTAAATTTCCTCATGGAATCAAGACTCGTCCTGCGTTGTCCACACTAACATTTGATGAACCGCTGAAAAATACTCTTTCTATACTTCTTTGTTGTTTGTTTTTGTGTGATGCGTTGGAAACATATTTATTGTGGGTTTCTACAAAAGCTTGTTCACTTCTTATTTCCAAACATCCGTCAGTTCCATTGCTAATAAAAATGTTATTACCTAATTTTGGTAGCAGTTTGGCAGGTATTTTTAACCTACCCTTGCTATCTAATGAATGTTGAAATTGTCCTGTTATTATGTCTACCATTTCGTCCCACTTTGAAACTTATTATGACACAAAAAGGTAAAACAAAACATTTGCGCCTTGTTTATTCTAAAAAAAACTACTAAAAGGAAAAAATACTACTATTTAAATACTAAAATCTTTAAAATTAAGGAATAAGGAAAATTTGTTATTTGAATTTTTTGTTGTTGTAAAATCCGCAATGAGAACAAAGAAAATGTGATTTTACTGTTGCACCACAATTTTTACAATTAACAATGGATGGTAACGAAATAGAATCGTGACTTCTTCTGGTGCGTTTTTTTTGTTTGCTTGTTTTTCTAAAAGGTACTGCCATGGTTATAATCTTATACTATTATATATAATCCCTCCTTAAAATACAACCAAATTTTTCTTTTAGTTTTTTGATTATTCAATTCTGAATTTTGTCGGCTTCTTTAGTATCAAGAGTGTGATCAATGCCATCAAGATCAACATTAAAGGACAGTGATTTTTCATCATTTTTGAATTGCCCTTCATGTATTAGATCAAAAATGTTAAAGTTTTTAATATTTTTGTTCCTTGCTAATTCTTCTCTTATGTCGCCAATTATAATATTTTTTGGAACAATGAACGAGAAGGCTCTTTTCACCACTGGAAATACATCAACTGGTGAATACTTAATGTCGTTTCTGGTGTGTCCACTAAGTATATCTAGACTAATTTCACAATAAACAACTTCCTTGTTAATTTTGGGAATAATTTTTCTATTAATAACCCCTATGAATCCAATTGTATTGTTTTTGTATTCTATCTTAACTGTTCTTAGCGGATGAAAGTATTTGAAATCTACACCACCAATGAATTTAATCTTTTGAATGTCTAAATTGAAAATCTTGTTGGTTAGTAGCTGAGAAACAATTTCTTTGTAATCGTAGTAATCGTAGCTTCATTTCTTGCCATAAAGATTATTATTTAAAACGTTACCTTTCGAAAGAAACGCTAAATGAGTTACGTTCTTTTTACCATCAAAAACTTGACCAACTTCATGAATGTGAACATCTTCAATTCCTTGTTTTTTATTATAATTAAGAATTTCTATCATCGATGACAGCATGGTTCTTCTCATGCTTCTGTTATTTTCAGATATATAATTAGTTATTGATGGTGGTTTTTTATAATCAAAGGGATTTAACTCGCCGTACTGTTCTGTTACTAATGTGTATGTCTTAACATTAGAAAAACCATTATTTGAGAAGTAATTGGGTATTTCTGAAGAACAAATATCATAAAAGCTGTTTTCTTTAAAATTAATATTAAGGACTTCAGAAGGTATTATTTTGCTGTATTTTTCTAACCTTGCAATCTCTTCAATTATTTCTACTTTTCCAACAAGGTCTATTCTTTCTAGTGCAGCCTTAATACCTATTCCTTCAGGTAAAACGCTTACTTCGTGATTGGCTTTCATCAGTTTGTTGAAAGCACCGGTAGTATTGAGTTTTTGTCCTATAACTGCCTCGTATTCTGCATTTGAGACAACAGTGCGGCAACGATGATCTGCAGAATAAAAATGTTGTTTAGTGGTGGACACATTTGCGGCTCATTTTTCGCTAATAATAATAGATAGAAATCTATTTAAAGCTCAGTTAGTTTTTATAACTGCAATATTTCGACTATATAACTGCGAAGAATCTGTAACTATCGAATGTTTATTCGCTGTTTTACGAACTTTTTCGCCATATCAAGTTGCTGCTTCAACAATAATGTTAGTAGAATCAAAAGAGACAGCCGCTGCATTAGAGCCAACGACTCCTGCCAAACACAACAACTTTTCATTGTCAGATACAACAACATCGTTTGGTGTTAATACGAAACGTTTCCCTTTCAAGTCAAAAAATAGTTCGCTTTTTTTAGCATTTCTTACAAAAAAACTACCGTTAACTTTTTGTGCATCGTAGGCGTGCAATGGTTGCCCGAGTTCCAACATTATGTAATTTGTTAGGTCAACTATATTGTTAATGGAGTTGAATCCCGCAGCTCGAAGCTTGTTTTTTAATCAACTAGGGGATTCCTGAACTACTACATCTTTAACAAGGATGGTTTGAAAAGCCTTGGCAACTGTTGGTTCAACAGTTGCAACAAAGTTGTTGTTAAATGTTGGTTTTTGAAAAGTGAAGGCACGACAGGGAATATTAAAGTAGACAGATAATTCTCTTGCTAAAATGAATATTGACTGTGCGTAATTACGATTCGGAGTGAAGGAAATGTCCAGAATAGGGAGATGCAATCCAATGTACTCTAAGGGATGAGCACTTTCTAATTGTGATGCTTTAGGAAGAATAATAATACCATTCTTTTCTTCTGCTGATAACGCTTCTTCTGTTAGCCCAATTTCCTTAAAAGAACAAATCATGCCTTCTGATGGGGTATTCATAATTGTGCGTTTTTCGATTTTTAAACCACAACTCAATTCTGCTCCATCAAGTGCAACTACTACTTTGTCACCAGTATCGAAGTTATCAGCACCACAGATGATTTTATGAATGGTTTTCCCACCAGTCATTACATCACAGTAATTCAGTTTATTTGAATTTTCTAATTTTCTTTTTAATAAAACTTGTCCAACATGTATGTTGGTGTTTGACTTAACAAGATCGATGGTGTTCTCTACTTCATACCCTAAATTAGTAAATGCATCAACGATATCTTCTGTAGAAAATCTTCTTAAGTCTACATAGTCGTTTAATCAAAAAATTGGTACATTCATTAAAACTGCCTCAAAAATTTTATGTTGTTTTTAAAGAATAGCCTTATGTCAGGAATTAAATATTTCAACATTGCCACTCTTTCGACACCAATGCCGAAAGCAAATCCTTTAATGTTGTCGTTATTTCACCCACAGTTTTTCAAAACTTTCGGATGTAACATTCCTGCTCCTAATATTTCTAATCAACCAGTTCCCTTACATAATGGACAGTGTGCCCCGTTATTATTACAATTTCAACAGATGGTGTTAACTTCTGTGCTAGGACAAGTAAAAGGAAAATAACTAGGTAAAAAGCGAGATTGTGTTTCTGTGCCGAAAATGGTTTTGCATAAGCTTTTTAATGTTCAAATTAGGTTACTCATCGTAATTCCTTCGCCTACAAAAAAACCATCTATTTGAGTGAATTGATGTGTGTGTGAAGAATCATCTTTATCTTTGCGGTAAACGTTGCCAACAGATACCGATGCTAGCTTTGTTTTGTACAAATCTTCTTTCAACGTCCTAGCAGTAACATTTGTGCAATGTGTTCGTAATAATAAATCATTGGATTTCAGAAAGAAAGTGTCAAACAACTCTCTTGATGGGTGATTTTTACCAATATTTAAGCTTGAAAAATTATTTTCCTCGTGTTCAACTTCCGGACCTGAATGGATTTGATATCCTAAATTTTTGAAAAAATCAATAATTTCATTGGTTGTCCTATTAATGGGGTGTATTGTTCCTCTATTAATCTTGGAAAGGTTAGCAGAAACATCAATTCTTTCTTTCTCTAAAGTTTTGTTGTACTCCACTTCTTCAATTTCCAAATGTTTTTTCAATAGTTCAACATTGACTGTATATTTTAAATGGTTAATTTCTTTACCAAATGATACTCGTTCCTCGTGAGACATTTTTGGCATGACAGACATCATTTTATTAAAGTGGCCTTTTCTTCCTAAATAGGAAACTCTTGTTCTATCTAATTCTTCTAGAGAAGAGCAGTTGTTTATGGTTAATAGTATATCGTTTAGTTCTTTTTTAGTCATTTTTTAAGTCAAAAAAATTATACATTATTATTGCTGCTGCCGCTACAACGTTTAGAGAATTAAAGTCACTAATTTTAATTTTATAGTTCATGTTGCCAAGATTAATGACGGGATCACTCAATCCTTTGGATTCATTCCCCAATGCCAGTATTAACTTTGAAGGTGTTGTTTCACAATCACTAGGTTTAGAAATTGCTGTAGTAATTAATTTGAAACCGTGGTGTTGTGCTATCTTAATATCATTTAAACTTACTGTGTAAGAGGGAATAATAAGATTTGCACCCATGGAACTTCTATAAACTTTAGGTGAATAGTGTGTGCAAGAATTACCAAAAGTCAATACCCCATTGAAATTAAAAGAAACAGCATTTCTTAAAAGCATTCCGTAATTACCCGGGTTTTGAACTCCATCCAAAAGTAAATATTTAGGCTTATTCCATGTTAATTCTTCTGCAGTTGGTTTGTTAATTAAAGCAAACGATCCAGGTGGGGTTTTTAAATTAGATAATTTTTTTGAAACATTATCACTTATTTCATAAACACCATACTTTTCAATGATTTCATCTTTTAGATCATTGTCTTTTGCTAAATATAAATAATGAATTAATCCTAGGGAGTGTGCAATTTGAATAATTTTACTGCTTTCTATTATTGATAAACTGTTTTCAGAAATGTCCTTCCCCTTAGAAAGATGAACTAATTTTTTAATTTTCTCGTTTGAGGTGCTTGTTATTTTATCTAAAAGCATTTATTTCCTTTCGTAAAAGCTTGTAGTTGGGAATGTACTCTTGAACAATATTTCAAAAATTCTTACTGTGATTTTGTTGATGAACATGTGCCATTTCATGAACCAAAACATAGTGAATTAATTCAGGTCTTTTGTGGATTAGTTTTGAATTTAACGTTATAGTTTGAGATAAATGATTATAAACCCCTCACTTTGTTTTCATATACCTAAACTTGATTGTAATGTTTCTTAAGGTTTCCCTTTCTTTATTCAATTTTTCACTTATGATGTCATGAATTTTTTCTTGTAGGACTTTATTCATTTTTTCATAAAATTTTTTAATATTATATTTTGGATCATGTTTCCTTGTTTGGAACTTTATCATTCTATCTTTTTCAAATATTAACTTGTTCATCAGTTGTTGTTCAATAACAACAACAACATTGATGGCTTTGCCAAAAAAATTTATAATTCCAGTTTTCCCCTTAAACATTTTTTCTTGCTTTACAGCAATATGTTGTTTCAAATATGTTTGATTGTTGTAGACAAAATTATAAATGTTTTCGGCAGTTGTGTGAAAAGGTGCTTTTATAATCACTTCATTATCTTCATTTACTAATAAATACATGTGCTTAATGTTCTTAAAAATAACAAAACCATAGTCAATTCCAATGTAGTTATTAAAATCTAAGGGAATTTTGATTTTTTTATTAATATTCAGTTTCTTGTCTTTTGTGATTTTTTTCATTTTTCAAAGCATAATGATCAGAAATTTCCTGTTCGCTAAAACCTAAATAAACGCCTAGCATAAGAAAAGCATCGAACAGTTCTTCAAAAGCGTGTATCTTCTTTAAGTCTTTTTGTCCCAGAGTAAATAGATGCAAAAAATAATTAACAAATTCTTCCTTGGTTGGAGGATGAGCATTTTTAGCTTTTGGCTGATAGTGATGCTTTAATGAAATACCAATACTTAATAAAAAATGAAGGCCATCAACGTATTCTTCAAGAATAACTTGTTTGTTGGATGGTGGTTTTAGTGATCAAAATTTAAAATGTCTTAGTTCGTTGGCTAACTCTCCCATTTCAACTAAAAAGGCTAGTTGTCTACTTGGAAAAGTGTCTTTATTGTCTATTTTTTTTACCTGGTAAATATAGTCATCAAGTTTTTTTTGCTCACTATACAGGATTTCCCAATCCATTTTTAACTACTTTTTACTTCTGTAACTAATTTTTTAAATGACTCGTTATCGTGTATTGCAATTTCACTTAGCATTTTTCTATTAACAATGATGTCCATTTTTTTTAAGCCGTTCATGAAATCAGAATAGTTGATACCTTCTTCTCTAACAGCAGAATTAATTCTTTTGATTCACAAGCCACGATATGTTCTTTTTATGTTTTTTCTGTCTCTGTAAGCATATGCACGTGAACGCATAACTTGCTCTTTAGCGCTTTTAAATAAGAGATGTTTTGCACCGTAGTAACCCTTTGCAGCTTTTAAAATTTTCTTTCTTCTGCGCCTTGTTACTGGCCCGCCTTTTACTCTCATTATTATCCTTTATTTCGCGATAAGGTCTTTTAATCTTTTTAGATCGCTTGAACTAACTAAAGAACCTTTTCGCAATTGTCTTTTCTGTTTGGTTGTTTTATTGTGTGCAAGGTGACTAGTGTATGCACGATGCCTTAGTACTTTGCCGGTTGCAGATACTTTAATTCTCTTAGCAAGAGCTTTTTTTGTTTTCATTTTCGGCATTATTCTATTCTTTTCCTTTTTATGTTTTCTTTGTAGGAATAATTATAACATCTAAAAAGCGTCCTTGGTCCTTAAAGTTTCCTTCTATTTGTCCGTACTCACCAACAAGTTTAACAAATCTATTTATTGTTTCTGTTCCCAGCTCCTTAAACGCCATTTGTCTTCCTCTAAACTTCAACGACAATTTAACTTTATTGCCCTGTTTTAAAAATTCTATTGCGTGGTTAACCTTCACTTCTAAATCTCCAGGTCCGATCTGAGGTGTTATTCTAATTTCTTTTAATAAAATCACATGTTGATGCTTTTTACTTTCGCGTTCTTTTTTACTACGGTGATAGCAGAATTTACCATAGTCTATTATTTTAGAAACCATTGGGTTAGATTTTGGGGAAACACATAGTAAATCTAGTTGCCTTTCTTCAGCCATTCTTAACCCTTCTTGTTTCGAAAAAACTCCTAGTTTTTCATTGTTTTCGTCTATTATCATCATCATACCTTCCGGTACAAATCTGTTGACTGGGTCTTTGTATACTTTGTTTCTTTTACTGTGCCCTTTTCCTTGTTTTTTTATCATATGTTATGTTCTATCCTTAATTTCCTTTTGAATTTTTTTTAAAAATTGTTTTAAACTTACTTTGAAAGACTCTTTCTGCCCTTTTTTGCGATAAGTAATCATTTTTTCTTCACATTCAGCGTCGCCTATAATTAGTTGATAGGAAACTTTACTAACTTGTGCATTTCTAATTTTCTGCCCTAGTCTACTATCACTATTGTCAAAATAAACCGCAATATCGTTATCTATCAATTCTCTTTTGATGATCTCGCAATATTTTTTCTGCATTTCAGATTTAAAATCAACGCTTATAATTCCGACTTGAACTGGAGAAATTCAGAAAGGAAGATTACCATTGGTTTGCTCGAGCAAGGCAGCAATAAATCTTTCGTATGTTCCAATAAGTCCACGATGAATTATTACTGGTTGTTGCAGTTCATTCTTTTTATCTCTATAAGTTAAGTTGAAGTTTTTGGGAGTGGAAAAATCCAGCTGAATAGTAGAAATAGTGATATCGTGTTTTAGAATGGTTTCTAGTTGGATATCTATTTTAGGACCATAAAAAGCGGCCTCTCCTTTTTCTTTTACATATTTATATTCATTCTCAATTAAGACTTGTTCCAAAATTTGCTCTGTTTCATCTCACGCTTTATCGTTTTTAAAAAATGACTCAGTGTCGTTTCTATCTCCTAAACTAAGCCTAAAGTAGTTGATTTCAAGCTGAAAAGACTTAAGGACTTCAATTATCGATTGGATACATTCCGTAACCAAATACTTTACTTGGTCTTTGCGCGCGAAAAGGTGTGCGTCAGTTAGTGTCATCATTCGCACTCTTTCTAATCCGCTTAAGGCTCCACTTGCCTCATATCTATGCAAGATAGCTTCTTCTGCATATTTAATCGGTAAATCACGGTAACTTCGTGGTTCCATTGAATAAATTCTACAATGGTGAGGACAGCTCATTGGTCGCAAAATGTATTTTTCATGATCTGTTTTAATAGGCTGAAACATGTCGTTTTTATAATGTCTTAAGTGTCCACTTGTTTCATATAACTTTTCGTTTCCCAAAATAGGTGTGATAACGTGTTGAAAATCTAATCTATTTTCTACTAAGTGAATGTACTCGCTCATTTTTCTAATCATGCGTGTGCCATTTTTTAATCATATTGGCAAACCAGAAGCAAATTCCGAATCAAAGGCAAAAATTTTCATTTTGCTTCCTATTTTTCTATGATCGCGCTCTTTTCGAAGTTTCAAAACTTCTAAATATTTTCTCAATTCTTTTGAAGTAAAGTGCGCTGTTCCATAAACACGAGTCATGATTTGATTATTGCTGTTGTTCTTTCAATATACTCCGCCTAAACTTAATAGTACAAAGTGTTTTAAAAACTTAGTGTTTGGTAAGTGAGGTCCTTTGCATAAATCTGTGTACTCATTTCCCATACTGTAAATGGTTAGAGTTTCGGAATCATCCTTTGAATTAATTATTTCACATTTGAATTCATCATATTTAAAAATATCTAAGGCTTCCTTTTTGGAGACAACTTTATGTATATTTGTTAAATTGTCATTTGCAATATTAAACATTTCATTTTGGATTTTTTGTAAAGAAACATCATTAATAGATGTGTTGGTTTTTACATCATAGTAAAATCCCTCTTCTGTTGCTGGTCCATAACCAAATTTGGATTTTCCAAAAACTCTATTGACTGCAGCTGCTAGTAAATGTGCTGCAGAATGGTTTAAAACTTTGAAAGCTTCTTTTGATCCGGGGACAATAATTTTTACATTTCCGTCCTCTACCAAATTGAAATCTGCATCGACCAAAACATCGTTTACAATTGCAGCAACTATATTTTCGCGAAGAAAAGAATCTTCCTTGATTAAATCGTTTACAGTTTTACCGGATTCAATGTCGACTGTTTGTTTATTATTTATCAGAAAAATTGAAACCATTAATTATTTCTTAATATCAAAAATATTATAATTTTCGATGTCCACTCCGATAGCATTTAAGGATTTTGTGATAAGTTCATTATTAACATCTGATAACATAGGGACTTTTATTGCATATACCCCATAAAATGCCCCATACCTTGTGTACATGTCTTCATCGCATGTGAAAAGAAAAATAGGTGCAGTAGGATGAGATAAACTAACTTCATCAACCAATGTCTTTTGATTGGTTGCAAGTAAAATTGCTGGATTCTCATTAGAATGACAGAAATTGTGAATGTCTTTTATTATGCTATGATACTCACAGTTTGTCTCCATAAACCTACGAAAATGCCTTCCAAAACTTCTTTTGTAACGATCTCTTTCTATGCTTTTTAGAATTTTCGACATCACTTGTGTTGACTCGATTGGATAGTCACCTTTTGCACTTTCACCGCTTAGCATTGTACTATCACAGCCTAGTTCAGCAGCTCAGTAAACATCAGTTACTTCCGCTCTTGTTGGTGTGATGTTTGTAATCATTGACTCAAGCATCTGTGTTGCAACAATAACTACTTTGTGCTCGGTATTACATTTATAAATTAAGTGTTTTTCTCACATTGGTACATCTTCGAATGGTATTTCAACACCTAAATCTCCTCGGGCTACCATGATGGCATCACTAACATTCACAATTTCATCAATATTATCTAGCGCTTGCTGACATTCGATTTTGGATATTACCAAGATGTTTTTCTTGGTGTGAGAATGAATAATTTTTTTAATATCTAGAACATCTTTAGCATTTCTAACAAAAGATGCAGCAATGTAATCAACATTATTTTCTATTCCAAACAAGATATCGCTTTCGTCTTTTGAAGAAAGAAAAGGCATCGACAAACGTGCTCCAGGTATGTTTACACCCCTTTTGTTAGCAACAACATGATTATTAAGAGCTTCGGTTAAAATATAACAATCTTCTGTGTTAATTTCTTTTATTTTTAATTTTAAAAATCCGTCATCGATTAATAATAACTCATCGACTTTAATGTCTTTGTGGATGTTTCCATAATTAACAGAGAAATGATTGCAATCTCCAAGAATCTCTTCGTTTCAGAAAACCTTTACTAAGCTATTCTTTTTTATTAAAGTGTGTCCTTCCTTAAAATCATGAGTTCTTATTTCAGGTCCTCTAGTGTCAAGCATAATTGAAATAGGAATGTTTTCATCTTTGGAAATTTTGCGTATGCTCTGGATATTATTTAAATGAACATCATGAGTTCCATGACTGAAATTTAATCTTGCAACTGAACTTCCGTTTTGAAACAATTGTTTTAACGTTTTACTGTTATTGCTAACGGGGCCTATTGTGGTTATTGCCTTATGGTTTTTTATCGATAATTTCATATTACTCTTTTCCTTTTTCTATTTTGTTATAGATTCTTTCTAAAATATCATGACGTTTTAACGGCGCGTTCGCTGCTTCTCCAATAGGAACAGCAATTATCTCATCCCCTTTATTACCAACGCAATGGTCTGTCACATTTTGAGAAAGAAGTTCCATTGCTTTAAAAGCAAATTTCATTCCCAAAACTCTATCAAAAATAGAGGGAGATCCTCCTCTTTGTAGGTGTCCAAGAACAAGAGAACGAGTGTCAAAATTAGTTTCCTGCTTCGTCATTGCGACAAGTTTCTCCAAGTCGTAAGTTTTTTCCGAAACAACAACGAAAATGTACTCTTGTTTTTTAGAAACGTTTTTTACTTCTGCAATAATTTGTTCATAGCTTTTTTTCACCTCTGGAATTACAATAACATCAGCATTGGTTGCTAAACCAGAAAACAAAGCTATGTCTCCTCTTGTGTTTCCCATAACCTCAATGAAAAGGCATCTATGATGAGAAATAATCGTAGATTTCACTCTTTCGATTGCTTCAACAGCAAAATTAGAAGCGGTATCAAATCCTAAAGTTTTTTCAGAATAACTTAAATCATTATCTATTGTTGCTGGAATTCCGATTGTTTTAATTCCTAGTTTCGATAGTTCTGAAGCTCCTTGAAATGATCCATCACCGCCAATGACAATTAATGCTTCTATTTCGTGAGCATTAAGTATTTTAACTGCTTTTTTTCTAAGTTCAATATCCGCAAATTCCGGAAATCTTACGCTTCCAAGAACTGTGCCACCGTCATTTCTGTAATTCAAGTGTTGAATACTTTTAATATCGAGAAAGTCTTCCTCAATAATTCCTTTGTAGGCGTTTTTAATTAAAACTATTTCGTACCCATATTGGGGTGCTAATTTAATAACTGTGTCGATAACAATGTTCATACCTGGAGCATCGCCCCCGGAAGTAATAACGCCTATTTTCACTTTTAGAAAAAACTCTCTTTTTGTTTATAAACAGAAACGCCTTCTAGTTCGTCTTCTATTTCCATTAGTCGGTTGTATTTAGAAATTCTTTCAGACCTTGACATAGAACCGCTTTTAATTTGACCAATGTTGGTGGACACTACTAAGTCAGCAATTGTTGTATCGATTGTTTCTCCCGAACGGTGTGAAACCATGCAGTGTCATCCAGCACTATGAGCAATTCTAATGGTTTCAAGTGTTTCACTCACTGTTCCTATTTGGTTTAATTTTATTAAAACTGCGTTTGCTGCCTTTTCTTTAATTCCTCTAGCAACGATTTTTGGATTAGTAACAAAAATATCGTCACCAACTACTTGAATTTTATGTCCCACTGCTTCTGTGAATTTAATAAATCCATTTCAGTCGCTTTCGTCAAATGGATCTTCAACAGAGATAACTGGGTATTTCTCTACTAATGTTTGTAAATATTCTGATAGTTCTTCAGTTGAGCGAACTACTTCTTTTCCTGAAGCCTTGCTTTCACCTGTAAAGTCATATTTTTTTGTTTTAGCATTGTAAAAAGAATTTGCAGCACAATCCATAGCTATAAACACATCAACTCCTGGCTTGTAGCCAGCTTTTTCAATCGCTTTAACAATAACCTTTAACGCTTCTTCGTTATTTTTTAAATTGGGAGCAAATCCTCCTTCATCACCGACTGCGGTTTGTAATCCCATTTCTGACAATATTCCCTTTAATGCATGGAAGACTTCTGAACCTGTTTGTATTGAACGTCTGAATGTCTTGAAACCTAATGGAACCAGCATAAATTCTTGAAAATCAACAGTGTTATCAGCGTGTTCTCCTCCATTAATGATGTTTAAACAAGGCACTGGAAGTTGTTTTGCGCCTGTACCACCTAAATATTTGTACAAAGGCAATTCTAATTCGTTAGCTGCGGCACGTGCTACTGCCATGGAAACTCCTAAAATGGCGTTGGCTCCTAGTTTTGCTTTGTTTGGTGTGCCATCGAGTTCGATCATTTTTTTATCGATTAATTCTTGCTCTGTGACTTCATATCCCATAAGTTCTTCAGCAATTACTTCGTTAACATTATTAACTGCATTTAAAACTCCTTTACCCAAATATCTTTTTTTGTCTCCGTCTCTTAATTCAACGGCTTCTTTACTTCCTGTGCTTGCACCGGAAGGTACTCTTGCTTCTCCTTCAGAACCTAGTTCTGTTCATACATTAACTTGAACAGTTGGGTTTCCTCGTGAATCTAATATTTCTTTTGCTACTATATCTATGATTGCTGACATATTGCTCCTTTTTCTACTTTATTAAGTTTTTTCCTGTCATAATTTTTGGAATTGGTTCTTTTATATAATGTAAGACCGTTGGTGCTACATCGCCTAATTTACCACTTTCACATTTAAATTTTACATTTTTATCCGAAATAATTAACGGAACTTTGTTAACTGAATGTTTGGTAACTTTTTTACCTTCTTTAGTTAACATTATTTCTGCATTTCCATGATCTGCTGTTAAAAACAATGTGCCGCCTTCTTTAATTAATACTGGAACAAATTGAGAAAAACATTTATCTAAGTCCTCAATCGCTTGAATTGTAGGTTCTAGTTCTCCAGTGTGTCCTACCATATCAGCATTTGCGTAATTCATTATAATGAAGTCGTGTTTTTTATTTTTTATGTGTTGTATTAAATGATCTGTAATTTCATAAGCCGACATCTCCGGTTTTAAGTCGTACGTTGCAACTTTCGGTGAAGGTATTAAATCACGCTCAGAATTTTTATAAATCTTGTCGACACCGCCGTCAAAAAAGAAAGTCACATGTGCGATTTTCTCAGTTTCCGCCAACCTTAGTTGAGTATAGTTACGATTGGATAATATCTCTCCCAACGGAGAATCAACAATTACTGGAGGAAAAACAAGCTCTCCTATTACTGTCTCTGCATATTTCATCATACAAACAAAGAATAAATTACTTTTTTTGCTCTTGGGAACTCATAAATAATTATTGTTTGTAATTGCACTAGACAGTTGAATTGCCCTATCAGGCCTAAAGTTAAAGTGAATAATTGAATCGTTATCTTCAATAACACCATTGACATCACTGTTGATTGCAGGAATTACAAATTCATCTAATCTTCCTTCGCTGTATTCTGAATCAATGTACTTAAAAACATCCTTGTATGTGTTTTCGGAGCCATGAAATATTGAGTTGTAACTTTTCTCGATTCTATCTCATCTTTTGTCCCTATCCATGCCATAGTATCGTCCCCCAACACTAGCCAAGTGAATATTTTTGTAGGGTTCAGTATAGTTTAAAATTTGTTCTACATATCGTTTAGCGCTGTCGGGTTCAACATCTCTTCCATCAAGAAACGCATGGATGTAAATATTATTGATCTTTTGGTCCTTTACTGCCTCGATAATGCCTTGTAAGTGTTTAATGTGTGAATGTACACCACCATCGCTTAATAGTCCCATTAAATGTAAGTTACTATTGTTTTTTTTAACATGGTTTACAGCGTTTTGAATAGATTTACTAGAGTTTAACGCCTTGTTTTTAACAGCTTCATTTATTAGTGACAATCCCTGTAGAACGATTCTTCCAGCACCAATATTTAAGTGACCGACTTCGGAGTTACCAATTTGTCCAACTGGTAAACCTACAAATTCGCCGCTAGCTTCAACTGTGATGTTGGGAAACTCCCTAATCATACTGTCATAAAAAGGAGTTTTTGCTAAGGCAATAGCATTACCTTTATCGTTGGGATCTCCTACCCCTCATCCATCCAGAATACAAATAACAATGGGTTTTTTATTTACTAGCATTCGCTACCTGTTTTTATAATGTCAAGAAAAAAATCTAGTTTTAAAGATGCTCCGCCAATTAATCCACCATCAATATCAGGTTGTTCTAACAACTCTGACGCATTCCCGGGATTCATGGAACCACCATATTGAATTCGTAATGCTGAAGAAACTTCTTCATCGAACATTTCCTTAACTAACTCTCTCACAAATAAGCAAGTTTCTTGAGCTTGTTTAGCACTTGCTGTTCTCCCTGTACCGATTGCTCAGACGGGTTCATAAGCAATGACAAGATTTTTCATTTGTGTTTTTGTAATCAATTGTAATCCTGTTCTGATTTGATAATCAAGCACAATTTCTGTGTCTCCAGCTTCAAATTCTTTTAAGGACTCACCGACACATAAAATAACTTTCATGTCTTCGTTAATCAATTTATGTAGCTTTTTATTAATAGAACGATTAGTCTCTTTATAATATTGTCTTCTTTCGCTATGGCCGATGATTGATCAACTTATACCGATGTCTTCAAGCATTTTTGGGGATATTTCTCCTGTAAAGGCTCCTGAGTCCTCAAAATGACAGTTTTGTGCTGATAAGATCATTGCCTTATTTGCATTATGTTTCTTTGCTGTTTGAAGATACACGTAGGGTATGGCAAGACCAAAATCAATATTTTTATATTCCTTTGTTTTTGTGCTAAGATCGTGAACAAATGAGTTGACTTCGCTAGAAGTTTTATTCATTTTTCAATTTCCAATTAATATTCTTTTTCTCATTATTTACTTTTTATAGCCGAAATTCCTGGTAGTTCTTTTCCTTCAAGAAATTCAAGACTAGCTCCTCCTCCGGTTGAAATGTGATTAAATTTATCTGCAAAACCTAAGTTTAAAGCAGCAGAAGCCGAATCGCCACCACCTATTAAACTGTAGCAATCATCCATTTTAGCGATTGTTTCACAAATTTTGATTGTTGCTGTTGCATAATTACTAAATTCAAAAACTCCTAAGGGACCATTTCAAACAATTGTTTTGGCTCCGGAAAGAATTTCTTTGAACTTTTGACTCGATTTTGGTCCACAATCTAACCCCATCATGCCATCAGGAATGTTTTGATCTTCCGTGTAAATAGGTTTTGAATTAGTAAATTCTTTGGTAATAGCAAAGTCAACAGGAAGAAAAATTTTATTTGAGTTTTCTTTCAAATATTTTTTTGCTAGACTAATTTTATCCTCTTCAAGAAGCGATGTGCCTATCGAATAACCCTGGGCTTTTAAAAATGTGTAAGCCATTCCTCCACCAATAATTAATTTATCGGCTTTTTTTAAGAGATTTTCAATTATCAATATTTTGTCACTGACTTTTGCTCCTCCTAAAATAGCAACGTATGGGTGTTCAGGTTCTGTTAAAACATGTCCTAGTGCTTTTATTTCCTTTTCGATAAGGTATCCAACACAACTATCGTCAATGTTGTTTGCAATACCTACATTTGAAGCATGTGAGCGATGAGATGTGGCAAAAGCCTCGTTAACAAATACGTCTCCTAAGCTTGCTCAATATTTTCCTAATTCTGGATCATTTTTGCTTTCTTTTTTATTGGGAAAATCTTCAAATCGAGTATTCTCAACAAGAATAATTTCCCCGCTCTTCATCGCGGATATTGAGTTTTCAAGCCTGCTACCTCTTGTTTCGTCAATAAAAGATACTGAAACATTTTTTAATAATTTTTTCAACTCATGAAAAACAGGAAGGAGTGTTTTAGATTTCAAGTCCTCGGCATTTTTAACTCTGCCTAGATGCGAAAACAATACTATTTTTGCTCCACAGTCAATCAAATAACGCAACGTTTTAAAAGATGCACTTATTCTAGTGCTATCTGTTATAACTCCGTCTAAAATTGGAACATTATAATCAACTCTAACTAGTGCTACTCTGTTTTTAAAATTTAAGTCTTTTAAAGTTTTTTTTGAAAGTAACTCCATCGTTTAAAGTTCTGCAACGTGAGCGACTGTTCTCACTAATTGTCCTACATAAGAAGTTTCGTTATCGTATCAAGAAACAACTTTAACTAGCTGTTTGCCATCAACGTCCATAACTTTAGTTAACTTGGAATCATAAATTGAACCGTGTGTTTCTCCAATAATGTCAGAGGAAACAAGTGGCTCATCGCTATAACGAAGTGTTGGATTGTTCATAGCTGCTTTTTTCATTACACTATCAACTTTTTCCACTGTTACGTCTTCGTTTAAAACGAATACACAGTCAACAACAGAACCAGTAATTGTAGGTACTCGCATAGCAAAGCCATCTAATTTACCATTTAAGTGTGGTAAAACTTTACCAACAGCTGCTGCTGCGCCTGTTGTTGTTGGAATAATGTTTGCCATACAACTTCTAGCTCTTCTTAAATCACTGTGTGGAAGATCTAAAATCCTTTGGTCGTTTGTCACTGAGTGAACGGTTGTCATAATACACTGGTGAACACCAAACGCCTCATCTAGAACATGAACAATGGGTGCTAAACAGTTTGTTGTACAAGAAGCACCACTAACAATTGTGTCTTCTTTTTTTAATATTCCGTGGTTAACATTGTAAACAATGGTTGGCATGTTTCCTTGCCCAGGAGCTGAAATTACAACTTTTTTTGCTCCTGCATTGATGTGTTTTTCTGCAGCATCTCTTGAACGAAAAAACCCAGTTGATTCAACAACTACATCTATGTCTAACTTTCCTCATGGAAGCTTTCCAGGGTCTCTTTCTGAATAAACCATGATTTTCTTATCTCCTACCATTATGTATCCATCCATTGCTTTAATTTGAGAAGTCATAAACTTACCTTGAGCAGTATCGTGCTCTAACAAATACGCTAGTGTTTTTACATCCCCTAAGTCGTTTATTGCTACAACTTCCATATCTTTGTGATTGTACATTTCACGGTATGTTAGTCTTCCGATTCTTCCGAATCCATTAATTGCTATTTTTTTCATTTTTTCTCCTTGTTATAAATATAACACACATAATAAAAATTTGTAAATGTATTAAGAAAAGCCCACATTTTGAAATAATTACATCTTGATTTATTAAATTAACTACCCTCGGAAAGAAGATTTAATAATTATGAGTTTGTTGATAATTATAGAAAAATCTCCTTCTTGATTAATCAAGAAGGAGATAAAAGAAGTTGAAAAAATTAGAGTTTTTATATTCTTTTTTCATTAACCATTGCTACGTTATGTTCTTGTACATTTAAAACAGTTTTGAAACCATCAATGTGATAAGCATAAGAAACAGTAGGGTTTATTGCAGAAATATAAGGTTTTCAACCATGTATTCCGTCGTAACGTAGTTTAAATTCTGCATTCAAGGATAACGAGATATCTGTAAAGAAAAAGTCTTTAATGTCATAAGATTTATCTTGAAAATACTTGTTATTCAAGTGTTTTGCTTCATTTCAAAGAAAACTTTTTGCTTCTGTTAATGTAACAAAGTCATTAGGTACGCGATCAAAAGATGCGGTCCCAGCATTTTTAATAGATTTTTCTATTGCAGGTAATAACATGTCTGCAAGAAATTGCACACCAAAACCAACAATAGCCCCTTTAGGATCTCCCAATGCTAAGTCGATAACACCAGAAGTTAAAAGTCCAGCGGTTGAAGAACCTAGGCTCTCTCAAGAAATAGGTGCTGGTTCCGAAGTTCTTTGTATTTCTAGAACTGGAGAAATAAATAACAACTCAGGAGAGGTGTCAAATGTGTTATCTCCAGTGAACTTTTCACCTTCACCAGTTACCAATAAACTGTACAAAAATAAAAGGAAGTTACTGCTTTCGTTTTCCTTTGGAACAGAATTAATCGTTGCATCTGTGTGGAATCTGCTAGAAAAATGTCCATTTCATATGTTATTGGTGTTATTGCTCACAGCACCAGCATCACCATCGGCTCTTACGTGTTTAACTCTAGCATCATAATCTTTACCGTACAATGTGGATGCATCACGACCGCTATTGATAATGTGTGCACCGCCATCTCCTTGATCAAATCTTGGATCTCCATATCCGTAACCATCTCTGTCAACATATGTGAAATCATTGTTATGTACACTTGCATAACTATCAATATTAGTAGCTTTATTACCTATGCTACCGGGTCCATTACCTGTCTCTGCGGCCATTTCGTATTGATTACCTCAGAACATATCGTGTCACCCACGTCCTCCGTTATCATCATGTTTAAAACCTAATGCAAGACGGAAGTCTGCAGAACCACCAAATAATGCTGGTATATCGTCTGCACCAACCGTTACTGGATCATGTATGTTTTCCTTTTTACCAGATCCATCTAGTGAAAAGGGTGTAGTTGTTTCGTTACCTTCGCTCACATAGTTTTCTATACTTGTTTTGTCTTTGTTTAATGTGCCTGCACTAGCGCTAACATCGTTATTCACTTTTTGTTCTTTATGCGTAATTGTAGCAACTGTTGAAATGCTTGTTGCACCTAAACCTACTCCAAATCCTCCCATTAATACTCGTTGTATTTTTTTTCTTTTTTGTGTTTCCATGATAACTCCTTTTGTTGTTCCCAACTACTAATATAATACCACTAATCAGACTACCAAAACTTTTTTATTTGGTAAAACTTGTTTTTTTTTAATAAATTTTATACTATCTCACTGTTTTTTCCTCACCTGAAAAACTAATCAAGGTGGGTGTATTTAGCTGTGATAGTGTAGTGTTTAGCTGACATAGCATAATACGCCGAACAGCTTGATATTAAATAGTGTCTTGATAATAGAAAATATTGATAACATCTCGCAAATACATTACAATAAAAAAACATGAAAAACGTAAAAAAGCATGCACTAAAGGAAAACGATTTTTTTCAGGTGTCATTCTCTTTTTCTTCTTCAAAACAATACGATGAAGCACTGATCTATTGCTATCAACCGTTATTGGGACGAAGCGCTCTTTCACTGTACAATGTGTTGAAGAAAGAGGCAATCCAGTCCCATGAAACTGTAGAATCGTTGACTTTTGACTTCTTAATAAAAATACTAGGAACTTCCCTTATTGATTGTTTTAATGGTATAAAAATATTAGAAAAGCAAGGGTTGTTAAAAACATATTTAAAAAACCAAAATTCAAGAAATTTACTTCCAAACATTTATATTTTTGAGTTATTAGAACCTTTGGATGTTTCATGTTTTTTAACAAATGAACCTCTAAAAACCATGTTAATCTCTAATATTGGTCAAACTAATTTTAATATTTTAGTGCATAAATTTCTTAATGCTAATACGTATGAAAATGCTTCAGACATATCTGTTCCAGTGCACAAAGCTTTTGTTACTTCTAACAACCCCAGCAACCGTTCCGTTAAAAATTTAACCAACGTTGTTTTAAATTTTATAAAACAAGAAAATATTGTTTTGGAAAAAGGAATGCAAAATGACATTAGTGTAGCCATTAATTATTTTAAATTATCGGAGAATGTAGTCATGTTGTTACTTAAAAAATTAATAAAAACTGGCAAGTATGTTGAGAGATCTAGTTTTCAAAAATTAATAAAAGAATATATGTTGCCTTCAAAGGTAAAGAACGGCAACGAAAAGCAAACAACAACCACCGAGAAAATTGTAGAAAACTGGAAGGATGCAAAAATCAAAGAAATGGAATTCAACGATTGCATCTCTTATTTTGAAGGACTCCATGAGCGAAAAATTACAAAACAACAAACAGAATTTTTAGTTAGTGTAATAAAAAAACACAATCTTTCGAAACCGATATTGAATTGCATTATGGATTTTAGTTATTTCAAAAATAATTATGAGTGACGTGGCAACTACATAAAAAAAATAGCAAGCACAGTTGCCGAAAAGGGAATTTCTTCTGCGACGGGAACAATGAATTTCTTAATGAATTTAAAAAAACCAACACCTCCTTCTCCAGATTTTACAAAACGTGATGGTAGTGTTTCTAAAGGAATAATATATAGTGACTTTAAGTGAGAATAATGAAAAATAAAATTATCAAAACAACTAAACCAAAAACAACGGTGAACCGCAACAAAAATGATACTTGATACTATACTATCGATGATAAAGGTAGCAAGGAATATTATGTGATTGTCTACAAAGGCGACACAATGCCAAGCAAAGAATATAAAGATCTTTACGACTCCAAAATATCTGAAAACAAAGAACTGTTTGAAAAACATGAACTTAGTAACCAATTTTACACTTACCACAAAAAAACTGGTGAACTTATTAAGTTTTATTCTATGTCCTTAACAAAAATTGATGAGCTTGTGAAAAGCATTAAAAAGAAGAAATAACTGTGTTTTTGTAGATACTTTTTTTGCACTATATTTAAATTTCTCTTGTTAATTATGTGATTAGTAATATAAAATTAACTATATTATGAGTAAGGTTAAAAAAGCTTGACAACACGTCAAACACAGTGCTGATTTTTTTTGAAAACAAAAACACAAATGATGAAAAAAACCTTCTCTTCGAAATGATAGTGGTAAGGGCAGAACAGCCACTACACTAGAACTTTTCTATGATTTAATATTTGCAATTGCATTAGAGGCCATTGCTATTTTTGTTACAGAAAATAGAGCCACAGGCTCAGTTGGATTTTCAAGTTTAGACTTTTTTCTTACTTTTCAAGTCATTATATTTGCTTCCATATTGTGAACTTCATGGATAAAAACAACATTCTATTCTGATTTGTTCGAGTCATTTGATCTCAGTCATAGAGGCATTATTTTTGTAAATATGATAACTATTGCTTTTATTAGTTTTGGAATGCTTGTTATTCACGATGATCCTGTTGCTGCTAATAGAATCATATTTATTTCCGCAATGCTAAATCGTTTTTTCATAGTATTGATATTTGCTAGAGCTTCGATTTACTCATATAGTTTTAGTTATCAGCGGTATACCATTCTATACACAGTTATTCCTTTTTTAATTTCGGGAATTTTGTATGGATTACTGCTGATTTTTCCACAAAGTTTAAGTTACGCGGCTTCTAGTTCAGCTGGTCGGACCTTCTTCTTTACTGTTGCTTATCTCGCTGTGGCAATCGAGGTTTTATCACTTGGATTGTCCTTCTTTTCTAAATATAAGAATCATATTCCTAAATTTAGTTCTGATCACTTAAATGAAAGATTTAGTCTATTTATGATGCTTACTTGAGGGACAATTTTAATTACTTTGATTATAGAATTTGGGCAAGAATTTGAACGGTCCGCAGGCACATCCATTGTTCCGTTTCTAATAGCTATTCCCATTGTGTTCTACCTCGTATTCATTATTTACCTTCAATATAACGATCAAATTAACAACACTCGGACCAGAGTAACCCCATTAAAAAGGACAATATTTGTTCTTCTTCACTTGCCTATTATTATTGGTGTGGTTTATGCGCGGATAGCAATAGCAGATATATTAGCCTTGCAGCTCGAGAATAGCGGCCCGCTAGAAATAGATATATTCAACGAAATTTACTTATTCATTGGATTAACCTTAATATTCAGTGCAATTCATGTAGTTTACTTATCTGACAAAAAAACAATTTGTGTACAGACTGGTTATATTTTATCAACAAAAGAATATGTAACAGTTGCACTAAGTTCTGCATTACTTCCTGTATTTTTTGCATGCGCAATCTTTATTCCAGTAAACGATATAGAGACGATAATAGCTGTTATTGCTATTTTTACACTATACCTAATCAGAAACACAATAATTGTTTCAAAAAGCCTATCATTGAGTGCATACGAATATGAATAAATGAGAAATTTTAGAAACCAAACACGAATATTTACTTAATAACTGTCAGAAAAGTAAGTATTTTAAAGAGGTTGGGTTTACTACTCTTTATTTTTGAAGTTTTTTAGACGATTTATTTATTTTAAAACATGAATATGGAATTGTTGTTGCAGAAGAAATTACTACACACAAAAATATTGAAGCTGGTTATTATGTACTAGCTATTTTTGCTACAGAAGAGAAGTTTGATATGCTTATTTCTGCAGCTTCAACATTAGAAATAAAAGGGGAACAAATGAAGGGTTTTTATTTTCTTTTTGAAGAGGCAGCAAGAGCAGTCTATGAGATTTTAGACACAAAGAAAAAGATTATTGTTAGCGGAGATTTCCCAAAAGATTACTTTTACTTGTCAGAAAATTTTATTACCTTTTCCGGGAAAAAACTTCAAAAAAAGAGAAACGCAAGAAATAAATTT